>SVQH01000027.1 GCA_015065425.1 Oscillospiraceae bacterium
CCCTTCATGAAAAAGCTCGATGAAATCTTCGCTTCTCCCGAAGTAATTTTCAGCTGGAGAAAACAGGGCAGAAGACTGAAGAAGATATCCGCTTAAATCATAATTTATATATGAATTTTCCTTGAGTTTCCGTAGGGGACACCGTGAGCGTCGTCCCCTACGGAGGTTAGTTTTACCGTAGTGAAAAGTCCGCTGATTTATTACTTGAATCTTGTGGCATATTGGCATCTTTGGCACAAGGCTTCCGTGCAGCGGTTTTCGGAAAAGCCTTTATAAATTTCTTTGGCTCTTGCAGAGTTTATTATATCTGTAAGTTCTTCAGTGAATAAATTTCCCAGTGTTATATCGCCCTCTGCATCAAGACAGCAGGGGACAACACTGCCGTCGCATAATACCCCTATATGATCTCTCAGCCCCATGCAGAAATGTACATCCTGCGTTGGGGCTTCTTTATCGGGCCATGTAAAACGCTGAGCCGTTTCAAGATATATTTTATCCGAAAGGGTATAGCCTTTTCGGTTTTCTTTGAATATAAAATTTTCTTTAAGCACTGAAATTATTTTTTTGTTGAGAGAATTTTCTCCTCCCTCGTTCCATAATCTCAGAACGCATATAGTACCGTTTTTTTTAGCCTTTTTGCAGAAAGACATGATATTGTCAAGATACTGTTCAAGTGGTATGTCCATGGTGTTTCCCTCATAAGAATGAAGGGAGAATGTAATTTTGTAAAGAGGATGTCTTAAAAGTTCATCTTCCCGTTCCTTTATCAGTACACCGTTTGTGGCTATGGTTACTCTGAAACCGAGAGAGCCTGCAATTTCAAGAAATCTTCCTGTCAGAGGATGTAGAAGCGGTTCTCCCATAAGATGAAAATATAGGTATTCCGAATGTTTTCTTATCTTGTTTGCAAGAAAGATAAATTCTTCCTCCGGGAGAAAGTGTTTTTTTCTTATTGTTTTATGGCAGAAGGTGCAGTCAAGATTGCATACATTGGTTATTTCAAGATAAACTTTCTTAAACATGGCATAACTCTTTCACTGTTGACCGAAGTACGGTTTTTATGTTAAAATACTATCAAGGAGATGAGAAAATGAATAAAGATTCTTTTGAAATGAAGTCTAAAATTCCCGAATATGAAAGCAGGCTGAGACATAACATAATAAAAGTGCCCGAGGAAGCCAGACGTGCAAGCGGTATCAGCGTTTTCGGAAAAAGACTTAAAACTTTCATATTTTCAACGGACATTGCCATTATCAGAAACTGTGATGCCGATGCCGTTTTTGCGGTTTATCCGTTTACGCCTCAGGTGGCTATTTCCGAATCTATTATAAAGGGTGCATATTCTCCCGTTTTCTGCGGTGTGGGAGGCGGCACGACACAGGGTGTGCGTACAGTGGCACTTGCAAAGGATGTGGAAGCACAGGGTGCATGCGGAGTTGTTCTCAATGCTCCCGTGTCAGACCTCAACATATTTGCAGTTGCAAAGGCAGTTGATGTCCCCGTTGTAATTACGGTGGTAAGTGAGGATACGGATATAAAGGCAAGACTTGATGCAGGTGCAGCCATTCTCAATGTCGCCGCTGCAGATAAAACTCCCTCACTTGTCAGAAAAATAAGAGAACGCTTCCCCGATGTGCCGATAATAGCAACAGGAGGCCCCACACCGGAGAGCATCGCCGCAACCGTGGAAGCCGGTGCTAACGCAATAAGCTATACCCCACCCTCAGCCAAAACTCTGTTTTCGGCACTTATGGGGAAATACAGAGAATAAATCATAAATCAGCAGTCAAAGACTGTTAAATTATGCTTTAATCGATGAAGTTGAAGTCTTCCTTGTGTTTTTCCATGAAGACAGCGTATACTTTGTCTACGGTTTCCTGGTCTTCTATGCCTATATATGTGTCATATTCGGAATCCAGTTCTTCAACTACTTCAAGAATGTGCACCTGTACATCTTCATCCTCGTTTTCTGTTACGGGGAGAAGTACGGCATAGTCCTTGCCTTCAAATTCGATAAAATCGAGGATTTCAAATTTTTCAATGTTACCTTCGTCGTCGACGAATTCAAAAATTTCAATTTCCTCTTCAACGGGTTTGTTGTTTTTGTTGTTCTTGCTCATGGTATTGCTTCCTTTCGTGTTGTTATTTGTTACAGTGTTATATACAGGTTTTCAAGCTTGACGGAGGCACGAAGGATAAGTCTTGCATCGGCTGCAGATATGCTTCCGTCTCTGTCGGCATCGCCTGCGAAGAAAGTCATTCCCGCAAGAGTGGTAAGTCCTACGGAGGCTCTGAGTGCCTGGCGGGCATCTCCGGAAGTTATATCGCCGTCGCCGTCAATGTCACCTTTACTGAAATAAGGGGTGATGTATATTGTAAATACTTCGGAATAATCCTTGTATTTTACCGCTATGTTTTGTGAACCCATCATGGAATAGTTTATTCCCGTTATCTCATAATCGGTTACCTCAATAAAAGAATTGTCAGTATAATAAAGATATACCTTAAGCTCGGACATATCTATTATCTCTCCCTTGTAAAATGTAAGTACAAGGGGAATTTTTAATTTTATACCCTGTTCAGCAGGAGCATCAAGATAAACGAAGCTTAAAGTTACAAAAAGGTCGCCGAAATATACCTTCACTTCGTTATCGGGGCCTATGATAAATTCCGAAGGGTCACAGACAGCTTCGCATAAATAGTGGGGAATTTCTTCCTTTTCTCCGTTGTCGTATACCGCTTCAAGTATAAGCCCGTCTAAGGCAGGGATTTTCGTGTTGTCGTAAACGGTGAGTATGTCAGGCTCTTTTATGAGGTTAAGCCCCGTAAGCTTTCTCGGAGTGACATCCACCGTAAAAGAACAGGTTATGTCGGGATATTTGTACATTACCGTAAATGTGTGTCTGCCCTTTTCGAGAGCATCCCCGTGTGTTTCTCCGTGACAGCCCGTAATTGAATAATCGGGGTTATTTGCCATTTCTGCAAAGGTGAGAGTTTCGTTCATAAGGGGATTTGAAAATTCTGTTGTTACGCTGAGTTTTCCGAGGTCAAGCTTGCCGTGTTCAAGATACTCGGTTTGGGGCAGTGTAACCACGGAAATTTTTGTCACGGGTACTCTTATGACAGATACGGTGAAGAAAGCCGAAAATGTGTTGACTTTATCGGGAGAATAGGTGACTGTTATACTTTTTTCTCCCGGTACTTTCATTTCGGGGGCATATACTCTGTAATCTGATACGGGATAAGAGGAACCGTCTTTTTTTCTGGCATAAACCGAAAGACCCGTAAGGTCAAGCTCCTCAATGCCGTCTGTGTATGTGAGTTTTGTTGGCAGAGAATTGAGAAATATTCCCGTAACATCCGTTGAAACTTCTGGAGCGGCAAGTGCTTCAAGATAGGACATCTGTATCCAGCCGTTTACGCCGTCTTTTGAGAGGGTGACATAGCCGAAGCCGTTGCTTCTGATTTCGGTTATGTCAAGTACTGTATTAAAAGTGACTTCTGCCAGTTTTTCGCTTGTAACGGCAGGACTTGCATAAACCACTGCAATGTCTTTTATCACAACATATTTACCCGTTTCCATGGCAAAGGAAACAGGCAGTACGGTAAATATCATAATCAAACATAAAATCAGTGATAATGCTTTTTTCATTAAAAAAACACCCCGTAGAGTATAATCTGTATTTTTGTAATAAGCCGTGTGGTATTACGGCAGAACACCGTTCTGAAGAAGTACGGTATATATGTCGTCAATACCCACGGAAATTCTGAGAGTAGTTCTTGCATCTGCTGAAGAGACCTTCCCCGAACCCGTGTAGTCTGCTCTTTTTATATGTTCAGGGGCAATGTCCTCAAGACCTACTACATATCTCAGGATAAGCCTTGCATCATAAGCCGAAACGACACCGTCATCGTCAATATCGCCGTAATGACCGTTTTTTATGAACTCCTGTCGCAGTTCTTCTCTGTCTTTTTCCGTTTCCTTTTCGGATATCCATTTTGCATAAAGAAGCTTTACACCCGTGTCGGTTTCTTTTATTTGCGTCACTCTTTCACCTGAAAAATCCTCCTCATAGTACCAACCTGCGAAGGTAAAGCCTGCCACGGGGGAGGCTATATCCGTTATGACAACGGAAGTACCCACGGTATATTCGGTGGGATTTTTGGAGTTGTCGGCTCTGCCGAAGGAATAGTTGAAGGACGGGTCGTGATGGGTGGTAAGAAAATAATTTATCTCATAGGTCATGGGAAGCCAACGGGAAATTACTCTGGCACAAACCGTACCGGCAGGTATTTTGTTGATGCTTTTTCCGTTTTCATTTTCCCAACCGTAAAAAAGGTAACCTGTTCTTGCAGGAGATACGAGTTTTAAGTCTTCTTTCAGCGGCGGGTCAAAAAATACGGTATTCCCTTCGGGATTTTCCGTGCCCTCGGGCAGGACATATTCAATATATCCGAAGGGGCTGCCCGTTCCTTGTGTTTTCTCTCCTTGCGAAAATACAAATACCGTTTCGGGAGACTCCGTGTGGTTTTCTGAGGCGGTAAGAACTCTTAAATAAAAAGTAAAACCGTCGGCAAGGGACAAAATGTCCTCACCGGAATTTTTAAGAGGTATAAGAATGTCGGAGTGAAGATCAATTTCAAATGTTCCTTCGTTTTCTTTCGTGCTTTTTACAGAAATAAAATTTTCTCCGTCAAGGCTTATCTGACAGTAATTCACCGTTTCGCAGGCAAGATAACCGTACTGTGAAGACATCAGCTTTTCTTCGCTTCCGAGAAGCTCTTTTATTGCATCGAAAGTAGCACTTCTTACCGTTTCCGCATCTGTAAGAGAAGAAGTGAATGACACCGTAAATGTTTTTCCGTCCTGAGAAGCTGAGACGGAATTTATGACAGGGGAGACAGCAGCATGATAAAAAATGTCAAAAGCCGCTGCTGTGAAAGTAATATTTAACGTTATAATGATACTGAGTATCAATGACAGCATTTTTTTCATGCTGACATCTCCTTTCATGTACTAATGTAATTATATATATAATTTTAATAACAGTCAAGATAAAGAAATTGGAAATGTGTTTCACCGTTGACAAAGACGGGCAGATGTTGTAAATTAAATGTAATAAAATTATATCGGAGGATATTATCATGAAAAAACATCCTTTTGCAGCGTGTATCTGCGTGTTGCTCGTTTCGGTGATGTGCTTTTCTTCCTGCATGAAAATAAAGATTACTTTACCTGAAGGCAACAAGGGGAATACTCCCGTACCTGCACCTACCGAAAACAATGATACCGTTCCCACTTTAAGTACACCCGTTGAACAGGAAAATACTACGGTTGAAGTGAGCAGTTCTGAAAATTCGGGAGAAACCACCACAGCTCCTTCTCAGGCAAAAACTCCCCTTGAAATGTCAAAGACAGAGCTTCTTGAATTTTTTAACAATAATCTTAACGGCATAAAAGAGAATATGCCTGCTTTCAAAAGAGAAAAGCTCACCACAGTATCGGATATCAAGCTTTCAAATCAGCTTGCAAACACTCTTGTCGGTTTTGTTAAGGGTGCACTTCTCTCGGAAGAGGTGGAAACCAAGAATGCGACAAAGGGTAGCTCTTGTACTGAAATTATGTCTCCCGACGGGGAAAGATATGTTTCAAATCTCTTATATGAAGATATCAAGAGCATAAATGTCACAGTTGAAGGTACAAATTATGTTGTGACAGTGGAAATGCCCGAGGCGGAAAATCCCACAAAATCTACGGGTTCTTATGCAAAGATATTCAATTTCATTACAGTTGACGATGTGGTAAATACTTATGCTCCCAAGGTCGGTGCAACTGTTGAGAGAAACAATATAGCCGTAAAATATTCGGGAAGCTATGCGAAGGCAACCTTTTCTCCCGACGGAAAAGTTGTGGCTTACGATACCTATGTAAAATGTGTAATGAGCCTTAAGGATGCATCTGTAAAGAAGGGTATCACCATAAACACAGATGTGGAAATAACCCTTGTTTCTACCACAAATTACACAAATTTCTCATACTGATTGTTAAAAGAGACAAAATTACAGAAATTGTAATCGATATTTTTGTAAAGAGACTTGACAATTTTTTTATTATGTTGTAAATTATTTATGTATTGCATGTAAAATTACATGCAGCACCACAAACAACGGCTGTTGCCGTATAATTGAAAGGGGTATATACCTAATGAAGAAAAATATTTTGAGAGTAATTTCTCTCGTTCTTGTTGCAGGTATGCTTTTCGCATTTGCTTCTTGTACACAGGAATTGCATGTACGCTTTGTTGATAAAGACGGCAATGACATTGACATGAGCGGTCTTATCGGCACAATCGGCAACGGCACAGTAGACGTTCCCGCAAACACTCCGGACACAACTCCCGATGTTACACCTACTCCTGATGTAACTCCCTCTCAGAACACTGAGACTCCTTCTCAGAACACTGAAACTCCCTCTCAGAACACTGAGACTCCCTCCCAGAATGCATCCACAGGTATGCCTTCCACAACTCAGGAAATCACAAATTTCTATAAGAAGGCTGTTGATGACCTCAAGGCAGGTAAGGGCGGTTACACCAAGAAGGAATGGCAGAATGTTGACGTTGTTAACATCAGCGGTATCGGTTTTGTTGACAATGCCATCGTTGACGTTCTCGGTAACTTCATGACAGTTGAAGCTGATGCTGAAGAGCAGGTTAATGCTAAGGGCTCAGATGAAGCTAAGAACAGAATCGCTGCATGGACACTTACTGATATTTCAAAGGTTAAGTCCGCAACTTGCGTAAAGGATGGTTCTAACTACAAAATCACTATCGTAATGCAGGATGAAGACACACCCAAGAAGCAGGGCTCAGTTCTCGGTCAGGTTACAAGCTCTCTCCTTTACTGGGAAGACATTGAAGAAACTCTTACAACTGACCCCACAGTTACAAAGATTCTTACAGGCTTCAGCGGAATCCATGTATGGTACAGACATTACACCATTACTGCTGTTATGACTCCCGACGGAAAGTTCGTTTCCATTGACCACACAGCTGACGTTGATATCGTAATCGGCGAAGCAAAGATTGTAGGTATTCCTCTTAAGGATAAGAACGGACACATGTTCAACTACTGTAAGTTCTATGACTTCAAGTACTAATACATAAAAAAATACGGTGCGGAAACCCCGCACCGTATTTTTTTTGAATGATATTGTCCTTCGTTCAAGCGATATTGTGCTTTGCACTTTATGCTCAAATATCGTTCATGATTTGTCTGCGAATATTTTTTCGATTATTTCTTCCCCGTATTCAGCTGCAGCGGAGAAGTCCATGGCATCTATATAATACTTTTCTAAAATGTCATGTATGCTTTTTGCTTTTTCCAGCTTCTTTACGGCTTCATTCAGCAATTCATCCCCTGAGCGGTTATTGAAGGCTATGCGGTTTTTGTGCCGCGAGAGAATGTCTGCATCAAAGAATCTTTTGCAGTTTATGTGTGCCGCAGAGGGAAAATCATCGGGATGATAGCGGTTTGAAGTAAAAAATCCCAATGAAAGTTCCGGAATTATCAGATGCTCGGGCTTGTATTCGGGAGACATCGGGCAGTAACACAATATACAGTCAAGACCTTGTTCACGGGCTTTCATGGAAAGAATTTTCAGCATTACCGAGGAAGCATGTGAGAAGGGGTCGTCAAGAACAAATATGTTTTCACACATATCTGAAAAAGTATCCCTGAATACTGTAAAGCCTTTCGGAGTGAGAGCACTCAGAAAGCGTTTTTTTATTTTTCCCTGTGTGTCAAGCCGTGCCGTGAGTTTTGCAGAGGCGAGTTTTTCTGAAAAACGGTGAAGCCGTTCAATTTTTAATGCCGACAAAACTATATTTGAAGTGTCGTTGTATACACTTTTTGCCGCAGAAAGAAAATCTGTGCATTTTTTGTGCTGAAGACGGTTTTCTTTAGTAATTTTTATTATTTCATCCCGTCTTTCGGTAAGTTTGTTGTCATCTCTGAATCTTCCCATGTCAACCGTTATTTCGCTGACACCGGGATAATCGGGTTCAAGGACATGAGGAGAAGTGCCGTCCGCAATACTTACCTTAAGTGAGGGAATTATAACACCGTCAAGACTGTCGGGATCTGAGGAACAGTATATCCTTTCATGGTAAAGTCCCCGTTTCGCAGCTTCTGCGGCAACCTTTTTCATAAGAGTGGACTTACCCGTTCCCGGTCCTCCCTTTATGATGTAAAGCTTCCAACCGTCTTCAGGTACATGAAGTTCGGAAAAAAGCGAATAAAACCCCGTCGGAGACGAACAGCCGAGGAAAAATGATGATGACGGACTTTTATACATAATGACCCCCCAAGGAATATTTTGCTGCAGCTATTCTATATTATTCAGAAACGAAGAAAATGTTCAGAAAATTATGATTTGTTGTTTTTGTATAAATTTAGCTCTTATTATTTTACATACATACTTTTCTTTATAAATAAAAAATATATTGAAAATATTTTTTTAGCATGGTAAAATGATTATAACTATAATTGTCTTTAATTATAACATTAAAGAGACAAGGAGATGTGAAAAAATATGCGAAATCTTAAAAAGGCTTTAAGCGTATTTTTATGTGCTGCCATGATGTTTACCACATTGTGTTTCTTCCCCATCGTCGGTACGGTGACGGATGCAGATGCGGCTGTTGTGAACACAGGCAATGAAACGGCGTTTTATGTGCCCGAGACTATCTATCTTTATCCGGATGTAACCTCGTGGAATTCTGCCGTAAAGACACCTTTCCAGTATTATGTAAATAATACGGTGGATACGGAAAATATTTATTCTGCTCCCGTGGCTGATGCAAATCTTGACACGGAGGGTAAGATATATTTTGCCGCAAAAGAGGGGATGAGTGATGTTTCACTCAAAGTAAAATTCCTTAATTTGGACGGCTCTTATATGAATGAGGCTGATTACGGTACTGTTGAATTCACAAAAGAAGACAAGGGTACATACTACCTTTTCACCGTAACAGGCGGTACTTCTCCCGAAATGGCAGCATCCGTCAACGGCTGTTATGTAGAATGGTGCCTTACATATAAAAATACTCTCGGTGAAGAAAAGGCAATGTTCAATTATTCGTATATTTATAAGCCCTATGTTGTACCCTACGGTGCGGCAGCAAGAGTTTATAACGAAAAGGGCGATGTAAACGTATACGGTCAGCATATCACATGGGTGACGGGTGTTCATTCCGTTAATACAGAACCTAAGCAGACAAATACACTTTACCCCTATTACAGGACGCTTGCATCCGAAACATCCACTCAGTTTGCATTTTCTCCCTTCTTAAGTAAGGATAACAAGGCTTATGCGGGCGGTGTTGAGGTTTCAGGTTCAGCTCCCGTGGCAAACGGCGGATATAATGCCGTATTCTCGGGAACGGATAAGAATACTGCATACTTCCACGCAGGACAGACAGGTGCTTCCTTTGATACAAGCGAAAAGGTAAGAGCGTGGTTCTATACGGCAACTGCCGATAATACATATCCTGCCGCATTTGACTATATGAATAATACTACTGTTTCAACACAGTATGCTCTTTCTCAGGTCACCCCTACAAAGACAGGTTCAATTAAAATTGATACCAGCCGTTATGATAACCTCAGTGAAGTGCCAAACCTTGGTGTTGGTATGATGGTGGTTGACGTTGACTATTTTGATGCTCTTTCAGGTTCAACTGCTGTTCCCACCGCACAGTGGTATGTTGGTGATGCTACAGGTATTACCCACGCCGCAACGGGTGCTTATGATACATTGGACGCTATCAAGGCTGCAAATAATGGTGTAAACAATACCTTTGCTTCAGCGAAGAATCTTACATCTCCCCTTAGCCGTGGTATCGTATATGCAGGTGCATGGAGCAAGGAGCTTGATAAGACAGTTGAAACCAAGACATACACAGTCAAGGGTTATTATGAATCCATTGACAGAGAGCTTGACCGTCAGGCAGCTTCGGCTTCTGTTAATCTTAATGTAACTCATGTTGATAAGACAGAACTTCGTGCCACAGTTAACAGAGCGATCTCTTACTTCGGCTCACTCGGTGCAAAAGAAAACTGGAACTCTTATTACTACGATATAACCTATATAGATCCCGATACCGTACCTCAGGTTTCTGCATGGAAAAGATTCCAAGCAGCGTACATCAATGCCTGCGGTGCACTCGGTAATGTAGATACAACACTTCCTTCTTCTTATGACGAATATGCCGCAGAGCTTAACCGTTCACTTGATGCACTTCTCTCCGGTAAGGGACTTCGTGTTTACTTCGATGTAAACCACGATGATATCGGTGTAAATCTCTGGATAAATCCCTCAACTACATATTACTTATGGAATGCAGAGAATGAAACTGCTGTTATTGACGGTACGTTTTCACAGAGTGTTTACTACGGAATTACTCCTTTTACTCCTGATGCCGCATCATATACCATAAGTGCAAATGTTGTTTCGGGTACATTTAACGGAAACGGATGTACAGTATTTGATGCTGTTAAAGAGGACGGTGCCAATGCCACAAAGGCAGACGGCAACAGATATAATTTCGACTTTAAGGGTACGACGTCCCGTGTGTTTACTTACGAAGAAGCCAATTTCGTAAATATTGAAGGAATAAACTTCTGGAGCTGGTATAATGTAGATGCAGGTGACAGCGTTTATGATAATTTTGCTGTTCAGCTCAAAATCGAAAAGGGTACGCAGAAGACCGAATATTCCCCCGCAGGTAAGGTCGTTGAAACTACCTACGGAACACTTCCCACTCCCACACGTGAAGGTTATCTCTTTGCAGGCTGGTGTACTGACGAAAGCCTTACGACTGTTGTAGATGCATCAAGTGCAGTTTCAGCAAGAATACTTTATGCTAAGTGGGAAAAGGCACAGTATAATGTTGTCTTTGAAGGTAACGGTGCTACTGCAGGCGAAATGCCCGAGCAGACCATGATTTATGACGAGAGCGAAAACCTTAACACCAATGCATATGAAAGAACAGGCTATGTCTTCGCAGGCTGGAAGGACAGCGACGGAAATTCTTATGCAGACGGTGCAGAGGTTCTCAATCTCACAAGTGAGCATCAGGGTAAATTTACTCTCTATGCACAGTGGACTCCAAATCAGTATTCTGTTGCATTTGACGGTAATACGGGACTCGGCGGTCTTGGTATGGCAAATGCACAGTATGACACTCCCTTCAATCTCCCTGCAAACTACTTTATAAAGACAGGCTACACATTTATTGGCTGGTCAGATTCCCCCGACGGAGAAGTGCTTTATACTGACAAAGAAGAAGTAAGTAACCTTACAAGTGAAGTAAACGGCTCCGTAACTCTTTATGCAATATGGGAAGCCAATACATTTACAGTAAAGTTTGATGCAAATACAGCTTCGGGTGAAATGGCAGATGCCCCGGTCGTTTATGACAGCGAAGTTCTCCTTCCCGAATGCGGATTTACTAAGATCGGTTATACCTTCATCGGCTGGTCGCAGACTCCTGACGGTGAAGTGATTCTTTCCGATACAGAATATGATAATCTTAAGACGGAAAATGGTGATGAGGTCACACTCTATGCAATCTGGAGCGAAAACTCATACACATTGAGCTTTGATAAAAACGGCGGCGAGGGTGCAAACATCACTCCTACCGTTTACGGCTATGAAGAAATCATTAAGCTTCCCTTGAATGTTTTCACAAAAACAGGCTATGTTCTTTCAGGCTGGTCACTCACAAGAGACGGTGAGCAGGTTTATGTGAACGGTCAGGAAGTAAATCATATCAATCCCGATAAGAACGGTACCGTGACACTTTATGCTGTATGGACACCCGTTAAATACACTGTTAAGTTTGACGGCAATTCCGGTGAAGGCTCAATGGAAAGCCTTGATATGACCTATGATGTTTATACCGTACTTACAGAGAACACCTTTACGAAGGAAGGTTATCACTTCCTTGGCTGGTCAACCACGGCAAACGGTGCAGTTGAATATACGGATAAGCTGAGTGTCCGTAATCTTACAACCACTGACGGCAAAGAGGTAATACTTTATGCCGTATGGGAAATTAATACTTACACCGTAACATTTGTGTATAAAACCGGTGCAGGTGTTGAAGTGACAACTCCCGTAAAGGTTACACACGGCAGCAGTGTAGCCATTCCTTCGGATTTCACTCGGACTCCCATGAAGGATGACTTATATCACTATGTATTCAGAGACTGGTCTGTTGATATCACAAATGTAACATCCGATATAACCGCACGAGCACGTTATTATGAGGCTGATATTGTGGCACACAATATATCAACCGAAACAAAGGATTCCACCTGTTCCGAGTTCGGTTACACAAGATATTTCTGTGCAAATTGTGCTTATGAAAGATTTGACGAAATAGAAAAGAAACCGCATACCTGGGATGAAGGTTCAGTAGCAGTTGAGCCCGGATGTCTCACACAAGGCTCAAAGGTTTACAGCTGTACAGTCTGCGGTGACACTAAAGCAGAGGCTATTACACCCGCAGGTCACGATTTCGTTGACTTCCCCGCAAAGCCTGCTACCTGCTCCGAAGAAGGTAACATAGCACACAAGCATTGTGAAAGATGTGAGCAGTGCTTCGCGACCGATGCCGCAACAAACGCACCCGATGCCGAAGCTCTTACAGACGAACAGGTTAAAATACAGAAGCTTCCCCATACTCCCGGTGCAGAAGCAAATTGCACCACAGCTCAGACTTGTATAATATGCACAGACGTGATTGCTGAAGCACTCGGTCATACCGAAAAGACAGAATATATTACGGATGATGCTACTTGTACCGTTTCAGGTACGTACACCGAAAAGGTGACTTGTACTGTCTGCGGCGAAACAGTTTCAGAAACAGTAAAGACAGGCACAATTCCTCATACTTATGAAGAAACAGTAACTTTCCCCGATTGTACCGAAATCGGATACAGTACATTTACCTGTACTGTCTGCGGTGACAGCTACACCGATAATGAAGTTCCCTCCCTCGGTCATACGGAGGGTGAATGGAGAGAGACAACTGCTCCCGGCTGTGTTGACAACGGTGTTGAAACAAACTACTGCTCAGTATGCGGTGAAGGCTTCAAGACAAGAGATGTAGCTGCAACAGGTCACGATGCGGGCGAATGGAAAGTTTCTGTTCCTGCAGAATGTGAAGAATGGGGAACGGAATCCCTCTGCTGTACAGTTTGCGGTGAAGTTATCACCACAAGAGGTATCCAACCTAAAGGCCACGGTGAAACCAAGTGGGAAGAAACCATCGCTCCCGGCTGTGAAACTGCAGGCAGAAATTCAGAGATATGTGTTGACTGTAATGCAGAACTGAGATTTGAGGTTATTCCCGAAGCAGGACATAAGCCAAACGGCGATGTTGACTGTGAAAATGACAGTGTATGTACAGTCTGCGGTACTGTTTTGGCGGAACATTACGGTCACGATTGGGATAACGGTACAGTTACCAAGGAACCCACGGAAACAGAAGAAGGTATCAAAACTTACACCTGTAAAAATGATCCTTCACATACAAGAGAAGAAGCTATCCCCGTAAGAGTTGTTATCAATCTTCCCGAGATACCTGCAGACGGCACTTATGACCTTGATGCAAATGAAAGCGGTTATGCAGGTAACGTAAATTATATTATTTCCGTTGAAGAAGGCATGGATTTCACTGTTACATCTTCCGATGAAAAAATAGTTAAAATCGCTTCAGACGGAACCATTACAGTAAAAGCAGACGGTGAAGCAGTTATCACTGTCAGAACTTCAGACGGTAAGCATGAAAAGAGCTTTGCTGTTACTGCAAGAACTCTCAGAACTGTTAAGTTTGATGTAAACGGAACCGTAACTACCGTAAAGGCTTATGCAGGAGATAAGGTAACTGCTCCCGAAGTTGAATCTTTCGTAGATGCAGACGGCTTTACACGTAACTTCAAGACATGGTCAGTAAACGGCAAAGAAACAGATGACCTCACGGTAACAGGTGATATGACATTTGTTGCAGTTTACACAGCATCATGTGATTATTCTGAGCTTGACAGACTTACAGCGATTTTCAATGACCTTATAAGCGGAAACTATGACAACACAGCAGCAATCAATGCAAACAAGAATGAAATTGCGGCAATACAGGCAGAAATTGCGGTTCTCTCCGAAAACAGAGATTCAAGAGACAGCTCCGAACAGGATGTTGTTGAAAAGGCATGTACCGCACTGAATATTCTTATTGCAAAGCTTTACTCTGATGACAGTGCAACACTTGAAATCAGAAGTGCGGCTGAATATGAAATAGGTACGGTAATCGCTATAGATGCATATCTTCAGCCTCTTGGTGTCAAGGCAGAAAATGCTGTATGGACAACATCCGATCCTTCCGTAGGCTTCTTCGCAAACGGCAATTTCCACGCAGTAAAAGCAGGTGTCGTAACAGTAACTGCAACTGTAGGTGACATTACAGCCGTCAAGGAAATTACCGTAAGAAGCGGAGTCGGTGCAAGAGTTGTCATGTTTGATACCCTTCTTTCAAATGCCAACTACATTGTAGAAAACACTTACATCATCAAGACTACAACAAACCTCTTCTGGGCACCCGATGCTCCCATTCACTTCAGAGTTATTACTGACGGTATGTTTGAAGAGTACTACGTATATGTTGACGGTGTTGTTGTTACTCCCGATGCGAGCGGCACTTACACAATACCTGCAAATACAGGTGATGCAGTTGTCAAGGTAGAAGGTGTTGTAAAGAATGAAGAAGGAACAAAGCTTTCCTTCTGGGATATGATACGTGACTTCTTCAGAAGAATAGCAGACTTCTTCAGAAATCTTTTTAACTTCGGTTAAACATAATCAATTTAAAGCCTCCGTTAAAAACGGGGGCTTTTTTACTTTATAGGAAAGGAATTTCCTATAAAGTAAAAAAGATCTTATGTCCCGCCGAACGGGAAGTAAACTTCCCTCGGCGATGGACTATCCGAAAATGTTCCGCCGTAGATGTACGACGAAGCCGTTTTCTTAATATTTATATTGACAGTTTTTGTTATTAATATTAAAATAAAATATATAATAATTATATCGGAGAATGTTTATGAGGTATGCACTTGTAGGTTGCGGTCGGGTATCTCCCAATCATATAAAAGCTGCCGTTGAAAACGGTTTTGAGATACTCTCTGTATGTGATGTTGATGAATCGCATATTGACGATATGTTTGAAAGAGCTGTTTCATGCAATAAAGAGGCAATCAGAAGATATTCGTCATTTACAGAAATGTATGATACGGAAAAGCCCGAGCTTGTAAGCATCGCACTGCCCAGCTCCCTTCATGCCGAAGCGGCACTTGAAGCCATAAAAAGAGGAATAAATGTAATTATCGAAAAACCCATGGCAATGAGTATTGAGGATGCAGATGAGATAATAAGGCTTTCCCGAAAGCATAATGTAAAAGTTTCCGCCTGCCATCAGAACCGTTTCAACATAGCTGTGCAGGAAATGCGTGGGGCTCTCGAAAAGGGCAGATTCGGCACTCTTTCCAATGCTGCGATAACTGTCCGATGGGACAGAGGTAAGGCTTATTATGACCAGGCAGACTGGCGTGGTAAATTTGAAAGTGACGGCGGCACTCTTATGAATCAGTGCATACACGGAATAGACCTTCTCAGGTGGATGTGCGGTGATGAACTTGTAAGAGTGTACGGAGCCACAAGAAGAACACTTCACCCGTACATAGAAGCCGAGGACGTGGGTGTTGCCGTTCTTGAATTTGCAAACGGTGTAATTGCAACTCTGGAAGGAACGGTAAACGTTCCCGGCGGAAATTTAGAGGAGCATCTCACACTTATAGGAAGCGGCGGAGTTGTAAAACTCGGCGGAACGAGTGCAAATACCATTGATGTGTGGAGATTTACGGATGACCCGTCAGATTCAAAAGACGGTTTTCACGAAAAGACCACAGATGTTTACGGAAACGGACATACCAGTCTTTTTGCCGACATGAAAAATGCAATAGAAAAAGACGGACAGCCCTATGTTGATGCTCATGCCGGAAAAAGAGCCCTTGAAACCGTTCTTGCCGTATATACATCCATGAGTACGGGACAGCCGGTTGAGCTGCCCTTAAAAAACGGTGCGGGAAAAGATTTTGAAGGATTGTTTGATAAATGATAAAAGCAGTGGTGTTTGACCTTGACCATACTCTGTTTGACAGACACGGCACACTGAAATATCTTGTGCCTTCACTGAGAAAAGAGTTTTCGGTCAATGAAAAAATGACAGATGAGGAAATCGGAAATCTATGGTGTTATGCCGACGACAGCTTTGTGTATTCGGGCTGGGAGAATATATGGGGATACCTGAGTGACAAGGGTGTATTTTCCGTCACTCCACCCTTTGAGGATTACTGTGCATTTATATATAAATATTTTGCCTGTACAGCCGTTTCTTTTCCGGAAACGGTGCCCATGATTGAAAAACTCAGAAGTCTCGGGTATAAAACGGCACTTATTACAAACGGATATCATGAGCTGCAGTACAGCAAAATAAAAATGCTTTCCCTTGAAGAGCATTTTGATGAGATAATAGTTTCGGGTGATTATGATATTTTTAAGCCTGACAGAGGAATATTTGACATAATGCGTAAAAAACTCGGCTTTGAACCTGAGGAAATGGTTTATGTGGGTGACAATCCCGTAAATGACATAGAAGGTGCGAGAAGTGCAGGCTGGAAAACTATGTGGATGCGTTCTACAGGTTATTGGGACAGTAATATTAAACGGGCTGACCGAGAGGTTGATACGGTCAGCGAAGTAATAAAAGCAGTACAGAGTATGGAGGAATAAAAATGGAAAAATTATTTACACGCTGGGGCAGAACACTCAATAAGGAAATGCCTCTTGCAGAATATCCCCGTCCGCAGATGGAAAGAGATTCTTACACATGCCTTAACGGTATATGGGAGTATGCAATTTATCCCAAAGCTTCTGAATTTTCGGGTTATCAGGGAGATATAGTAGTACCTTTCAGTCCCGAGTCCCTTCTAAGCGGTGTGGAAAGGGATGTAACTCCTTCTGACTTTTTATATTACAGAAAAAAATTCACATTCAAAAAGACAAATGACAGAGTTCTTCTTCATTTCGGTGCTGTGGATTATAAGTGTGAAGTAGCCCTAAACGGCACTGTTTTCGGCACTCATACAGGCGGATATTATCCTTTTCAGGTTGATATCACAAAAGCCGTAAAAGACGGGGAAAATGAGCTTACTCTTAAAGTATGGGACCCCTCAGAGACTTCCTCTCAGGCATCGGGAAAGCAGACTTCAAAGAGAGGCAATATCTGGTACACTCCTCAGTCGGGCATCTGGCAGACAGTATGGATTGAAGAAGTTCCCGAAAATTATATCAGCAGTATAAAGCTTACCCCTGATATTGACAACGATCTTCTGAAAGTTGAAATAAAATCTGAAGGCGATATCGGAGAAATCAGCGTTGTTGCCAAGGACGGCGAAAAAGAGCTTTGCAGTGTTGCATTTTCGGGCAGTGCAGGTGTTCTCAAGCTTTCCGATTATAAGCTGTGGACTCCCGAAGAGCCTTGCCTTTATGACCTTTATATAAAAGCAGGTAAGGACGAAATAAAGAGTTATTTCGGTATGAGAAAATTCGGTATAGGCAAAGACAGCGAAGGCTTTACAAGACTTATGCTCAATAATGAGCCGTATTTCCAGAACGGACTTCTTGACCAGGGCTATTGGAGCGACGGTATGTACACCGCCCCCTCTGACGAAGCACTTATATATGATATTCAGACCATGAAGGAAATGGGCTTCAATATGCTGAGAAAGCATATCAAAATTGAGCCTCTGCGTTGGTATTATCACTGCGACAGACTGGGAATGCTCGTATGGCAGGACATGATAAACGGCGGTGATGTATATAACACATCTGCTACTACAATTCTTCCTGCTTTTGCCCTTGCAACAGGCCTTAAAAAGGCATTGGGCGTAAAAGATACAAAAGAGAATTACAAGCTTTTCTCCCGTGAGGATGAAAAGGGCAGAGAAGAGTATTATATTGATGCTGAAAGAATGATAGATACTCTTTATAACAGTGTTTCCATTTGTATGTGGGTTCCCTTCAATGAAGGCTGGGGACAGTTTGACTCCGTAAAGGCAGCTGAATTTTTCCGTGAAAAGGACCCCACAAGAATAATCGACCATGCAAGCGGCTGGCATGACCAGGGTGCGGGAGATGTAAACAGTTTCCATATTTACTTCACCCCCATGTTCTTCCCGAAATACGATAAGAATGATGACAGGGCAATATGCCTCACCGAATTCGGCGGTTATTCCATGTCCATAGACGGACACCGTTTCAATACGGAAAAGACCTTCGGTTACAGAATATATAACAGCAAGGATGCACTCGAAAAGGCACTTGAAAAGCTTTATCTCGGAAGAATTCAGCCGCTTATTCATAAAAAGGGTCTGTCCGCTCTCGTTTACACGGAGGTAAGCGACGTTGAGGATGAAACAAACGGACTTCTCACTTACGACAGAGAGATAGTCAAGGTTGATATTGAGCTTATGAAGAGCATCAATGAGAAAATTAAGCTGTAATAAGTAAAAAGGTGAAAAATATGCTGACACTTGAAAGAGCAAAGGAATTACTCGGTACCACAACAACTGAAGAGCATCTGTTTTTACATGCAAAAAATGTTTCTGCTGCCATGGGCGGTATGGCAAAGCATTTCGGGGAAGATGTGTCCCACTGGCAGGCTATAGGCTATCTTCACGATTACGATTATGAAAAATATCCCGAAGAGCATCTTCAGCATACCGAGGAGCCTTTGAGAGAAGCAGGGCTGGATGATTATGAGGTAAGGGCTATCCTCGCTCACGGTTTCGGTCATTGCAACGATGTTGAACCTCTTAACAATATTGAAAAATCCCTTTATACCGTAGACGAACTTACGGGAATAATCCAGGCTGCGGCAAGAATGAGACCCATGGGTATTACCGACATGGAAATTTCAAGCTTTATGAAGAAATTCAAGGACAAGAAATTCGCCGCAAAATGTGACAGGGAAGTTATAAAAAAAGGCTGTGAAATGCTCGGAATGGAAGTAAAACAGGTGGCTGAAATATGTATAGAGGCCATGAAAGAATTTGCAGACGAATTGGGACTCGGAATTAAATCATAATTAATAAAGAATCTCATGATACTTCCTGAAAAGCACGGGAAAGTGGTCAGAAATTGACCTGTTTGTTGTTTTCGCCGCTGGCAAGCCGTACAATGGTACTGCGAAGCGGCGAAAACAAAGCACAATTCCGCTTACTGCGAGAAAATTGCTATTATATCTTACTTCAAAAGTCGCTGAATCTCTTATTTTTTTGTGCGGCAAAGAGGGTGATTTATGAGCATCTTTCCCCGGTAAATTGTGATTTATGGTTGACTGTATATGTTGTTTATAGTAAAATACTCTTATCCGCTCGTGGCGCAGTTGGATAACGCAGCAGATTCCGATTCTGAAGAACGGGGGTTCGAATCCCTTCGAGCGGGCCAAAAAAACGACAAGTTTCGACAGAATCTTGTCGTTTTTTATCCAATCTGAAGGATTGGTATGTAATCGCCGTCAGGCGTATGTAATCAGCAAAGCTGTATGTAATCATCATAAACTGTTCGTATTCGGATTGATTTCATACATTTTTTGATTGTTTACCGAATATCCGGAGGTGTGTAATATGGCTGAAATACTTGAAATTGTAATGATACTTGCATTCGGGGCATCATGGCCTCTCAATGTTATAAAATCATATAAGGCAAGGACAACTAAGGGAAAGAGCCTTCCTTTTTTGCTGTTGATATTTTTCGGATATATCGCCGGTATTGCTTCAAAATTTATGAATGAGGCATATATGGCGGAGTTTTCCGACAAATGGTATGTGCTGTTTTTCTATTTCCTTAATATCACAATGGTGGGAATTGACCTGATTCTGTATGTGAGAAATTATAAGCTTGACAAAAAAAGAGAACTGACGGGAGAAGCATAATATGAAAATAGGTTTTATCGGTCTCGGTATCATGGGCGAGAGTATGTGTGAGAATATTGTAAAAAAGCATGATGATACCGTTTACTGCAATGACCATAAGGATTCACAGATAAAAAAACTTGAAAGCATGGGGTGTGTCGGCTGTTATTCAAATCTTGAAATTGCCGAAAAAAGCGATGTGATAATTACAATGATACCCACAGGTGAGCATGTAAAACAGGCTTACCGTGAAATGCTTCCTGCTCTTAAAGCGGGAAAAATATGCATTGATATGAGTACCATTGAGCCTTGGGTCAGTGTTGAAGTCTCCCGTGAAGTAAAAAAAACAGGGGCACAGTTTGCCGACTGTCCCGTAGTGCGTTCAAAAGCGGATGCAATAAAGGGAACTCTCGGTGTTCTTGCAGGTTGTGAAGAAAAACTTTTTCCCGTTATAGAGCCGATACTTTATTATATGGGCTGCAAGGTCATTTATATGGGAGAAAACGGCAAGGGACTTTCTGCCAAGATTTGTCATAACACCCTTGTTGCCGAAATTCAGAACGGTGTAAATGAGACGCTTATACTTGCAGAGAAACTCGGGATTTCTATAGATAATTTTGCCGAAGCCGTTGCAGCAGGCGGTGCACAGAATGCGTATATGGCTGTCCAGAGAGAAAAACTGAAAAACGAAGACTGGACAACGGCTTTTTCCATGGAGAATATGTATAAAGATGTTTCAATATGCAGTAAAATCGCAGAGGATGAGAATTTTTATATGCCCGGAATGAAAGCAGCAAAGGACGCCCTTTCAAAAGGTGTTGAAAATGGCTGGGCAAAGGATGATTTCAGAAAAACATATCTGATTGTAAAATCATAATTTATCGTCCCCTACATAAATAAAAGGCAAATTTATATATAAATTATGATTTATATAATAATCTTTGGTTTTCGTGAAAGAACGCAAAAAAAGGACTTAAGTTTATATTCTTAAGTCCTTTTATCATGGGGTTTAGCCCCTTATTTTTTTGGGGGGACTGCTTTTACAGTCCTTCAGGGAAGTTATATGTAAAGCCCTTTCGGGCGTTGTCTTCGGAAGCCGTCAGGCTGAACCGACTTTTTCTTACTCAGTTTGCACTGTAAGAAATAAGAGCATCGAGTTCAATAACCTTGAGGAGCTTCTTGAAAGAAAACTTTTTCATTCCGGAAATTTCTTTGATAAGTCTTTCCTGTTCTTTTAATAATTCTTTGCTGTACTCTTTCATATCAGTACTCCTTTCGTTTGATTACACCCTTATTATACTCAAAAACCGCAAAATGTCAAGTGATATTGCACAAATAAAAAGATGTCCTATTGTGCAAAATGCACAATAGGACTTTCTGCTGAAAAATAATCACGGCTAACAGAATAACCAAAAGAAATACTAAATATTTGTGAATTATGCACAAACGATTTTAGCTGTGATGCCGCATAATGACGAAAAAAGGGAGAACCTGCACAGTTCTCCCTTGAAAAGTTTGTGAAATATTTCCGAAAAAATTACTGATAAAGAGGATATTTTTTCAGAAGGTTATCAACCTTATTTCTGATAACATCAACGCTGTTTTCAAAATCAGTGGTTGCAAGGTAAATACATTCTGCAATAACCTTCATGTCATCTTTTTTCAGACCTCTTGTTGTAACTGCTGCAGTGCCGATTCTTACGCCGCTTGTGATAAAGGGGCTTTGAGGGTCACCGGGAACTGCATTTTTGTTTACTGTAATATAAACCTCGTCAAGTCTGTGTTCAAGCTCCTTGCCTGTGATATTCATATTCTGAAGGTCAAGGAGAATGAGGTGATTGTCAGTGCCGTCCGAAACAAGATTGAAGCCTTTTTCCTTAAGAGCATCAGCGAGGGCTGCAGTGTTTTCAATGACACCCTTCTGATATTCCTTGAAGCTGTCCTTGAGAGCTTCTCCGAAGCATATAGCCTTACCGGCGATGACATGTTCAAGGGGACCGCCCTGAGAGCCGGGGAAAATAGCCTTGTCGATGGCTTTTGCGAGTTCCTCTTTGCAGAGAATAAGTCCGCCTCTGGGACCTCTTAATGTCTTATGAGTAGTTGAGGTCACGATGTCTGCATAAGGTACGGGTGAGGGATGAAGACCTGCCGCAACAAGACCGGCAATATGAGCCATATCAACCATAAAATATGCTCCGACCGCTTTTGCAATGGCAGAAATTTTCTCAAAATCAATAATTCTCGGATAAGCACTTGCACCTGCAACGATAAGCTTGGGTTTTACTTCAAGTGCCAGTTCTCTCAATTTATCATAATCTATTCTTCCGCTTGTGCTGTCAACGCCGTAGGAAACGAAATTGTAAAGCTTACCTGACATATTGACGGGTGAACCGTGGGTCAGATGTCCGCCTTCTGCAAGGGACATTCCGAGAACCGTGTCACCGGGATTCAGTACTGCAAAATAAGCGGCAAAGTTTGCCTGAGAGCCTGAATGGGGCTGAACATTTGCATGTTCTGCACCGAAGAGCTTCTTTGCTCTTTCAATGGCAATCTGTTCACATTCATCAACAGCAACGCAGCCGCCGTAATATCTTCTTCCGGGATAGCCTTCTGCGTACTTGTTTGTAAGGATGCTTCCCATTGCTGCCATAACGGCGGGGGAAACGATGTTTTCGGAAGCTATGAGTTCCAGGTTTCTGCGTTCTCTTGCGAGTTCATGGTCCACCGCAGCACCAACTTCGGGGTCACAGCTTTTGATGAAATCTGTTACATTCTGAACATTGAACATTTTGATTTTCCTCCGGATTATAATTTGTTATATTGCTTTTGGGAGATCCCATTTGAATACAGATGCGAAAAGTCTCAGGGCGAAAATGGCGAGGATTCCCGAAATAGCCGACAAAAGCTCACCCTGATGTAAAACTATGTGAAGGGTATAATAAATAATTCCGCCTGCAATGGAAGCCACTGCATATATGCGTTTTTTCAGCACAAAGGGGACTTCGCTTATAATGACATCACGGAGAATTCCCCCTCCGCAACCTGTTGTCATACCGAGAGATATTACAAAGAATGCATTGCCGCCAAAGCCCTGTGAAACAGCTACATTGATTCCAACAACAGTGAAAACTCCAAGCCCCACTGCATCGAAAACATTGTTTACCTTGTCGATTACGATAATGTTTTCAGAAAACTTAGTTTTCAGTATTTTCGCAACGATGAAAGTGAGAAGACAGGCACATACGGCGAAAATGAGGTAAATATAATTCCTGAACATGGCAGGCGGCAGATTTGAAAGAAGAATATCTCTTATAATTCCTCCGCCCAGAGCCGTTATGGTGCCCGAGAATATAACGCCGAAAATATCAAAGCGTTTACTTATTGCTATAACGGCACCCGAAACGGCAAAAGCCACGGTTCCTATAAGCTCAAGGATAAGAAGCATCGTATCCATCATAACGCTTCCTCTCAGAAAAATTAATGAAAAAAGTATACCAAAATTCACGGTATTTTACAAGAATAATTTCATCAATGATAAAAATTTGTAGTTTCGCAAAGATAAGACAGATTTAAGAGCACAAAAATGTGCAAAATGACACTAACAAGCAAACAAATCAGGAATAACTGCAAATGAAACGGTTGATAATATATGGTAAGGAGGGGTTAAAATGAAGTCTGTCTGGACAGATGGCACTGCCCGTCAGAGTACAAATATGTTAAACGGTAACATCAGCACCGATGTGCTTATTGTCGGAGGAGGTATTGCAGGTGTATTGTGTGCATACCGTCTTCAGAAAGAAGGGATAGACTGTGTTCTTGTTGAAGCTGACACAATAGGATGCGGTATTACAAAAAATTCCACGGCAAAAATAACGCTGCAGCACGGACTTATATATGATAAACTCATAACGCAGTTCGGCACGGAAAAAGCACAGATGTATCTGGCTGCACAAAAAAAGGCTTGTGATAAATATGAAAGACTTTGCAAAAGCATCTCATGCGACTATGAAATAAAAGATTCTTATGTATATTCACTTGACGAGCGAAAAAAGATTGAAAAAGAAGTATCGGCTTATCACAAGCTTCACGAGGATGCTGAGTTTATTGAAAGCACTGCTCTTCCTTTCAGTATTGCGGGAGCAGTGAAAATAAAGAATCAGGCACAGTTCAATCCTTTGCAGTTTGTCTATGAAATATCAAAAAATCTTAAAATTTATGAACACACAAAAGTAAGAGAACTGATGCCATATAAGGCAATAACCTCACACGCCGAGATAAAATGCCGTAAAATGATTATTGCAACCCATTTTCCCATTCTTAATAAACACGGCGGTTATTCTTTGAAATTGTATCAGCACCGCTCTTATGTTACGGCTCTTACGGGGGCACAGGATGTTGACGGAATGTATGTCGATGAATACGATAAAGGACTGTCCTTCCGTAATTACGGAAAATTTCTGCTGCTGGGCGGAGGAGCCCACAGAACGGGTAAAAAAGGCGGAAACTGGAATGAGCTTCAGGAATTTGCACAAAAATATTATCCGTCGGCAAAAGCAGAATATAAATGGGCAACTCAGGACTGCATGACTCTTGACGGTATTCCTTATATCGGAAAATATTCCGAAAAAACTCCCGATTTGTTCGTTGCCACGGGATTCAACAAATGGGGTATTTCGTCATCAATGGTGTCGGCAATGATACTTGCCGATATGGTTCAGGGCAGAGAAAATGAATATGCACCTGTTTTCTCTCCTTCAAGAAGTATGTTGAGAGTACAGCTTGCCGTAAACATTTTTGAGTCCCTTGCGGGAATTTTAACTCCGAGTGTCCCCCGTTGTCCGCATCTCGGCTGTGCACTGAAATATAATCCCGACGAACATTCCTGGGACTGTCCGTGCCACGGCTCCCGTTTTTCGGAAAACGGCGAGCTGATAGATAACCCCGCCACAGCCGATAAGAAGATATAGCACGGAAAACAGGGATTTTTAATTTTTGAAAGAAAAAAGGATAGCTCTTTTTCAGGGCTATCTTATTTTTTAATAAGTATTTACATTTTGCGATTTTGTGGTATAATGGTGATATGAAAAGTGCGATTTTGCAGTAATTCGGTGATATAAATTTTGCGATTTTGTGGTAAATGGTGATTTTAAAATTTGCGATTTTGAGGTGAGGATATGTTTAAACGAAAAATTTATAATAAATTGCTGGAATGGAAAAAAGAATCAGACGGAAAAACTGCTTTACTTATAGAAGGAGCCAGGCGAATCGGCAAATCTACCGTTGCGGAAGAATTTGCAAAAAACGAATACGAAACATATATTCTTATTGATTTTTCCGTTGCATCAAAAACGATTCGTGAATTATTTGATGATGTGTCTGATCTTGATTATATTTTTCTTCAGCTTCAGCTTCAGTACAGAACCGATCTTATACAGAGAAAGTCATTGATAATTTTCGATGAGGTTCAGCTTTGTCCGAAAGCACGTCAGGCTATAAAAACTCTTGTTAAAGACGGCAGATATGATTATATCGAAACCGGCTCACTTATATCTATAAGACGAAATGTAAAAGATATTCTTATTCCCAGTGAAGAAAGAAAAATATCAATGTATCCTTTGGACTATGAAGAATTTCGCTGGGCACTCGGGGACAGTACAACTGTTCCGATTATGAAAAAATGTTACGAGAATAATAAAGGTGTCGGGGAACAACTCAATCGGAAGCTTATGCGGGATTTTAGATTGTATATGCTTGTCGGAGGAATGCCGCAGGCTGTAAATGAATATATTACTACAAATAATTTTCGTAAGGTTGATGCGGTCAAGAGAGATATACTGAAACTTTATGAAGATGATTTTATGAAAATTGATCCTACGGGAAAGGCTTCCATGCTTTTTGATGCAATTCCGGCACAGCTTAGTAAAAATGCCGCAAGATATCAGGTATCCGGTGTGCTTTCGGACAAAAGAGCAGAGGGGCTTCTTGAACTTATCGCCGAAATGAAGGACTCAAAGACAGTATTGGTATCGTATCATGCCAATGACCCGAATGCGGGACTTGCAAGCAATAAGAATCTTGCAAAATTCAAAATGTTTATTTGCGATACGGGACTTTTTACAACTCTTATGTTTAAGGACAGCGATTTTACTGAAAATACCATTTATGAAAGACTTCTCGGCGACAATCTCGGAACAAATCTCGGATATCTTTATGAAAATGTCGTCGCACAGATTCTCACAGCAAACGGAAACGAGCTCTATTATCATACTATGAAAAACGATGTATCAAGACACAGCTATGAAATCGATTTTCTGATTACCCGAAAAAACAAGATTTGCCCCATTGAGGTTAAGTCTTCGGACTACAAGGCACATAAATCCCTTGATGTATTCTGTGATAAATATTCTTCAAGGATATTAAACAAGTATCTTATATATACCAAGGACTTTTCTAAGGACGCGGATGTATATTGTCTTCCCGTATATCTCAGCCAGTTTATTTGAATATCGGTTAATTATAAATACATTAAAATTTATAGGGACTATATCAACATATTTTTTGATGTTTGATACAGTCCCTTAATATTTTTTAGTGTTTTGTTGTTTGCGGAAATCTGTGTAATGCTGTTTGCAGAAAATATTTTAATGTGCGGTTGCGTGAAGTTTTTTTAGATGCCCGATAATTAATAGTGTTCCATGCCACATTCGCATACGGGATTCATTTTGAAAAGCTTCCAGAAGAATTGAACAATATTCCATATAAAGCCCATAAAGCCTGTTTTGTGGCATAAATGGTCGCAGACATGTGCACCGCAAAGGTCACAACTGCTGTTGTTATCCTTATCAATGTGACTGACTTTTGCAATGGACTCGGTGTAAGAATGACCGCATTCGCAATAATAAAGTCTTATGCCACTTTGGTTACAGTCAGGTTCTTTTATGATAGAGGAGAAATAAGAGTGTTCGGGAGTTGTGTCAATTTGTTTTGTGTAAGAATCTCCACATAAACAGGTATAAAGCATCACTCCCTCAGTAAAATGTGTTGCGGGTGTTATAATTTCTGATGTGTACGAATGTGTTTCAATTCTTGGAATTTTTTCGGTATAACTGTTACCGCACTCGCAGGTGTAAGTCATAATACCTTCAGCAAAATGTGTTGCTGGTGCTTTAATTTCTGATGTGTATGTATGTGCTTCAATTCTTGTAATTTTCTTGGTATAACTGTCACCGCATGTGCAGGTATAAGTTATAATTCCTTCAGTAAGATGAGTTGCAGGAGTTGTGATTTCCGATGTGTAATTGTGCTGATTATCTGAATTCTCAGGACAATCGGCATAATGGATTTTAGCATTGAGAATACTGTTATTTCCTTCTTTTATTTCAATCTTTGACCAATCTTCTTTTTTCCCCGTGTAATAAACATCTGTAATTTTGTTACAAGAAAAGAAAGCATATCCGCCAATACTTGTTACAGACTCAGAGATTGTGATGTTTTCAAGGTTTATGCAATTACGGAAGGTATTGTTACCGATACTTGCAACAGAGTCAGGGATTGTAATGCATGTAAGATCTTTACAATAGAATAATGCCTCGTCCGCTAATGTTATTGTGTCAGTTTTAACTGAAAATGTACCTGAAACAGAATTATTTACCTTGATCAGATGATTGTCTATATACAAAGCATTATTTGTCCAGTTGGAAGTATTATTGTAATAAGGAGTACCATAAAATACTTCTTTGCCGATGCTTGTAACAGAGTCGGCGATTGTAATACTTGTAAGACCGCAGAAATAGAATACTCTGTCACCGATACTTTTAACAGAATCGGGTATTTCTATATTTGTAATTTTTTTGCAATACTGGAATGCTTTGTTGCCGATACTTGTAACAGAGTCGGGAATTGTGATGTTTGTGAGGTTTGTACAAGTGAAGAATGCATCATTACCGATACTTGTAACAGAGTCGGGAATTGTGATGTTTGTGAGGTTTGTACAAGTGAAGAATGCCGAATGGCCGATACTTGTAACAGAGTTTGGAATTGTGATACTTGTAAGATTGGTACAATACATGAATGTATTGTTGCTTATGCTTGTAACAGATTCTGGGATTGTAATGCTTTTAAGTTTTTCACAGCTTGAGAAAGCACTTTCACCGATATTTGCAACTGAATCGGGAATAGTTACATCTGTAAGCTTTATGCAACCGGAGAATGCAGAATTGCCGATGCTTACAAAATTGTCCGGTATTGAGATTTCGGTTAATTCTGTGCAGCCTTGGAATGCACAGTCGCCTATAATTGCAACAGTCTCTCCGTCTGTTATCACAGATTCAGTTGTTTTTACACTTGTAATTCTGCAATTCAGAAATGCAGAATTACCGATATTTGTAACGGAGGCAGGAATTGATATTGTTTCAATATAATAGTTGGAAAACGCATAGGCTCCGATACTTGTAACACCTTCATCAAAAACAATTTCTTTAATATCAAGTTTGTATTTTTCCCAAGGTTGTCCGTCTGCGTAATCATACATGTCACCATTGCCTGAAATTGTAAGTTTCTTGTTGCTTTCAAGTTTCCATGTAAGTTCATCACCGCAAACACCTTCTGCTATTATTTCGAAGATTTCCTGATTGTAATGAATTTTTGCGTTTAAGATATTTTCATTATTCAGCCCTTTTGTTATGTTAAGCCAATCTTCTTCACTGCCTTCATAGAAAACATCTGTAAGATTTTCGCAACCACTGAATGCATTATTGAAGAAAGATGTAACAGAAGAAGGGATTGTGATACTTGTAAGTTCTGTGCAATTATAGAACATCTCAAACGGTATATAAGTTAAAGTCTTGGGAATTATGATATTTCTAAGGCTTTTGCATCTATAAAAAACAGAGGCACCAAGGTTTTTGATTTTATAGGGAATTGTGATGTCCGTAAGTTTTTCACAACCGGAAAATGCTGAGTGGTCGATGCTTGTAACACTGTAGGGAATTGTGACATCTGTAAGGTTTTTACAACCATTGAATGCATAAGTACCAATTTCTGTTACAGACTCAGGGATTGTGATACTTTCAAGATTCGTACAATATCTGAAGGTATTGCTACCGATACTTGTAAGTGCATCAGAGAGTATAATTTCAGTAAGGTTCTCACATGCAGAAAATGCATCATTACCGATACTTGTAACGGAGTCAGGAATTAAGATACTTGTAAGGCTTTTACAAGCATAGAAAGCATATTCACCGATACTCTTTATGTTTTTGGGGAGTGAGATATGTGTAAGATTTGTGCAAAAATAAAAAGCATGGTCACCGATACTTGTAACAGTGACCGGAATTCTGATGTTTTCAAGTTTTGTGCAATGAGCGAATACATAGTTGCCGAGTGAAGAGACTGATGCGGGAATTGTAATATTTGTAATACTTTCGCAACTATTGAATGCAGAGTCTTCAATATAACGGACATTTCCGGGGATTGTGATGTTCGCAAGACTTGAGCAACCATAAAAGGTTTTTTCTTTGATTCTTTTAACAGAATTGGAAATTTTTACATTTAAAAGCCCTGTGCAATTGCGTAATGCTTCGGCACCGATACTTGTAACTGAGTCGGGAAATGTGATTTCCGTAATGCTTTCGCAACCGTAAAAAGCTTCTTCTCCAATACTTGTAACAGAATCGGGGATTGTGATACTTGTAAGTGCAGAGCAGTTTTTAAAAGCTTGGTTTGCTATTGTTTTGGTTTCTTCTTTAATGGAAAATGTACCTGATGCCGATTCTTTAACTTTAATCAGGTGATTGTTTATATACAATCCGTCATCTGTCCAATGGCTTTCATCATTAAAAAAAGCAGTGTCAGAGAAAGCATTTTCGCCGATGCTTGTAACTGAGTCGGGGATTGCAACATCAGTAAGACTTGTACAACCATTGAAAGCAGATGAACCGATACTTGTAACAGAATCAGGTATAGTTACTTTTGTAAGATTTGTGCATTTGTAGAATGCTGAGTTGTCGATAGTTGTAATAGTGTCGGGAATTTCTATGCTTGTAATGTTTTCGCAATATGCAAATGCCGAATTACCGATGTCTGTAATTTGATAACCACCAAGTTTTGACGGGATTGTTATGTCACCGCTTATTGCAGTATCAACATCTGTAATTTCTGTTTTTCCTTCGTATAAGTATTTGTAAGAAAAATATCCGTCTTTCAGCGTAAGTGCAGATGCTGTCAGCGGTACAGCTGACACCAATATAAGTATAGCAAGAATAACAGACAAGATTTTTTTGATTGTGTCCATTGAAGTTTTTCCTCCTGTTAAAAGTAAATATGAGGTGATTTATATCACTTCAATGCGATACTAACACGGTGAAAATATCAAGTCAATACTAAAAGGATGAGCGGTTAAAATATAGGTTATGAATGGTTGTGCTGAAAGGTATGTTGCTTGATTTATTGTGGAATTTGTTAACTGAAAATTGAAGTATTCTGTGAAAAAAGTTTTGGCAGATGGAAAAGCAAGATTACTCAAAAAAGTATATGAAATTTAGAGGCTATATCAAGAACACCTGATTGTGATGTTTTGATATAGCCTCTTTTTTTTATATGGACGGCGTTTCAGTCCGCGGGAACTCAGAAAAATGTCAATGTCGTGGTTTATATAGTTGTGTTTTGTTGTATGAAGGATATCATAAGACTACTCCTTATACATCCGGGAAGAGAACGGTTATCCTCCTGCGGCGGGGGACAGGAGCCAAACTTCGCCGTTTTCGGGGAGCTTTTTGCCTTTTCTCATGCATCTTTCGCCGTCGACATAGACTATGGCATCCTTGAATTTCAGTTCTTTGTGAGGAGTGAGGGCAGCATTTCTCTTTTTCTTGTATTCGGAGGTGTCCTCCTGCTGTTTTTTCAGGTCCTCATAATACCTTTTTTCCATAATTTCGGAGATTTCCTCAAATATGCCGTTTACGTTTTTTGCATTTGTGTCAAGCTCTGAAAGTCCCGTTGTGGAACGTAGTACTCCGAAAATTTTAACCTTTACCATAGGGGAAAACCTCCTTTATGCATTCGGGGATGCGTACACCTACTCTTTTAAGGGTCTTCATGGTGGGGGCACCGTCTTTCCAGCCTCTTATTGCGTAATATACCCCCTTCATCTTATCAAGGGGTACCTTAGTGCGTTTGTCACCGGGAACCTGCTCTTCGTCAGTAAGTCTCTTCGGAAGTGTGTCCGTATCAGCTCCTACGGGAAGTCCTAAAATGATGTTTGCAAGACGTTCTGTATTATAGCCGAAGTTTCCGAAGGCAATAAAATCACCTGCCGTAAACTTTGTACCTGCCGCTGCATTCATGACTCTGGGGTACTGTACAAGAGATATATTTGCTTTCAGCATCTTCGGATTTTTGGAAACGAGATATATTACGGGTGTAGAATATTTGAACACCGTCTGTACAAATCTTGTCATTAAAGAGGTGGGCTTTCCTACAAGGAAGTGGGGGAGAATTGCATAAGAGGTAAATACGCAGAAGCCTGCTGCAGATGCGGCTTCCATAACATTCTGGAAGGTAACTGCAAGACCTGCCTTGCCCTTGGGGGTATACGCATCGAGATTAAGTCCGAGTCCTTCTAAAACTACAAGGTAGCCTGCATTGAGGTGACAGCCGCCGCGGTTTGATGTTGCATAACCGAGACCGTGTCCGACAGCTCCTCGGGGCTCATAAGCCGCAAGCTCCATGCCTTTTGCGTGGATTGCAAATTCCTCGCCGCCGAATTTCTCGCTCATTCTTCTTGTGCCCTCTGCAAGTTCTGCACCTATACCTCTGCGGTATGCAATATCGTGGAAAACATCGCTTAAATTGTCGGTTTTACCGAAATGAAGTCCCGATTCCCATAAGCCCTTTTCCTGTAATTCCATTGCAAATGCAACACTGCCTGCGGCTGAAATGGTGTCAATGCCCAGTTCATCAAGTTCATAATTCCACTTGATTATCTTTTCGATATCGTCATTGAGAAGATTTGGTCCTAAAAGACCGAGTGTTTCAAGCTCGGGACCTTTTATGTTCTTGCCTTCGTATCTTACTCTTCTTTCGCATTTCATAGGACATGAGAAGCAACCGCCGTTTCTGATGAGATGCTTTTCCGCAAGTTCTTCGCCCGATACCTTTTCAAAATTTTCAAATCTGCCGTCACCGAAATTCTTTGTAGCAAGAATTCTGTGAGCCTGCATGGGGGCTACAAGTCCCGCAGTGCCGAGTTTGGAGAGCTGTGCACCTGTTATGGGGTGCTTAAGAAGAGTCTTTTTCCACTGTTCATTTATCTTTTCAAGTTTTTCGGGGTCGTGAATTTCGGGCTCTTTGTTGCCCTTTGCCGTGATTATTTTTATGTTCTTGTCACCGAATACGGCTCCGACACCGCCTCTGCCTGCAGTTCTTTCTCCCGAGAAAACACAGGCATATAATACTTTGTTTTCACCTGCGGGACCGATTACAAGCTTACCTGTCGATGAGGGAAGACCCTTCTGAGCTTCACTTGTCAGCTGTCCCGCTCTGTCTGAAACATCGTGGAAGGTTACCTTTTCATTTTCAATTTCTATCCATGTAAGAGTATCCGCTCTGCCCGTGATTATCATGGCATCCCAGCCTGCTTTTTTAAGCCTTCTTCCGAAGGCTCCGCCGCAGTTTGATGAAGTAAGAATACCTGTAAGGGGAGATACGGTTGAAATGTTGAAGCGTGTTGATGAGGGAGAATTGCAACGGGTGAGAGGACCTGTTGTTATAACGAGCCAGTTGTCCTCGTCAAATGCCTTCATTCCGGGGTGTATGTGATTAAGAAGAATGTCGGCAGCCATTATTTTTCCGCCAAGTGTTCTTAATCTGTCTTCATCTGTCCAGGGGAATTCGCTGACCTCTTTTTTTGTAAGGTCAACAAAGAGCACATGTCCCATATAGGCTTTAAGCTTTGTCATCTCGTTTCCTCTTTCTTATGTAAATTTTTGCATATTCTGCATTGTTTTTTCGGTTTTATATAAAGTTCTGAAAATGAATCTTTATCGTAAACGGTGAGCTTCCCTCCGAGAGGGATATCGCTTGTCAAAAGATACTGTATGCCGACAGCCGCCTGCAAAGAGCCGACAATGCCTGCCGCGGCTGAAATATTTGTTTCCGCCTTTTTGCCCTCAAGCATTCCCGCACATTCGGGACAGGGGGTTTTATGAGGGATATATAAATATGTTTTTCCGTAAAATCCGTCAATTCCTCCGAGCATCAGCGGTATGCCGTTTTCTTTTGAAAAATCAGAAAAAACTTCTCTTGCCTCTTTGTTATCCACGGCAAGAAATATTATGTCACATTTTCTGAATTCTTCGGGAATACCGGTTTTTTCTGCTTTGAGATTATAAGCCGATATGTCAATATTCGGAGAAAAATTTTTTAGTTTTTCTTCTGAAGCAAAGACCTTTTCTCTTCCGATGTCATTTGCAGTATAAAGAAACTGTCGGTTGAGATTGCTTTCGCTTACTTTGTCGAAGTCACACAGTATCAGTTTCCCGATACCTGCTCCTGCAAGGTGTATTGCAATGTTGCAGCCAAGTCCTCCGACACCGATAACGGCGGCAGTGAAACTTCTCAGCGAAAAACCCTGAATTTTTTCTTTCAGCATTTTCAGTTTCCTCCGCAGGACTGAGTGTTTCCCGACATAGTTTCAATCGCGTGGGGGAGTACGGAAAGTACAGCTTCAAGGGATTCTTTTACAGCCTTGGGGGAGCCGGGCAGATTTATTATAAGTGTCTTGCCTCTTATTCCCGACACGGCTCTTGAAAGCATCGCCTTCGGTGTTATCTTAAGACTTTCATATCTTATGGCTTCGGAAATACCCGGTGTTTCCCTTTCAATTACTGACTTTGTGGCTTCCGGGGTGATATCTCTCGGAGCGAAGCCCGTGCCCCCTGTGGTGAATATTACGTCACTGCCGATATCGTCAGCCATAAATTTCAGTGCATCGGTAATTTCGGAAATTTCATCGGGAACAATGCGGTATTCTCCCTGAGTGCCGTGTTCTTTCAAAAGTTCACACAGAAGCTTCCCGCTTTTGTCTTCATATATGCCTTGTGAACATCTGTCGCTGACAGTCAGCACAGAAAAAACCATTTTACACCACTCCCGTAATTATGATTCTCTGATTCTATGATACTCTTTTTAATAGTATTTTACAAGTGAAATATTCTGTATTTATTAATTTTATTGATTTTGTCTGTATTTTGCTGTATAATTAAGCTGAAGTGAATTCATTGTTCATTTTTTCCGAGTTCATATTTCTAAACAGCTTTGCATGAAATATGAAACCGCGGCTGAAATTTTTTCATCAGCCTAAGGGTGGACAGAAGAAATTCTGCCGCCTTCCGTGTTTGAAAAGGAGTATGACAAAAAATGAAAAAACTTCTCGCACTTTTAATGGCTTTTGCACTCGTGTTCTCTTTTGCCGCTTGCGGCGGTAATACCGAAGAAACGACTGCAAAAAACGAGGAAACAACACTTTCAGGTGAAGAAACCACAGCGGCAACACCTGAAAATCCCGTCATCCGTATGTCCACTACAACATCCGTAAATGACTCGGGTCTTCTTCCTTATCTTCTTCCCGTTTTTGAAGGAAAAACAGGCTATACGGTAGAGGTTCAGTCTGCAGGTACAGGTGCTGCCATTCAGAAGGCAAAGGACGGTAATGCAGACCTTATTCTCGTTCATTCCAAAGCCTCCGAAGAAGAATTTGTAAATGAAGGCTACGGCGTGGAAAGACTTCCTTTTATGTACAATTACTTTGTTATAGTAGGACCTGAGGATGATCCCGCAGGTATCAGGGATTCGGAAAATGCGGCTGCAGCTTTTGAAAAAATCAGCTCTCAGGGTGCAAAGTTTGTTTCCAGAGGCGATGACTCGGGAACACACAAGGCAGAGCTTAAAATATGGGGCGAAGAAGTCCCCGATGCTGCAACCGATACATGGTATATTTCAGCAGGTCAGGGTATGGGTGCCTGTCTTACCATGGCAAACGAACAGGATGCATACTGCCTTACAGATAAGGCAACCTTCCTTTCAAATAAGGAATCGCTCCCGGGACTTGACATACTCCTCGCTGAAGGCGAAGATATGAAAAATACTTATTCCGTAATTGAATGTAACCCCGAAAAGCTTGACGGTGTGAATACCGACGGAGCAAAGGCTCTTATTGACTGGCTTCTTTCCGATGAAGCAGATGCACTTATTGCAAAGTACGGCGAAGAGCAGTACGGTCAGGCACTTTTTACGGTTATTGAAGAATAAATTCCGTGGATAAAATAATCGAATCGGTGAATATGCTCCTTTCTATGGACAAGGAGCTTATTCACATAATCGGCGTAACTCTCAGAATGTCTTTTTTCAGCACACTCATTTCCTGCATTATAGGTATTCCTGCAGGCGTGCTTCTTGAAAAAGGCAGATTCACAGGGCGACAGCTTCTTAAAAAAACAGCAAGTACATTGATGGGCCTGCCTCCCGTGGTGGCAGGTCTTATAGTCTATATGCTTTTTACAAAATACGGTATTTTCGGGTCACTGGGGCTTTTGTTTACCGTAGAAGTAATGATAATAGCTCAGGTAATGCTTATAACTCCCGTCGTTACCTGTCTTACATCCTCCGTGGTTTCGGTAACAGGTAAAAATCTTTCCGAGACCGCGAAGGGTCTTTCTGTGTCAAAAACGAAGTCTGTGCTTCTTTTTATAATACATAACCGCCGTGCACTTCTCAGTGTCGTACTTACGGCTTTCGGTCGAAGTATTGCAGAAGTCGGGGCGGTAAGTCTTGTGGGCGGTAATATTCAGTGGAAAACAAGGGTCATGACTACTGCCATACTTCTTGAAACAAACAAAGGTAAATTTACTTTTGCACTGGCTCTGGGGATTATACTTCTCATTATTTCCCTTGTTGTGAATGTCCTTGCTTCACTTCTTACAAAGGGAGGCAGTGAGGATGATTAAGCTTGAAAACATAAAAAAAGAATACGGTGGCAGAACAGTTCTCAATGTACCTTTTGCCGAAGTCAATAAAGGGGAACGCCTTGCTCTTACGGGAGCCAACGGTTCGGGTAAAAGCACGTTGCTTAAAGTAATTGCGGGAGTTATTCCTTTTGACGGTGAGAGACTTATCGGCGGAAAAGTTTTATACATGCCTCAGAAAAATACGGTTTTCGACATGAGTGTTATGAAAAATGTAACTTTTTCTATGACAGGCAGAAAAAAAGAAAAGGAAGAGAAAGCCTATGAAGCCCTTGAAAAAGTGGGACTTCAGCAGCTTTATAAGAAAAATGCTCTCGGTCTTTCGGGAGGAGAGGCGGCAAGACTTGCTCTTGCAAGAATAATCGTTCATGACGGGGATTTGCTTCTTCTCGATGAGCCTACGGGTTCTGTTGATGTTGAGGGTACTGAGATTATTGAAAATGTTATAAATGATTATGTCGCACAAAAAGACCGTATTCTTATAATTGCAACTCATTCTCCTTTGCAGGCAAGAAGACTTGCAGAGCGTGTCATAATGCTCGAAAAGGGAAATATTGCCGAGGACCTTCCTCCCGAAGAGCTTCTGAACGCACCGAAAACGGATTTCGGTAAAAAATTTGTTGATATGTGGAGATATTGAAAATGCTTAGTGTGGTATCGGTGGAAAAAGCACTTTCACTGCTGGAAGAAAATTTTTATGCACAGGTAAAAACCGAAGCTGTGCCTACAGAAAACGCTTTGTCAAGAGTGCTGGGCGAGGATATTATATCGGATGAAAATATTCCCCCTTTTGACAGGACTACGGTGGACGGCTTTGCCGTAAGAGCAGCGGATACTTACGGAGCAGGGGAAAACAGCCCCGCAATGCTTGATATCACGGGTGAGATACTTATGGGTGAGAGAGCACAAACGGGTATTTCACGTGGAGAATGTATGAAAATATCAACGGGAGGTATGCTTCCCGAGGGTTCTGATGCCGCTGTCATGACAGAACATACGGATGACGGCTTTGACGGAATTTGTCTCTGTATGAAAAGTGTTTCGCCCTTTGAAAATGTCACAAAAAAGGGTGACGATGTAAAACAGGGGGAAAAAGTGCTTGAAAAAGGAAGGGTTTTATCCTCTTCCCGTATCGGTGTGCTGTGTGCACTGGGAGTAAAACAGGTACAGTGTGCCAAAAAGCCTCTTGTGGGCATAATTTCCACGGGAGATGAAATTATTGATTTCAGAAACAAACCTGCCGCAGGGCAGATAAGAGATATAAATTCCGTGCTTCTTGCCGCACTTATGAAGGAAAACGGCTGTGAAGTCATAAGCTACGGAATAATAAAAGACAGAAAAGAAGAGCTTGAGGATATTTTTCTTCAGGCAATGTCTGAGTGTGATACGGTGCTTCTTTCGGGCGGCTCATCAAAGGGTGCAAGAGATATGACAGCGGAAATAATTTCCGAAAAAGGTGAGCTTTTGTTCCACGGACTTGCCATGAAGCCCGGTAAACCCACCATTCTCGGAAAATGCGGAGAAAAGGCTGTGTTCGGGCTTCCCGGGCATCCGTCAGCCGCATATTATGTTGCATTGAGACTTGTTGTCCCCTTCATAAAAATGCTTACGGGAAACAAAGAAGAAAATATTTGTCACAGGTATCCTCTCGGAACGGACATTCCTTCCAATCACGGAAGAGAAGAAGTCGTTTCCGTCAGAATAACCGACGGAAAAGTATATCCCGTTTTCGGAAAATCGGGACTTGTGTCCCTGCTTAGTGAAAGTGACGGGTATATAATTATTGACCGTAACCGTGAAGGTGTTTTTCTCGGTGAAGAAACGGAGGTTTATTTTACAAAATGAAGCATCAGTATCTTGATAATATGCCCCTCGAAGAAGCAAGAGAAAAATATCTTGAGCTGCTGAAAAATAACGGCTTTTCATATAAGACCGAAATAATACCTGCAGCTTTATCCTTCGGGAGAGTGAGTGCAAGGGCACATTATGCAAAAATCTGCTCTCCCCATTATAACGCATCCTCCATGGACGGTATTGCAGTAAATTCTGAGGATACTTACGGTGCAACGGAAAGAGAGCCTGCAGTGCTGTCCCGTGACAGTTTTACTCCTGTTGATACGGGAGACCCCTTGCCTGAGGGCAAGGATGCCGTTATCATGATTGAGGATGTAATATTTACGGATGACGGCTGTGCAAAAATATATTCTGCCGCCCGTCCGTTTATGAATGTAAGGCAGATAGGCGAAGATATATGCATGGGCGATATGCTCATTCCCTCGTTTTCTGAAATTACCCCCACACTTGCAGGTGCTTTACTTGCAGGCGGAAACATAAATGCGGAAGTAATTAAAAAACCTGTGTTCGGCATTATCCCCACGGGGGATGAAATAGTGTCTCCGAAGGAAGAACCCGAAAAAGGCGAAATTCTTGAATTCAATTCCACCGTGTTTTCGGGTATGCTGTCATCCTTTGGTGCAGAAGGTAAGATTTATCCCATAATCCCCGATAAGAAAGAGCTTATAAAGGCGACACTTGAAAAGGCTGTCCGCGAATGTGATGCTGTGCTTATCCTTGCAGGTTCTTCTGCTGGAAGGGATGATTATACCTGTGACATAATAAAGTCTTTGGGAAGTGTACTTGTCCACGGCATTGCAGTAAAACCCGGTAAACCTGCAGTTCTCGGTGCTGTAGGCAGCATTCCCGTCATAGGTCTTCCCGGTTATCCCGTATCCGCTGTTGTTATAATGAATGAAATAGTCCGTTATGTTGCAGACGGCTGGTATAACAGAGGAAAAAGCAGTGTAAGTAAGGTAAAAGCAAAACTCGGAAGAAAAGTTGTATCTTCTCTTAAATATGAAGAATTCATAAGAGTTACTCTGGGAAAAGTCGCAGATACTATCGCCGCTGTTCCGATATCGGGAGGAGCAGGAGTTATCACAAGCTTTACGAAGGCTGACGGCATACTGAGAGTTCCTCAGAATCTTGAAGGTATAAATGCAGGTGAAGAGGTCGAAATTGAACTTCTGAAGGACTTTGATAAAATTGAGAATTCTCTTATTGTTACGGGAAGCCATGACCCCATAATCGATGAAATTTCGGATATTATGAAAAGAATGGGAGAAGGTCTGTCTCTTACCTCAACTCATCTGGGAAGCATGGGGGCAATAACCGCACTTAAAAGCTCAACGGCACACTTAGGTGCAGTACATCTTCTTGATGAAAATACGGGAGAATACAACAAAAGCTATATAAATAAATATTTCCCCGAGGGCGGTGTGAAGCTCGTAAAGGGTGTAAAACGTGTTCAGGGACTTATGGTACAAAAGGGAAACCCTCTCGGAATAAAGGATTTTTCAGACATTGTCAAAGGCACATACATAAACCGTCAGGGCGGTTCGGGTACGAGAGTGCTGTGCGAATGGCTCGTTAAAAAATACGGTATTGATAAAGATGCGGTAAAGGGTTATTATAATGAGGAATTTACCCATACTGCAGTTGCGGCGGGAATTAAAAACGGCAATGCCGATGTGGGACTGGGAATATATTCAGCCGCAAAAATGTATGACCTTGATTTTATCCCCGTGTGTAATGAGGAATATGATTTTATTGTCAGCGAGAAAGCTGCGGAAAATGAAAATGTGAAGCTGTTTTTTGAAATTCTCGTAAGTGATGAATTCAGAAACAGACTTGAAAAACTGGGAGGCTACGGTGTATGAAATTTACACATCTTAATGCAGACGGTAATGCCGTCATGGTAGATGTCGGGGATAAATCCGTTACTGAAAGAACAGCCGCCGCAAAAGCCTCTCTTTTTATGCATGAAAAAACGCTGAAGGCAATTAAGGACAGCGAACTTAAAAAGGGCGATGCTCTTGCTGTATCAAGAATTGCAGGTGTTATGGGAGGAAAGAGAACTCATGAACTTATTCCTCTTTGTCACAATATCCCCATAGATAAGATAGAAATTGATTTTTCCGACAACGGTAAAGACGAACTGTATATATTTGCAAGGGCAAAATGTACCTATAAAACAGGTATAGAAATGGAAGTGCTGACGGCTGTGAGCATTGCGGCACTTACCGTATACGACATGTGTAAAGCAGTTGACAGAGGAATGGTAATAAAAGAAATTAAACTGCTTGAAAAAACAGGCGGAAAGAGCGATTATAAAAATGAAGGATAAACTCGGAAGGGAAATAAACTATCTCCGCATATCCGTGACAAAACGCTGTAATCTCAACTGTTCATACTGCGGAAGCAAAAAAGCAGCCCGTGAAAAAGAATTGACGGTAGAGGAAATAAAACTTCTTACGGAGGCTTTCGCCGAAAAAGGCATAAAAAAAGTCAGACTTACGGGCGGTGAACCGTTGATGCGTGAGGATATAACGGAAATTGCACAGGCAATTAAAAATATACACGGGATAGAAGCTCTTTATATCACCACAAATGCAACAGAGCTTGAAAAAAAAGCCGCACAGCTTAAAAAGTCAGGTGTTGACGGAATAAACATAAGCCTTGATGCCCTTGACAGGGAAATGTACAGGGCACTTACGGGCGTTGACCGTCTTAGTGATGCCCTTAAAGGCTTTTATGCGGCACTCGGAACAGGTTTTCAGCGTGTCAGAATAAATTCCGTTCTTGTAAGAGGGAAAAATGACGGTGAAGCAGAAAAACTGATATCTCTTGCAAGAGATTACAAAACGGATGTGCGTTTTATCGAACTGATGCCCTTTTCTTCTCAGGGAGAAAACAGGGAGCTCGTTGTAAAAACTGCGGAGCTTCTTGAAAGATTTCCCTTTCTTACGCCCGTTGAAGAAGTCGAAGAGGGAGCGGCAAAATACTATACTGCTGAAGGATTTAGGGGCAGAGTGGGCTTTATAAGTCCCAGGAGCGGAAAATTCTGTTCGGAGTGTAACAGAGTGAGAATCCTTTCTGACGGAAGGATAAAACCCTGTCTCGGCAATGAACTGACTTATGATATAAGAGAATTTATTGAGGATAAGAAGCTTTTGTCTGCAAAAATAGATGAGGCAATATTCAATAAACCCGTGTCCCATCATTTTGAAGACGGAGAAAACTTCAGAGGGCTTAATCTCATAGGAGGATAAATATGGCTAAGGTATTATCAATTAATATAAGTGAAAAAAAAGGCACTCCCAAGACGAAAATAAATCCCGGAGTGCTTATTGAGGATTTCGGTTTCGAGGGCGATGCCCATGCAGGAAAATGGCACCGTCAGGTAAGCCTTCTGGCAAAAGAAAGTATAGATAAATCAAAGGGACTTCCTACAGACGGACTCTGCCATGGTGTGTTTGCCGAAAATATTACCACAGAGGGCATAATTTTGCATACAATCCCCGTGGGAACAAGGCTTTCTGTGGGTGAATGTATACTTGAGATAACCCAGATAGGAAAAGAATGTCATGAGGGTTGTGCAATAAGAGAGCTTGTAGGTCAGTGTATTATGCCCAGAGAAGGTATTTTCGCAAGAGTAATAAAAGGCGGAAAAGTATTTGAAGGCGACGAAATTGAAATTATTATCTAGGATTTAGTAATGAATATGTTAAGAAATAAAAAAATTCAATGGAGCATGCTGGGGATTATTTTCTCTCTTGCAGGCCCCACCATTTTTGAGCAGTTTATGCAGACTGCCGTACAATATATAGACACAGCCATGGTAGGTTCACTCGGCACATCCGCTACTGCGGCGGTCGGGGCAACAACTACGGTAAACTGGCTTATAGGAAGTACCGTATCTGCTGTCGGTGTCGGTTTCCTTTCATACATAGCAAAGCAACACGGCTCGGGTGATATGCAGAAGGTCAGAAGGGCATCTGCACAAAGTGTACTTGCGGTGCTGGTCTCGGGTGTGTTTTTTACGGTGCTTACACTGTCACTCAGTTCAGCGGTTCCCGTTCTCATGCAGGTGGATGAAAACATAAGAGATGTTGCGGCAAGGTATTTTTTCATCCTTTATACCCCCATGCTTCCGAGAGCTGCTACTATAATTTTCGGTACGGTACTAAGAGCCGTGGGAGATACAAAAACACCCATGTATGCAGGTGTTGCCGTTAATATTGTAAATGTGGTGCTGAATTTTCTTCTTATATATCCCACAAGACAGATAGGACAGTTTACGGTTCCGGGAGCAAGTCTCGGTGTTGAGGGTGCGGCAATAGCAAGTGCTGTCGGTTTTACCGTCGGAGGTATTATAATCACTGCCGTATTGTGGAATCATCCTCTTGTTTCCCCGAAAAAGATTTCAAAGAAGCCCGATAAAGAGATACTCGCCCCTTGTCTTAAGGTTGCTTTCCCCAATATGCTTCAGCGTTTCGGTACTTGTCTCGGCTATGTTGCCTTTGCATCCATGATAAACTCTCTGGGTGAGGTTGCAACAGCGGCACATACCATTGCAAACACAGTTGAGTCGGCATTTTATATCCCGGGCTACGGTATGCAGACGGCGGCGGCAACTCTTGCGGGAAATGCTCTCGGTGCAAAAGACAATAAAAAAATGAAGGAATTTGCAGGAATGACCGTGTTTTCCGAAGTCGTTCTCATGATAATTTCGGGCGGACTTCTTTTTGTTTTTGCTCCGTTTATGATGGATATTTTTTCAGATTCTCTCGAGGTTATAAGCCTTGGTTCGGTGGTGCTTCGCATGGTAGCTGTATCCGAGCCCTTCTACGGAGTCTCCATCATAATAGAAGGCATGATGCAGGGCGTCGGAAGAACCGTAAAGCCCTTTGTGTACAATATAATCGGTATGTGGGGCATAAGAATACTCGGCACATTTATTTTCATCCAGTTTTTCTTGGGCGGTCTTATCAGTGCATGGGGCTGTATGATAGCACACAATATGTTCCTGTTTATTCTCTATTTCATTCACTGGGTAAGCGGAAGATGGAACCCATTGAATCAGAAAAAAGGCATGAAAAACACGGCATAAAAATTATAAAGGTCTGTGTAAGCATCATTACGATATGCTCTCTGTCAAGCAGACAGACGAAATAACAAAAATAGTAGTTAATCCATCCAGGGGCTGTATCAAAAGTTCACGCAAAAAAAATAGAGGGGCTGCATCTACAACATCTGCTTACGATGTTTTGATACAGCCCCCTTCTTTTTCGTATAGAAATTATCATTCAAGAATTAAAAGCAGTTCTTTAAATTCATCAGTTTTCTTAAACTCTTCCGACAATGGATATTTTTCAGTCAAAAGCTCTTTTACCCGCATTTTAGCAACATAAGTAGTACCCAAAGTATGCTTATCAAATTTATTTCCTTCAAACATTACTGAGTGCATTGTTGTTATTCTGTCCATATTATCAAATTGGATAGCAAGGTCACACATTTTCCTGAAGTTTTTCAATGCATTAGCTTTATCACCGAGTTTGAAATATCTTACGCCTAAATGTCCGTAATTATAAATTACTGTTAGCCACATTTTGCCGTAATGACCATCATCGTACACAAAATTTAAAAAGTCGAGTTCTGTTTTGAAAGCTGAAATAACCCATTCGTCAGAGAAGTTTCTGTCATAGAAAAAGCCGTTGTAATGAAAATAATGGGAATAAACAGTGTTGAGCAATAAGAATTGTTCTTCAAGAGTGTTCATTATTATCTCATCACCATTCGGATAGTTTTCAGGATAATAAAAACAGAACATTTCCTGTCCGTCTCTCATTCTCGGCATTTCTTTTATGATTTTTTCACAGTCCTCAAAGGTTATGCCGCTTCCTTCTTTCTCTGAAAGTCCTTTATAGAGTTCGGCTATATGTCTTTTTGCTGAAATACGTATTGGGTCATTGTTACAGTTCTGCTTAATATTTTCATATATCGCAATTATTTTTGCAACATTTTCGGGCGTGTTTTCTTTGAAATGAACAAGGCAAGACATATATCTCAAAAGAATACGAAAATCATTAGGAAACTTTTCTTTAAGTCTGTTTATTATTTCCTGTTTTAATTTTTTATCTGTAAGATTATCATAAGCTTCAAGTTCTTTGATGATTTCAGCATCATCCTCTGCTCTGTTAACACCGAGCAACTCATCAACACTAACCTTGAAGAAACCTGCAATTTCAGGAAGCATTGTAATGTCGGGATAACTTTCACCACGCTCCCAATTGCTGACACTTTGAGAAGTAACACCTAAAAACTCTGAAAGAGTTTCTTGGGTAAGCTCTTTTTCGAGTCTTAATCTTTTAATGTTTTCACTTAAATAAATAGTCATACTCTTATCACCTCTGATTATATTTGTTGACCGGTCTGTATATATAATAACGCATCAAACCATAAAAAACAATAAATCATCCTTTGAACGGTTCTCAAGAGTTGCTTGGAAAAATCAACTACAAGCATAGAAGGCGTACCCCAAAGATACACCTTCTGCCGTTATTTGTATATTAGTTCGTTACAAACAATTTCTCTTGCCCTTGCCTCAATGTTTTGTATACGGCATACACACTTCAGCTGATTTTCTTCTTTTAGTGCTCGGTTACATCTTCAGCATTTTTCATCTGTTCAATAAGAGTATCAAACATATCTCGTGCTTGATTTTCTGCCTCGGCACAGTGCTGATACAACTTACCCTGAATAAGAAGTGAGTTAAAGAGTGGTTTGTTGTGCTTTCCAAGATAAGTTTTGTACAACATTCTCCATTTGCCGAGGGTGATATTTGTTTCTTCGGGCGGTAAAATGAGATTTGGGATGAGATAGTCGCCGACCTGA
>SVQH01000028.1 GCA_015065425.1 Oscillospiraceae bacterium
AAGGGTCATGTACTTCCTGCAGAACCCTCAGAAACAGTTGTTGAATTTGAAGTAACATGCACAGAAGACGGTGTTCTTAAGCACATCTATAACTGTGAAGATTGCGGAGAATTCCTTACTTTCAAGAGAGAAACAGTAGAAGCTCTTGGTCATGATTTCACAGCTCCCACTTGTACAGCTCCCTCAACTTGTACAGTTTGCGGTGAAACAGAAGGTGAAAGCCTCGGCGGTCATGTAATGGGTGAACCCGTTGTTGAAGATTACAAGGCTCCCACAGCAACAGAAAGCGGTTCTTATAAAAACGTTTTCTATTGCACAGTATGCGGTAAGCTTCTTACAAAGAGACCTGTAGTTCTTGATCCCGTTGCTTAATTAAATTATTGAATTAATACTAAATAAGCCATCGGTTTAATCGGTGGCTTTCATTTTTTAAATGTTTCATGTGAAACAATAATATAATATTGATTTTTACATTGATTTTTGGTATACTATTTTTATTATGAAAAATAATGTTCAAAACGAAAACTGATAGATATTATCTCTCAGAAAAGGAAATTTATATAAAAGGAGGGAGCCGCTGTTGGCAAAAACGATTGCCGTGCTCAATCAGAAGGGCGGAGTAGGAAAGACAACTACTGCAGTAAATCTCGCCGCCTGCATCGGAGCAGAAAACAAAAAAGTGCTTTTGGTAGATATTGACCCTCAGGGAAATTCCACAAGTGGCTTTGGTATAGATAAAAGATCGATAAAAGTTTCGTCTTATGATGTTCTTGTAGGCAATAACAAGGCAAAAGAAGCTATAATACATACAGAATTTCAATGTGTTGACCTTATGGTATCAAATATGAATCTCGCAGGTGCGGAACTTGAAATTATTGATATCAAAAACCGTGAAAGTCTTCTTAAAAATGCTCTTGCCGGAGTATGGGAAGATTATGATTACATATTCCTTGACTGTCCTCCTTCATTGGGGCTTATTACACTCAATGCTCTTACTGCATCGGATTCGTTTTTGGTACCGATTCAGTGTGAATACTATGCTCTTGAAGGTCTCTCACAGCTTATGGCAACAGTGAGAAACATAAAAAGGCTTTATAATCCTTATATAGAGCTTGAAGGTGTTCTTCTTACAATGTATGACGGAAGACTTAATCTTACACAGCAGGTTGTGGAAGAGGTCAAAAAATTTTTCCCGAAAAAGGTATATTCCACAACGATACCGAGAAATGTCCGTTTGTCTGAAGCACCAAGCTTCGGTCAACCTATTATATATTTTGATAAGCGATCTAAAGGTGCAGAGGCTTATATGGACTTTGCAGATGAATTTTTGTCTAAGCAGGACAGGAGGTAAACTATGGCAGCAAAAAAAGGCGGTCTCGGAAAAGGTTTTGACAGTCTTTTTCTTGATAATTCATCGGATGTACTTTCAGAAGGCGGTTCTGTAATGCTTTCAATAAGCGAAATAGAGCCTGACCGCGGTCAGCCGAGAACAAATTTTTCAGAAGAAGCCCTCAGTGAACTGGAGGCATCAATAAGGGAGTTCGGCGTTCTTCAGCCGCTTCTTGTTCGTCCCATGTCTGACGGGTCTTACAAAATAGTTGCAGGTGAAAGACGCTGGAGAGCCGCAAGAAGAGCAGGTCTTTCCGAAGTTCCCGTAATAATTAAATCTCTTACGGATGCTCAGGCAGCAGCCATTGCACTTATTGAAAATTTGCAGCGAGAGGACCTGAATCCCATAGAAGAAGCCGCAGGTATTAAAAAGCTTATTGAAGAATACGGTTATACTCAGGAAGAGGCTTCCGAAAAGCTTTCTAAATCCCGTCCCGCAATAGCAAATGCTCTTAGACTTCTTTCACTTCCGAAAGATGTTTCAAAACTTGTTGAAAACGGAACTTTGTCTGCAGGTCATGCAAGAGCTTTGCTCGGTCTTGAAGACGAAAAATTAATTTCCGACATTGCGACAGAAATTGTTGAAAAACAGTTATCTGTAAGACAGACTGAACAGCTTGTAAAGGCTCTTAAGAAGCCAAAAAAAGTACCTGCTCCTAAAAAATCAAGAGACAAGTTCTATGATGAGGTTGAACTTGCCCTTTCAGGTGTCCTTGCAAGAAAAGTTGTTGTTTCAAATTCAGGAAAAGGCGGTAAACTTGAAATAGAGTTTTTTGATGAAGACGATCTTCAGAAACTGGCAAAATTATTCAGTGAAGACTGATTTAAGGAGAAATAAAGATGATAGATATAAAATTTTTAAGAGAAAATCCCGATGTTGTAAAAGAGAATATCAAGAAAAAGTTTCAGGACAGCAAGCTTCCCCTTGTTGACGAAGTATTGGAACTTGATATTGAAAGCAGAAAGAATAAGACAGAGGCAGATAATCTCAGAGCCTCAAGAAACAAATATTCAAAGCAAATAGGTGCTTTGATGGCTCAGGGCAAGAAGGAAGAAGCCGAAGAGATGAAAAAGCTCGTAAATGAGCAGTCTGCCGCTCTTGCCGCTGCAGAAGAAAAAGAAGCAGAGCTTCAGGAAAAAATTAAGAAGATAATGATGATAATTCCTAATATCATCGACGAATCCGTACCTATAGGCAAGGATGACAGTGAAAATGTAGAGGTACAGCGTTACGGCGAACCCGTTGTTCCTTCTTTTGAGATTCCCTATCATACAGATATAATGGAACGCTTCAACGGTATTGACCTTGACTCTGCAAGAAGAGTTGCAGGTAACGGTTTTTACTATCTTATGGGAGATATCGCAAGAATTCACTCCTCAGTTATTTCCTATGCGAGAGATTTCATGATTGACCGCGGCTTTACCTATTGTATTCCTCCTTTCATGATAAGAAGCGATGTTGTAACAGGTGTTATGAGCTTTGCTGAAATGGAAGCCATGATGTATAAAATCGAAGGTGAAGACCTCTATCTTATCGGAACCAGCGAGCATTCAATGATAGGTAAGTTTATTGATACTATTATCCCCGAAGATACTCTTCCTCAGGCTCTTACAAGCTATTCTCCCTGCTTCCGTAAGGAAAAGGGTGCCCACGGAATTGAGGAGAGAGGCGTTTACAGAATTCATCAGTTTGAAAAGCAGGAAATGGTTGTCGTTTGTAAGCCCGAAGACAGCATGATGTGGTTTGATAAGCTCTGGCAGAACACTGTTGATTTGTTCAGAAGCCTTGATATACCTGTTAGAACTCTTGAGTGCTGCTCAGGTGACCTTGCAGACCTTAAGGTAAAATCAATTGATGTTGAAGCATGGTCTCCGAGACAGGGTAAGTACTTTGAAGTCGGTTCATGCTCAAATCTCGGTGATGCACAGGCAAGAAGACTTAAGATAAGAGTAAACGGCAAGGACGGAAAATATCTTGCACATACGCTTAACAACACTGTTGTTGCTCCTCCGAGAATGCTTATTGCCTTCCTTGAAAATAATCTTAATGAAGACGGCAGCGTAAACATTCCCGAAGCACTTCGTCCTTACATGGGCGGCAAGGAAAAGATAGTTCCCGTAAAATAACTAATTATATTGCAAAAAGTAAAAGATTATGGTAAAATAATCTTTACATATATAAAAGGAGCTGACACTATGGATCCTATCAAGGTAGATTTTTCTGACAGCGGAAAAAAGAAAAGTGTAAAAGATGTGCTTATTCCCCCTGAAAAAGCAGGTCTTAAAATCGTTATCAATATTGTAGTAATGCTTATAACTGCAGTTGTTGCTTACTACTTTATGCTCCCCCCCATGAATTTACAGTCTTATGACTTCTACATTTACTGGGCAGTTGTACTTGCTTCTTATGTAATAAGTGCATTCATAACATCAGGTGCTTTTGCAAAGCCGGAATATGTGCCTTATGTAAAGCGTCAGGCAACAGTTCCCGTAATTATTGCTATCGTTCTCGGTCTTATTGTAGGTGTGGGATATCTTATATCCAGTCCCTTCTTCAGAGCAAAGGATTATTCCGAGATTCTTACCATCGAAAATGCTGATTTTGATGATACCATTTCTGTTATTGACAGCATTTCCGACTTTGATAAGGTTCCACTTATTGATAAGGATGCAGCACGTGCACTTGCTGATAAGACTATCGGTGATTTCTCCGCACTCGGACTTGAATCTCAGTTTGAAATTCTTGAAAATGATTCAACACAGATAAACTACAAGGGCTCTCCCTACAGAGTATATCCCCTTCAGTACGGTGATATTTTCAAGTGGTTCACAAACTCCGTTGCAGGTGAAAATTATGAAGGTATTCCCGGATATGTCAGAGTTAACCTCAATACACAGGAAGCACAGCTTATAACTGATTTTGATATTAAGTATTCAACCGCTGAACATTTCGGTGAATATCTTGAAAGACATCTTCGTTTTAAGTATCCCACATACATTTTCGGTGATACATCCTTTGAAATTGATGACTCAGGTAAGCCCTATTGGGTAGTTGAGCACATCAAAAAGACTGTCGGACTTGTCGGCGGTGACGATGTTGTAGGTGTTATTCTTATTGATGCAGTTTCAGGTGATGATGTTTATTATACAGCAGAGGAAATCGGTGCCGATAATTCAGAAATTGCATGGATAGACCAGGCTTATGATGCTGACCTTCTTGTTCAGCAGTACAATTATCTCGGTAAGTATGCAGGCGGTTTCTGGAACTCCATTATCGGTCAGTCCGGTGTTAAGCAGGCTTCTCAGGGATATTCATTCATTGCAGTAGGCGATGACGTTTACCTTTATACAGGTGTAACATCAGTTACATCCGACGACTCTATTCTCGGTTTCTTCTTTATTAATCAGAGAACCAAGGAAGGTTTCTTCTATAATACCACAGGTGCTACTGAAGCTGCAGCACAGCAGTCTGCACAGGGTAAGGTTTCCGACAAGGGCTGGAAGGCTGCGTTCCCCATCCTTCTCAACATTGACGGCGAAGCTACCTACTTTATGGCTCTTAAGGATAACGCAAATATTGTAAAATCTTATGCAATGGTTAATGTTCAGCAGTATAACGTTGTTGCTATTCCCACAGAAGAAAATGCAGACCTTGCAAGTGCTGTAAGCGAATATATCAAGGGTCTTAAGGCTCTGAGCCCCTCCGTTATCATTGACATCAATTTTGATGTATCGGGCAATAAGCCTTCAACAGGCGAGGATACTCCCGATTCAGGTCTTGCACAGATAACAGGTACTGTTACCGACATCCGTACAACCGTTGTTTCAGGCAACACATATTTCTACATCGAACTTGACAATTCAGGGGTTTACTATTATGTAGCAGCAGATGTTGCTGATATGGTGGTTCTCTTCAATGTTGGCGATACAATCACCGTTACAATAGATGAAGCAAGTGAAGGTCAGCTCGTAGAAGCACTTCAGATGGTAATGGGTACTGTTACCCTTCCCGAAGAAGATGTAAATGAACCTGTTGAAGAAACAACTGAAGCAGTTGAAGAAACAACAGCCGCATAAAATAATATTTAAAAGTTAAAGGACGCACTCCACAGGGAATGCGTCCTTAAAAATTTATTAATCAGAGTCTTCTTCTTTTGTTTATAAGGGTTACTGTTATACCTGTTACAATAAAAACGGCAAGTATTATAAATATGTAGTAGTACATACCTACTATACCATAGTTGTGATATGAACCTTTGCCGAAAAAAACAAGGAATATAATGCAGTTGCTTGCAGTTATTGCAATAAATGTACTTATAATGCAGTTTATAAAACCATTGATTGAACGGTTTGCTTTTGTTGTGAGCATAAATAAAGAATATAAAATGACAGATATCAATGTAATAACAAGTGTTATAACTGCCCCAGTCACACTGTCTAAAAATAACATCATGGTTATCAAGGAAATTACCCATGAAGAAAAACCCGTTATCAATATCAGAATCAATTTTCTCAAAAGTAATTTTTCCTTCAGCCTGCCGTAATCGGCGGCATAAGAAACGGCGTCGGATTGAATACTGTCTGATTCCTCTTTTTTTCTTTCACCGTCAAGGATTTCACGGATATCTACATTATAGTATTCCGAAAGTGTAATCAGAATATCAAAATCCGGCATATTGATACCTGTTTCCCACCGTGAAACAGTTCTGCCTGAAACATTAAGAAATTCAGCGAGCTGCTCTTGTGTCAGACACTTTTCTTTTCTGAGTATTTTTAAGAACATGCCGATTTTTTTCTGGTCCATAATATCTCCGCCTTTCAATAATATTTTACGGTGAGAAGTGTAAAAATTACACGACACAAAACAGGAACATTGAAATTTACAGTATATTTTTTGAATTACAGCTTTCAACGAAGAAAAAAGATGTAGTATACAAAAAGAAAGAATCAATCGTCAATGTTATCTCTGTTAAAGAGCGGAGAATTAAAATATCCTGTAAAGAAATTTCAAACCCCACAAATTTCATAAATAATTCTCAGTTTCATTCCGGGAAATTTGCAGTTAGCAATAGAACTGAGTGTTGATTGAGGCATTCCGGACAATTTATGTAGTACGTATTGCGTCCGGCTCTCTTTTACTGCCGAGCTCTGCTATTCTTTTTGCAACAGCTTCGCCTTACAGTATTAATATCACCCAATACTTTAAATACTTGATAAATATAGATTGCAATGAAAATAAAATGCTTCAAGTACTTGATATTTCAAGAGAAAATTGCGTAAAATTTTTCTTGAGATGATTAATAGCGATATGCGAAAATAAGTTTTGTCTATTTCAAGAAAACGATGAGTGCTTGTTGGAGGAAATTGAACTTGATATATTCGGTAGTTGCAGAACCTGCATTTATGTTAATTTTTACTGATGCAGAACTAAAAAAAGAAAAAATACATATTGATAAACATAAAAGATATTAAAAATAGGTTGAATTTATCCTATATTTTGAGTATAATAATAACAGAGGTGATAATAATGATGGTTGATACTGAGAATCTTATTTCAATGAAAGAAGCAAATCAGAATTTTTCAAAGGTTGTGCATACCGTTGATGAAAACGGTATGGCTGTTATTCTTAAAAATAATAAACCGAGATATATTGTAGTTGATTTTGATGAATATGATAAAATAAATTCAGCTTTGCAAATGCGAAAAGAAATGATAGAAAGTACTGCCGAAAAAATTCTTGATGATAATATTGAAGCATTTCTGGAGTTAGCCAAATGATGCTGCTGACTGTTGAAGAAATTAAAGGTCTGCACGGTAAACTGATTGCAAGAACCGGCGGCAGTGACGGACTTCGCGATGAGAATCTTCTTGAATCCGCAGTTTACAGTGCCCTTGCTTCCTTTGGAAATGAGGAATGTTATCCGACCACTGAAGAAAAAGCGGTAAGGCTTATGTTTGCTCTGACAAATAACCATGCTTTTACAGACGGAAATAAAAGAATCGGTGTGCTTGTGATGTTAATGACACTGAAACTCAACGGCATTGAAATTAAATATACACAAAAAGAGCTTATTAAATTGGGGCTTTCTGTTGCAGATTCAAGCTGTGATTACGACGGCATTCTTGATTGGATAATAAGTCACAAAATCCGGCAAATGTGAAGGGACACCATGCTGAAAATGTTCACTTCCGATATCTGAATCAAGATGACTCTGGGATAAAGATCGCAGCAGATATTTGTAAACAGCTAATACTTTTTATATAGCGAAATTAAAAAAGTATTGTTACACGAATAAAAGTAATATATAATGAATATTAATAAAACATTGTTTTTTTATATGCTTGTGTTTTGTTTTGGCTGACCGTATTACGAAACAATAATTTATATGGGAGCAAGAATGAAAATGAAAAATAAGAGTCAGTATTTGTATGTTTTGAGAAATCTGTTATTATTCTTTCTTGTTTTGGCAGTTACTGTTATTGCTATTGAAAAGGTTTTAGCTGTCAAAAATGCACCTGTTGAAGATTTGCAGAGTATTGAAGAGGAAAATTACAGAATTTTATTGATGAATACAGAGGGGACAAAGATTTCTCCTGCAACAAAAAAAGCATTGCAAGAGCATTTCGGCGTTTCAAATAAGGTTATTCGAGGACTTGAAAATCAAAATGATTATCCGTTGAATGATATGCATAGTGATGATATTTTTGATGTTGATGAAGCAATAAACATAGTTGTTGTCGGAGACTCTTTTGTTTGGGGCGCAGGATGCACAAACAGAAATGAATTATTCTGGAATATACTCGAATTATCTTTAAGAAATCAGGGGTATAAATGTAATGTTTTTGGTGTTGGTTTTGGCGGAGCGAGTTCCGTTGATGAGTTATCATGGGTAAGAGATACATCACTTATCGAGGACTTGAATCCGGATATTGTTATTATAGGCTATGTGTATAATGATGCTGAAGATTTGTCCTCTGCTCAAAAAACGGAAGTGATACCATTTGATTTCGCTCTCTCTTCTTCTTCGTTTATGAATAAATATTTTCCAAACATTACAGACAGTTTTGTAAATTTTATAAGGGCAAAAACTATGTATAACGGCAAATATGGTTCTTCGTATTATGATGGAATCACAACCTTGACAGATGAAGTTTTTGCAGAGTATGAAAAACAATTTTTGCAGCCACTTGATGAATTTGCAAAAAATACAGATTTCCCGGTGGTTCTGATGACATTACCGGGTGAGCCGAATAAAGTATTTTATTCGGAACATTATGCTCCTTTTTATGCAAATATGAACAAGTATGAAAACGTTGCTTTTTATGATTGCTCAAAAGCTTTATACACTGATTTATCTGGTTCTGAACATAGAAATAATTATCATATAAATTCGGTTAACGGACATCCCGGTACGGCAACAAACAGGTTTTATTCCGATTATATAGAGGACTTTTTAAAAAAGGATTTTAACTATATATTGGGTGAACCTACAATTCAATATGAGGCTCCTTTCAGAATCAATGATTATCTTCCTTATAATATATCTTTGAATCTGCTTTCTAAAACAGAAGATGAATTGATTTATAGCTTGACATATCCTTCTGAAAAAAAGAATTATCAAATTTTTGAACAGCATATTTTTTCGTATTTCCTGAATTATCCGATTGGTGACAATTATATAAAGCTGTCATTTGAATCACCTGTTGATATTGCTGATGTAGAAATTTTATGTGATTCAGCTTCAGGGATTGAATTATATTATACCGGATACAACAATAAGCTTGGATATGACGACCACATTTATTCATTGTTCGGCAAGAAAAAAGAAAATAGCTTTTTATGGGAGGATACAAAAAAAGAAAAGGTTTCTTCATTATGCATATGTGCAGATACCAAGGATGGAAAAGAAGCTGAAATTCAAATCAGAATTAAAAAAGCAAAATAAAAGAAAGGAAAGCATAAAATGAGAGAAAAATATATTCTTGGTCTTTCCGCATTTTATCACAATTCAGCCGCCGCTCTTATTGCCGATTCTAAAATAATTGCAGCTGCAGAAGAGGAAAGATTCACCAGAATAAAGGGCGATTCCGGCTTTCCCATTAATTCAATAAAGTTTTGTCTGGATAAAGCAAGAATTTTTCCGGAGGATTTAGAATGTGTTGTTTTTTATGAGAATCCTGTCAGAAAATTTGAACGCATTTTTACGGGAGCTTTTTTAAATGCTCCAAAAAGCATAACACAGTTTTCTTTGGCTATGCCTGACTGGATAACCAATAAGCTCTGGATAGAAAAAACGATAAGAAAAGAACTTATGATAAAGAATGATGTACCTGTTCTTTTTCCGGAGCATCATATAAGCCATGCTGCTTCCGCTTTTTATCCGTCTCCATATGAAGAAGCCGCAATAATTACCATAGACGGTGTAGGAGAATGGACTACTACAGCATACGGAACAGGAAAAAAGAATCAGATACAAATGATAGGAGAGTGCCGATATCCTAATTCTTTAGGACTTTTATATTCAGCTTTTACATTTTATACAGGATTTAAGATTAATAACGGTGAGTATAAAATGATGGGATTAGCTCCCTACGGCAAACCAAAATATGCAGATATTATAAAAGAGAAACTTGTTACAATTGGTGAAGACGGAAGCATTCTGCTGAATCAGCAATATTTTTCTTTTACCTATTCAATGAAAACAATAAATAAAAAATTTGAAGAATTATTCGGTAGAAAAAGGCGTAAACCTGATGAACCCATTACGGAGTTTTTTTCTGATATTGCATCCAGCATACAAGAAGTGACAAATGAGATAATACTCAAAATGGCACAGTTTGTCAGAAATAAAACAAATATGAAGAATCTTGTTATGGCCGGAGGTGTTGCTCTTAATGTAACAGCCATCGGAGAATTGAAAAAAAGCGGGATTTTTGATTCTATCTGGATTCAGCCTGCTGCAGGTGATTCAGGGGCGGCATTAGGCGCTGCTTATTATGGATATTATTCAGACAAAAACAGAAAACGGTATGTTAGTGTTTTTGACAGTATGAGAGCGGGATACCTTGGCTATTCTATCGAAAATAATTCCGTTGAAGATGATAAGACATTGGAAAAGCTTAAAGTTTCATGGAAGTCATACAGTGACGAAAAATTGGCACTGCTTATTGCAGAATTTATAAGCAAGGGAAAAATTGTAGCGATAGCCAGAGGCCCTGCTGAATTCGGGCCAAGAGCTTTGGGCAACAGAAGTATTCTTGCTGATGCCAGAGATGCGAAAATGCTTCAGAGGCTGAACAGCAAGATAAAATTCAGAGAGGGTTTCAGACCCTTTGCCCCTGCTGTTATCAAAGAGGATGCTTCGCAGTTTTTTGATATTGAAGAAGAGTCAAAATATATGCTTTTGGCAGTTCCGGTAAAAGAAGAAAGAAGATTACCGTTAAAATATGGTAAAACTTTAGCTGAAACGGCTTCTTTCGCAAGATCTGATATTCCTGCTGTTACACATATTGATTATTCTGCCAGAGTTCAGACTGTTGATAAGAAAGATAACCCGTTTTTTTACCGTGTATTGACGGAATTCAAGAAGCTCACAGGTTTGGGCGTTGTAATCAATACTTCATTTAATATAAAAGGGGAACCAATTGTAAATAATGCATGTGATGCCTACCACAGTTTTATCAATTCAGGGATTGATTGTGTTGTAATTGGTAACAGAATTATAATGAAAGATGATATGGAGGGGTAATATAATGAAAAAGCAAAAAAATATAGAAAAACCCCTCTTTTCGGCCTATAAGGATTTTTCGGATAAAAGAAAGAGAATTTCCGAAAGTAATATTTTCGGTATGTTTTTTAGTTTTGTTATTTTTATTACTTCCTTGATAAGAGCGTTGTATTCCGTAGGTGTTGAGGAAAAAATAAGTCTCTGCATGATGCTTTTGGGAGGAATACTGTTCTTACTTGCGGTTATTTGTCCGGTTGTTTATAATATACCGTTAAGATATGTACAAAAGATAGTAAACCGTGTTGGTAAAATTATTATTATCGTATTGATTTTTCCTGTCTTTTTATTTATATCTCTTATGTCTCTTCTGACAAAAAAGAAAATTTTGCCGAGGTATAGTTTTGAGCAATGGCAAGAAACATATAATAAGACTTTGTCCTTTGAGGAGTTTCGCTATAGTGACTTTATGAATAAAAAAAGTCCGCTTGTTACGGTTATCTATAATTTATTTGTTTTTTTTGCTTCAAACAGTTTTCTTTTTTTGTTGCCTGCCGTTATCATATTATTGTGTCTGGGTTTTGTTTTTTTCTTTTTATCAACAAGTTCTGTTTTTTCTTTTGTTTATACCCTATTTTAGTATCGTTGATAAGCCAGACCTTTATAAAACATGGCGTAAGTTTACTTTTTTGCAGAGTAAACTTACGCCATTTAATTTGCATTTTTATAAATTATAATTAAGTTGATATCAACCGATTTCAACAAGTCCCTGCTCGTACATTCTTTGGAGGGACATCATAATTCCGAATTTTGCGTGATACCAGGTAAGTCCTCCCTGGAAATATATTGCATAGGGCTCATTTACGGGGCCGTCGGCTGAAAGCTCAATGGATGAGCCCTGAACGAAAGCGCCTGCCGCCATGACTACATCACAGTTGTAGCCGGGGATGGGGTAGGGAATGGGAGTTACATAGCTATCCACGGGAGCAGCTTTTTGTATACCCTCGGCGAAGGCGAGCATTCTTTCACGGGAGCCGAGAAGAACAGACTGAATGATATCGTGACGGCTTTCTGTGGAATTCGGAACACACTTGAAGCCGAGATTTTCATAAATATTAGCGGCAAAAATGGCACCCTTGAGCGCACCTGCAACCACGGTGGGGGAGAGGAAGAAGCCCTGATAGAAGTTTGTAAGAAGAGAGAGGCTCGCACCTACATCCTGACCGATTCCGGGGGCTGAAAGGCGATAGTGACAGCGGTCTATGCATTTCTTTGTGCCTGCAATATAACCGCCTATGGGAGCAAGACCGCCACCGGGGTTTTTGATAAGAGAACCGACTATCATATCCGCACCCACATCAGAGGGTTCAATTTCTTCAACAAATTCACCGTAGCAGTTGTCAACCATAACGGTAACATCCGGTTTTACTCCTTTACAGAAGGAAATCAGCTTACCTATCTGCTTTACGGAGAAAGAAGGTCTCATCTGATAGCCTTTTGAACGCTGAATGGTTATGAGCTTTGTTTTTTCGTTGATGGCTTTTTCTATATTTTCATAGTCAAAGGTTCCGTCTTCGAGTAAATCCACCTGACGGTAGGAAACACCGTATTCTTTAAGAGAACAGGAGGATTCACGGATACCTATGACCTCTTCAAGGGTGTCATAAGGCTTACCCACAGGGGAGAGGAGCTCATCACCGGGGAGAAGATTTGCAGAAAGAGCAATGGCGAGAGCGTGTGTGCCGCAAGTAATGTGAGGACGAACAAGAGCTGCTTCGGTGTGAAACACATCTGCATACACCTTTTCAAGGGTATCTCTGCCGATATCGTCATGACCGTAGCCGGTAGTACCTGCAAAACAGGCAGCATTTACACGGTTGTCCTGCATGGCTTTCAGAACCTTTGCCTGATTGAATTCCGCAATTTCGTCAATGGAGTCAAAACGCTCCTTAAGTGAAGAAAGTATCTTTTCACTGTAAGAAAGAACAGCATCGGAAATGCCCATTTCTTTATAGATATTATTGTTCATGTATATCACCTTAAATATAATTTCTGAATGCAGATTATACCATATAAAAATAATTATTGCAACAACATAAGATTTTTTGATTTTTACCCCTTGACATATCAAGGTAATTTGTGTATAATATTTCCTGTTCCTAAGATATGCGGATGTAGCTCATCTGGTAGAGCGCCACCTTGCCAAGGTGGAGGTAGCGAGTTCGAGCCTCGTCATCCGCTCCATAAAAAGCCCTTTTGCATAAGCAAAAGAGGCTTTTTCAATAAGAAGGCATAGCTCAGTTGGTTAGAGTACTTGCTTGACATGCAAGGGGTCGGTGGTTCAAGTCCACTTGTCTTCACCACGAAAAAGTCCTTGAAAACCTTAGGTTTTCAAGGCTTTTTCTCTTTTATCACTTGCCATAAAAATCTCGAAAAACGCAAAAAGATCAACAAAAGGTCAACAATGAATCACCAAAGGTCAACAAAAACACCAAAATTTTACTTGCTTCCGGTATGGGAAAAGGGTGAATATTAATGGCAAATATCACATCAAACAAGAAATGCCGATGTGGACGAAACAACTGGTATAATTGCCGCAGATGCAAGATTAATATTAAGAGCATCTGTTGGATTAGAGACATTATACATGCACGAGTGGGGCAACCCCACGTGTATCACACGCCCTTGCGAACTCTGACACGTTCAGAGTTCCGTTTTTATATGAGGGATAGTGCTTCAGGAATATTGCCGGAATGTTATCGGGTGTTGTTCGTGCCCTGAACTCCGACCTATCATAATTTATCTCTAATTTATCTGTGAAGAACCATTTTATCGGATATCTATATTAATTTTTCACATTGCCATACAGACATTTTGTAGGTTCTTTTTCAATAACCAATCCGCAGAAATTGCACATAATACATTTTGCTTCAGCCTGACCGTTTTTCAGTTTTGCCGCAAGGTCGGGTTCGCATATAAACGGTCTGCACATCGAAATGAAATCAGCTTTGCCTTTGGTCAGAATTTTCTCCATATCACTGACTTTATGTATTCCTCCGACGACAATTATGGGAATCGAAACATTTTTCTTTATCTCAGAAGCGTTGCCAACATTGAAATTTTCAAGCGGTTTCGGTTGTCTGATCAGAGGGTTTATGAGATTTGCAGCAGGTAACGCAATTTTATTGAGCAATTTCGGAAAGGATGCACAGGGTTCTCTGTATCTGAAAACGGCATCCATCGGCATTAATTTGCTTCTCATTGTGTTCATTCCGTCCTGAACCGTACCGCAGGAAACCTCAATAGCATCACAGCCTACCGCTTCAAGTCTTCTGCAGATTTCAACTGATGACTGAAGATTCATTCCGTTTTTTCTGTTATCCTCTGCACTGAGCTTTATCCATACGGGAAGATTTGTTTTCTCTTTGATACCCCTGATAATCAGCTCAACTATTCTGCATCGATTTTCAAGACTGCCACCCCAGTTATCTTTTCTTCTGTTTCCGTATGGCGAAAGAAAATCATGAAGCAGATAACCGTGACCGCCGTGAAGCTGAACACCGTCAAATCCCGCTTTCTCTGTTCTTACTGCGGCTGAAATAAAATAGTCAATGATACAGTAAATTTCATTTTCGGTGAGCTCTTTTGCTTTGTCGGGATAAAATGTGTGAAGAACATCTGACGGTGCAACTTTGGGCATACCAATAGCCTTTGATGAAGTCTGCCTGCCACAATGTGCTATCTGCAAAACAACGGGCGTACCGAGACGGTGAACAGCATCGGTTAATTCCTTGTACTTATCAATTACATCGTCATTATAAATTTTCAGCATTCCGGGATAAGGAGAAACACCGTTTTTGCTGACGGCGGCATATCCTGTAATTATGCATCCGATCTCATTCTGTGCAAGATGCTCGTATTTTTTTATCAGTTTGTCGCTCGGTGCACCGTTTTTATCTGCAAGACCGTCATGAGTTGCACTTCGTATTATTCTGTTTTTTACGTTGATACCTGAAATTTTTGTTTCATTAAAAAGCATATTTGCCTTGTCCTTTTCCTGAATTTTATAAATTTATCCTACCATAAACATATTTGTATTTCAACAGAAAAGAAAATAATTGACAGAGCAGATTTCAGGCTCTTTGAAGGAGTTATTAAGCCGCAGACAAGTTATCTGCGGCTTTAACTTTCTGATATCAGTTTATTTATATATTGCTGCATTTCTTCTTTTGATTTTACATTATGTGTTCCGTTTATTATTTTTTGCTTCTGTGTTTCATTTAGCAATGCAAATTTTTGCATTGCCTCAGGGTTAAGGGCTAAAGCCATGGAAAATCCTACAGGCATTTCATAAGGGTTCAATGTTATTCCTCCAGATTTTTTGGTGTTAATATTTTTTCACTGAACTCACATACTATACATGCTATAGTTTTGAATAATGTGATATTTTTGTGCAAAATTAAAATAAAAAGGAGTTTTTATGGTTCAGTCCACAAAAGTAAACAAGCACCGAGCGAGCTATGCGGTTGACCTTCCTCTTGTTAATGAAAACGGATGTTATGAAATGAGGCTTGAAAGTATCGGAGGGTTGGGTGCAAATCTTTGCGGAAAATTACTCGGAGAACTGGGTGCCCTTTATTTAGGAATGAATTCGGCGGCATTTTCAAGCTACGGCTCGGAAAAACGTGGGTCACCGGTTAAGTCTTATGTGCGTTGGAGCATACCTGAACGTGACATTTTACACAACAGTCCTGTAGAACAGCCGCATCTTCTTATTCTGTTTCATCAGATACTTTCAAAAACACTGCCTGTGACTGCAGGTGCAGATGAGAATTGCATTTTAATTGTGAATACAAATGCTTCTCCCGAAAAGATGCGGGATGAATTGCGTTTGTATGGCGGTACGGTATACTGTGTTGATGCCTTGCAGTTAGCTTTACAAAGTAAAAGCCGCGTTAATATGGTGATGCTTGGTGCAGTTGCAAAGGCATCGGGTTTTATTCCCCTTGAAGCGGTGAGGGAGCTGGTTTCGGATACATTGGGAAAAAAGTATCCTGCCATGCTTGAAAACAATCTTGCAGGGTTAGAACTCGGATTTAAAAATGTGAGAGGACAGACTTTCTCTCCCGACGGAAAATATGAAAAAGTCCCGTACCGTGAAATAAAAAGCAAATGGGGATATGAGAATGCTCCGCTCGGAGGTGCCAATCCTCATTTCGGCAGTACGGTGTCAAATGATTTGTCTGCATCAAGAGAAGGATTTATTCCTCTGTTTTTGCCTGAAAAGTGTATTCATTGCGGATTATGCGACACCGCCTGTCCCGATATGGTATTTCAATTTTTACCCGGTGAATACCGCGGAAAACCTTCTATGATGAACAGAGGACTTGATTATCATCACTGCAAAGGGTGTCTGCGTTGTGTGGATGTATGTCCTACCGGTGCTTTGGTAAGCGGAAAAGAACAGGAACATCCCCATAAGAAATGGTTTGTCCGTAACAAGGATTTAATTACAGATAATCTTGATTTTGAACCTGCAGGTGCAGATCCTTCGGTTACGGGTGAATCCTATTTAACCGAAAAGCGTATGGACGGAGGGTTGATGTAATATGGAAAAAGCCAAACAAAAACTATTATTTGAAAGCGGTAATGAATTGGCAGCCTATGCTGCAAAACAGATAAATTATCATCTGATGGGGTACTATCCCATCACACCGTCTACACAGATTGCAGAATACTTAGACAGGATGGGAGCAGACGGTGAGCATAATATTGACTTGATACCTGCGGAAGGTGAACACAGTGCCGCTGGAATTTGCTACGGTGCATCTGTCGGCGGCGGCAGAGTTTTTAATGCAACCTCTGCCAACGGGCTTCTTTATGCACTTGAACAGCTTCCCGTGCAGTCAGGTACACGGCTTCCCATGGTGCTTAATATTGCCTGCCGCAGTGTATCGGGACCTCTTTCCATAAAAGGGGATCACAGCGATATAATGTATACCCTTAATACGGGTTGGGTTATCCTTTTTGCAGATTCTCCACAAGAGGTGTATGACTGCAACATCTGTGCAATAAAAATAGCTGAAGGACTGCGGCTTCCCGTTATTGTTGCATTTGACGGTTTTTTTACAAGCCATCAGAAACGCAACTGTTATGTGTTTGAAGATGATAATGTTGTCAGGAATTTTATCGGTCCCGTAAACTATGATTATACGGTGCTGAATCCTGAGCATCCCATAACTGTCGGTTCATATATGAATGAGCCTGATCTGATTAACAATAGGTATCAGCTCCACTTAGCAATGGAAAAAGCACGTACTCTGATTCCCGATGTGTTTTATGAATATGAAAAGTTGTCAGGGCGTACACTTGAAACCTTGAAATCCTACAAAACGGAGGATGCCGAAGTGCTCCTGTTTATATTGGGCTCAGCATATCTTACAGCCAAAGCGGCTGTTGACAAGCTTCGCAGTGAAGGCAAAAAAGCGGGTGTGTTTTCTCTTGTAACACTCAGACCGTTTCCGTCAGAGGAAATTGCAGGGCTATGTAAAAACGCACATACGGTTATTGTGGCAGACAGGCAGGACAGCTTCGGTGCAGGCGGCGGTAATATGTCCTTGGAAATACGTGCTGCTCTTCAGAGTAAAGGACTTACTCAGCGTGTTATCAGCCGTATATACGGACTTGGCGGGCAAGATTTTTATGAACATGATGCCGTTGAATTGCTTGAAAGCGGTTACAAAAAAGATGCTCCGAAATTTGATTATCTCGGTATCTATCCCGGAGAAGCTGATTTTCAACCAAAACCTTATTTTCAGCCCGTCGCAGATTATGAGGATAATCCCCGGCTTGTTTCGTGCAGTGAAGAAAACGGAAAGGTTGTGGTGAAAGGCGGTACGGTTCGTGATACCACCGCAAGGCCTAAACGTCTTGCACCGGGGCACGGGGCTTGTCCCGGCTGCGGAATACCTGTCAATGTCAATTTGCTGCTTCGGGGAATTGAAGGAAATGTTGTTCTCTTATTTCAGACAGGCTGCGGCATGGTAGTAACTACGGGATATCCGAAAACTGCATTTAAAGTGCCCTTTGTTCATAACCTCTTTCAGAACGGAGCCGCTACTTTAGCAGGTCTGTCTAAAATGTATCATAAAATGCAGGAGAGAGGGGAACTGCCTGAGGGGGATATTACCTTCATTATGGTAAGCGGTGACGGCGGTATGGATATCGGTATGGGCTCAGCCATTGCAACTGCGTTGAGAGGAGATCCTGTTATACTTTTTGAGTATGACAACGGCGGGTATATGAATACGGGTTATCAGCTATCTTATTCCACTCCCATGGGAGCGAAAAGTGCAACCTCCCATCTTGGAGAAAAGCAATGGGGAAAAACATTTTTTCATAAGGATATGCCGCAAATTTTAGCTGCTACAGGTATACCTTACGTAGCAACTGCCGCTGAGTCTGACCCTAATGACTTTATTAAAAAAGCAGCCAAGGCTCAGTATTATGCAAAGACACACGGTACGGCTTATATCAAATGCCTTTCTGCTTGTCCGCTTAACTGGGGCGACAAACCGAATACCGAGAGAAAGGTTATTTCTGCGGCGGTAAACAGTTGTTATTTTCCGCTTTATGAGGTGGAACAGGGCTATACAACACTGTCTTATGACCCTGAAAAGAATAATAAAAAAATTCCCGTGACTGATTGGCTTAAAATGATGGGTAGAACCAAGCATTTATGTACAGAAAAGTACAGTGAAATAACAGATGTTGTTCAACTTGAAGTCAATAGCCGTTGGAAGCGTTTAAAGATTCAGGCTGAACATCCTGAATTATAATAATGGAGGTAACAGATTGAGTAACCGTTTACAATATGAAACAAGCCCGTATCTGCTTCAGCATAAAGAAAACCCCGTTGATTGGTATCCATGGTGTGATGAGGCATTCCAACGGGCAAAAAAAGAAGATAAGCCTGTCTTTTTAAGTATAGGATACAGTTCATGTCATTGGTGCCATGTTTTAGCCCATGAGAGTTTTGAAGATAACGAAATCGCTGAACTTTTGAATCGTTATTTTATATCAATAAAAGTGGATAAAGAAGAACGCCCCGATATTGACAGTGTTTATATGACGGTGTGCCAGGCATTTACGGGAAGCGGAGGCTGGCCTACAAGTATTTTTATGACGGCAGAGAAAAAACCGTTTTTTGCAGGCACATATTTCCCGAAAACATCCCGCGGCGGAATGATAGGTTTTAAAGAACTTCTTATTGCCATACATGAAAATTGGGATAATGACAGGGATTCATTGCTGAAACAGTCAGATGAAATTATTTCATATCTGAATGATGTGCAGAGCACACCTGAAGTTGCCGATTTGAAGCCGGTGCATTCAGCGGTATCGATCTATGAGCGTATCTATGACAGCAGATATGGTGGTTTTGGCCGTGCTCCGAAATTCCCTGCACCGCATAATCTTCTTTTTTTGCTTTCTTACTATGAGCGATATAAAAAAGCCGAGTGCTTACAAATGGCAGAGCATACACTTCTGCAGATGTATCGGGGAGGAATTTTTGACCACATAGGTTTTGGATTTTGCCGTTATTCCACCGATAAAAAATTCCTTGCTCCGCATTTTGAAAAAATGCTGTACGACAACGCTTTATTAATACTTGCATATTGCAGGGTGCACGGTATAACAAAAAAGAAGTTGTATCTTGAAATTGCTGAAAAAACAGCAGATTATATTCTGCGTGAAATGACATCCGGGCAGGGAGCATTCTTCAGTGCACAGGACGCTGACAGTGAGGGGGAAGAGGGTAAATACTATTTATTTACCCCCGAAGAAATTGAGAGTGTCCTCGGACAAAAGGATGGGCATATCTTTAACCGTCATTTTGATATAAGTGACAAAGGTAATTTTGAAGGTAAGAGTATACCGAATTTATTAAGCAGTGACCCCGCTGACCAATCCTTTGAGACTTTTTTGCCGCAACTTTTAATATACAGAAAAAACCGATATCCTCTGTATACTGATGATAAAATACTGACATCGTGGAATTCTTTAATGATTACTGCAATGTGTGAGTTGTACATTGCAAGTAAAAAGTCTGTTTATCTTAATGCGGCAAAGCAGGCAGATTCTTTTATCCGAAAATTTCTTTGTGAGGGCACAACATTATATGTAAGTTTTCGGGACGGCAGACGCGGAGTAACAGGTTTTCTGGATGATTATGCCGCATATATTTTTGCCCAGCTGGGGTTATATAAAGCAACATTGGACGATGAATATCTGAATCGTGCAAAGCATCTGTGTGATAAGGTCTCGGCAGATTTCAGTGATAATTGCGGCGGATTTTATTTATACAGTGATGACAGCGAAGAACTGATATTGCGACCGAAGGAAACCTATGACGGTGCAATTCCGAGCGGAAACTCACTGATGGCATATAACCTTGTAAGATTGTGGCTTTTAACTTCAGATGAAAAATATAAAATTGCGGCAGAGCAGCTCATGGATTTTATTGCATCCGACGCTTCACACAGTCCCGTAAATCACGCTATGTTTCTGACTGCTCTTTTAGAATATAACGAACCGCCCGTAAAAATAACGGTTGTGTCTGATGAAAAGACAGACAAAGCTTCTTTACCGCTTAAAGTACCGTCAGATGCAGTGGTAAAGTTTTTATCGCAACCTACAGAGGAATATCCGATGAAAAACGGACAGACTACCTATTATGTCTGCAAAGGTCATACCTGTAAGCCACCCGTTAATGACCTGAATGCAGTTTTATTGCAATAGTTACCGTTTAATATGAAACACAAATTAAGTTAAATAAAGCATTGAGTGAAAAAAACGCACTCAGTGCTTTCATTTTTTTGCTGATAAATTGAATAAAATGAAGAAAAAACTATTATGAGCTATTGAGTGTTGATAATGATATTTTATTGTGTTAAAATAAAATCGTTATTCATAAAATGCTTTATGATTTGGCGGTGGAAATTTATGAAAAAAATTAAGAACAAAGAAATAATTGAAAGTATTGTTACCACGGTGCTCTTCGGGCTTCTCATTTATGCGGCTTATTCACTCTGGTACATATTCCACGGAACAGACAGTGCTCCCGATGTACATCTTTATACCGTTCTTTCAGGGTTGGCACTGGGATGGTTTCTGATGCTTTTTGTACAGACGGTTTTGGAAAAAAGCGGTTGGATAGGAAAGCTTATCGCATTTGTTGCAGGTAATGCCATTTTTCACGGTGTTTTGTGGGGAATTAATGCGAAAATCAACCCGAGTAATACGGATAATGACGCGGTTATTATAAAAACATTTACAGTTGCATTCGCTTTGACTGCAGTTGTTCTTCTTATAACCTTTATTTTAAGAGCAAGGAAAAAATATAAGGCTTTGAATATCATTCTTGCACTTATATATTTCGTTGTTTCATGCGGAGGCTTGTATATTTTTAACGAGGAAAACATCAAGGCTCTTCAATATAAAAAGAATATCAAGTTTGACACCATCAGTGCCGATGAAATGAGTCTTACCGAAGATGAAAAAGAGCTTAGCAATCATTGGTTTAAGGATAATTTCTTCTCGGAAGACGGAGAATATCCCTTTACCTTCAAGGTTGACGGTGAAGCTTTTAATCCTGCCGAATGGGAGAAAACCTTTGAAAAGGTTCCCGAAAAAGGTGCTGTTTATCAAGGCGGAGAGACACATTATCTGATTCTCAAAAACCGTGAAAAGGGACTTGAGGTAAAAGCAGAATTAACTGAGTTCACAGAAAAGGCAACCTGTCAGTGGACCGTATACATAAAAAATACGGGTGCGGAAAATTCAGGTGTTATCAGCGATTTCTATGCCCTCGATTCCTCTTTTGCAACAGGTAAGGCAGAGCTTTACTATTCCATAGGCAGTGACACAGCCGCAAGTGATTTTTCTCTCATAAAGAAGAATTTGTCTTCAGCTGAAAAGACCTTCTCGGGTAATGAAGGCAAGCCCACAGAAACTTATCTTCCCTATTTTAATATAAACGGCGAAAATTACGGTATGATTCTCGGTATCGGCTGGACAGGTCAGTGGGCGGCTGCTCTTAAGGAATCAAATAATGAAGCTGAAATTTCCGTAAAGCAGGAATATTTTGAAGCATATCTTCTTCCCGGTGAAGAGGTGCGTTCTCCTCTTGTATCTCTGAGTTTTTATAAAAATGACAATCCCCTTAAAGGCTTCAATCTTTTCAGAAGCTGGATTATGGATTGTGTATATCCCGAAAGTGTAACAAAGAATCATTATACCGTAATGGAGATTGCAGGTCCCATGCACACAAGAACCTCCGATGAAATTATTGAAATTCTTGACAGCATAGATGATAAAATCTATGCACAGACTGATGCTTTCTGGATGGATGCAGGCTGGTACAATTATAATGAAGGCTGGTATGACGGTGTCGGCAACTGGACTGTTGATACATCAAGATACGATAACGGCATATCGGAGCTTTCGGGCTATGCCGCAAATAAGGGGCTCGGTCACGTGCTATGGTATGAGCCCGAAAGAGTTTATCCCGGAACCCTGTTCCATACGGTAGGTTCAGAACACGAGCAGTGGCTTATATCCGCAGGTGATGAAAACATTATGTGGAACCTTGCCAATGAGGAAGCACTTGAATATTACTGCGAATATCTTCTGAATTCAATGAAAGAAAACGGAGTCACCGTTTACCGTCAGGACTTCAACTTCGCACCTCTTGAATATTGGCAGAAGGCAGATAACGAATATTATGACGGCAGAACGGGTATCTGCGAAAACCATTATGTGACAAATCTTTATAAGTATCTCGATTTCCTTTACGAAAACATTGACGGACTTATAATTGATAACTGTGCATCGGGCGGAAAACGCCTTGACCTTGAAATGACCTTCCGCAGTATTCCTTTCTGGAGAAGTGACTATAACTGTGATTATCATTCAGATCTGTTTGAGGCCACTCAGTCCCATACCTACGGTATTTCATTCTGGCTGCCTATAACGGGAAGTGCACAGTATATGATGAATGAGTATTCCGCACGATCGGATATTATGCCCCTGATGCTTATGGACTTTTTTGCACACCAAAATCCTGAATTCGGCTTCTATCACGAACAGAGAGAGCTTATGGCCGGTAACTTCTATCCTCTTGAATTCGGAAGCTATGATAAGAATAAGATGCATGCTATGCAGTATTCCACAGAGGATGCTCTGTCAGGTACGGCACTTATCTATAAGCGTGTAAATGTGAAGGATGCGGAATATACGGTAAAGCTTAACGGTCTTATTCTCTCTGAAAACTATAATGTTTATGACATTGACAATCCCGAAACGGTTTACACCATGACAGGTGAGAAGCTTATGAATGAAGGTATCACCCTTCCTCTTCCCGAAGGAGAAAAAGCTATTATCTTAATGTACAGTGCCGCATAAAAAAGTTCTGTTTAAATTAAGGTCTCAGACCTGCTGAAAAGTAAGTCTGAGACCGTTATTCACTTTATGGAAAACAGGTGATTTTATGAAAAGCCAATCAGTTTTATCGCGACGCAGATTATATCTGTTTTCAGGTGTGCTGGTAATGCTCTTTTCGGGTGTTTTATATGCCTGGTCTATTCTGAAAATTCCCTTTGCGGAAGAATATCAATGGGAAGCAGGTTTTCTTGCATTAAATTTCACGCTGACAATGTGTTTCTTTTGCCTCGGTGCATTTTTCGGAAGTCTTCTTAATAAAAAAATCGGTATAAGATATACATTACTGATATCGGCATTTTTATCAGGGGGCGGGTTTGTTCTTACGGGATTTATTCCTGCTGAATTTCCGTTTTTATTAATTATTTCTTATGCGTTTTTGTCGGGTACGGGGATCGGTATTTCATACAATGTGGTTGTTTCTTCCGTAACATCATGGTTTCCCGACAAAAAAGGCATCAGTTCGGGCTGTCTCATGCTCGGCTTCGGACTGAGTACTCTGATTCTCGGAAATGTCATTGATTTTTTATATAAAAGTGAATCAGTCGGTTGGAATAAAGCTTTTATTCTCCTCGGTGCAGTTTTGTTTACCGTTTTGATTTTTGCCGCGTTTACTCTAAAAATGCCTGATGCAGATATGCAGCTCCCCGTATCGGGAAATAAACGTATAATACAAAAGGAAGCCTTTGAAAGAAGAGATTTTACAACATCCGAAATGCTCCGTAATTTTACCTTCTGGCGTGCTTTTATATGTATGACCCTTCTTACCGCTGTGGGTAATTCTGCAATAAGCTTTGCAAGAGACCTTGTGTTGTCTGTTGATGCTTCACCTGATATTGCCACAACAATGGTCGGAGTGCTTGCAGTCTGTAACGGCTTCGGAAGAATTCTTACGGGAATTCTGTTTGACAGAGCCGGACGCAGATTTGCTATGTATTCAGCAAATATCATTACAATTATTGCCGCAGGTGTAACACTTATGGCGGTAAATATGAATTCTCTTCCGATTTGTATTATAGGTCTTTGTCTCACGGGCATCTCTTACGGCTCCTGTCCTACGGTAACTTCGGCATTTACGTCAGCTTTTTACGGACAGAAGCATTTTTCCGTAAATTACAGCCTTATAAATTTCAATCTGATTTTTGCCTCGTTCATTGCAGGCTTCAGCAACACCTTAATGATAAATACAGGCAGCTATTCTTCACCGTTTATCATGCTGCTGATTCTTGCTTTTGTGGCTATGGGACTGAATATTTCCATAAAAAGACCATAAATTATGATGTATGTTTTATCCTTCCGTAAAAAAGGAAAAAATTGTGTCTGAAGTGAATCTCCCCGTCTTGCGGATAACGATAGTCCGTCGGGGAGATTTTTTCTGTTTTCAGGTAGAATTATACTGCTTCTTTTTCAATTAGCAGGTTATTTACTAAGGCTTTTTCAGCTGCTAAAATATAAGCATAAAAAGAACGGAGGGGTATTATGAATATTATAAAAATCGGTGAACAGATTGCTGTTCTGAGAAAAAACAAAGGGATTACACAAAGCGAACTCGGAGAGAGAGTGGGAGTTTCCTTTCAGGCTGTCAGCAAGTGGGAAAGAGGGGAGAGTCTTCCTGATGTGACTGTGCTGCCATTACTTGCAAGGGTTCTTGAAACTACGATTGACCATATTCTTCTCGGCGGTGAAAAAACAGTTGAATATAAAGGAAAAATCACCGTTTCAGATATGAGAAAGGGTATAAAAAGTCTTCAGAGTATGGGTGAATATCTCGGTAAAGAAAATATTATCTACCGCAGTGCCGTCAAGGGAATAAATGTAGAGATGAACACTGATATTGAAAAAGCCTTCACGGATGATTATGTTTTTGAAGCGTTTCTTGCCGAAGCCATAATACAGAATCTGATATCCGGTGTGTATATAGATGTCAGCGATGTAAAGAATAATTTCAGATATGAACACTTTAAGAATATTGTTCTTGAATACTGTGGCAGATACGGTATTATGTGAGAAAAAACATTCCGTTCTGAAAAATACAGAAAAAATCTTATAATTATCTTAAGCCTTTCATTTTTTTCTGATATTTCAGTGATAATAAGGTGATTTTAAGTACAACTTTTAGTTTTTTGCAAGTTGACAATAGGAACATGCTTTGCTAAAATTAAAACGATATCTAAAAGGCTATATTAATATTAACGGAGTTTTTATATGGAAAAGAAAATAGTTGCTGCAAACATAGGCATGAAATTCGGGATGTCTCACGTTGAAGGAGCTTTGAGCTACGGTGCGGAGATTGCCGCTATATGCGACTCGGATGAGGAAAATCTGCGTTTCGCAGGTGAAAGATATTCTATTCCCGAGGAAAAACGCTTCACCGATTATATGGATATCGTCAATAATAAGGAAATAAATGTTGTAACGGTGGCGGTTCCCGATCAGATGCATAAAAAGATTTCCTGTGATCTGCTGCGTGCGGGTAAGCATGTTCTTTGTGAGAAACCTCTTGCACTGACAAGAGAGAACCTTGAGGAAATTATAAAGACAGCAGATGAATCGGGTTGCAAATTTATGGTAGGACAGATTTGCAGGTTTACTCCCTCGTTTATAAAAGCAAAGGAAATTGTGGAATCGGGTACTATAGGTGAGATTTATTTTATAGAATCCGAATATGCCCACGATTATATGAAGCTTTGTGACAGTTGGAGAGCGGACCCCCTTCGTCACGGTGTTATCGGCGGCGGCTGTCACGCAGTTGACCTTATCCGTTGGCTTGCAGGTGACCCTCGGGAAGTTTTTGCTTACGGTATGCACAAGCTCTTACCGCAGGTGCCTTATGATGATGCTACTATTGCAATTATGAAATTCCGTGAGAATGTGGCAGGCAAGGTGTTTGTTTCAACAGGCTGTAAGCGTGATTATACAATGCGTACCTGTATTTACGGAACAAAGGGCACTCTTATCTGTGACAACACATCTCCTGCAATGACGCTGTTTACAACGGACAGCGAGGGTGTTGTAAACGAAAAGCCCGAAATAATTGAGGTCGAGGTCAACAACCACAATGCTGCCAAGGAATTTAAGGTTTTCGCCGATGCCATTCTTAATGACAAGCCCGTGCTGACAGATGCGAGAGAGGGTGCAAAAACTGTCGAAGTATGTCTTTCTATTGTAGAATCTTCAAAAACAGGTAAAATAGTTTACCCGAATTATAGTTTCAGATAATAAAATATTTTGCGAAAAAATCAAGGGGGCTGTATCAAAACATCGTAATGATGTTTTTGATACAGCTCCCTGAGGTTTTATTTATCTGTTATTTTACTTACAAATATATCAGTCGCCTGATTCTTCAGCTTCTTTTATAAGTTCGTCGGGAATTGCTTCGCCGTGTTTTACGAGGACAATGAGAAGTGCTGCAAGGGCGAACATTATGGGACTGTAATAGAACAGTGACATATATGTTCCGGCAAACATTCTTATAAAACCGTAGAGGATGGGGGAAGCAATCTGTGCGGAGAAGGTTGCTGTGTAATAGTAACCTGTGAATGTGCCGACCTTTTCAACACCGCCGATTTCAAGAACAAGGGGAAGTGTGTTTACTGTGATGAACATATTGGCAGCACCGCCGAGAATGAGAACGGGGAAAATAAGTATACCGAGTATCTGAGTAACATTTTCAACACTTCCGTAAAGCATTTCGAGAGCTGAGCCGAAGGAGACATCTTCCGCAGCACCGAGCTGCTCCTGAGCAACTTTGACTATGGAAGCATACATATCAAGAACGGTATTTTTGTCTGCACCGTTTGCTACTGCAGTTGCAACAGATTCATCGGAAGCGGCTTTGAGGAATTTATCAAATTCTTCATATTTTGCATCGTTTTCAGAAGTCTTGCAGTAGTTGATATAACCGTCCATTGTGATAAGCATATCGTCAGTGACTTTTGTACCGTTTTCTTTTGCTGCTGCAGAGATTTCGGCATTATAATCGTTTAACTGGTCATTTACGGTGATATAAGCATTATTTACGGTTACATAGGAGTTGATTGAAAGTCCCTTGCCGCCGAGCATTGCAATGAACACACCGAAGAATACGACGAATGCTGCGAGGAATACACAAAGACCGCCGAGGATGGTCTTCTTTCTTCCGAACTTTTTGCCAAGCTTACCTGCAGGAATTGCAGCTACACCTGAAACGACAGCAAAGATAAGCATGAGGAATGTGGCTTCAGATGTGATTTTGTGAAGGATTTCCTGTGCAAAAAGTGAGAAGAATGTTGTGATTGCGTTTGTACCGCAGAAGAGGAAGAACAGACATCCGAGCATGAAGATAAGGCTTTTCTTTTCGCCCTTTGAGAGCTTTATGGCTTTTCTTGCTGCCTTCTCAGCCTTCTTTTCAGCCTTTTCAGCCTGTTTCTTGGCTTTTGCATCAACATAAGAATTTATATCGCCCTTAAGCTTTATGCTTGTGTCCTGCTCCTTGACAAAGAACATGAGCACGAGCATACCGATTAACATAATAACGGAGCCTATAGCGAAAACATAGGGGAAGGAGACTGTTTCGTTGTTTTTTATCTCAGTACTGCTCATTCCTGTGAATATGCCGCAGAGTGCAATGGCTATTGTACCTGCAACCATACCGACTGCGGAACCGACACCGCCCATGAGATTGATTATGGCATTACCTTCACTTCTGAGAGCAGGGGGGGTGAGGTCAGGCATAAGAGCAACAACGGGGGCTCTCCACAGTGACATGGTGAACACGAAAAGTATAATGCATATCATTGTAAGGGGGAGAGAGTGGGTTCCAAGGAATACCACGGGAATAAGGAAGAAAAACAGTGCGGAAATGGGAGCACCGATAAGAATGAAGGGACGGCGTTTGCCGAGTTTTGAATGGCATTCATCGGAAAGTCTTCCGAAGGTGGGCTGGAAGATAACACCGAAGATGTTATCAAAGGTCATAATAAAACCAATAAAAAGAGGAACAAGTGTGAATCCGCCGCCTGCAAGAGCAACATTTTCACCCTGTGCAGCCGCAAAATCAGCAAGGAAGGGGAATGCTTCAACAAGCTTGTTACTGAGATTTGTAATTGCTTCACTTTTTGAGAGAAGTTCATTGAGTATTTTTGTGATATACGGGTCATAAATTGCCCATGCTATAGAGGTTGCAAGGAAACCGAAACCGGTAAGAACGGTTTTCTTTACATCGAGTTTACCGTTTTTGACATTCATTGACAAGGGTCACTCCTTTATTTTTTTCTTAAAATAGAATTTCATGTTTATCTTATCAAAAAGAATATGTATTTTCAATAAGTGTTAAGAAACTGTAATTTAATATCAGCGTTTAGTCCAGAAATCAAATTCCCCCTCACTTTCAGCTTCTTCTCTCTTTCTTCTGATGTCGGAAAATGCTTTGTCATCTTCTTTTGTGTCGAAGGAAGAGAAGAAGTCATCATTATATACAGCAGAAGCGGTATCCGTTTCGGGCGGAATAAATTTAGCCTTCAGCGGATCGTTTTCCGTTTCTTTCTTTTTCTTTGAAAGATCGAATTTAGGAGGATCGGGTATTTTTTCATCAAGGAATGAAAGTATGGATTTTTTCTGTGTGCCGTTTGCCTCAGTTTCACTGTTATCTGAAGTACCTTTTCCGATTCTTTCAAAAAGATTTTGTTTTTTGCGGATATTCTGAGTTCGAGGATGTCTTTCTGAAGCAGATGCGTATGAATCAAGAAGCTCATCGCTTACCGTCTGTTTGGAAGGCCCTTCATCCTCAGTTGTTTCAAGACCTGTAATTGCATTGAAATCTATAACTTCAGGGGGTTTTGTATAAGGAGCTCCCTGCATTATGAGCTGCTCGGTATTATCTTTGAATTCAATGGGGGAATTGTCTGAAAAAACCGGAGGAGCAGGGAAAATATTTTCTTCGTTGATTTCTGCGTTTTCTGAAACGGGAGCAGACTGTGTTTTTGTCTGTTCTTTTTTTTCTTTTGAGGGTGAAGTCTTTCTGACAGGTATTGAAACCTCATAAACTTCATCTTTTTCGGTTATGTCCGTTTCTTTTTCTTCCGGTTCTTCGTATATTTCTCTTTCCTCTGCTTTTGCCATACCCTTTATTCTCTCACCGAGGTTTTCAGGGAGATGTATTTTTGATTTGAGAGGAATGTTGAGTAAGAGAGGAGTTATTACAAATCCGAGAAGAATCCATAAAAGCTGAAGTATCATTACAAGCCAGCCGTTGATACCTGCATTTGCCTTTGCAATAACAAGGATGAGACCGAAGATTCCGCCTGCAAGAGCACCTGCTTCGCCGATTATTTTTGATATTTTCTTTACTTTGTCAAGCTTTATTGCACTTGCCATAATGCGGCAGAAGGCATCAAATGAATCTGAGAAAACAAGCCCCGTGTCTTCGGAATCCGTAACGGTATTTTTCTGAGCAGCGAATTTTTCGTTTGCCGATTGTCTGATTATTCTGAGCGAATCATTGGGAAGAGAGAGGAGATTTTCGGCAAATTCCTCAGTGATGTTGGGTTCATTGATGCTTATCAGTATGTTTGTGCCGTTTTCTGCAAGAGTTGAAAGGCTTCTTGCTGCAAGAGCGTTGCATGAATATCTCACGGCGAAAACAGCGGCAAAATGTCCTTCTATTGAAAGGAAGAGGGTTCTTTCGTTTTCTTCAAGAATAAAAGGAGTTAAATTTTCAGGCGGAAGCTCGACATTATGATTTGTAAGATAGTCTCTTGTGCCGAGAAGCACCTTGCAATCACTTATCCAGGCAGATATCCCCATTTTGTCTTCATATACAAGCCCTTCTACATTGGGGAGCTTCTCTATTGAACTGTCATTAAGTTTGGAGAAAGCCTTTTTAAGTAAGCCTTCTGTTTTATCTGTAAGTACTGCGGCACAGAATTCAGCCTGTTTTTTTGCAACATTCTTACTGCAGGCAATATTGGTGATTTCGGCATTGAACAGTTCATTTCCGTCAAGAACGATATCATCGGCACGGCAGAAATTTCCTGCATCGGAAAAACTGCTGATAAACGAAGATTTTACTGAAAGTGAACTGTTTTCTCCCGAAAGAACATATCCCGTAAATACAAGGGAGCTTATGGGGAAGGAGAGTGCGGCACATAAGGTAAGACAGCCCATTGCATAAACGAAACTGCCTGAGGTAATAAGACCGATAAGACCGGCAATAAGTGATATAGCCATGGATATTGCCACAATCTTGGATGAAGCCTGTGCTGAAAATGCACCCGCGGCACATCTTTTGAGGAAACCTGAAATAAAACGGGTCTTTCCCGCATAGATAACATTTGTTTCCGTGTCGGAACGGTCTTTAAGAAGCTGTGCCCTCATGTTGTCGTCAGAAACTTTTCTGAAATAAGACTTATCACTGGAGGCTGATACTGCCTTGAAACAATGCCTTGTGCTGTCGGAATAAAAGATTTTTGACAGAAGCACGGGAACGCACAGGAGAATTGCCGCACCGGAAAGCATGTGATAGTCACTTTCAGGCTTGAGAAGAGTAAAATATGCTGTGATGTTCTGAATGAGAGCACCTGCATATACAAATAAAAGTGCACTGTCTGTTTTTGGTCTTATTTTAAGTACGGAGAAGACACCTTTTTTAAGGTCGTCAAACAAAAGAACTCCGCACAATAGCAAGAACATAAGATTTACAGAATTGTAAACTGTCGGATTGCCGCCGAAAACTTCAAAAAATCCGTTGTGCATTGCAGCAGAAATTGATGTTATGATATTTATAAGAAGAAGTATTACTCCGAGAAGCCCTACGGCAAAGGTTCTGAATAAGAGATTTTTTCTTATATTTATCAGAGCGGAGAATATTTCTTTTCTTTTTGCAGGGTCAGTATATTCCGTATTTCCCGTAGGTACAAAGTCTGTGTTGAGATGGCGGAATTTCTTTTCAATATCAGATATGAAAGAGGGAAGCTTTTTATCTTCTCGGGGAGCAGAAAAGCTTTCGTCCTCGCTCTCGCCCGTGGGAACATTCTGTTTTGACCAGAATCTGAAGTTGTTTATCCTTTTTTCTCTTGCCTGAGTAAGTTCTTTTTCAAGGATGTTTTCGTCCTCGGAAACTACGGGATTGTCGGCACTCAATTCTTCAAAGCCTTCCATGGTGAGCTGCTGCTCATCCTCTTCGGTGAGAGTCCCCGATGTTTTTGCTATCTGCCTTAAAAGATTTCCCTTGCTGTTTATGACCTTTGTTTTATCGGAAGTCTCATTTTCGGGAAGCTTTTCAATAATTACCTTGGGTTCGCCTATTTCAGGTTCTTTTGTTTCAATGAGAGTGGGTATAATTCTGGTCTGTGCTTCGGCAGTTTTTTCGGGAGTTTGCTTAAGCTTTGTTTTTTCTCTTGCCATCTGCTTTTCTTCCTCGTTTGCAGGAATGAATTTCGGAGCATCCGCCGATGGGGAGTGATTTGCAGCATAAGTATTGATTTTACCCGTGTAGCCCGTGTGCTTTTTCTTTTCAGGCTTTTTAAGGGAGAGACGGTCTGTGTATTTTTCAACACTTGTAGGAACATCGGGAACAGTCTCACCTTTCACGGAAATAAACTCGGTGGTATTTGTTTTAATGAAACGTTCTTCTGTTATGGTATCTGAAAAATCTCCCACTGTCTCGAATGCCTCTGCAGGTGAATTTTCATCAAACATTTTCTGCTGTTCCTCGTTTACAACAGGAGTGCTGTCGGATTTTTCTGTGTCCGCAGAAGACAGATTGCTGTTAACGGGAATTATATCTTCACGCTGAGAAGCATCATCGGAACCGGAGTTTTTTATTTTATTGAAATGCTTTAAGAAATTATTATATTCACTCATATATTCTCCTTCTTTCCCGTTATTTTCAGTTTCTTGTATGTGCGGCTTCAAAAATGAGTATGGCAGCTGCGACGGATGCATTGAGAGAATTGACATTTCCTCTCATGGGAATGGAGAGAACACCGTCACAGTTTTCTTTTACAAGCCTTGAAACTCCTGCACCTTCTCCGCCTACCACAAGTGCTATGGCACCCGAGAGGTCAGCCTTCCTGTAGGGTGTGCCGTCCATATCGGCACAGTATACCCAAAGTCCTTTTTCTTTAAGAAGCTTTATTACGGATGTTATGTTTTTTACCCTTGCAACGGGCACATATTCAAGTGCTCCCGCAGATGTTTTTCCTACTATCCCGGAGAGACTTACGCTTCTTCTTTCAGGAATTATGACACCGTGTGCCCCTGCGGCATCGGCTGTCCTTATTATTGCACCGAGATTGTGAGGGTCTTCAAGAGAGTCGCATATAATGATGAAGGGAGCCTCTCCTTTTTCCTCTGCTTTTTTCAGAATATTTTCAACGGTGGAGTATTCATGTGCCGCCGCAATCATAATAACACCCTGATGGTGTGCATGCCCGCACATAAAATCAAGCTTTTTACTGTCGACTTCTTTTACAATGATGCCTTTTTCCTTGCATTCTGCAATAATGGGACGGATACTGCCTGAAAGCTCTCCTCTTTGTATAAGAAGAGAATCAGCAGGTCTTCCTGCCTTCAGGGCTTCTTTTACGGCATTCCTTCCTATTATAAGGTTTGTTCTCGGTTCATTCTGCCTGTCAGATCTGTTTTCACTGTCATTTTCCCGGTCATTGCGTCTGTTGTATTTGTCGGAGGCCTCTCTTTTTCCTCCGATTTCCCTGTCGTTTTTTCTGTCTTTGCTGAATTTATCGTAAGCCATAAGCACTCAACTCTCAAATATAATTATACAGAATACATTATATATTATATAATACCTTATTTCAAGTTTTTTTGTAAAATTAAACTCTGAATAAATGCAAATAAAAAGCATGTCAACACAGCTGCGGTTTGCTTCGGATTTGCAAAAAATCTCCCTGTCGCAAACAGAGAGATTTTCTGAGCTTTTATTGATATTTTGATGTAATACCGTAATATTCCTCGAGACACAGACCGCTTTCATATATTTTTGTTGCCTTTTCCACTCCCACATATCTCAGGTGCCACGGTTCGTAGCTGTACCCTGTGATGTGTTCTTTGCCTTTTGGATATCTTATTATAAATCCGAATTCATGGCAGTGAGAAGCTACCCATTTACCTTCAGCGGTGTTTCCGAATGCCTGTGTGATGGTGTTGAGGTCTATTGCAAGTCCCGTCTGATGTTCGGAGTGTCCGGGACGGGCTGAATATGTATCAGCAAGACTTCTTCCGTCCTGTCGTACATAACGATTATAAATACTGTCCTGAGAAGAATAGGAACGGTAGCCTGAGCTTATATAAATGGAAAGACCTTTTGAAAATGCAGCATTCTGCATTTCTCTGAATGCGGCTTTACAATCGGGAAGAATGTCACCCGGGTCATAAGCAGAAGGAAGAGAATAAGTTTTGTTTGCAATTATTATACCGTCAACATAAGTTATGCCGTTTTTTTCATATATTGGGTAATTTTTTTCGGTGAGACCGAGAAAGTCGGCATCGGTACCTCTTCTGAATACTGTAGCCTCCTCATAAAGGCCTATTGAAAGCCTGAGACTGATTCTTGCATCCGCTGCAGTGATATCACCGTCTGAATTGAGGTCTGCAAGTATGAGCATTTCATCTGTTATCTCCTCAATCCCCACACTCATGCGAAGAATTGAGCGGGAATCATTGGCAGAAAGAATACTGTCGCCGTCAACATCACCGAAAACCGTGGCGGAAACGGAAAAAACAGGTGCGGCAAAAGAGCACAGAACAAGAAAAACAGATAAAAATAATTTGATTTTTGCAGGTCTTTTCACAGCACCGCCCCCTTTGTTTTCTTACAATTAAATTTTATACCCGAAACAGCCATAAATCAATATATTTTGACAATAATGACTAAATTGTAATAAATAAAACAAAAAAATTCATATATATCTTACAAAGATTACAATTAGTTACAAAACTAACAAAAACACAAAACAATTTCATATTTTGTTTTTTTGTAATCTTATTTTTCTTTCCATATTCCTTGACACCTTGCCCGATTTATGATATATTAATCAAGCTGAATATTTTAGAGGGAGAAGCGACTGCTTGTAAAGCAGGTGTGAAAAAAACTCTCAGCGAGATGTAAAACTTAATATTTATTTTTATTTTCGGGGTGTAGCGCAGTTGGGCGAAGCAGCACACCGCTGCCGGTGGCAGATGAAGGTGTGGTGCTGAGGTGAGAAAATACAGAGTATCAGACACGGCAGTGGCTGAGACGACAATATTTTCGAGGGAGAAGCGACTGCTTGTAAAGCAGGTGCGAAAAAAACTCTCAGCGAGATGTAAAACTTAATATTTATTTTTATTTTCGGGGTGTAGCGCAGTTGGGCGAAGCAGCACACCGCTGCCGGTGGCAGATGAAGGTGTGGTGCTGAGGTGAGAAAATACAGAGTATCAGACACGGCAGTGGCTGAGACGACAATATTTTCGAGGGAGAAGCGACTGCTTGTAAAGCAGGTGCGAAAAAAACTCTCAGCGAGATGTAAAACTTAATATTTATTTTTATTTTCGGGGTGTAGCGCAGTTGGTAGCGCGCCTGCTTTGGGAGCAGGATGTCGGGAGTTCGAGTCTCTTCACTCCGACCAAATAAGCACGATAGTCATGATTCCAAGGTATCTGAACTGTCGTGCTTTCATTTTATACGGGAAATTACTTGCGTTGCGGGTAATTTCCTTTATAATGAAAAAATTCCCGCCCTCGTAAAAAGGTGGGAATTTTAAATTTCTTCGTATGAACTTATTTGACCGTGATGTAGTTTACTGCTTCATCTGTGAAATAGTTCATTTTGTTGGAGTCAACTACGGGAGTTCCGCCGCAGGTGGTGTTTTCAAATGTAACATTTGTAATGGAGCCTGTTGCGGAGTATGATACGATTCTGTTTTCAACTGCGTTTGACTGATAGGAAATGTTTTTAAAGAGGATATTATCAACTACAAAGTTGTTTGTAACCTGATTATAGATAAGAACATTTGCAGCCGCAGCCTTGTTTCTCGAAATTTCGATATTTTCAAATGTGATGTCCTTGTAAGTAATAGTACCGTTGTTGGGATCTACTGTTTCAATCACCATACCGATTGCGGGGATTCTGTTTTCATCCCATGTAGCATCGTGCATAAGAACGAAGTTGTCCTTGAAAGTAACACCTGTTACGGAACGGTGGCTTTCACCGAAAAGACCGAAGGCTCTTGCCTTTGAAGCCCAGGCGTAGCAGTTTTTGAAGGTGATGTCTGATGCAGTTGCGTTTTCATCACCGCCCAGAGCTTTGACGCTGAATATATCGTCACCGCTTCTTGCAAAGCATCCGTCAACGGTTACGTTGTTTGAGTTACATATATCGAAAGCATCGGAATTCTGACGGTAACCGAATATATCAACATCCTTTATGGTAACATTGTTACATCTGTAGGTGATGAATGACCATTCAGGAGCGTTTATAATCTTGATACCTCTTACTTCAATATTGTTTGTGAATGAGAATACAACGCCTCTTCTTTCACCGCGGTCAAGATGTGTAAGGTCAAGTACACCGTAACCGAGAATCTTGATGTCGGATGAATTATGTGTATTTACGAAGGGGAAACGGTTAAGACCGATGCCGTTGTGGACAGCGGCGGGCTGTCCGTCGTCTGCAGTTTCGGGGTTGCCGTTGTTATCTGCATCACTGTTTATCTCAAACTTGTGATTTGCCGTTACATAAGAGCCCTTTTTGAGATAAATTACATTCTTTGCGACTCCCGCACCGCTGAAAGCAGTGTAATCGTGAGTCATAAAGCCGTCAACAACATGAACAGTATAGCCTTCAGCCTGAAGTTTTGCAATTTCAGCAGCATCATCAACCTCTTCACGGACGAAAATCGTGTATGTGTATGCCTGATTTTCGTTGTTGAAAAGGAAGGTGTGAGCACCGAAGCCTGAAAGTATAGCTGTTACCTTACCTTCTGTTACAACTGCTTCTTCGCCGTATGCCTCCGGAAGAACTTTTGCATCGGTAATATTAAGAGCACCGGAATTGATTTCAATTTCAAATGTGCAGTATTCGCCCTTTTCTACATAAATTTCCGAGTATGAGTGAAGTGCACCCTTGCCTGTTTCGCCCACATAAACCGTAGCACCGTAAACGGGAACGGAAACACCGTCAACCTTAACTGTGTAATAGGGGGATATGATAACACCGTTTGTATCTGCATAACCCTGAGATGAAGCATAAATATCATCATTCTTGTCTGCTCTTGCGGTTATCTTTTCAACGCTGAGTCCCCAGTCTTCTGCTTTCTTTACAGCTTCGGCAGGGTAAGTCAGATGTGTAAACTCCATAAAGAGCTCTTCACCGCCGTGGTCACAGTGCTTATCATTATTTTCGTCAACATGGGGAAGCTTTGAGCCCTCATCTATCAATGTGCTGATGTTACCGCAGCCGTTGTCACAGTAAGCGGTTTTTGTACCGTCATATCTGCAGGATGCGTTGCCGTCGGGAATATAATTTGTGAAGCTGTGACCGAGTGCGGGAGTTTCATCTGCTGTATAAGAATCATCGCAGCCGGGACAGGTATATGTGGTATATCCGCCGTCTCTGCATGTGGGAGCTGTAACTATTGCCTTATAATTATGTCCCAGAGCAGCATCGGTTTCTACCTTGTAGCTGTCACCGCAGTTAGTACAGGTGAAAGTTATATACCCCTTGTTTACACAGTCGGGAGCAGTTTCGCCCATATCTTTATAATCATGACCGATTTTGGGAGTTTCATTTTCACTGTAGCTGTCGCCGCAGTATTCGCATACATAAACTGTTCTGCCGTTTTCGGTACATGTGGGTTCAATTACTCTGCTCTTATAAGAATGACCTGTAGCCTCTTTGTTGTCACCTACATAATTGTCGCCGCATACTCTGCAGGTATAATCAGTATAGCCGTCCTCGGTGCAGGTGGGAGGAGTTACAACAGCAGTGTATTTGTGTGTTCCGCCGTCACCGTATTCTTCACCGCAACGGATACATACTGCCTTTGAAGTACATGACGAAGTACCGCCGATGTGTTTACAGCCCTGAGGAAGAGTTGAAGGTGTTTCGGTTGTTTCCTCTTCGACAATGCCGCTGGAAGGCTCGTCGGGAGCATCGGGTGTGGGTGTGTTTACGGACGGGAACAGGAATGAAAAAATCGAAAAAATCGACATAAGTATCATTATTATTCTTGATATAATGTCCATAATAGACCTCCGTTATATTTAATAAAAATATTTTATCATAAGAGAAAAATTCCGTCAACAACAAATTAATACGAACTTATACTAAGTATGAAATTCTGATGTTGCAAGACAGAGTTTTTGCAATTCGTTACATAACGAGGATAGATTTTTTTCTCATAAAAAACAACCCCGAAGAGGATAGCTCCTTTTCGGGTAAATTTCTACAGTTCCGAATGATTTATTTTTTTATTCTTGAAATAATATTCTCTGTCATGTTCGTTTATTTCACGAAGTACCCGACAGGGATTGCCTACAGCCACAACATTTGCGGGAATATCCTTTGTTACAACGCTTCCGGCACCGATAACGGAGTTGTCTCCTATTATAACGCCCGGCATAACGAGAACCCCTGCTCCGAACCAGCAGTTTTTTCCTATATGTATAGGCATATTGAACTGATACTGTTTTTCACGAAGCTCGGGAAGAATGGGATGTCCTGCTGTTGCTAAAACCACATTGGGACCGAACATGGTACCGTCACCGACATATATATGGGTATCGTCAACCATGGTAAGACCGAAATTGGCATATACATTTTTTCCGAAATGCACATGCTTTCCTCCCCAGTTTGCATGAAGCGGCGGCTCGATATAGCAGTTTTCACCGATTTCGGCGAACATATTTTTAAGCATTTCTTCTCTTTTTTCAGGTTCCGACGGTCTTGTTAAATTGAAATCATAAAGCTTTTCAAGACACAGAAGCTGTTCTCTCATTATTTCATCATCCCCCGGAGCATAAATATCTCCCGAATGAAGCTTTTCCATATTGGTCATAGGACTTCTCCTTTATTTTTTCTGCATTGATATTATTATGAAAACCGGAAAAAGTCAACAATGAAAACTAATGGTTAAGGATATATATCCCGAAATTGAGATATCCTGCAAAGGTTACCCAGAGGATATATGGAATCTGAAGATATGCTGCCACAGGAGAGAGTTTTTTGTATTTTATTGCAGTAAGAATTATGAGAACAAGAAGGACAATAAGCCAGAGGAATGAGAAAAGGAATAAACGGAAATTAAAGAAAATCAAACTCCAGATAAAATTAAAAACAAGACCGGCGGCATAGATAAGAAGAGCATTCTCCGCCTTTTCATTATCAATACTTCTTTTTTTCCATATCAAAGCGGAGCTTACCCCCATCAGCACATAAAGAATTGTCCAGACCACAGGGAAAAGAAAAGATGGCGGAGACAGGGGTGGTGTGTTTAATTCTTCATATATATTCATACTGTTCCTTGTAAGAAATGCAGAAAGTCCACCGACTGCAAGGGGAATAATAATCGCAATAACAAAAGTGCTTATCGTATTTTTTGTTTCTTTTTTCATAAAATCTCCCTTTCAGCATTTTGTTTTATTGATATGTTGCAAAGAAAAATTTATGCAAAAAAATCTCCCGAAAAAATCGGGAGACATGGGATTATTTAAGTTTTTTTCCGTCGGAGAATGCTTTGCCTGCTTTTTCACCGAGTGCTACATAATCGTGATTTGCGGGGTCGAAGGTTATGGGACGGAATTTCTGCAGATCAACTTTTCCGTCGGTGAGAATGTTTTCATCTGCAGAGACATTGAGTATCTCACCCACAAGGCGGCAGGAATCGGAATCATAAGAAGTGAGCTTACATTCAAGAGTAAAGGGAAGTTCATTAAAGACGGGAGCATTTATAATTTCACTTTTAACATAAGTCCAGCCTGCTTTTTCTATTTTATCGGGTGTGTCATTACCCGAAGCAATACCCACATAGTCCGCCGCCACAGTCTGTTCAACTGTGGGAATGCTTACCGTAAAGCATTTCTGAAAAAGAATGTTCTTTGTGGTTTTGTGTCCCTCGGAAATGCAGATGGAAATTTCCTTTTCTTCGCTTATACCGCCCCATGCGGCATTCATGGCATCGGGGATGCCGTTTTCATCAAAAGTACCGATAATCAATACCGGCATAGGATAAATCATAGGCTTTGCACCAAAATTTTTTCTCATATTTGTTTCTCCTTTTTATAATTTTCATTCTCATTAATATATTAACTCAAAAAACGGAAACAAGCAACAAAAAACTATCCGAAGAAAATTTCCTCGGATAGTAATTTTTTACAGAAGAATTATTCCGTTTTCGGCACATTCTTCTCTCATATCGTCGGGCCAGATGGACACTTGAACTTCACCTACATGGGCTTTGCCGAGAAGCAGCATACAGATTCTTGACTGTCCCAGGCCTCCGCCGATTGTAAGGGGGAGTGTGCCTGAAAGTACGCCCTGATGGTAGGGGAATGAGCTTCTCTCTGTGGCATTTGCAATTTCGAGCTGCTTTTTGAGGCTGTCACTGTCAACTCTTATGCCCATTGAAGAGATTTCAAGAGCGGCATTAAGCTCTTTGTCCCACACCAAAATGTCACCGTTGAGGCTCCAGTCATCATAGTCGGGGGCTCTGCCGTCGTGGCGGTGACCGCTTTTAAGTCTTGCTCCGATTCCCATAATAAACACTGTTCCGTGCTCTTTTGTTATGAGATTTTCTCTTTCCTTGCCCGATTTGTCGGGATACATATCCTCAAGCTCCTGAGAGGTTATAAAGAAAATATCTTCGTTGATTTTTGTAGTGAGTACAGGATATTTTTCCTGTAAAATCGCATTCGTTTCTGCCAGTGCCTTGATTATTGCACTTACAGTAGCCTGTAAATACTCAACTGTTCTCTGCTCTTTGGTGATTACCTTTTCCCAGTCCCACTGGTCAACGAAAAGAGAATGGGTGTTGTCGCAGTCGTCATCACGGCGGATGGCGTTCATATCGGTATATATTCCTTCACCCTCGGTATAACCGTAGCGGTGAAGTGCCATTCTCTTCCACTTTGCAAGGGACTGCACAACTTCAGCGGTGCCGTCAATCTCTTTCATTGTAAAGTGAACCTTTCTTTCAACACCGTTGAGGTCATCGTTTATGCCCGATGCCTTTGTTACCATAAGGGGAGCTGTAACTCTGTCGAGGTTAAGTGCCTCGGCAAGTTTAACCTGAAAAGTATCTTTTATTATTTTTATTGCCCTTTGGGTGTCCTTCTGGGAGAGAGAGGAACTGTACCCGTGGGGGAAAACTAAGTTTTTAGCCATAATACCACCTTATCTGATGTTTCCGACTGTTCTCGGATAGAAGATAACGTCACGGATATTTGCCATACCTGTGCAGTACATAATTACTCTTTCAAATCCGAGACCGAAGCCTGAGTGAGGAACAGTACCGTACTTGCGAAGGTCAAGGTAGTCAGAGTATTCCTCTGTACCCATGCCCTTTGCCTTCATGGCGGCAAGGAGCTTGTCGAGGTCTGCTTCTCTCTCGCTGCCGCCGATGATTTCACCGATACCGGGAACGAGAAGGTCGGTTGCGGCAACCGTTTTGCCGTCAGCATTCTGCTTCATATAGAAAGACTTTATCTCCTTGGGATAGTTTATGAGGAATACGGGCTTGTTGTAAACCTGCTCTGTGATATATCTTTCGTGTTCGGACTGTAAGTCACAACCCCATTCAACAGGGAATTCAAATTTAACGTCTGCTTTTTTAAGAATTTCAATGGCATCTGTATAATCAACAACCGCAAAATCATTGTTTACAACATTGAGAAGCTTTTCTGTAAGTCCCTTTTCAAATCTCTCTTCAAAGAATTTTAATTCATCGGGACATTTTTCCATATAGTCACGGATGATGTATTTAATCATATCTTCCGCAATTTCAATAAGGTCGGGAAGCTCTGCAAATGCAATTTCGGGTTCAACGTGCCAGAATTCTGCTACGTGACGCAGAGTATTGCTCTTTTCAGCTCTGAAAGAGGGACCGAAGGTATAAATCTTACCCATTGCCATAGCGGCAACCTCTCCCTCAAGCTGACCTGAAACACTCAGCCCCGCTTTCTTGCCGAAGAAATCATCTGCATAGTATTCTTCCGCATTCTTATAGTCCTCGGAATAACCGATTGTGGTTACCTTGAACATTTCACCTGCACCCTCACAGTCAGAACCCGTGATAAGGGGAGTGTGAACATAAACATAGCCTCTGTCCTGGAAATATCTGTGAATAGCCGCTGCCATAACACTGCGGACTCTGAAAACAGCATTGAAGGTGTTGGTTCTAACACGGATGTGGGGATTTTCTCTTAAGGTTTCAAGCTTCTGGAACTTCTTCTGAAGAGGATAGTCGGGAGGGCATTTGCCTAAAAGCACGATTTCTTCTGCATTGATTTCAACTGTACCGTTGTTTTCATTCTTTACAACAGTTCCCACAACCTTTAAGGAGGCACCGAGCTTTGTTGCTTCCGCATCAACTTCAATACCTGTTGATTTGTCGATAACTATCTGAAGATGATTCAGTGTAGTACCGTCATTGAGTGCCAGAAAGCCCATATTCTTTGAATCTCTCGCAGTTCTTACCCAACCGCAGACAGTAACACTCTTACCGATAAATTCTTTGTTTGTGAAAATTTCTTTGATGTCGATGTGTTTCATAAAAATTTCCTTTCTGAATAAAAAAATAACAGTTGTCCGTCCGTATAGGACGAGCAACTGTAACCCGCGGTACCACCTATCTTGCCTTAAAGGCCTCTTACGCTTTCATATCAAAAGCTTTTCGCTTAACGCACGAACACGGCAGCCCTACTGTTATTTCAGGCAAGCAGCTCCGAAGTGTTATTCAACGAATTGCTTTGTATGTGCTTTCCACCGCCGCACACTCTCTGTGACCGCTTCATCCGCTTACTTCTCTTCATCATAGCCTGTTGAAGGTATTATATGCAGTTTTTGCGATTTTGTCAACATTAAATAAAAGATTTAAAATGAATAAAGAAAAGAACCATGTATAAAAATAGTCTTAAAGACAAGCAAAAACCGCATCTTCCTTGAAAAAGTTAAAATTTTTTTGAAAACTCCATTGAAAAAGTTGCGTAATTTCTAAAAAGTCCCTTGAAAAAGTATCAATATTTACAAAAAGTCCCTTGAAAAAGTTGTTTGATGTGGTTATACTATATTCGACGGAGGTGTATTGCTTATGTTAAAGAGAAAGATAGAAAAGCGTTTTCTTGACTGGAAAAACAGTGAAAACAGAAAACCTCTTATAGTTAAAGGTTGCAGGCAATGCGGAAAGACATATTCAGTGCTTGATTTTGCAAGGAATAATTATAAAAATGTTGTATATCTTAATTTTTTTGAAAATCCTGATTACATTTCGGTTTTTTCAGGCTCACTTGAGGTTGATAACATAATAATGCTTCTTTCTGCACTTATGGGAAATAATGCTGTTTTTGAAGCATATAACACAGTTCTTGTTCTTGATGAAATTCAGGAATGCCCCGGTGCGAGAACCGCACTTAAGTTCTTTTGTACTGACGGCAGATTTGATGTCATAGGGACGGGTTCCCTGTTGGGAGTAAAGGGGTACGGCAAAGAGCCGCGTTCCGTCCCCGTCGGATATGAAACAGTTATAGATATGTATCCTCTTGATTTTGAAGAGTTTTTATGGGCAAACGGCATAACTGAAAACATTATTATTTCCTTGAAAAACAGTCTTAATGAGGAAAAGCCCGTAGCTGAAGCTTTGAATAAACGGATGAAAGATCTGCTTTTGCAGTATGCTGTTGTGGGCGGTATGCCTGATGTGGTTCAGACATTTGTTGAAACCAGACAGATGGACAGGGTTTTGCAGATACAAAGGGATATTGTCCGTTCCTATGAGGATGATATGATAAAATATGCTGACAAAAAGGACAAATCAAATATCAGAGAGTGCTTTCAATCCATACCCAAACAGTTGAGCAAGAAGAATAAAAAATTCCAATATTCGGTTATTAAAAAAGGTTCCTCTGCTGCAAGTTTTGCAGGAAGTCTTCAATGGATAGAGGATGCAGGAATAATATCAAGATGTTACAATCTTTCAATTACCGAATTACCGCTTGACGGAAATTCACAAAAGGAAATTTTTAAGGTTTATATGCTTGATTGCGGTCTTTTTATCAGTATGCTTGAGGATGGAACACAGTATGATGTGCTTCAGGGCAAACTTTACGGTTACAAAGGAGCGATTTTTGAGAATCTGATTGCAGATATTTTTAAAAAAATGGGAAGAAATCTTTACTATTTTCATAAGGATTCAGGGCTTGAGGTAGATTTTGTTATTAGATACAAGGGTGAATGCACTTTGATTGAGGTTAAAGCCACAGGAGGAAACACCAAAAGAACAAAGACAATTCTTCGTCATCCGGAAAAATATCATGTAAACAGTGCAGTGAAATTCGGGGATTACAACATAGGAAGAAGCGAAGGAATTCTTACCCTGCCACTTTACTGTGCATTTTTGCTGACTGATGTATAAAATTAAATAATTACAAAAAATATCGGGAGGAACTTTTTTGTTCCTCCCGAC
>SVQH01000049.1 GCA_015065425.1 Oscillospiraceae bacterium
ACCCCTGAAGAGCTTGAAGAAATGATAAATGCCGACATGGCAAGAATTCAGGAAAAGATTGACATCGGTGAAATGGATGCAGACATGGGCATGTATGCCGTTACCGATTATGACGAGGAAGGAAATCCCGTACATTATTATGAAGATCCTTCTCTCGCAGCTGCTCCCGCTGCAGCGGAAGAATATGAAGAAGACGAACCCAAAGAAGCAAGCTTTGAAGTTACACAGGCTTTGAGAGACAAGACACTGTTTACACTTCTTACCGCTTTCCTTGCAAAAGAAGACTTCGCAAGCGTGCAGAAAATCGCTGCAATTCTCAAAAACAATGATAATAAATATTATAGCTATTACGGTATTTATACAGAAGCTCTTTCAGAAAAGAAGCTTTCCGGCGACAGCGAAAAGACACAGAAGCTCTACGCGTCGGCTCTCGCTTTCTTCAGAGCAAAGACATTTGAAGATGCAAAGGATACACTTGCTTCCATCTTCAGAGCACGTCTTTACGCCGAACAGGGCAAATATGAAAAAGCTCAGGAAATAGCACATCTTCTCTCCGAAGAAGACAGTGCCTCCATCCTCGATTATATCGAAAAATGCAAGCAGTAATAAAAGGTAAAATCTGAATTACGGTGGTGATACACAGATGAATATAATAGATGTTGTATTCGGGAAGGATATTATTCTTGACGAAGAAGCCTTTGACAAAGCAGTTTCGGATTTCGACGGTCTCAGTCAGAAGCTTCAGAATCTCAGAAATGAAATTGAGGAGATGATGGCAGGTCTCAAAGAGGGATTCGACACCCCGGCAGGCAGAAAATTTATAAAAGCCTGTGAAACAAACCTGTACAAACCCATGGACGACCAGAAACTTGTACTTGACCACATAGCAAGTTCCCTTAAACAGTCCAAACAAAAATATGAATCGGTATTTGATTCATACGAGAAATTAACCAACACAATAAACAATGCATAACCAAAGGTTTTAATTTGAAAGGAGAAATTTATTATGGCATCAGTTCTTACTTACACAATCATCGCAAATGCAACAGAAAAGGTTGATTCTTACATCACAACCGCAAACGGTCTTTATAACGAGCTTGAAGGTGTTCTGAGCACACTTCTTGCATCAAACTTCAACGGTGATGCAGCAGACGGATACAACGCTTTCTTCAAGGAAAAAATCACCCCCGCACTCACAGACAACCTCACAACTCCCGCTTCCTCACTTACAGCAGGTATCAGAAGCATTCTTGAAAGCATCCAGACTCAGCTTCTTGACACAGTGGATCCCCAGCTTGGTGAAGCTAACAGAAACCCCGGTGCATAAGATAAAAACCACAATATAACAGAAAAGCAAACAATAAAAATTATCAAAATAAATAAAAATATTATAAAGTATTTAAGGAGAATTAATTATGGCTGATATAGTATTCAGATATGTAGAAATGAGACAGGCAGCACAGGACATCAGAGACATCGCAGATCGTTATAAGAGTGCAGCAGAAACATTTGAAGCTGATTTCGCAGGAGCAGTTGCAAACTGGGAAGGTGAAAGTAAAGACAAAATGTTACAGTTTATCTCCGGTCCCGTTATGGATTACACCGCAAAAACAGTTCCCTCTCTCGTAGAAGCACTTGCAGAACTTCTTGACGCTAATGCAGATCAGATGGAAAGTGCAGACCGTCAGATAGCAGAAAACATCCCCACAACATTAGGCTAAAACCACTGAAAACGGCTTCGCCGTATATATGCGACGACCGTTTTCTTGTACCTTCCCCTGAACACATAATACAGGTGTTCAGGGGGACAAAAAATATATACCATCCTTTTCAGGAATTAAAAGCGGAGGTTATTTATGGAAAATCAGGGCATAGAAAACATGGATATCGAAAGAAACAAAGAGCTTTTCGAGTATGAGATGACGCAGGTCCTCATACAGCTCAAGGGGGAATTTGCCGCAATTTCCGGAAAGGATGTAAACTTTGCCGGTTCGGCAGCTGAAGAAAATATTGTTGAGTTTTCTCCAATATCCATTCCCGAGGTAGAACTGGATAAAAACAATATCACTGCACCCGAAACAGTAAAAATATCTGCTGTTGAGATTCCTGAAATAAAAGCAGAAAGCATCAACCTCTCTGCCCCTGAAACAGAAAAATTTGCTGTAAAGGATATCCCTCAGGTAAATATCGGTAAAAATACGGCAGAACTTCCTGATATACCCGCCATAAAAGCAGCAGAGGATACAGCCGCCGCTGTGACTGTTTCCGGTAACATAGAAAAAATAAAAATAAACACCGTCTCAGCTGATATAAAAGAAGGGCTTGAAAACAATCTCTTCAGAAAAACCGAAGATATAAAAATATCGGGAAGTGAAGCTCTCATTCCCGAAATTCCTCAGATAAACATAAAAGGGGCTGCTGATATTACGGTAAAAAAACCTGATATAAATATACCCGAAACCATAAAAACCGACATCGCTGTTACATCAGAAGGAATTACTGCACCTGAAAAAATAAAAATTCCCACTGTAAAAAATATGTCCGTCAAAGGCAGTATTTCAGCACCTGCGGTAAATATCAGCATACATATTCCCGATACGGCTCTCCCCGATATTCCGGGACTTACCGTACCTGCCGAAATGCCACAGGTAAGAAGCAAAGAAGAGGACGAAAAAACAGCACGGCGTATAAAAGAGCTGATGGAAATGGAAATCCCCCGTCCCGAAATTCCCGATAATCTTTTTTCTTTTGTAAGTGCAGGAACAGAAAATATAGAAGTTCCCGAAAAGCCTGATGTTGAAGCTGCAAAAGAGGAAATTCTTAAAGCTTTGTCAATAAGCTGAAAATCAGAAAAACCCGTTTAATTTCATGAGGTGAGTTTGTGGAAAATAATAAGATTCTGATAGGTGTTCAATTCACGGAAAATGACCGTTCAGGCAAAAAAAAGCATACCAATATCGAGCTTTATGTTGTCAGGGACATTACGCTGTTCCATCTCATTGACGGCATAAAATACGGTCTTGCAAAGCTTGCAAAGGAAAACTCTCCCAACAGTGACATTTACCGTCACTGTTATGAGCTTTTTGTCAAGTGCATATCGGAAACAGCAACGGATAACCGTGGGGAAACATACTTCAAAAACATAACATTCACCTCTTTCAATGCCTCTGAACTGGGTAAAAATCATGACATTCTTGACAGATTTATCTTCTCTTATTCGGACACGGAAAAACCTATCTGTGACCTTGGCTTTATAACCTCAAGCCGTATCATATTTGATGCCACGGGTAATTTTCAGCCTTGGGGTATGCTTGATACAACAAACGTGATAGAGGCATTCAACCCGGCAACCTCGGATAAAATATTTTTCCCTGAGTATAACATAAGTTCAAGGGAGCTTTACCGGTTTGACACAAGCGATGTTGATATAATCCCTCCCACAGAGCCCCCCAAAAAACAAAAACACAGCCTTTTCCGGATGTTACTCCCATCTCTCATCTCTGTAGGCATGATGCTTATAGTCAGAGTTATTGCCACAAGCGTAATGTCAACAAGCGGCGTAACAGGCATTATGATGATACTGATGAGTATTGCAATGGGACTTTCGGCTGTAATAACCACCACCATCACATATAAGCGGCAGAAAAAAGAAGCCGCAGAAGAACTCAGAAAATGGCGTAATCAGTATGAAGATTATATAGACTCCCTTTGTCTTTCAATAAAAGAGCGGCAGATAAAAGATGTCAGAAAAATGGAAGAGATATATCCCGATATGCTGACTCTCATCAATGCCGATGACAAAGGCATATATTCACTCAACGAAAACATTTACAGCAGAGTACCTCAGGATGAAGACTTTCTGTCCTTCAGAATAGGTCGCTCGGACGACGTTTTATCTAAATTCAAAATTAAAGGTGAAAGCAAGGATGTGGTTTTCTCTGAGGCATCCTATGACCTCGTAAGAGATAATTCAGGTAACGACCGTCTGAAAATATTCCTCAGAGAAGATTATGAGCCCGGCGAAGAGAAAAAAGACAATCTCAGCCGACTTCCGGGCACTATTTCAAAGAGATATAAATATCTCACCAATGCCCCTCTTGTATATTCTCTTAAAAATAAAGGTGCTTTAGGTGTTGTTGACAGAAATATCAACAACAAAATGTCAGCTTCTTCTTACTTCCTGACAAGAATGATCTTTGAATTATGCTATTATCATTCCCCCGAAGACCTTCAGTTTGTAGTTTTTTATAACAACGAAACAAACTGGCATAACATTGAAAATACTATCAATCAATATAAATTCATGCCCCATTTCCGTGGGCTTTTCTCCGACAAGTCTCAGTTCGTTTTTGACAACGACAGTGCAAATGCCGTAATGAGCAGCCTTCTTACTCTTATGACCGAGCGAAGTGAAAGCTCAGGCAACAGCGGGCATAAAACTCCCCATGTAGTAGTTATCGTCTTTGACGAACACGGTCTTAAGGAGCATGCTTTTGCTGAATTCCTTCCCGAAGCACCCGAAGCCGGGGCTTCATTTGCAAACACCCTCGGACTTTCATTTGTTTTTGCTGCAAAATTCAAGGAATATCTCCCTGCTTACTGTGATGACATAGTAAGATTTGAAAGAGGAGATATGACTCTTACTCCGAGAGAAGATACAAATGAAATTCAGCATTTCAGATATGATGTTCTCGGAAGCACTCAGGATATCCCGGGATTTTTTGCAAACTTCACTCGTGATACCACCCGTGCAATGAGATTTTTCTCATCCATATATTACGCACAGATAGCACAAAACGGTAAAGTTCCCTCTGCCGTAAGTATGTTTGAGGTTCTCGGAGGTAACACGGAAAACATGGACGGGCTTATCCGTTCTTTCTGGGGCTGCGGAACTTCTCGCAGTATCGCTCCCGTAACAAGCTCACTTAAAGTACCTATAGGAAAAACAGAAACCGGAGTGGCTTTTCTTGACCTTCATGAAAAATCAGACGGACCTCACATGCTTGTGGCAGGTACAACGGGTTCAGGCAAAACAGAGACTGTCATCTCTTATCTTCTCGGTCTTTGTGTACAGTACAGACCTGATGAACTGAATATGCTTCTTGTCGATATGAAGGGTGGCGGTTTCACAAAGAGAATCGGTCACCTGCCTCATGTAGTAGGCTCAGTAACAGACGTTGACGGAGATGAAAACGGAACAGGTGCAGAATATATGCTCGGCCGTTTCCTCGATGCTATGAAATCTGAAATAAAACGCAGAAAGCTGCTTTTCAACCGGCTTAAAGTAGACAGCATCGACGCTTACATTAAGGCTTGTGAAAACATTGAGGCTCATATAGAAAAGAAAAAGGTAATCGGGGATGAAGCAGAAGCTATTCGCAATACTGCAAAAGAAAGTCCTCTTTCCCATCTGATTCTGGTAGTTGACGAATTTACCGAGCTTAAGCGTTTTTCTACAGAAAACAGCGACATGGATTTCATGGGAGAGATAACCACAATAGCACGCGTAGGCAGAAGCCTCGGCTTCCACATTATTCTTATTTCACAGAACATCGAAGGTGCAATAACAGAAGACATCCGTGTAAACTCAAGAGCAAGACTTTGTCTCAAGGTTGCAACAAAGCAAGCTTCAAAGGATATGATAGGTACTGAGCTTGCCGCTTCTCCCTATATGCCCGGTAACGGCAGAGCCTATCTTCTTGTTGGTACGGGTTCAAAATTTGAATATTTCCAGTCTGCATATTCAGGAGCAGGTACTGAAGAGAGTATCCCCATTGAAATTACTCTCGCCAGTAAAACAGGGGCTTATACTTCCTTCTACCGTTCAGATAAAGACAATCTTTCACTGAAAAGAAAACAGGAAGAACAGAAGAAATCGGGCACATCAAGAACACAGCTTGAAGTTATAGCCGATTCAATATGTAAGACATACGCAGAAAATCAGGGAATAATTTCCCGTCCGCATATAGTATTCAGAAGTCCCCTTCCCTCATGTATTGCATGGGACACTGAAAAACGGGATGTCATTGACATCAGTAAGAGAAAGCAGGTGAACAAATGAAACTGGCAATGGGACAATATGACGCTCCGCTGAATCAGGAACAGCCCGTTTTTTATCTTGATCCGTATCTCAGTAATATTGCAGTTTTCGGTTCACCCATGAGCGGAAAAACAACATTCATAAAAACACTTCTTGTCCGTCTTCATGAAAACATGGAGCAAGTCCCCGAAGAAAACATATATCTAATGGATTTCGGCGGAAATATTGGTGACTACGGACATCTCGGCAATGTATGTGCCTGTTTTGACAATTCAAACGAAGAAAACATAAAAAGAGTTTTCAGAACCGTTGAAAAAAGGCTCGCAGAAAATGCTGCAAAACTTGACAGCCGCAACTATTATACAGTAGTAACCAAGAACAAAGAGAATGCACCTGTGCATATTTTTCTGATAATAGAAAACATAAATGCTTTTCTTGCAGATGAAAGATATTCTTCATATCAAGATAAGCTTCAGCGATTTTGCCGCGACGGTCTGTCAAAGGGGCTCACAGTAGTCATAACGGCAAATGACACGACGGGACTCGGCAGAATACTTACTAACTTCGGTCAGAAAGTTGCTTTTGACATGCCCAATGAAAGCTATTTTGAAATATTCAATTCAAAGGTAGCAAAACCCATGAAGCTTCCCGGCCGCGGCATCGTAAACATCAAGTCGGAAAATTATGAATTCCAGTGCTTCATGCCCTTCCCCGATTTGGATGATGACAGTTACCTCAGAGATTTAGTGGCATCTACGGGCAAACACGAAAACAAAAATAAAATGGCAGCTTTTTCAGAGGACCTCACAAAAGAGAATTTCTCAAAATACTGCACTGATGAAAATTACGCAGAAAACGCAAACGATGTAATTACCGTGGGACTTGATTATTATGAGCATAAGCCCATAACGGTAAATATCGAAAACAGCCGTTCCGTTGCTATATACGGAAAAAGGCAGTTCGGAAAAACAAATCTTCTGAGTCTTCTCATTGAAGATATAAGCAGACTCAAACCGGGTTCCCGTTATGTGTTTCTTGATGACGGACGCAAACAGCTTGTTGATTTCCACAGCGGTAATAAAAAACCTGACGGAGAAACGGTATATCTCACAGATGTTGCAAATCTCAGAGATTACCTCACTGAAAACGGTTACGGCGGACTCAGACGCAGTCCCAACGCAATGCCGAGAATGGCAGAAATTACAGATACACCTTTTACGGTTTTTGTTCTGCAATCAAAAATGCTTTTCAGAAACTCTCCCGACTCAAAATACCTTATGACCTCATGGTTCCCTGTTATGATAGGCGATGCGGATGCAAGAAACTATCTTTTCATATTCTCTGATGTGGGAACTATTTCGGAAGCAGAAATCAGAGTTCCTTTCAATGACAACATATCGGTTGCCTTCCTTCTTGACAGTATAGGGGAATTTGTAGCTGAAAAAGGAAACAAATCGGTATTCGGTGAAATGGATGCAAAAGAACTGAAAACAGAATATGCAAAATGCTCTGTGGGCGACGGTTATATATATGATACCGAAGCAGACGAGCTTCAGAAACTCAAATTCATAAAAATCTGAAAAGAGGAATGATATTTATGGCAAATAACGAGTACAGAGTACTTGATACAAAATCTTTTGACGTGGCTATAGGCAAAAAAGATGATCTTATAAAAAAATATAATGATATAAATGAAGAATATGACCGCATAGTCAACAGTCTTCTCAATAACTGGGAAGGCAGGGGTGCAGATGCATTTAAGGAAGATGCCCGAACCGTAAAAACAAACATTGTCGGCATTTTTGATATTCTCAGAACCATGTGCGACACTCTTACGGACTGCAAGGAAATTTTCGCAGAATGCGATACTTCTCTGGGAAATTACAACAGAAATCCCCAGACAAAATAATATTATACTTTTGCGGAGGTAAGCACCGATGCCGGGATTTTTCAGTAACTATAAGGCGGTTGTCCTTGATTCAACATTCTATGTCTGTGAGTTTCCGTATTATATAAAAGACGGGCTTATGGAATCAAATGTATGTGTTTCGGCAACTTTCAATTCCGAAATAATGCAGAATCAGATAATTTTATCCCCTAAGAAAAACAGGATATATAACGATAATATCAGTTTTCTTAATCAGAATGTAAGAATAAAGACTCTTGATTTATCCTCTTCGGGAGAAACAGGGCAGAACATCAACAATGATACATGGGGACTTATAAACATACTTGCACAGAATAAGGCAAGTTTTCTTGTAATTACCGCAGACAGCATTCTTATACAGAGAATCATCATGAATGATCTGCATACGGATATATATGACCTTACCTCTGCCTCCCTGTTCTCTTATGTAAGATTTCAGGAATACAGACAGATGTTTGAACTGAGTAGTAACACAGAAAATGTTGTTCACGCAAACGAGCAGCACGTAACGGAAAACTCAGTACTGTTTCTTAACTCGGGAGGAACAATATGTCTCGGAGAGGAAATCAATTCAGGACTTGAAGGACGGCTTTTCCGTGTTGCAGATAATCCGGGCTTTGTTGCAAAAATATTCAAAAAGGATAAGCTTCCCTTAAACAAATTTATAAACATATCAAAGCTTCAGGGAATAAACAGTACAATGGATATTTCCTGGGCACTTTTCCCCGTTGAGACGATTTTTTACGATGCAGAACACACCTCTCCTGCAGGTTTTGTTGAAAACTATATAAACTGCAACGAAAATCTTGATGACGACCCTCTTTATCTCGGTGATATAAATCTTTCCGATTCATACATGAACAAAAGACTCTCTTCGAGTCTGAATATATGCCTTAAGGTTACCCGTCAGGTAAAACACCTGAATACTTACGGATTTCTCGTATCGGATTACAATATGGGCAATTTTGCCGCAGATGACCCCACATCTCCCTTTATACAGATGTGGGACACGGACAGTTTCGGAAGAGAAAACTTTTTCAGCGGGTACTGTTCGGGCTGTAAAACCAGCCGTGAATATGACATTTCAAAAAAAGCAGGAGCAATAGAATTCTGCAACGAAGCATTATATCAGTTTGTCTTTTCCGTGCTTTCCCTCGGAGATACCCCCATTTCCGAATTTTCGGGAAAATTCAAATATGACAATCCCAATTACGGTGCACTGTACAGAAAAAGACTGTTCCCTGCAGACCTCTGGATACTTTTCGAGGATGTATTCAGAGGGAAAAAGCTGCCCTCAGTGGAGATACTCATACTGGAGCTTCAGAAAACACTTGATCTTTTCAATGCAAATCCTCATATTGACAGAACATATAAAGAGCTTCTGAAGGATATGCTTCCCGATGAAACGGAACAACAGTGGGATCCACCTCCTCAGTCTCCCGAACCGATACCACCGACCCCACCCGAGGAAAAAACAGGAATACCCTCATGGCTGAAAATTCTTCTTGCATCGGGTATATCCGTCGCAGCATTGACAGTACTTATATCATTTATTATAATTATCATATTTACAATTTCAGGACAGTAAGTCTGAAAAAAGGAGATAAAGAAAATGCAGATGCACAATACGTCAAAGCGTTTACCCATAGTTTTTTGTCTCGATGTTTCCCCTTCAATGGGTTGGCAGACAGGTTATAATTGCTCATCTATGGATCTTCTCAACGCCTCGGTAGCAAATTTCATAAAGGAACTGAAAAAGGATGCAAAAGCAAGAACCTCGACAGAAATTTCCTTTGTATGCTTCAGCACTAATATAGAGGTCAATACTCCTTTTGAATCCATAAATACCATGCAGATTCCCACCTTCCGTCCCGTAAGAGAAGGAGGAACACAGATGGCTCAGGCAGTTCTTCTTTCCATAGAGAAACTGGAGCAAAGAAGACGTCAGCTGGAAAATCTTGAAATTCCCTATTATGCCCCCTTCCTTGTACTGGTAACTGACGGAAATCCCGACAGAAATGATAATCTTGCCCAGTACAATCAGGCACTGGAGCTTGTAAGACGCCATTGCAACTCTCACATCGGTGCATCGGAAATCATAATCCCCTTCATAATAGGCGTGGGAAGTCACATTGATGCACAGACACTCAATAATTACTCTGCAGGTTTTACAAGAGGATATTTCCCCATAAACGGAACTGCAGACAGTGCCCGTGTTCAGTTCAATAAGGTTTTCCAGATGATAGGTAACAGCACAAAAAAGAGTATACATCTCAACGGTACGGCAAAAGAAATAATTGAAACCATACAGGTAGACATGAATGATCTTCTTTCGGAAATCGTCGGTGAATAATTCACCCGCATACCGCAATATGGAAGGAGCGGTTTAATATATGTGGAAACACACAAGTTTTATAAAAAAAGGTACTTCACACGAAAAATCAGGCACAGAATGTCAGGACAGTGTTTTTCTGCGTGAGGATGACTTCTGTATAGTTGCCGCCGTTGCAGACGGTCTCGGCTCTCTTGAAAACTCCGCCGTGGCTTCTTCTTCTGCAACAAATGCAGTATGGGAACTGTTTTCTTCACTTAAGGACAAAAAGATACCTTATGACAGTGAAAGCTTTGATGCGAAATCTTTCAGAAATGAGCTCGTCACAAAAATCAAGGATATGATGCTCACAAAGGCACTGGAAATGGATATCTCTGAAAAAACCATGGACTGCACCCTTGTCTTTGTTTATATATCAAAACTTCATGATTTTGCTGTTACGGGAAGACTGGGTGACAGTGCGATATGTATAATCAAAGACAGCGGAAACATTGCAATAAATGACAGTAATGTATCTGCCAACGGCACAAGTGCAATGCTCGATAAAGATTCGGCAGAGCAGATGCATATTACCTTCCATGACATAAAAGACGAAGACATCAAGGGGTTTATCCTGACCTCGGACGGACTTGACAATGAAATATACCGTAAAGGCTCCGAGCACGTAAACATGGCAGCTGAGGATTATTTCAATGCACCCGTTCTCTCGGATGACCCTGAAAAAATCCTCAGAAATAAAATAAATATGCTTACTGCTTCAGAAGTTTCGGGCTTTGATGATGACATCAGTATTGCCGTCATCACAAGAGCAGAGAAGCCTGTATCATTCAAAAAAGACCCCACATGGCTTTGCAGATGCAACACAAGAAACCGACTTCAGGATACCTATTGCAAAAACTGTAACGCAGACTTTTCCGCAATGTATCAGCACATCCGCTTCAGAGAACACGGAGGAAAAACGGCATTCTTTATTGAAATAAATAAAGACCCCGAAAAGGAGAGAAAAATCATCGGTTTACCTGAAAAACCGTTTTCAAACAGTGCACCTGCAAGAATTAATGCAAAAACTCCTCCACCCGTTTCCGCTCAGAAACAAACGGGGGGCACAATGAAAAAAAATAATACTTCCGCACCTGCATTTGAAAATCAACAAATAATACTTGAAGATACAGCACCGCCTTCTCCTGCCCATTTTTCTTCTGCTGCAACAAGAAAACCTGATAATAAACAGATAAGTGCCCCTTCTGAGAATAAGCCTTCGGCAAAAACTAATTCTTATCCGCTTATTATCATTGCTATTACTTGCTTTGTTGCAGGTGTACTTATTACAAGTATTGTAAGCGGTATATTTTTCTCCATGCACAACAAAAAACAGCATCCGCCGGAAGAAGCAACAACGGATATTGTTGATACTACGACAGATGAGACAAGAGAACCGATATTTGAGGATAGCCCTCTTGAAACCCTGCCGGAACAGGATAGCAAAGAGGATGTGCTTATTATAATGCCTGCTCCCGATGGACCGGATATCACTGCTCCTCCTGAAACTGAATTACAGACAGAGGAACCTTCTCATGAAATAGTATATCATGAGAATATAGCTGTAATAAAATCCATTACCAATGTTCGTGAACACCCGGGGAAGAAAAGCAAGCTTATTATGACACTTCTTCCCAACAGTACGGTTTATCTTCTTGACTCTGACAAAGAAACGGTAAACGGTGAGGTATGGGTACACATAAAAACGGAAAACAGCGATAAAACAGGTTGGATACCTGAAAGCAGTATTGAATAATCAATTTCCGATAAATTATGATTTATATAATCCCCTGCTTTCCGTAGAGCAGCTTTATGACAATAATATAAAATTCAGTAAAATGTCCCCGTCCACCTTATACGATGGACGGGAACATTTTTAGTTCAGATTATACTATATTATCTGTTTTTCCGTTTCAAGGG
>SVQH01000059.1 GCA_015065425.1 Oscillospiraceae bacterium
GGTACATAGTCAGTGCAGTCCTTTGTGAACCTGAGCATAGCATCGTAGGACTCGATCCCGAATTTTGGACGAACAACCTTAAGATAGTCTTCTTTATTGGTAGCATTCAGACTTATGGAAACAGTATCAATCAGTCCTTTAAGCTTCGGTGCAGTTCTTTCGCTGTGTATCAGATCAGCAAGACCGTTTGTGTTGATACGAATTTTAATATTACATTTTGACTTAATGTACGCTGCCACTTCCAGCAGGTCATCAAGTCGTTCCGTTGGTTCGCCGTATCCGCAAAAAACAATCTCATCGTATTTTGTAAGATCCCATCTATCAATACTGTCACATATTTCCTTGACCGTCGGCTCTCTCTCAAGCCATAAGGAATCAGAGTCAAAAACATGGTCGCGGTTGTGACGTAAGCAAAAGGTACAGCGGCATGGACAGCGATTTGTCAGATTTACATAAATTCCGGTCCTTGCAGGATATGTAATAGTCATCATATTTATTTGCCTCCGTAAAGTTTTTGTTTAAGATTCATTTTGTCAAAAGCACGTCCCACGACAACAAAGAGAATACAGCTTGCAATTGATTGTGTTAGTGAGCCGGGGACACCTTCAAGAGATGCTATAAAGCTGCCTGTTATCAAAACTTCATAGAGATAATATCCGCCTGCACATATCACTATTGCAGGCAAAAGTGCCGACAAGTTTCTCTTTTCAATGATTTTTTTGCATTTGCTCGAAAAAAGCAACGCAGTCGTTGCCTTAATAATGACAGAACCCGGTGCCCATATAGCATAGCCTGTAAGACAGTCGGCAAGAAGTGCACCACCTGCACCGACAAATACAGCATATTGCCAAGGCAATAAACAAGCAGCAAGAAAAATAATACCGTCACCGATATGAACATATCCGTTATATGTCGGTATGTGAAGATATGCTGTGAAAACAAACACAACAGCAACGAAAATACCTGTAAGGCACATAAGCTTTACGCTTTTATTTTTCAAAATGATTCACTCCTTGATTTTTGTACAAAAGCATTATATAATGATTTTGGTAGTATGAAAATAGTCAAAAAAGGAGAATTTTATATTATCAGATGAAATACATAATAGATAATGAGATCAATATTCCTGCTTATCTTCAACTATATAGGCAGGTCAGGGATGATATTGTTAAGGGTATTTTTCCATGCGGAAGTAAGCTTCCTTCTAAAAGAATAATAGCCGATGAGTTAGGTATCAGCACTGTAACTGTTGAGCATGCCTACGCACTTCTTGGCGACGAGGGATATATAGAATCAAAAGAAAGAAGTGGTTACTTCGTCAGCTTTCAGCTTGATGACGGCTTCGCCGTTTCAGCAAATGCAGAAATGCATCATATACAGTACACTTATCTTCAAGAGTGCTCGACATTCGTTGAATTCCCGTTTTCCGTGCTGACAAAAACCATGCGAAGAGTAATGAGCGATTTAGGTGAATCTATTCTTGCTCGTTCACCAAATACAGGTTGCACAGAGCTTCGTGAAGAAATCAGCCGATATCTTGCCAGAAGCAGGGGAGTCCGTGCTGAAGCTGAACAAATTATCATCGGGTCAGGTTCAGAATATCTCTATGGTCTGATAGTTGAACTGTTGGGAAGAAATAAAAGATATGCCATTGAGTCACCTTCATATAAAAAGATAGAGCAGGTCTATCGTGCATCTGATGTTCAACTTGAAAAGCTTCCGCTCGGACATGATGGCATTGACAGTTCATCTCTTCGCAGATGTAAAGCTGATGTTCTGCATATATCTCCCTACAGGAGCTATCCCAGCGGAGTCACAGCAACAGCCTCCAAACGCCACGAATATTTACGCTGGGCAGGGCAAGGCGAAAGATTTATTGTAGAAGATGATTTTGAGTCGGAGTTTTCTCTATCACAAAAAGCAGAGGAAACATTATTCTCTCATACTTCCAAAGACAATGTAATTTATATGAATACCTTTTCAAAGACAATCTCTCCGTCTTTTCGTGTCGGATATATGGTGTTACCGGAATGTTTAGCAAAGACATTCAATGAACGTCTCGGTTTTTATTCCTGCACTGTTCCCACTTACATTCAGTTCGTTCTTGCTGAACTCATATCCAACGGAGATTTTGAACGGCATATCAACCGTGTCAGACGTGCAAAACGAAAAGAATCCGATAAATTAATTAAACCGTGATATATTGTTGTTGCTTTTTAATTGCTGTATCTTATGCCGTAGAAAGGGAAAATTATGTATTTTTATGATATTTTTGACACACCTGTCGGTTTTTTGACAGTCATTGCAGATGAAAATAATTTATTGGAAATAAAGTTTGCTCACAGTAATTGCAATAAAAATCCGAATAGAATTACTTCACTTGCAAAAACTGAACTATATGAATATTTTGAAGGAAAAAGGAAGAATTTTACTGTCCCGTATAAGCTTACGGGCACAGATTTTCAGAAAAAAGTTTGGAATGAGCTTCTGAAAATTCCTTATGGCAGTGTTTGCACTTATGGAGATATAGCTGCGAGAATAGGCAATAAGAATGCGGCGAGGGCAGTAGGCGGTGCTAACAATAAGAACAAAATTCCAATAATTATCCCTTGCCACAGAGTTGTTTCCTCTGCGGATATCGGAGGCTTTGCAGTCGGCGTAGAGACAAAAGAAATTTTACTGAATATTGAAAAAAATAACAGCGGTCCGGCATAAAAGCGGACCGCTCAGACTGCTGACAAACCCTCGTTTTAATTTAATTCGGGGGTTGTTTTTTTTGTTAAAAGTAAAAAAGATAGCAAT
>SVQH01000002.1:0-103520 GCA_015065425.1 Oscillospiraceae bacterium
GATACGGTACCACAGAGAGTTTCCCATGCTTTTTCATACCAGGGCTTGTCCTCTTCGGGTACGGGAGGTCGCAGCCACGGGTGTACCTGATAGAATTTTTCACTGTTCTGTTTTACAAGCGTTGCTACCTGCTTATCAACACGGATAGCAAGGTCAAGAAATTCGTTTGACTGACGGCGTATCTCGGTTGCTGAATTCTTATTCTGCTCTTCTTCGGTGATTCTCGTAGAAAGATCTGATACTGCACCGCTGAGATTTCCCACACCGCCGCTTAAGTTGTATGTGCTTGTTCTGACAGCCTTGAAGGCATCTATTACATCTTCGGATTGTGTAATAAAATTAGCCATGTTAAGCTGATATTCTGCTATTGCCACGCCGCCGCCAAGGCCGCCGGCATTTATTTCAATACGCACACTTTACACTCCTTTGCAGTATTTGTTCGGGTTATCAGTACATATAACTTCTGTAGTGATTCATATCATAAGCGTATGAATTCATTGATGACTGAAGGTATGCCTGAGTCATATTACAGGAATTGATTTTTGAGGTAAGAGAAGAGATGGTACTTTCAAGATTGTTTATCCTTGCTTTAAGATTTGCTATTTCCTGCTCAAGCCTCACCTTTTCATTTTTGAACTGCTGCAAAGCAGAAGCAGAACGCTGATGTCCCTCTACGGTTTTTATTTCGAGTGCATCCTCAAGACTTTTAGGAGCAGTAGCACCTTCTCTTACGATGCTTTTTCTGAAGCTGTCTTCAGTTTTTGAGAGATTTTTTGTTGCTTTGTCAATTTCCCCGGGGACATCAGTTGAGAACCAACCGCCTCTGCCTTCAAGCATTCCGATTATATCTTTAATTCCTTGAAGTCTTTTTTCAAAGTTTATTTTCTGCGACTTTGCTGAACTCAGTTGCGATTTCGCAGTACTTTTCTGTGAAACATAACTTCTTTCCTGACTTTCCGATGCCCGCTTCTGATTTGCTGCATTGTTATACTTATTTTTGTAATAGTAATATGCATCAGACGCTTCATCGGGAGACGGATTATACCAAGACCATGACATGCTTTCTTCAAAAAGTTTTGCCTTAGGCAAACTTTATCTCCTTTCCTGTGAATTGTGATTTATATTGAAAATAAATTAAATACTTAATATAAACATATAACATATTTATATTTTATTTTCAATACAAAAGTAAAATTTTGTCGTTTTTGCTAAATTTTGCAGGGTTTTTTGTGTATTCGGTTTTTCAGGAGGAAAATACGGAAAATTCTCCGTATCTGTTATCGGGAATGCTTTTCCCTTGACGTTTCATATTATAGGTTTTGAAAAAAAAGTTCTGTAAAACGGATTTTACTTTTTTTGTTATTTGTATATATTTTGCATTATTATGCACATTTTCCTTCTGAACGGTAACAAGAATTGTAATAAACGGCAAAAAAAGCAAAGCAAAATACATTGCTTTTGATAAATCTTGATTTGCTTTTTTGATATACAGTAAATTTCTGTTAAGAAAAATTATATTTTTTCTTGACAAACAACTGTATTATAGGTATAATACGGTTGTAAAGTGTATTATCAGAGTAATACAGTTGAGAGGGGATATAAATGATTTCTTTCGATTCTTTTGTTGCAGACGGAATACTTCCCATATATCTGCAGATAATTCTTTTTATCAAAAGAGGGCTTATTGCAGGAAGTGTTTCAGACGGTGAGGAGCTGCCTTCAAGAAGGGTCCTTGCCGCACTTCTCGGAGTAAATCCCAATACGGTTCAGAAAGCTTATGCACTTCTTGAGGAAGAGGGGCTGATACTTTCAAGAACAGGTGCCGGAAGCTGCATATCGGCTGATGAAAAGACCGTTGAAAGGATAAGAGAGGAGCTTCTTTTGTCCGACATTAAAAATATAACCGCCGCTCTTCGTCAGATGGGACTTACGAAAGAGCAGGCGGCTGAAATGATAATTGAAAACTGGGAATGAGGTGGTAAAAATGAAAAAGCATGTATCCGTGTTTTATCTTATTGCCCGGGAGAGTGTTTATAGAATAAGCCTCCTGTGGCTGTGTTCGGTCGTATTGCAGAGTGCATTTTTTCTTCTTGCAGCAAAAGATGAAGCCGTAGAATTAATACCGTCGGTATCGGATGTATTTGTAAATTCGGGTATCGCATTTGTATTTTATATAACATTTATAATAACAGCAGTTTTACTGTGTAAAACGGGAATGCAGTTCAATACAAAAACAGGCTATACCCTGAGAAGGCTCAGAACAGGTGAAAAAACTGTGGTAACGTGGCAGTTCACATATAATGCCCTTGTAGTTTTTTTGTGCATGGTTTTTGAAATACTTCTCTGTTTTGCCCTTGCAAATGCTGCAACACGCATACTTCCCGAAAAATTTATAACCTCTCAGAGTGTTTATCTTGCGTTTTATAACTGTAATTTCCTTCAAAGCTTGTTTGCGGGCAGGGATGTTATGAGAATAGTAAGAAATATTGTGACAGTAATTTCACTTGCAATTAATTTTTCTGCTTTTTCATACCTTTTCAGACGGGGCAAAAAATGGATAGGGGCCATTCTTGTGACGGCGGCAGTGTTTTTTGTCTTTGTCCGTCCCGAGAAAATGTCAGTGTTGGAGTTTGATGTGCTGATGCTGTCGGTGATGGTGCTGCTGATTTTTATTGCCGCGGCCGCCGTAATAAGGAGGGACAGACATGAAGCATAAAATCAGTGATTATTTTCCTGTGGGATATAATGTGAGAAAAGTGAGAAATTCAATCATAGCAGGTTATATTTTACCTGTTGTCTCATCGGCAATAATATTCTTTTCAAACTTTTTTTATAATTATAACAGTCTTTTTCAGTATAACATAGCAGCGGGTGAAAGAGAGATAATTCAGGGAGCGAGAATGGTAAGCTTTGAATATTTAAGAGAACATATCTTTGATATATTCATTGTGTTCGTCTTTTATCTTATAATTGTGGCTGTATATAATTTTATATACCACTATCAAGGCTCAAAAAGCATATATACAATGAAAAGGCTTCCTTCAAAAACGGAGCTTTACAGAAGGTGTCTTACCGTGCCTGCCTTTTTTCTGTTACTCGGTTTCATTACTGCTCTGATGCTAAATTTCGTTTACTATATTTTTTACATTATGACGGTTCCTTATGAGTGTCTTGCACCATCATGGAACACCATGTGGAGGTTATGATATGCTGAAAATTGATAATCTTACAAAAAAATACGGAACAAAAACTGCTCTTGACGGGATATCTCTTGCATTTCCGCGTGGAGAGATAGTTGGACTTTTCGGAGAAAACGGAGCAGGAAAAACCACTCTTATGAAATGTATTCTTGATTTTCTTCACTTCAAGGGTGAAATAACTCTTGACGGGGAAAAAATAAGCACGAAAAACATTGAGAAAATATCTTTTGCTACAAGTGAGCATTCCTTTTTCCCTGCTTTGAGTCCCATGTCACATAAGGATTTTTATTTACAGCACTTTCCCTCGTTCAATGAAAAAAGGTTCAACGGGCTTATGGAATTTTTCTCTCTTCCCGAAAAGAAACCTCTGAGAAGCTTTTCCACAGGTCAGAAAAATCAGTTTGAGGTCATTCTCGCACTCTCACAGGGAGCTGATTATATACTTATGGATGAGCCTTTTGCGGGAAACGATGTCTTCAACCGTGAGGATTTTTATAAGGTACTTGCAGGAATTCTCTCAGAAAATGAAACTGTCATACTTTCAACACATCTCATTGAAGAGGTCTCTGATTTTATCGGCAGAGCCGTACTCATACATGACGGAAAAATTATTGCCGATGTGAAAGCCGAGGACATTGAAGAACAGGGGTATTCTCTTATGTCTTATATCAAAAAACAGTATGACTACAGAGGAGACAGAGTAAGCAAAGCACTTTCCGATATGACAGACGAGGAGGCGTGAATATGAAAAAGGTAATAGCATTTCTCCTTGTTCTGACACTCTCAGCATCTCTTCTTACGGTATTTATGGCAAAAGAGCTGCTTTATCAGGGAGAAAATGTAAGCTTTACTCTGATAAATGAATTTGGTGACAGAAAATATCTTGAAGGTATCACGGTAGATACTCTTATTGAGCACAGTGATATGCTTATGTGGAAGTCCTCTTTTGATTTTAATGAAAATACATCCACAGAGCTTTCATTTTACAAAACACGGTACAGATATTTATTAGAAAAACAGTATTGGGGACTGGATCTCGGCTCATTCGATATAATTGACCTGAAAAACGAAAATGAAAAGCTGGGAGAATATCTCGGAGATTTCAAAAACGGCATGGCTGAGGGTGAAAGAAAGACCTTCACCGTCAGGATGAAGGACTATTTCCGATATTACCCCATCCATGTTAATCTTCACCTTCCCGATATCTACATTGACTTTGTGACCATTAATACTTTTGAAAAAGGTTATTACGAGCAATCGGGAATAACCAAAGAACGTGCAGAGGGGTTTATAAGAGCCTGCGAGGAGTTTTTCAGAGTCCCCGTAGCAGAAGATGATATAAGAGAATATGGTATTGAAGCGGGAGAGTGCGGATATTCCTATTCAAGTGAATTCAGAAACAGCTTCGGCTACAGTACCTACAATGCCGTATTTCCCGGAAAATGTTATATGACCTTTGATAACTGCTCCGACGGCAGTGAGACTTCTTCACCGACTCTTCTTGATACTTCTCTGATTCCGGGAGGCTACGGTATCTATCTCATCCCCTTCGGTGACGGCGATGTGTATTATGAGGACATGAAAAATGTTTATCCGCTTGACCCCGAAAGCAGAGTTATCTCCTTTTGGGGAGACGAAGAGAAAGGTTTACTGTACTGTGCTTTTTGTGAAAACGGAAAACTGTATTTCAGAATTATTGACGAGAGCACCATGACAGACATATTCTCTGCTGAACTCTTCAGTTTCGGATACGGAGACTATATGTATTATCAGGGCGGAGAGGATTTCTTTGTGTTTTTCAAAAACGACAGGGAGATTGCCGTAGTCAGTAAAAATTCCGACAGCACATATAAAATTGCCATGAAAAGTAAAATTTCCGAGGAAGACCATACAGTGTGGCCCTATCACCCCTATGCGGCAGATATAGCTTTTACGGGAGACAGACTGATATTTGCCGAGACGAACAGCTTCGCTGCTCCAGAAGAAAACGTAAAAAACTGTATGCTGTCCGTTACCGTGGTTAATGAAGAGGGTATTGTATATTTCGGAGAATGGGAAAGCTCTCTCAGTGAATATGTTGACTGGGGATACAACGGTATCTGTAATTTTGCCGACTATGGAGAAGGAGTAAAAATAAAACATAATTTATCAATCTTTTGATTATAATTGTAATTTCTCCGAAGGAAAAGAACACGGTGCGAAAATAACGGTTGAATAATTTTCGGTACAATGAAAACGGGACTCGCTTCAGTGCGAATCCCTTTTTTTGGTTCATCCGTAATATTCTTCGTAAGTATAATTGTAATTTTTTACATAATCGGGGGCGTCGGAGTCGGAAAGATATCTTACGCAGAATAATCCGTCGGTGTATTTTATGAGACAGTAGTATCCTTCGGAGAAGGTATATTCATGAAGCTTCATGATTGTGTTAAGCTCAGTGATTCTTTCTTTGTCCGTTATGATATTTTCGCTGACGGAGCTTACGATGTCATTATTTCCGGTTTCATGGGGGGCGATGAATATATCATCCGGATACAAAGGATAAGCGAAGAATTCCCGGATTGTGTCCGAATCTCCGTAATTGAAATTGTAGTCAGACTCTTTGTAAATTTTTCTGAAAGAAACCGATTCTATTTCAAGCTTTTCCGAAAAACAGTCGCTCATTCCCAGTTCTTTAAGAAGTGAGAGGGTGTTTGCCATCTTCTCGGTTACGATTATATCATAGGACTGAGCATTCTGCATTCCTCCGAGACAGCTGTACAGGTCAGTCAGATATTCGCTGTATACGGAACTTTCTTCGGGGAGCATGATATCCTCTTCCGGAATTTCATACTGCGGAAATTCGGGAACGGGCATGGTTATGCTTGTCACGGGCTCTTCAAAATATATATCGGGAGAATTATAAATACTGTTGTCATAATAGGGATCATAACCGTTTACGCCTTCAATTTTGTAGGCTTTTTCGTTTATGTCAAAGCTTATGACACCGAGCTGCTTTGCATCGCCTGTGAGATAATCGGAGGCACTTTGCATAGCCAAGTCATCATACACAGCCTTCTTAAGACGGCAAAAATCCTCTTCCGTTAGCTTGAGAAGTCTGCTTTCTCTCAGAGACGGAGCTCTTGCAAAAACATTACTGTATTCATATTCAAAGGCGAGTTCCCTTATTATATAATCGTCAACATAGCTGTAAACTGCGGCAAGGGATTTTATATTATCTAATCTGTTTTCTTCAAAGAACATGTCATAAAGTTCATTTTTATAGCTCTTTGTGTCAAAGAGTGTAAATAATTCAGATACCTCACTTTTATTTGTAAGAGAAAGTTTTCTCTGTGAATAAGAGCCGTTTTTAAGGTTGTATCTGATAACGATACTGCAGCGTGTTCCGTCGTCCTCAACACGGCGGTTTATATATTCGTGCATATTTATAATAGCTTCAATATCCTCGGATTCGGTCATTTCGGGAAGAAAACGCTTTCTGTAATCTTCAAAAGTATATATAAAGCCGTCCGACATCCAGCCTGAAGGCTTACGCATTGTTGATATCTGTGTGTATGAAAAGGGAATTGCAACTTCAACCGATTCTACTTTATTTATATCGGGAATATATGTGTCATATCCGAATGCACCCGTTGCACATATTGTAAAAATTATTGCAATAACTGCCGCATGTGCAACAAATTTATAAAGAGAAGTGAGTATTTTCTTTAAGCTTCTCTTTAAGAATATTTCTGCGATAAGATAGAGCACAAAGGCAACTGCCGCACCCATTGAGAGAACGATGGCTGGAGGAGTCCATCTCATTTCTGACAGGAAAAGGCATGACCCGAAAAGACACAGTTCAAATATCATCAGGTTGCTGAGCACCTTGTTTGTGTTAAGAAAACCGCAGTTTTCGGCTTTTATTCTTCTGAAAAGGAAGGTGCCGAGAAGTGCCGCAGCAGATGCCGTTATGAACCAGGGGAAATGGATGAATATATCGGGTAAACGCCATTTTTCTTCGGTTGCTTCAAGAATTATTTCCCCGTCGCTTATTGAACCTACGCCGAAAGTGAACATTTCATCTGCAAAAAACAGAACGGGATTATATTTTGCCGTTGCTTCAAGGTAGGAGATACCCGAACTTCCGTAGGTGTAGGCATTTTGTGTGAAATGTTCAATATATGTGTTGAGAGTGGATGTTGGAAGAAATGCACCTACAATATTTTCAAGGATAAAGAAAAAGATCGTGGGAGCGAAAAGAAGTGCAACGGAGTATACAATAGCCTCCGAAACAGTTCCCACACTTGAAAATACACAGGCTGTAAAGCTGTAGCACAGAAGAAGGAACACTGATATACCGCAGTAATACTGCAGCAGTACAATAATCAGTCTCCATGACAGCCCGAGAAAAGCGGTGTTTACGATGTAGGAAAGAATAACGGGAATGAGGGTGGCTGCACATAAAAACAGTGCACCCGATGCGTATTTTGAAAGAAACAGCGTTGTTCTCTTTATACCGAGGCTGTAATAAACATTTACCGTTCTCTTGTCACATATAAAGTTGAATATCCGTACTGCCGTAAGAATTGAAAGAAGTCCCAGTACACCGAGTATGATGTAAATTATGGCAGTATCAAGAAAAACAGTTGAGCCGAAAACGGAAAACTCAAACATATCCTTTGCAGTTTTTGCCATGCCCGTGATGTCTTTATTTGCTTCTGAATTGATGGAGATAAATTCGGCAAAGGGGAGAACAGCCATTATGACGGTAAGAAAGATGCATATAAGCAGAGTCGGTAAAAATGCTGATGAAAGGCCGCTTACATAAGAATATGCGGCACCCTTCTTTTTACTTAAAGATTTGTGAAAAATCATAGTCCACACCCTCCACTTCTTCAAGGAATATTTCCTCCATGCTCATGGGGAACTGCTCGAGGTAAACGGGGTTCATTGCCCTTATCAGTTCCTCTGCCTTCTCTTTTTCACCTTTTACGGTGACGGTTATAAGTCTGCCGTCTTTTGTGAATTTTGAAAGAGGTACCATTGCAAAATCCTCTTCAAATTTGTCATCATCTTCTGCGAATGCCATACGGTATTTTGTGAAATCGTTTCCCACATCGGACAAATCGTGGTCAAGCACCAGCTTTTTGCCGTTGATAAGCCCGAAACGGTCACAGAGGTCTTCAAGGTCATGAAGATTGTGTGAGGAAATAATAACATGTGCTCCTCTGTCTTTTACATATTCTTTTACAAGATTTTTGATTATTTGTCTTTTCTGAGGGTCAAGTCCGTCAAAGGATTCGTCAAGGAGAAGAAAATCGGGATTTGTTGCCATTGCAAGGACAAGCTCTGCCTGACGCTGCATACCCTTTGAAAAGCCGTTGAGATTTTTTTTCGGGTCAAGTCCGAAAACATCCGTAAGACTTCTGAAGGTGTCATAGCTGAAGTTTCTGTAATAGCCGTTATAAAAAGCTGCCATTTTGTTCATGCTGGCATAAGGCTTGAAATAAATGTCGTCGGGCACATAGAAAAGTCTTGCTTTCTGACGGGCATTGTCATATATGTTTTCCGAATCATAAAGTATCTCTCCGCCGTTTGCTTTATAAACACCTGAGGCAGTTTTCAGAAGTGTTGTCTTGCCCGCTCCGTTATAGCCTATAAGCCCGTAAATGCTGCCTTCCTTTACAGAAAAGCTTATGCCTTCAATGGCTTTATATTTGCCGTAGCATTTGGTTACATTCTTAATTTCAATCAAGGTAAATTCCTCCCTTCAGCTGTATTTTAGCATGAAAAAAAACCTTAACGCAATGAGGTTAAGGTTTTCTTAATAATTTCATAAATCATTCATTAAACAAGAAGTTTTCTATGGTGTCAAGGTACTCTTTTACGGTATTATCCACACTCATGTATATCTCATGCTTGCAATTTGTGAATTTTATGAGTTTTCCGTTTTTAACAAGCTTTATAAATTCATCTTCCTTGTCGGAAAATACCGATGAGTCCTCTTCAGGCTGACACAACAGAACTTTTGCTTTTATCCTGCTGTTTCTTGCGGTATCAAGATTAAGCTTTGACACCCTTATTGCTTCACTTACCCAGCGGTAAGAGGGGGCAGAGGTCTGTATATATTGGTCAGCTTTTCTCTTTTCATGATAGTAACAGAATCTTTGTTCGCTGGTATCGTGACTTTCTTCATAAGTTCTTTCGGGATTGAAGGGTTTGTAGCCCATGACCTTGTTTTTTTCCTTGCCGAACATTATGAAGGTGCGTGCGGCAAATTTTGCAATTCCTTCGGGAATACCTGCCGTTCTTGCCTTTATCATGGGTGCCGAGAGAATTGCTTTTTCAAAAACACCGGGGTGAGTCTGCAGATGCTGAACTGCTATAGCTCCTCCCATGGAATGAGAATAAAGATACATGGGAAGACCGGGAGCTTCTTTCAGTACGACCTTTTTTACGAGGGACTGAAGGTCATTTATGTACTGGTCAAAGTTCTTTATATGGACTACCTGAAGGTCGTCATTGTGACGGTGGGAAAGACCGTGTCCTCTGTGATCAATAATAAAAACGTTCAGATTCATTCTCAGAAAATAATAGCACATTTCGCGGAATTTCTCTGCAGATTCCGTAAAACCGTGAGATATTGTCATATTTCCGACGGGCGAGGCTGCTTTATAAAAAACATAGTGTATTTTCTTCCCGTCAAGAGCTTCAAAATAACCGTCCCGTGCACACTCACGAAGATAAGGCTCTACTGTTTCCTGCATGGAGCTTTTATAGTTTTCTTCACTTATGAAATAATCTCTGCTGACTGTCATAGCTTTTATCACTCCGTCAAATTATCATTGTAATAATCATAGCATATAAATTTTTTCGGGTAAATATATTTTTTGTAATATGTTGCATTTTTTTATCTGCTTTGATATTATATAAAAGAAATAAAATGTAAAGCAGGTGTTTATTATGGTTCATAACAGTGAATTTATTGCAAATTTTATGGATAAATATGCTTATCCCGCTGAAGCCATTGAAACTTTTACAAGAGTTCTTAAAAGACTTGACAGCGAAAAGGAATTCGGCGATAAGATGGATAAGCTCGTTGAAGGATATATGTGCCCCTGGGCTGACAATATGCAGGAGTACCTCAACGGTGTAGTTGAACTTTCAAAGGAATATGATGAAAATGAATGTACACTCGATTTTATTTTCCTTCTTCTGTGTGCTCCCATAGTTTATGACAGATATATGGAAAAAGGTCTTTCAGAACAGCTTTACTGGGACACAATGGCTGATATGAAATATAAGCTTATTGAGTGCATCAAGTGTGAAGAGGTGCCCGGCACCTTCGTTGCAGGCTGGTATAACGGATTTTTCAGACTTGAAAGATTCTGCTACGGCAGATTCCAGTTTGAAGAGACTGAGTATGATTTTGACTTCGATTTTGTCACAAAGGCAGGCTACCGTCTGACAAAAGGACAGAAGCTTATCGGCTTCCACATCCCCTCATCGGGTGTGCCCCTCACCGACGAAGTGAGACTTGACGCATATAAAAAGGCTTATGAAGTATATAAGCATCTTTTCCCCGACGGAATTATGTTCTTCTGGTGCGGTTCATGGCTTCTTTATCCGAGACACAAGGAATTTTTACCCGAAAAGAGCAATATCCTTAAGTTTATGAGTGACTTTGAGACTGTCTCCTGGTCAGAATCAGAGAATTTCCATGACGGCTGGAGAATTTTCGATAAAGATTCCGATCTTCCCGTGGATCAGCTTCCCACAAACACATCTTTGAGAAAAGCCTATGCCGATTGGTTCAAGGCAGGGAACAAGGGCGGCAGTGCCTGCGGTGTAATAGTGTTTGACGGAGAGAAAATACTCAGATAAAGGAGAAAAGATATGAAAACCATAGTTTTTCAGGGCGACTCCATAACTGATGCAGGCAGAAACAGAAATAACGATAATGAAAGAGGTATAGGATATCCTACTCTTGTTGCTGCAGAACTGGGTTATAAATATCCGGGTGAATATGTTTTTATAAACGAAGGTGTTTCAGGCAACAGAATTGTTGACCTTTATGCCAGAATAAAGCGTGATATCATTCACCGCAGACCCGATTATCTCACCATTCTTATAGGAATAAACGATGTATGGCATGAACTGAATGAAAGAAACGGTGTTGATAACAAAAAGTTCTTTAAGGTATACTGTGACCTTATTGAAGAGATAAAGGCTGTGCTTCCCGATATAAAGATATTTATTCTTGAGCCCTTTGTGCTCAGGGCTTCGGCTACAAGCAAAAACTGGGCTGTTTTCAGAAGGGAAACGGAAATGAGAGCCGCAAGTGCGAAAGCGGTTGCAGAAAAGTACGATCTTACATTTATTCCTCTTCAGGAAAAATTTGACGAAGCTGAAAAGAAGGCAGAGGCTTCTTACTGGCTTCTTGACGGTGTTCATCCCTCTGCCGCAGGACATGAATTAATCGCAAGAGAGGTTACGGCTGCTCTTGAAAAAAGTTTCTGATAACCGTTTTTTCATTAATAAGGTTAAACAGAATTTATTTTTCTTGTAATTATATTTTTTTTGTGTTACTATATATACCACTCAAAAAACGGAGGTAAATATTATGAAAAGATTTTTCAGTGCAGTCATTGCTGCTGTTCTTTGCATCTGTCTTATGATGCCCACGGTTGCCTTTGCTGCGGAAACAGAAGTAAATTATGATTCTGTTGTTGATTATGTTGCTGCTTCCGAGAATGCTGAAGAAGCTCCCGCTGACGGTTTTGTTCAGCTTAAGATTTTCTTCGCAAAGCTTCTCAACTTCCTCAGCAACCTTCTTATCAATGACATTGTAGGTACTTTCCTTAATATTATTATGCCCGATTCTGTGGCTGTACTTGATTATGAAAGCTTTGACCTCGATGCTTATGAAGGCTTTTATGAAGGTATGGATGAATTCATCGATGAGCCTCAGGGGGATAAGGTATGGAGTCTCGGCTACGGCAAGGAAACCATCCTTCCCGCTGATTTCGGTGAAAAGTCCTATGCAAAGGGTGCTTACATCCCCTACATTTTCGGTAACGAAATGTATAAGGATGAAGAGGGTGAGTATGAAGACCTTATGGCAAGAGCCATCGTAATGGAAGACGGCTCAGGCAGAGGTAAGGTAGTATTCATTGCTCTTGATGCAATGGGCTTTGCAAATGCCGATGTAAGACTTATCCGTGAAGCACTCGCTGATATCGCAGAGGAAAACAACATTGTAAGCATCAATGTTTCCTGCACACACATCCATACAGGTATTGACTCACAGGGCGTATGGACCAACCCCGTAGGTGTTCTTCTCAACAATGCGGCAGGCAACGAAATAAAATACGGTGTTGACCGTACCTTCGTAGATGCTGTTGTTGCGGGTTCAAAGCAGGCTGTTACAGAAGCACTCGCTGATATGACAGAAGGCAAGCTTTACTATTCTTCTATAAACGGTGAAGACTATGTCCGTGACCGTACAGCTCCCATTTCACTTGATACAAATATTTACAAGCTTGAATTTGTTCCCTTTGATACAAATAAAACTCCCACCATCATCTCCACCTTCGGTTGCCATCCCGAATCTGCAAGCTATGACTGGTCAGACGACGGTTCAGGCGGACTGCTTCCCTTTGACAAGAAGTTCTCTGCTGACTTTATCTGGTACACAGAGAAGGTTATGAATGCTGCAGGCTATAACTTTATTTATATTCAGGGTAATGTTTCAACCGTTACATCTTCAAGAGGTAACACCGATGACGGTCTTGACGGAAATGCTCATTATTCAGCAGTCCGTTACGGCTATGAAATAGGTTACATTCTTCTCGGTATGAATCTCGGTAAGACTGACAGAAAAGCACTCAATGCTGCTACCGGTGATAAACTCGATGTTGAACTTTACAAGGGTAAGGAAGGCTACAGCGTATGGTATGAAGGTCTTCCCACTGTAAATGCAGTTGAGGTTGAGCCTGTTCTCAATATTAAGAATAAACAGTTCTTTGTAAGAATTGAAAACAACATAATTGCTCTTCTCGGTAAAACCTCCGTTGCAGATAACCTTGTTCTCAAAGATGACAGCGGTAAGTATTACACAGTTTCAGAAGTAGGCTATCTTGAAATTGGCGATGAAATGAAGGTGTATATGTCCCCCGGTGAGACCTTCGGTGAGCTTCTCTTCGGAGGAAACGGTGCTATAGGCTTCCCCATTCCCACAATAAGAGAATATACAGGTGAAGATATCATCATCATGGACCTTATGAATGACGCTGCAGGTTATGTTGCAAATGAAGCAAACTATGTAATGGCAGGTCTTCAGTATAACGAAGCAGAAGATGCTTATGACGACGACACATGGTGTCTCATTTCCTACGGAAAGAGTGCAGGTACAACCTTCATAAGCCACTTCTATGATGTATTTGACAGCGTAAAATAAATTAAGTCTGCAAAAAAATAACCCCACAAAAACAAGGCTTAAGTTTACCGTAAGAAGTAAACTTAAGCCAATTTGTTTGTAAAATTCAATAAATTATAATTTATTCTGTTCTTAAAGCTGCTACGGGGTCTTTTTTTGCGGCTTTCATGGCAGGAATAAGACCGCCTATCAGAGTTATTGCAATGCTTATGAGCATCAGCATAAGTGCGGATGTGAAGGGGAGCTGTGCATCGAGATTTTCTATGCCTGTTCTGGCTTCAATTATTGCGTTTATCGGTATTGTTCCGATAAGCGTTATTATTATGCCCAGAAGTCCCGAACACCAACCGATGATGAAGGTTTCAGCATTGAACACTTGTGAAATATTACGTTTTGAAGCACCGAGGGCACGCAGTATTCCTATTTCCTTGGTTCTTTCCATAACTGAAATGTGGGTGATTATTCCTATCATAATTCCCGATACAAAAAGGGAAATGGCAACAAAAGCCACGAGGACATAGGAAATACCGTTGATTATGGAAGTGAGAGAAGAAGTAAGCATTGCGGCAAAGTCCTGATATGTTATAGCTTGTTCTTCAGATACGTTTTCATTATAGTTTTTTATGCATTCAGCAAGTAAATCCTTGTCTTCAAAGCTGTCTGCATAAATGTTCACCGACGATGGATAATCAGTATCTATATAACCGAAGGCATTGAGATTTTCTTCATAAGTAGAGCCCGTTATATATTGGTCATATACTGTAAGAAGTATTTTTTCATCGGGGGAAGATGTAAGCCACTTGTCAAGTTCTTTTGCAAAATATGTGTCATTTGAAGCTATGTCTGAAATGTCAGAGCCGATGAAATCTTTTATCATGGATTCAATATCAAGTCCTTCAAGAAGGGCTTCATAATTTCCCGACTGTATGTCCTTGAATTTTTCCATAAGTTCTCCGATGTTTTCAGGTGAAAACTCCGGATACTGTTGGGAAAGATTTTCCATGAATTGCATAATTTCAATAAGCCTTGAAATATTTTCAACGGAAGAAGAGATATTTTCAAATATTCCCGAAATAAAACCTATGGCTGATGATAAAAAGCCGTCATCCGTTGAAGGGTCGGGTGCTTCGGGCTCGGGGGTGCTTACGGGGCTTGTGGAGCTTTCTGCAGTGGTGCTAACGGCGGGGGCAGTTGTTTCCGTTTCAGAATGTGAACCAAGGCCTGTAAGTGCTATCATTTTATATACGGATGCTTTTTCAGCTTCGCTGAGTTCTGAAAGATAAGCCTTTGTTGCCGCTATTTTTGCCGCATCGTCAGGAATTTCAAACTTAAGCCCATTGAGTACATTAATGTCGGGGGAGGCTGTTTGTGCGGTGACTACGGGGGTTCCGGTGCTTGAAGATATTATATATTCTCTTACTGCATGTGTATAAGCAACGGGTCCCGATATACTTGCACCTTCTGCACCCTCCCGTCTTTTTATGACACCCGATACAGTGAGGGACAGTGAGTTTGAAATGATGCTGTTCTCGTTTCCTTCTACAGTTTCAATGTAGGAGAAGGTTCCGTTTTCGTTCTGAATATATCTGTTGCCCGGAGTCAGAAGATAAAACGTTTTTCCGCAGACATCAGCATAATCAAATACAAGGGGAGAAACTTCATTTCCTGCGGTGAACTCAGCGGCTATTTCATTATACTTTTTATTGGTGATAAGTCCCAGTGAGAACATTTCTTCAAGAGAAATGCTGTTATCTGAACCGAGTACTAACAGCACTTCTGTCATATCGGAAGGCCATTCTCCGTAGAGAAGGTCATAATTTTCTTTTATTTCAGAAGAAAAGAGTTCTCCCGAGGTACTCTCCGGCATAATATGAAAGTTTTCCGCTGTGTTCGAGGAAGGGGAAAAAATTGAAAAACTGCCTGAAAGAAGATTACTCAGAAAACTGCCGCCGGGGGAAGATGTTTCTTCAAGTTCGGGGGATGAATCGGTATCAATGAGTGCCCCTTCGGTGTTATATGTGAAAATGTTAAATTTTATATCATAAGAGTATTCGACACCTTTTTCACCGAGATAGGCATGTATTTCGCTTGACGGGTCATCAAGGTATTTTTTGAATGAAGCAAGGTCATTTTCTTTTACAACATTGTTTATAATATTGCTGGTTCTGAGAGTTCGGAAGCCTGAATATATTCCGTTCCGTTCAACAGGTGCTTCGGTACTGTTTTCTTCTGAAGTATTTTCCGCACCGTCCTGTCGGTTTCCGTAGATAGATGAGGCGTCAATGGCTTCTCTGCTTATACTTATGGGGTATTGGGACATGGTGTCTTTTTGTATCCCGTCTATATAGGCTGTCATACCTGTGGAAATTGCAAGTATAAGCCCTATTCCCACTATTCCTATTGAACCTGCCATTGCAGTAAGAAGTGTTCTGCCTTTTTTTGTTTTCAGGTTATTAAAACTCAGCGAAAGAGCCGTCAGGAAGGACATTGATATTCTTTTTACCGCAGAAGGCTTTTTAATTTCACTTTCTGCATCGAAGGGATCGGTATCATTTATTATTATACCGTCAGAGAGTTTTACTATTCTTGTTGAATACTGTTCGGCAAGTTCGGGATTATGTGTTACCATAATTACGAGCTTATCTTTTGCAATTTCCTTGAGCAGCTCCATTATCTGTACACTGGTGGCAGTATCAAGTGCTCCCGTAGGCTCGTCAGCAAGAAGTATTTCAGGGTCGTTTATAAGTGCTCTTGCTATGGCAACTCTCTGCATCTGACCGCCTGACATCTGATTTGGCTTTTTACGGATGTGTTCTTCAAGTCCGACCTTTTTCAATACTTCAACTGCCCGTTCTCTGCGTTCTTTTTTTGATACTCCTGCAAGTGTAAGAGCCATTTCAACATTTGCAAGGACACTCTGGTGCGGAATAAGATTATAGCTCTGAAAAATAAAACCTATGGAATGGTTCCTGTAGACATCCCAATCTTTGTCGCTGTATTGTTTTGTCGATACGCCATTTATTATAAGATCTCCCTGAGAATATCTGTCAAGACCGCCTATAATGTTAAGCATGGTGGTTTTTCCCGAACCGCTCTGTCCGAGAACTGACACGAATTCATTATCACGGAAACTGAGGTTTACTCCTTTTAATGCATCCTGCGTCAGATTATCTGTACGGTATGTCTTAATTATGTTCTTTAACTGAAGCATTCACTGAGAACTCCTTTTTTGATATAAAAGACAGTATAGCAGATTAAAGTAAATAAAAGAAAAACAATAGTTTAATAAAATAATAATAATATTCTTTTCTGAAAAATTATTGTAAGTATTGCAAAACGGTTAATTTATGTTATCATTTTTACATCTGTATTTTTAAGGGAAGTGTATTATGAATTATAACAAATCGCTTACGGCAACGGTTTATATTGTCAACAAAAACCGCGTGCTTTTGCATAAACACAAAAAATATAACACATGGTTCCCCGTGGGAGGACATCTTGAAAAGGATGAATTGCCACACGAAGCGGCAATAAGAGAGGCAAAAGAGGAATCGGGACTTGATATTGAAATTTTTGAAGAAAATCCCGTTTCCTTCAGCATCGGCCTTGTCAAAAAAGTTCCGTCCCCTCTTGCAGTGTATCACGAGGGTACTCCCGGAATTGAAGATTTTCTTGATTTTATCTATGCCGCAGTACCGCGGGATACTGTAATTCATCCCGGTGACGGCGAAAGCCGTGAATTCCGTTGGTTCACCCTTCCCGAGCTTCTCGATGAAAACGAAAATATAAAAATACACATAAGAAACACAGCAATACACAGCCTATACTACATAAACAGACAAAAGGAAAGAAAATATTTCCCCGAAACTGAAAACGCAATTCTGTAAAATCACCTGAAAGAGAAAAACAGCCCCGATTTTCGCACTCTGTACAAATCGGGGCAGCTTCCCGTACATTCGGGGATTTTTTCAGTATTCATCGGACAACAAAAAGTCTGCTATGTGTATAGTTTTTATTCCCTTGTAATTTCCGCCTGCAAAACTGTCAGAAGTCAGAAAGAACTTAGGGTAATTGTCATTGATTTTAAGAAGTCTGTTGTATTCGCGTTTTTCGGTTTCAGGGGAAGATATTTCTTTTGTCACCTGAATATATAGTTTTTCACCTCGTCTTGTGGCAATAAAATCTATTTCACCGTCTGAGGTCTTTCCGATTGATACCTCATAGTCTCTTCTGAGAAGTTCAAGATAAACTATATTCTCAAGCATAGCGGCAACTGATGTGTCACTGTAGCCGAGAACACTGTATTTGAAAGCACAGTCTGCAAGATAAAATTTTTCCTGCGTTTTTAAGAGTTCTTTTCCCTCTATATCGTACCGTGAGCATCTGTGGAGGATATATGCACTTTCAAGTTTTTCAAGATAACTGTAAACTGTTTCATTATCAATGGTACGGTGTACTGACTTTATATAGTCCGTTATTGATTTCGCAGAAAAGGTTTTTCCTACATTGTCAAATACGAATTTTACTACTCTTTCAAGTTGGTCAACCTTGCGGACCTGATTTCTTTTTACAATATCTGAAAAAATAGTTGAATTATAAATATCACGGATTACGGTATATGCATTATCAATGGGATATTCCTGTAAATGAATGGAAGGAAAGCCGCCGTATTTTATATAATTCAGAAGCTCTTTTCTATTAGCATCAAGTTCTCTGTACTGCTTTGTGAAAGTCAGATATTCTTTGAAAGAAAGGGTGAAAACACGGAAGGACACATACCGCCCCGTGAGGTAGGTTTCTATTTCAGAGGACATCATCCGTGAATTTGAACCTGTTACATATATATCCGTGTTGAAATCTGTGTTAAGGGAGTTGACTATTTTTTCCCATGAATTGATTTCCTGTATTTCATCAAGGAAAAGATATGTTTTTTCAGTTTCCGACAGTTTTGATTTCAGAAGCTCATAAACCTGCTTCGGTGCCATATCCTCGTATTCCATTGAATCAAATCTCAGGCTGACTATTCTGTTATCCGATATGCCTTTTTTTTCAGCTCGTCCATAATCATTCCCATTATGGTAGATTTTCCCGAACGCCGCACCCCTGTAATAACCTTTACAAATGGTGTATCGGTAAAAGCCATTATTTTTTTACATAATTCTCTCTGAATATCAAAAATATTCACCTCTTTCTATGTTGGCTATAACAGATATAAACGGCTTTTGTCAATAGTGTTGCGATTATAACCGCAAAACTTTCTGAAAACGACAGTTTTTGCGGGTAAAAGCCGAAAAAATATTTCGGTTTTCCTGCAGTAATACATTTATAGACTGCTTAATGAGGTACACCGGATGAATTGTAATCGAACATTTTTTTGTAATTTCTTCAAAAAACCAATCGTTATAAAGAGAAAACAGTTCTCCGCTTTTCCAAGGATAACTTTATATTAAAAAATTTTAATATAAAAGAAATCTCGACAATAAGTAAATAATGTGTTAGAATAAAACAAATTAATTTACGGGAGAAGATGTATGAAAAAATATACGCTTAATTTCGGACAGTTCAGACAGTTTGACAAGAAATTTATAACTGCTGAAAACGGAATCAATGTTGAAAATGTAAACTCTGTTGCATTTCTCGGTGAGACACTTTTTGTTTCTGCCGACGGATGCCTTTATGAATATAGTGACGGTAAAATGAAGAAGCTTTCGGCTAAGGCTGACAGGATTTTCTCGGAGGACGGCAGGCTTTTTGTGTCTTCGGGAAATAATCTTGGGGAATTGAAAGGCGGAAAAATCAAGAAAATTGCTGAATTTGACAGTGCAGTACTTGATATCTCCCTTGCTCTTGATAATTCTTTATGGCTTATCACAGAAAAAAACCTTTATCTTTTCTCTGACGGTGAATTTACAAAGGTTGTGGGAATTCCTGAAGATACCGTATGCCTTGCCGCAAAGGATAATAAATCAAAATACGGAGAGACCGTTTATATCGGCTGTACCACAGAGGGACTTCTTTCTATGAAGGGCAAACGCCGCCACTTTGCGGAGATGACTCCCGATATGTCAGGTGTTCTTTCAAAGAAGGTAAACTGTCTTTCTCTTGACGGCATGGGACATCTGTGGGTAGGTACTGACGAGGGGCTCAATATATATGACGGAAGAAATTACTGGTATAACGGAAACGATTTTTACTCTGTTCCCGCAGGCTCCTTCAACGATATGTGCTTTACTTCCGACGGAAAGAAATATTTTGCAACAAATACCGGTGTTATAACTTTAATTGAGGGTAAAATTTCTTATTTCTCCTACGGTGCATGGCTTATGCATCCTACAGTTACAAAAATTGCCGTGTCCGAAAACGGCACTGTTGCCGCCGTTACTCCGAGAGGTATCAGCGTTATCACAAACAAGCTGATGACACTCGCTGAAAAAGCTGCCCACTATGATGAAATGGCAGTGAAATATTTCACAAGAAATGAAGGCTATCAGGTGTCCCGTGAACTCAGAAAATACGGTGACCTTGACTCAGGTTGGCTTCCCAATTCAGACAATGACGGACTTTTTACGGGTGTTTACTGTGCATCTCAGTGCTTCCGTTATAAAGTGACAGGTGACGAAAAGGCAAAGGAAAATGCAAAAAGAGCAGTTGAAGCCATGATAAAGCTTACTGAGATTACCGGTAAGAAGGGCTTTACCGCAAGAGCCACAAGACATTCTTATGAAGAAAACTTCGGCACGGGCAACCGTGAGGAATGGCATTATTGTGAGAATAACCCTGAAATGGAATGGCTGGGAGAAACCTCTTCCGATGAAATGACAGGACATTATTTTGCTTATGGAGTTTATTTTGACCTTGTAGCAGACAAAAAGGAAAAGAAGAAAATAGCAGAGGTCGTAAAGACTATTACCGACCATATTATAGAAAACAATTTCCATCTTACGGATGTTGACGGTGTTCCCACTACATGGGCAAACTGGGAGCCTGACCTTCTCAATAACGATGATCGCTGGTTCTATGAAAGAGGCACAAATTCCCTTGAAATTCTCTCCTTCCTTAAAACTACATACCATGTAACGGGGGACGAAAAGTATAACAAGGTTTATGAGATGCTTGTAGAAAAGCATCATTATGCCATGAACTGTATGCAGTATAAGGTAGAGGATGCACATCTTGCACACATTGATGACCAGCTTGACTTTATAAATATTTATCCTCTTATTGTGTATACGGATAACGAAGCACATAAAGAAATTTTCAAAATGGGACTTACCCACCATTTTGATTATGAAAGAGTTGAGCGTTCTCCCTTCTTCAATATTGTTTACGGTGCACTGACAGATAATTACTGTGATATTGAAAATGCCGCTAAGAGTCTTTCTGAAATGAATCTTGACCTTATCCGCTGGCCCACCTACAACAGTCACAGAAAGGATATTGTATGGGATGATGAGCAGGCTGAAATGGGATGTCCGCCTCAGCTTAAATACCCCGTAGAGTATTCTGCCCGTGTTCTCGTTCACTATGACGGAAATCAGTTTGTATGCGACTCGGGTGCAGAAGAATTTGTGAATATCAATTCAAAGACGGTAAACCGTACCGCAACTCTTCCGGGGACTGCAGGAGCAAACGGCAAGAGAGCCGAGATGCCTTATATTTACCTGCTTCCTTACTGGATGGGAAGATACTACGGACTTTTAGGTGACTGATAAATAAAATAAGCTGCAGAGCTGTCTTAAAAAAGACCGTCTTGCAGCTTGTTTTTTTGTGTTATTCTGTTATCTCAGCCAGATTATATTCTGATCTGTGAGGAAATTGTTGAGGCTGTAGCATATAAGAATATTGTCGACATTCTCGACAGAGCAAAGCTCGGAAACGGGCTTTTTGTAATATCTGAGGTCTACAAGGATGACATTTCGGAAGGATTCACATAAAAAGCCGCCGAGACAGTTTGAATAAGAGTCTCTTACAACAAGTACTGTGTCCTCAGTCAGAGCATCGGGATTATATATTCTTACCGTGGAGTGGTTGCCGTCAAGAAAAACAGTATATTTGTCTGTCTCTTTAAGTCTTTCGGTGTAGAATATTCCTTTATGCTCTTCTTCACTCTCTCCGTTTGTGACCGTAATATTTCCCGAACCCTGCCACAGCTCCAGTTCTTCGGATTTCATAAGCCATAAAGCGGCTCTTGAATAAGTCGAACCGTAAAAATCCTGAACCTTTTCAACGGTGAATTCATTTTCCGGACGGAAATCTTTACCGAGTTCCTTTAAATAAGCTTCATAAGCTCTGAAAGCACCTTCACTTGTCCAGTGGTGGTCGGTTTTGTAGTAAAGTGACGGGTTGTCAAAAATTTCCCGTACATCAACGGTGTTTATTTCTTTTGAAAGTGATGAATATATTCTGTCAATATATTCACTGTCGAGATAGTCCTTTGAAAGACCGAAAACTCTGTTTCTTGAAGCCCAACCGGAGGAAGGTACTACCATCATGTCAACAGGAATGTCGGTTTTTTCTGCAAAAGAATTTATGGTATTTATATTTTTTGTAAAGCCCGCTTCGTCGATACGGCCCGGAGCTTCTGTGAGGGCATTGTCCTTTGTAAGATATATGTCCGAAGAGGCGTTACGGCACGTCAGAAGATCAAAATATGAATTGAGAGAAACAAAGAAATCTCGGAGAGGCATGTGGTCGGCAAGATATGTTTCAATATCATTTCCGAAGTCGCCGTTTGCGATATTTTCAAAGTTTATTTCGGGGAAATCCTGAAGATTTCTTTTTTCAAGCTCGGAAAATTCTGATTTCGGAATAAGGATGAAAAGGAGAAGCATTGCTGAAATAAAAGCACAGAATACACTTACGGTTATGATATGTTCTTTTTTGTGTTTCATAATGTCCTCCTTATCAGAATCTGAAATAAATAAAGGGATTGTAGCTCTGACTTGCAAGAGCGGCAACAGAGAGAAGCATAAGAAGTGCAGCCGCACTAATTCTCAGTATACGCACTGCTTTGCTGTCGTTGTGTTTAATGAAGAAATTCTTTGCTATAGGTGTTGCCGCAACTATGCTTATAATGAGCATGGGGAGATATGAAAGCATGGTAACTAAGCCGTCACCCGATACACCTGCAGGGGTAAAGAGTTTTACGAAAAACTCTCCGAGAGCACCGGTGTCTTCAAAATAAAACAGCACCCAGCCGAGCATTACTGCAACAACAGAATATATATGTCCTACAAAGGCGGGAGCTTTTTTCAAGATTTTCAGAAGGACGGTTTTTTCAATTATGAGAAGCACACCGTAGTACATTCCCCATAATACGAAATTCCAGCTGGCACCGTGCCACAAGCCTGTAAGTGACCACACTATAAGAATGTTTAGTATCTGACGGGGAAGCCCTTTTCTGTTTCCGCCGAGAGGGATGTAGACATATTCCTTGAACCATGTGGAAAGGCTTATGTGCCAACGTCTCCAGAACTCTGTTATGTTCTTTGAAATGTAGGGATAATTGAAGTTTTCCAGAAACTCAAAGCCGAACATTCTGCCAAGACCTCTTGCCATGTCCGAGTATCCCGAAAAGTCAAAGTATATCTGAAGAGAATATGCACATATTCCCATCCATGCTGCAGCCGTTCCGTCTTCTGTCTGAAGCATATTCCACAGATTTCCCATAGGATTGGCAAGAAGAACTTTTTTTGCAAGACCGAAGATGAAAAGCATTACTCCCGATGAAAAATCAGAGATATTTTCTTTGCGGAAACTCAGCTGTTCGGCAACATCGCCGTAACGGACAATGGGGCCTGCAATAAGCTGCGGGAAAAGTGTAACATAAGTTCCGAGTGTCAGAGGATTTTTCTGAACGGGTGCATCGTTTCTGTATACATCAATGATGTAACTCATGGACTGGAAAATATAGAAGGAGATTCCTATGGGAAGCGTGATTTCAGGTACGCTTATTTCAGAAAAAACAGGAATTATCTTCAACTGCTCGGCAAAGAAGCCCGCATATTTGAAAAAGCCCAGTATCAAAAGGTTTACTGCAATTCCCGTAATAAGCACAGCCTTTGCTGAACGGTTTTTCTGCTTCCTTGAATGAATGACAACGCCGAAGCAATAGTCAATAAGAATGGTTGCAACCATCAGTATGAGATATACGGGTTCGCCCCAGCCGTAAAACAGAAGACTGAACATAAAAAGAACAGGATTCCTGAACGGGCGGGGAACTATATAATATAAAAGCAGAACTATGGGTAAAAATACAAATAAAAATACGTTACTTGAGAAAAGCAAAGATATCCCCCTTGCTGTAGGTAAATTAAGTCTTTTTTGAAAAATAAAAGCATCAACCTTATTTTACAGGGTCGATGCTTTTTTGCTTAATGGTTTCAGTCAGCTATGCCTTCGTTTACTATAGCTTCAAGAGCTGCTGCATCGGGAGATACAAGAAGTGCGAAATAATCACCCTTTGTGACGACCTTTGCCTTCTGAACTACTTCGTACTGCTCGGGAGAATATGTTATGCTTTCATCTCCTTTAGCTTTAAGACGGGCTGTAGCAAGGTCTGAAAGTGTTTTGAGTGCTGTAGCATCCTTTGCCTTTATGAGCCATATTTCGTCTGTGCGAAGGCTGTCAGCACAGATGGAAACATAAAACTCGGCACAATCCTCTGCCTTGATTCCGCAGTAATTGAGCATCATATCTGCATCAAGAGCAATCATTTCAGGCATCTTTTCAGTACACTTGTCATAAATGTCTTTAAGGCCGGAGCCTTCGCTTATGCTCAGTGTGGTTTCTTCTGATGAAGGTGAATTTGTTGTGTCATCTTCATTTTTGTCACCGCCGCAAGCACTGAGGCTGAAAACAAGGGATAAACCCATAAGAAGTGCGATAAGTCTTTTGGTCATGATAAATTACTCCTTTTATTAAAGATATTGATTTTCTGCAAACTGTTCAAGTTTTGCTATCCATACATCGCATCCCATATCGCTGAGATGTACGTAATTGTCTGAGCAGTAAGACTTTTCAAGTCCGTTTGTTGCATCCTTGAGAGGCGTTGCCACATCAATGTATGCAAAGTCGTTTTTCAGTGCAAAATCCCTGAGCATTACATTATATTTATCAATGTCAGGGTTGTTGAGCTTTCCTGCCTCCGAGCCTGTAACAATGGGAGACATCGTCTGGATACAGATTTTAACATCGGGATTTTTTTCCTTGATGCGTTTTATCATGTTATCCCAGTTTTCAACAGTACCTTCAAGTCCGTAGATATTGAGGTCATTCATTCCGAGCATGATGAAAATTTTCTTCGCACCTGATGCCTTTATCGCATCCTCGGGCGTCATTTCCATTCCCTGATATGTAAGAAGCATGGTATCGTTTACAGCATGTCCCGAACCGTAGCTTCCTCTTACAAAGAAGGTTGCACCTGAGAGTTTACCCGTGGAGGTGCTTCTGTTTCTCAGTGCCATGCTGACGGAATCGCCAATGAATGCAGCATCCCTGAAATAGGTTTCTGCTGCCGAGGAAGCATTTGCGGGGATGTTTTCTTCTGAAGGAACTTCAGCGGATGTTGTAGTTGTCTCTTCTGCGGATGAAAGACTTTCATTGCTTTGTGTCTGATCAGCCACAGGAGAAAGGGTTGTGTTTTCCGTGTTTTCCGAATCTTTACATCCCGTAAAAGTAAGAGAAACTAAAAGACAGACCGCCGTCAAAGTGCAGATTATTTTTTTCTTCACGACTTTATCACCGTTTTTCTGATAATTTTTAACAATCAAAGATATTATAATAGTGTAAGCCGGTTAATGCAAGTATTAATTTAATTTATTAAATATTTAATCTTCAATAAGAACCATTTGATGAATATTTACCTCAGGCACCGTAAAAAATGCTTTTCCGTCTTTGTATTCATACGGGATTTTTTCACCCGAAGGTACGAGAGATACTGCCGAAGGAGCTTTCTGACAGCTTACGGAGCATTTTACATTATAAAGAGGAACTGTATCCTCAATTACCTCGGTGTGTTCACCTCTTACGGTAGTATGTGCAAACAGAAGATGCATAATTCTTCTGTTTTTATTCTTTTGCCTTGTGAGTGTCATTACCGCTCTGTCGGGAAGCTCGGCTTTTGCACTTACATTATCCTGAAGCATTCTGTCGGCTATGTATGCAAACAGCTCCTTGAAAGAAAGATGTCCGAGTTTTGCATAAGCCGTAAAAATATCCCATGCTATGTAAGCTACGTTTCCGTTTATGACGGCACCTGCAGCAGAGCTTTCGGGATTATTTGGTGCATGCATGTGGGAGCAGAAATGTTCTCTTGTCCTGTTGAAATAGGGGTCCTGTCTTATTGCAACACACTCACAGCCCTTTTCTTCAATTATATAGGACTTGCAACGCATTATATAAGCGGTATTCCCGTTTTCAGTATCAAAGCAGGGTACGAAATATGTGGGAGACATCTCATTTTCGCCTTTGTAAGAAGCCCCTGTATCAAGAAGGAATTCTCCGTTTTTTACAATGCTCTCACCGCTTGCAATGACCTTTCCGCCGCGGTCAATAAATGCCTTTATCTTTCCGAGCATTTCATTTGAAATTCCGGGGACATCGGGAAGGAGCAGCATTTTATATTCTGAAAGGTCTGCTGTTTCATCAATGAAATTGTAAAGATATTTATTTTCAAGAAGCATTCTGTTTGCACCGATGTCAGCCTTACTGTCACGGTTTCCCGTTATAGCCTCGGCACTGAGAACGGCAATATCGGCAATGTTTTCGGCAGCAGTAAGCCAGGGCTCTTTTTCTTCAATAAGGGAATATGCTTTTCCTATGAGTGAGTATGTGGACATATTCATTTCACCGAGAGAATGCATCTGATCGCCTATTGAACAGCCTGCACCGTTTGCAACACTGAGAGAGGTCTCATATATAAGTGCATTGGGGTGCTTGAAGCCGCCGAATTCTCCCCAGCTCTGATGGAATTTTCCCGTCATGCCGAGATATTCCTTGTCTTCAAGTGTGCGGACATAAGCAGCTGAAAGAGGGAAGTGGTCGTAGCCCCAGCCGCCTGTGGGAAGGCTTTCAAGTTCAAGGTGGGTATTTTTGTTAATAAACGAGTGGTCACCTTTGGGAATGTGACCGCTGTTGTGGAAAATGGTGGCAGTGTCGCTGTGGCGTCTTACGGCGGCATTTACTGCATCGGCATATTTGTTGAAGGTAATAATTGAAAATTTTTCAAGGTCTTTTCTGTTGTTTTTATCGAGACCGAGCTTTTTCATATCTGAAAGACAGTTCGTGCAGAAACATATTTTTGGGGATATGATGTCAAGGAAAATTCCGCAGGGGGCATATTTTACCATAACCTCTTCAATTTCCGCACAAAGCTTGTCAAGATAACCCGTGTTGAAGCAGAGAAGGTGGAAATGTGCCTCTGTGTCATACTCTGAAATGCTGTCTTTGTTTTCTGAACGTATCCATCTCCATTCGGGATGACTGTTATAATCCTTTTCATCAAAGCCTGCAGATATATATACGGGGGCATTTACATTTATTTCTTTACAGGCTTCAAGCTGTGCTCCCAAAAGGTCGAAGTCGAGTCCCGGATGCATTTCATTTACGGTGGTGGGATGATATGACCAGCCGTGATGGCATTTTGAAAAAACCGTAATTGAATCAACATGACCTGCTTTAAGAGCACTCTGAAACTGTTCTTTTGAAAAGCTGTCTCCTACACTTAATAGTCCGCTTGTGTGAAAATCAAGATGAACCTGACGAAATCTTAACATAAAATCTGTCCTCCGTGATTATTAGTTTCTTTGTTGCATAAAACCATACATGACAGTATAAGAAAAACACTGCCTATTATACCGATAATATACCACAGGAAAAAGTCTTTGTCAAAATTGAAACGGGGCTAAAGTTCACATTGCCGTAAACTTTAGCCCGTTTAATGAGGAATATCAATTATTTTTGTATAGATATTGCTTCGTTTTCTTTGTGGCGTTCAGCTCTTATCATTTCAAGGTCACGGTACATCTGAGCCTTGTTTTCACCCTCGACATTGTACAGAGTTTTAAGGATGATTGCCTTTAAGAGATTGCTCAGGGCATAACCGAAAAGAAGGAAAGCGAGTAACCACAGGCAGGTATTCATGTAAGTGGGCTTTGCCTGCATGGTTGCAACGAGGTCACCTTCTGGTGAAGATTCATAGCCTACCCAAGCTATCATGAAGGGGATCATAAGGTCCTTGAGATAGTTAAGTCCTGTAAGAATCCAACCGGGAACGATGCCCTGAATTGCTTCAACTCTTTCACCTGTCTGCCATTCGAGATAGTCGTAATATTCGACTGTGAAGTGGGAGTTGGAAAGCTCCTGTACACCTATTCCTACGCCGAAAAGGAAATAGAATGCATAGAAGAAAATGCTGTTCCAGCCGGAGAAGAACATAAGTCCCATTTTTGCTTCAACAAAGCAGATGAGGAAAAGAATCGTTGCGGATACCATAGAATATACTCCGCAGAACTTAAGAAGCTTTGTGGGTTCGTGTTTCTTTGATATTTTTGCTGTTATGAGATTGCCTACAACTGTACCTATGGCTGTGGGAAGAGTAAGGAGAAGGTTCTTTGATGAGCCGACGGTGATAGCGGCAAGGTATGTGGACATTTTACCGAGCATTGCCAATACATTTACCCACTGCATATACTGGTATGCACGGTAATTTCTGTATTTGAAAAGAGAAAACAGAGTGCTGGATATTTTGATTTTCTGTTTTTTCGGAAGCTCGATACGCTCTTTGCAGAACAGTCCGCACATCATGTTTCCGATGAAGGTCACACAAGCGGCAACTATGGCAAGGGTCATATACATGGCATTCTTGTCGTCGCTGAAAAGACCATAGACAAAGGTGGAGAGATATGCTCCGCCGTATCCGAGGTAATAGGATAACTGCCATATAGTCGCAACCGTCTTTTTTTCTTTATGATTGGGAGAAATAACATGTGCTACATTCTGTCCGAGGTTGTTGAATGCGTTGAATATCGTCTGACAGCAGGCAATGCCGTAACGGAACAGAGTCATCTGCTCCACTGTCATACCTTTCGGAACATAGAAATAGAAAACGGTGAGAAGGAACATGGGAACAAGACAGATGATATACCACTGACGGTATCTGCCCCAGCGGGTCTTCCATTTCTGTACGACGACACCTGATATGAGACCGACCAGAATGCCGCATATAGTTGTAAGGGTTGTCTGTACTGCAAGAATACTTGCTATCTCGTCAGAATTAACCCCGACGGGACCGTAATACAGCTCGTGAAGGAAGGCGGCTGCAAGTGTACCTGTGAGGGTTGTGCCGAACATGCCACCTACTCGTGCAAGCATGAGGCATACATATTCAAATGTGGTAACGTTTTTTCCTGTATCTGCAGGTAATGCATTTGCAGGAGGTCTTACGGGTGAGACAGTATTCTTTTTCTTTTTAGACATTTTGTCATCTCCTTAATTATGTATGGTTATATTTTACAATATAACACTTGGAAAAACAAGACTAAAATAATTGTCAGTTAAACCGTTCTGTTATTGGTAAATAATTTAACGTTGTGAGAGAATTTTTTGTTGCAAAAAATTGGTTTGCGGGATTATTTTTTTGTTTTTGGGTATGATATTCATGTGGGGTAGATAAAAATATTAGCACTCTCATATCGAGAGTGCTAATATTTACAAAATAGTCATAGAAATAACACACGGATACAACAAGTGTGGTATATATTATAGTCACAGGGAGGGAACATGAAGTTCCCTGACGGAATACTGTTGGGACGGCAGACTTTATGTTCGTGACACTCCCGAAACATTGCTATAAAAATAATATCATATTACAGGAGGAAAAAACAATGTTTGAAATTATCCCTTTATCACACAACCGTTCTTATTGGAGTCCTTTCAGAGAAATGGACAATCTTGCAAGAGCATTCTTCAATGAGCCTTTTTTCTCCGAAAAAGCAGAAATAAGACCCTTTAAGACAGACATCAGAAAGACGGAAGAGGGCTTCGTGCTTGAAGCAGACCTTCCCGGATTTGACAAGAAGGATATTAATGTGGGCATTGAAGGTGATGTACTGACAATCAAGGCAGAACGTCACTCCGAGAGTGAAAACAAGGACAAAAAAGACAATTTTGTACGCGTTGAAAGAAGCTACGGCTCTTATGAAAGAAGCTTTGATGTGTCAGGAATCGACACAGAAAACATCGGTGCAAAATATGAAAACGGCGTGCTTGTACTGAATATGCCCAGAAAGGAGCCTGTACTGCCTCCTTCAAAGCAGCTTACCATCGAGTAAATTATATAAAGAACCCCCAAAGACTGTCTCCCTTTCCGTGGATCTTCCCGAGAGGGAGATAAGTCTTTTTTTGTTTCATTTGACGAAAAAAGTACTGCTAAAATAGTTAATAAGTAAATTGACAAGTGAATAGAATTAATATATAATCGTAATGGAAATTTATTTTAGAAAGGAGTATTTCTTATGGATGGACTTCCCGGCCCCATCAGAGTTATTCTGGATTGGCTTATAATGTTATTGGGCACAATTTTTACATTCCTTGAAAAGAGAGAAGATGCGGATGCAACAGAGGAAGCATAAGAAGTGCTTTCCCTGAATCAATGCAGAATCACCCGTCAAAGCGGGTGATTTTTTCTTTTTTGCGGAAAAATTTTTTTGTAAAGAGAAAAACTTAATATATTCCGACTTAAAAATCGAGGCTGTCGGCATTAAGCAGAAAATCATAAATTCCCATAATAAGAATTCCCTTGTCCGTATAATAAGGAGTGGGGCAGTCTTTTACGACGATTATTTTTTTGAATGAATCGTCTATTCGCAAGAGAGAGTTTGTCTCCTGTCTCATTTTTTCATTGTCAGGAATGGAAAATGCTGATTGAATATAATACCTTTTTGATGCCTTGTTACAAACAAAATCTACCTCATACTGTTTATGGATCAATTTTCCGTTTTCATCTTTTTTTGCAATCGGAACAATGCCTACATCTACATTAAATCCGCGGAAAATCAGTTCATTGAAAATTATGTTTTCCATTGTATGGTTTTCTTCAAACTGACGAAAATTGATTCTCGCATTTCTGAGGCCTACATCTGTAAAATAAAATTTGTGTGGAGTGTCAATATATTTTCTTCCTTTTATATCATATCTTACAGCTTTTCTTATAATAAAAGCATCCCGGAGATAATCTATATAACTGTTTATTGTGTTGACACTTATGTTTTTTTTCTTTTTTGATTTAAATGTATCGGTAAGCTTTTTAGGATTTGTGAGTGATCCGATTGCCGATGAGAGAATATCAATAAGTTCTTCAAACTCTTCCTTGTTTTTTATGCTGTGTCTTCCGACAATGTCATTAATATAGGTTTCAGTAAATAAACTTTTAAGAAGCTCTGTTTTTTGTTCGGGAGAAGGCAGTTTTACCACAGGGGGAAGACCTCCGTATAAGACATATTCGTTCCAACCGTCGTATCTGTTTCCTTCAAAGCAGGTCATAAATTCAGAGAATGACAGCGGTTCAATATGAAGCTCGTCACCTCGCCCTCTGAATTCGGTTATGATATCATTCGACAGGAATTTCGCGTTACTGCCCGTTACATAAACATCAGCATTTTTTATCCGCATAAGTGCGTTTAGCACAGCTTCAAATTCTCCGAGAAGCTGTACTTCGTCAAGAAGAATATAATACATATCTTCATCAACGATTTTTTCTTTTATATACGGATAAAAGAATTCAGGATTACGATGTTCCTTAAATTCAAAAGAATCAAAAGGTACTTCAATTATGTGGTCCTGCTTTACATCATTTTCCAAAAGATGTTTTTTGAAAAGGTTGAACAGAAGATAAGATTTTCCGCATCTTCTTATGCCTGTAATCACTTTTATGAGACCGTTGTGTTTTTTTTGTATAAGCTTATGCAAAAAATAGGATCTGTCAAATTCCAAGAAAAACACCTCTGTTGAATATTTTTATATATTTTTCATTAAATTTTCACCAAGTAAGTATATAGTACATATTATTTTCTTTAAAATCAATATTATTACTGAAAAATAGTGAGATTTTTACAAAATTGTTAAATATAGTATACAATTTATAAGTAAACAAAGCAGATTTTTTTGCAGTACAAAGTTTTATAGGTAATCTAATTGCTTATAATTCTTTGTATCATAATGTTATTCAGTTAACAGAGTTTTGCTTTTGAAGATTTGATATGTATTTTTTTTTGTCCAAGGACAAACACTTATGCAAATACCACAACTGCCATCTGTAACACCAAATATCTTACCGCGTTCAATTACCTTTGCTTTACATGCAAAAGGATCCAATAAATTATTGCGTTCGGTTTCTAAATTCCAATGGCTACCGATGATTGCTTTTGCCGGGCAGTTTTGGACGCATTCACAACATTCTCCGCAAAAAGATTGGTTTACAGATTTTCCGACATCAAAAGGCATATCTGTTATTACTCCGGATATTCTTACGGCATTGCCGTATTCTTTGGTGATAAGAGTTCCGGATTTTCCTATCCAACCCAAACCGGCTCTGGTTGCTAATGTCTTAAACGGCAACGGAGTTTTAAACTGCTCATTTTGATGATTGCGGGCAAGAGAATAGGCTTTATATCCCATACCTTGTATCTTATTTTCAAGCAGATAACTGATTTTCCGTAATTGTTTGCTGACACTTTTATATTCGTTATAATATTCAACTGAAGGTGTATCTGAAAGGCTTGGAAAAATTTTTAATGCAATTCCGAAAACAATGCCATATTGTAAATTCAATCTTGATTCAGCATTGACTTCTTATAAATCTGCAAAACCAAGAATAAAAATATTTTTGTCAAGTAAAAATTCTTTTATAGTTTTATTATTCTTCATTCTATCGTCCTAAAACATATCTTTTGTCGGCTCCTTTGCCTGTACCGGTAAGATAGCCTTCTTCAGTCAGTTCTTTTATTATTGTATATGCTCTTGTGCGTTTTACTCCGAGGAGCGTTTCTGTTTCTTTGTTGTTGATAGAACCGTGTTTTTTTATGAAATCAATTACAACCTGCTTTTGCGGAGAGAGTGTGTCGGCATTTTCTTTTTTGTAAGCGTTTTCTGCTGTGTTAATATTGGGAAGAATTATTTTGAAGGTGTTTTGTGTTATTTCAATTCTCGGTTGTGCTTTACAGTTTTTATAAGAAGCATAAATTTTTCTGATACCCGTACCGTAGGATTCAATAAGACGGAGTCTGTGAAAAACCTCTGCCAGGTTTTTATTTCTTGGTTGAGATATTCCGCTTTTTATATCTTCGGGAGAGAGTCCCGGTAAGAGTCCTCCTATTGAAATAAACTCTGTTTCAATGTTGTTCACATTGATTATAATACTACCGCTGAAGGAGTAATCTCTGTGAACTGCCGCATTAAGAAGAGCTTCCTTTACAGCTTCTTCGGGATAATCGTTTTTTTCTATTCTTGTGAGTCCGTCAAATTCAGCCTTGGTTTTATTACAAAGCTTCAGATAATCAAAACAGTTTTCAAGCTGTCGGAAAATTGAGCCCGAAAATTCCTTGCTGTCGAGGAAGTGTATATTGTTGTCATCAGAAAAGACTGCAGTTTTTATGGTATAGGGACACTGGTCTGATAAAATCAGTGCAAGATTTGTAAAAAGATTGCCTGTTTTGTTTACAATACCAAGAGCCTTGAATTTGTTTTCAGAAAACTCTGTTGCACTGTCGGAAAAGGCTTTCCTTGTTTCCAAAAAAGTGAGTTCCTGTTCCATAGAACGCATTTCTTCAAAAATATCACCGTCAGATTCCTTTATCATTTTGCGGATTTCATCAGGCGAAGCAGGTGCTGCAGGGGTGCCCTGACAAACAAATACACCGCCGGGCTTTAATCCCTTTGATTTAAGATAATACGGTTTAAAGCTACCTTCACCAACGGAAATTTTTATGGTTTCGTTTTCGCCGAGAGTAAATTTCACAAACATTGTCACATCGGGTGCAATGGCATCCCGGATTCCGTTAGTTATTTTTAAGAAGGTCTCATCAACATTTTCTATTCCGACAGTATTTCCGGAATTATCAATGCCGATAAAAATAGTGCCGCCATCGGTGTTTGCAAAAGCGATGACTGCTTTATAAATATCGTCTGTTAAAACAGATTTGAATTCAATGTTTTCAGTTTCAAACAGCATAATCTTTCTCCTTATCAGAGTTTATACTTAAATTATATTCACTTTGTTCAGTTTTGTTAATGAATAAAGTGAATATTCAGTGGACAAAGTGAATTTTTGGTGAAAAAGTGAACAGAGAGAATAAAGCGGTGAACAAAGTGAATTTTTGATTGGAAGAAGTGAGATTATTGAAAAAATAGAGAAAAATATACAAAAATATTCAATAGATTTTAATTAAGTGTTTCAATAAAAATAAAACCGCTTGTCTGTATCCGGTGCAGACAAGCGGTTGTTAACCTCTTATATATGCTTTTTACTTATTTAACGGTGATTGTTTTATCTAAGAGTGTTTCGCCCTCGGTGTTTATGGTCAGCATTCTGATTTCTCCGTTTTTAAGTGTCAGGCTTGAAGCTGCCCAGTCGTCTTTGTATCTGCCGCAGGCAATGAAGGATGGGGGAGTGTTTTCTATAAAGCGGCTTATATGATAGTGACCACCGATAAGAAGATCAAAGCCCATATCTTTGAAAGGTGTCAGCCAGTCTTTTCTGAAATGGTTGCCGATTTCGGGGTGATGGCAGAAAACGAGTTTGTATTGCCCCGTAAACTGTTCTTTTTTGAGTGATGTTATCCATTTGTATTCCTTTTCACGATAGGAATGAAAATCTATAAGTCCACTGTATTCTCTATGGTCGTCTTCCTTGTCCTCACCCGAATCAAGAACTACGGCAGAAAGCCCCCCAAAATTGAAGGAGTAGAAAAATTCTCCCGTAGCAGTGGGAAAATACTGCAAAAGCTGAGAAGCATATTCTCCTCGTGTTTCGTGGTTTCCTCTTGTATATACAACGGGGATTTCACCTTTTGAGAGAAAAGCGGCATCGGAAAGGATATTTTTAGTGAATTTTTCTTTTTTTATAAAATTTGAGGTAATGTCGCCGAGCATCACCACCATGTCGTAGTCTTCCTTAAAATACTCAAGGGATTTTTTCATTTCCGCTTCTCTTTCGTGAATATCCGTAATGCAGAGTATTTTTATATCATCTGTTTTTGGTGTACCCTTGAAAAATACGGGGTCACTTTCCGCTGTGTTTCCTTTTTTGGCACTGTAGTCATATTTGAAGGGGATATACTGTGAACCCACTATGTAACTGTTCATCCTAAGCTCCTCTTTCGGAACCTTGATTGTATGAACCGTATCGTGAGTTGCAATTATCCCCGAAGGTGCGTCCCAATATGTTTTTTCTTTTCCGTTAACAGTGAGTTTTACATAACCGCTGCCCTTAAGCTCAGATTCAAAAATTATCACATAATCATCTGTGCCCATGTCGAATACAGCAGGGGGAACAGAGATTTTTTGTTTTCTGCAAATTGCATACAAAGTAAGAATATTCATTTATGACACCTTCGTTTTTTTGAATATTTATGAGTCAATGCTAACATAACAAAAATCTTTCGTCAATAACTATTCATTAGTATTATAACTATATTTTGAGACATATTTTATATAAGTTTATTATTGAATTAGCTTTTTTCTTGTGGTATATTATATTTGTGCAAATATGGCAGTCTTTTAGGGACTGTATTTATGAAAGGACGATTTTTTATATGGCTGAAAACAGACTTATCGGCGATTATCCCGTAATCGGTATCCGCCCCTGTATTGACGGAAGAAGAGGCCCCCTTGATGTAAGAGGTTCTCTTGAAGAGCAGACAATGAATATGGCAAAAACTGCCGCAAAGCTCATTTCCGAAAATCTTAAATACACAAACGGCGAACCCGTAAAGGTTGTTATCGCTGATACAACAATAGGCAGAGTTGCAGAAGCTGCTGCTTGTGCCGCTAAGTTCAAAAAGGAAGGAGTAGACATTACTCTTTCCGTTACTCCCTGCTGGTGCTACGGCTCAGAAACTATGGATATGGATCCCATGACAATAAAGGGTGTATGGGGCTTCAACGCAACTGAGAGACCCGGTGCAGTTTATCTTGCATCAGTTCTTGCAACTCACGCACAGAAGGGGCTTCCCGCTTTCGGTATCTACGGTCACGATGTACAGGATGCAGATGATACTACAGTTCCTGCTGATGTTCAGGAAAAGATTCTCCGCTTCGCACGTGCCGCTGTTGCAGCTGCATCAATGAGAGGAAAGAGCTATCTTCAGATTGGCTCCATCTGCATGGGTATCGGCGGTTCATCCATAAGTCCCGAATTCATTGAAGAATATCTCGGAATGCGTGTTGAATCCGTTGACGAGGTAGAAATCATCAGACGAATGTCAGAAAATATCTATGACGAAGAAGAATTCCAGAAGGCTCTCGCATGGACCAAGGCAAAGTGCAAGGAAGGCTTCGACAAGAACCCCGAATTCGTAAGAAAGTCCCGCGAACAGAAAGATGCTGACTGGGAATTCGTTGTTAAGATGATGGTTATTATTAAAGACCTTATGAACGGTAACCCCAACCTTCCCAAGGGCTGTGAAGAAGAAATGGTAGGACATAACGCTATTGCTGCAGGCTTCCAGGGTCAGAGACAGTGGACAGACTTCTATCCCAACTGTGACTTCGGTGAGGCTCTTTGCAACACATCCTTTGACTGGAACGGTGCAAGAGAACCCTACATCCTTGCAACTGAAAATGACGTTCTCAACTCCATTTCAATGCTCTTTATGAAATTACTTACTAACCGTGCTCAGATGTTTGCCGATGTCCGTACTTTCTGGAGTGACTCCGCAGTTAAGAGAGTAACAGGCTACGATATTGAAGGTAAGGCAAAGGAAGCCGGCGGATTTATTCATCTTATCAATTCCGGTGCTTGCTGTCTTGATGCCTGCGGTGAAGTCAAGGATGAAAACGGCAATCCTGTTATGAAGCCCTGGTATGATGTAACAGAAGAAGACATCGAAAAGATGCTCGCAGCAACAGAATGGGCACCTGCAGACAACGGCTATTTCAGAGGCGGCGGATATTCTTCACGTTTCCTCACCCGTGCCGAAATGCCCTGCACAATGATAAGAATCAATCTTGTTAAGGGTCTGGGACCCACAATCCAGATTGCAGAAGGGTATACCGTAAATCTTCCCGACGAAGTGTCCGATACGCTTTGGAAGAGAACGGACTACACATGGCCCTGCACATGGTTTGCTCCTATATGCACAGGCGAAGGTCCCTTCAAGTCAGCTTATGACCTTATGAATGCATGGGGTGCCAACCACGGAGCTATCTCCTACGGTCACATTGGTGCTGACCTTATCACTCTTTGCTCAATGCTTCGTATCCCCGTAGGTCTTCACAATGTTCCTGAAGAGAAAATCTTCCGTCCCGCTTGCTGGAACGCATTCGGAACAAAGGACCTTGAAGGTGCAGACTACAGAGCATGTGCTGCATACGGTCCCCTTTATAAATAATTTGTAATTCGGATTTTATTTGTTATATGAATTGAGCAGGAGGCTAACCGATTAATGGTTAGCCTCCTGCTCAGATTAAAGCAAAACTTCCTTGCCTGTCTTCGCTGATTCATAAATGGCACAGAGTATTTTTATCATGTCAATACCCTGCTGCGGAACAAATATGGGGTCTTTCCCCTCAATTACTACATCATAGAAATGCTTTAAGTTATTGGAATGTCCGTTATTTTCCTTGCAGTTCGGGGCTGTTATATTGAGCTGCTCGCCGTCTTCCTCGGTGAAAAGTTCAAGTACACCGTTTCTCCAGTTCATGCCCGATTTTGTGCCTCTGAGTTCCACAAAACGGCATTCTTCTTTTATGTTTGAAGCCCAGCTGAATTCAATCTGAAGAATTGCACCGTTGTCAAATCTTATCATACCCATGGCAAGGTCTTCAACATCAAATGTGCCTTCTGCATTCTTGTCACCGAAATCGGAATTAACGGAATCGGATGAGTCATTATCTGCAAACTTCATATATGTATTACCCGACACTGCAACGGGAGTGGGATTTCCCATAAGCCATATTGCAAGGTCAATCATGTGAACGCCCAGGTCAATAAGGGGACCGCCGCCTGACTGTGCTTTTGTGGTGAACCAGCCTCCCTTTCCGGGGATGCCTCTCCTTCTCTGCCAACCTGCTCTGCCGCAGTATATGTCTCCCATTTTGCCTTTTTCGATGAACTTTTTAGCAAAAACGGAAGCATCCACAAAGCGGTTGTTTCTCATGACCATAAGAGTTTTGCCTGCCTTCTTTGCGGCTTCGTTCATTTTAAGGACTTCCGTTACATCCACCGCATCGGGCTTTTCGCAGAAAACGTGCTTACCCGCCTCAAATGCTGCCACGGCAATAATTGAATGAAGATAATTGGGTGTACAGATATCAACAGAATCAATAGTTTCATCTTTCAGTAATTCATTGAAATCAGTGTAAACTTCTGCATCGGGGAAATAATTATCTTTAAGAAACTGTGCTCTTTCCTCAATTATATCGCAGACAGCCGCAACTTCAAGTCTTTCATCATTAAGATAAGTACTGAGATGTGCACCTTTACATATACCTCCGTTACCGATAATACCGACACGCCATTTTTTTGTCATAATACTTCTCCTTAGTGTTTTTCTTTTAATATAACATAAGTGCATTGTCATAATCAATAAAATTTTTGTTTTTGTTTATCTATTTATTGTCATTTTGTTGACATTGAGACTTTTCTTATGTATACTGATTCTGAGGTGATTATAATGAAATTAGGTATAATAAACGGTTGGGAGGAAGGCCATTTCAAGGCTGTTAAATCCAAGGGTCTTGAAGCTGTGGAATTCTGCATCAATCATAATTACGATTCAAATGAAGTGCTTAAAAAGGCAGATGAAATCAAGGCCAATTCCGAAAAATACGGAATTCTTGTAGGCTCTGTCGGCAGATGGGGAATGGACAGAATTGATGATAACGGAAATGTCATCCCCGAAGCTTTGCAGCATGACAAAAATCTTATAGACCTTGCATCCATTGTCGGCTGTCCCGTATATAATGTGGGCTGTAATTTTGTTGAAGATAAAACATATTATGAAAACTGCCTTATTGCCATAGATTATTTCAAGGGACTTATTGATTACGCAAAGGGAAAGAATGTTAAAATTGCAACATATAACTGTGACTGGGCAAACTTCGTATATGAAGAAAAAGCATGGTCCGTCATTCACGGAGCACTGCCTGAGCTTGGCATAAAATATGACCCCTCTCACTGCTTTAACCGCGGAGGAGACTATCTTAAAGAGCTGCGTGACTGGGGCAGAAGAGTTTATCACTTCCATGTAAAGGGTGTTCTTCATGTGGCAGGTGACGGTTTTGACGATCCCCCTGCAGGTCTTGATGAGCTTAAATGGGGTGCAATAATGACAATGCTCTATGTAAATGACTATAACGGCGTTCTCTCCATTGAACCTCATTCGGGAAAATGGAAGGGTGCAAAGGGACAGTGGGGCGTTGATTTCACCATAAACTTTATCAGAAAATATATAATGCCTGAGGACTATACAGCCTCCGATGATCCTTATATGCCTTAAGTGATACTGCAGATGTTTTTGCGGAAATCCGAAAAAAATACCCTGCAGAAATTAGCGTGATACTCTTAACGAAGTATCACGCAACTCTATTCGCCTAACGGCAAGTTGCATTGCTACGCAGTGATATTCGGCTTACAGCCGAGTATTATTTGCTACGCAAGTTATAAGCGAATAGAATATCACTAAACCGATAGGTTTAATATCACTTTCGCAAAGCGAAAATATCACGCTGCCAAAAGCAGCATATCACTATACAGACAAAAAGAAAGAGAAGACTCGTTGTAAAGCGAATCTTCTCTTTTCTGTTGTTAGTGGGTTTGGACTACAGCCCAACCGCTTTTGTACATACAAATGCGATGCCGGTTCTTGATGAAAATTGAAAACTTTCTCAATTCTCCGTTAAGGATAACACTTTTTTTCTGCAGGGTGTTTTTGCATTATTCAGATGATAATTATTTTATTTGAAGAGGTTTCTTAACCATTCGATTATACTTGCAAAGAAATCGATGATTTTTTCAAAAATACTCTTCTCTTCGTCCTTGTCTGAACCGAGTTCCATGTTGCAGGAATCGCAGTGGTTGTCTTTATTTTCATCCAGATGGTCCGTAGCGGGAAGAATTTCTGTATCGGTTTCGTTACATTTCGTGCAGATGCTGTCAATGTAACCGTCAAGTGAACATGAAGCATATCTGTATGAAACGGGGGTAAAATCATGACCCTCTGCCTTAAGAACGGTTTCTATAATTTCGTTGCAGACAGAACAGCTGTCAATGATGATGCCGTCTTCTGTGCAGTCGGGAGCCTGATAGGATATGTTTACTATGGAATGGAAGGGGATGCCCTTAAGAAGAGGGTGTTGTGCATGTAAGCTGTTGACAGTCCATGTATTTTCAAAATCCCAGCCCTGATAGCTGTTACGGGATGAAATGGCATTTGTTGTGATTCCTGTTACACCTTCAGAGGAGACTGCGGAAACAAAGGCCTTTGCCTCATTATCACTGTTGTAATAACAACCGCTGACTGCAGCACTTGATACTGCACCTATGGCACCGTCTGTTGCAGAGGCTGCACTGACAGAAGCGGTAAAGAGACATCTTGCTACCTGAGTTTTTGTTGCACTGCCGAAAATGCCGCCTGCAAAGTTCATAGTTGTGGTGACATTTCCTGTGCAGATGCAGTCAGTTATGCTGCCGTCTGTGACATAGCCTGCGATGCCGCCTGCATATTCACCTGCAGAAATTACATTACCTGCCTGTAAGCACTGAGATATCTCAGCCTTATTTGCAATACCTGCAATACCGCCTGCTTTTCCTTCATTTCTTGTGTTGCCGGAAACTGTTCCGCTGTTTTTACAGAATTTAACGGTTCCTTCTGCGATACCTGCAATACCACCGTAATTTGAGCTGTATGCATCTATCTTTACGGTGTTTGTGCAGGAGATTATGTCTCCCTTTGAAACACCTGCGATACCGCCGACATTTTTGTTGGCGAAAATGTAAGAATTGTTTGTACATCCGATTATATCTGCAGCACTGTAACCTGCAATACCGCCGCAGTTTTCATTGTCACAACCGACAGTTGCAGAGGACAGTGTTTTTGTGTCGGAAACAGTACCCGAAGAGATATATCCTACGATACCGCCGGAATAATTATCGGCATAAACGGAAGCTCCGCCCGTACAGTCTGTGATGTCTGTGTTTACTGCATAAGCAACTATTGCACCTGCATAGTCGCCGCCTGTAATGTCAAATGTTCCGTTGACACGGAGCTCTGAAATGACAGCATTTTCAGTATAACCGAAAAATCCCGCATAAGCAGTATTTACATGAAGTCCCGAAACTGTGTGACCTTCACCGAGGAAAGTACCTCTGAAGGGTGCAGACGGGTTTCCTATGGGAGTGAAAGCCCCTGAGAAGGTTATATCATCGGTAAGGGTGACGATACAGCCTGAAAAATCGTTTCCGTTGTTTACGGCATCGCTTAAAGCCGCAATATCATCAGCCGTACTTATGAGATAAGGATCTGCTGATGTGCCGCTTCCCGTTAATTCATCTGCACTTGCCCAGATTACTCCGAGAGTAAAAATGAAAACAAGACAAAGAGCAACGCTGAGAAGTTTGTTTGCTTTTCTTTTCATTTTTTATACCTCCGATATGGATAAAAGTATATTTCAACAGAATAATTATAATATAAATTTTTAATTAGTGCAAGAGGAAAAATATTAATTTATCTTATTTATCCTTGAGGCTTACAAGGGATCTTCCGCCGTAAAAATAAGCGTTTGCCATAAATCTTGCCATTTCTTCCGCATCTACCTTCATTCCGTCATACATCCACTGAATAATGGTTTCCCATATAGCAGAAACTGCAAATGCCGTAAGATATCTTTTTGAATCGTTTTCGGGGAAAACCTTTTTTGTATCGGGGATACGTTTCAACAGGCTTTTTTTGATTTTTTTTGCGAGATTGTTGTTCGGGTCGTTTGATATGACAAATTTACATATCTTTTCATATTCCTTGCAGAACAGAAGAAAGCGGATGCAGTAATTTGTGAAATCTTCTACGGTGACGAAATTTGCCTGAGGGATCAGCACTGTCTGTTCAAATACTGTGAATATTTCATCCTGTATCTGCATCATCATATCGTTGATGTCTCTATAATAAAAATAAAAGGTCGAGCGGTTGACGTCTGCTGCCTCCGTAAGCTCCTTTACGGTGATTTCGTCAATGCTTTTTTCTTCAAGAAGCTTGAAAAGACATTCTCTCAATATCCGTTTTGTTCTTTTTACACGTCTGTCTTCTGCTCTGTGTGTTCCGGTTTCAGTCATAATAATTCCTCCTGTGGAATATCAAACAAGCGTATGATATCATACTATAGATGTATTTTAACAAAAATTAGTTAAAAATGCAACATTTGTTTAATCAATTATTAAAAAACCATATAAAAAATTTTTGCAGATAACATCTTTTATTGTAAATTATTGCAAACCTGCAAAAATGTGGTAGAATAAAACTGTTATAATAACCGTCTCAGCAAAAAGGTTAACAGAAAAGGAGAGTATTATGAGTAGTCTTAAAATGTATAATTTTGCCCCTGTTGTAAGGGGACTCAGTCTTCCGAAAGGCTTTTCTGCTGTGCGTTTTTCCTGTGAAGATGACATAAAAGACTGGGTGGACATCTGTTCTCAGGGACTGATTGACCCTGCCACGGCTTATGAAAGATTTCAGTGTGAGCTTATAAATATTGACGGTCCGAACCCTTACAGAGATACGTATTTTATAGAGAATTCAGACGGTGAAAGAGTTGCAACCTATACCGTAGTTCCCGATATGTGGAGTACGGGTATGGGCTATATACACATGGTGGCAGTAAAAGAAAAATGCAGAGGTATGAAGCTCGGCAGTTTTATAGCCGATGATTCTCTGAGAAAGCTTATTGATATCGGCAAGGAAAAAATTTTCCTTCTTACGGGCGATACGAGACTTCCCGCCCTTGCAACATATATAAAAGCAGGTTTTTTACCCGTCAATTATATAGATGACGCGGGTAAGGATATGGTGCAGAGATGGCAGAATGTGGTAAACAATCTCGGACTTCAGAGCCTTATGCTTCTTGATGATGAAGGAAATGAGATGTATGAATTGCACAGCACTCTCTGACATTTTGTTCTTTTGCACCAGATAAATTATACCGAGGTATATAAAAAATGGAGATAAAACTTGACTTAAGCAGAAAATACGGCATTTTTGAAGGCTTCGGAGCCAGCGGTGCATGGTGGGCTCAGGAGGTCGGCGGCTGGGAGCATACGGATATTGAAAGCGGAATTTCCGTCCGTGACAGGATATCCGAACTTCTTTACAGCAAGGAAAAGGGAATAGGCCTCAGAACTTACAGATATAATATCGGAGCAGGTTCTGCTCATTCGGGGAACAGTGACATAGGAAATCCTCTGAGAAGAACCGAAAGCTTTGACAAGGGAAACGGAGAATATGATTTCAGTCGTGATAAAAATGCGGTATACATGATGAAGCAGGCGGCAAAGGACGGGGCAGATGAGATTATACTGTTCGTAAATTCTCCCGTTGAAAGACTTACAAAAAACGGTCGGTCGCATCTCGGAAAACGGCAGATAATGAGAGATAATCTCTCCCGTAAAAACTATAGGGCTTTTGCCCGTTACTGTCTTGATGTCACGGAGCATTTTGTAAAAGAAGGACTTCCCGTAAAGTATCTTTCTCCCGTAAATGAACCTATATGGATATGGAACGGCGGTCAAGAGGGCTGTCATTATTCTCCCATAAGTGCGGCAAGGGTCATGAAATGCTTTGCAGATGAACTGGCTCAGAGAAAGGCTCTGAAGGATGTAAAGCTTTCAGGTGTGGAATCGGGAGATTTACGCTGGTTCAATAAGTCCTATACCCGTGCTCTTATGCATTATAAAAGTGTCAGGGAAAAAATTGATGCCGTTGATGTTCATTCATATTGTCTGCCCCTTCCCATTCCTCTTCCCGGCTTCAACGACAGAGTAGCTTTTATCAGGAGATACAGAAAATGGCTGGATAAGCATTATCCCGGGCTTGAAGTAAAAATGAGTGAATGGTGTCACATGCAGGGAGGACGTGATAAGAGCATGGCATCGGCACTTGTTATGGCAAATGTGATTTATGAGGATATATCAATTCTTAATGTATCCTCATGGCAGCACTGGATAGCCGTATCCGAAGTGGATTACTGTGACGGGCTTATTTACATAAATCTTGAAGATAAAAGCTTTGAGATGACAAAGCGTTATTACGTAACGGGTAATTTTTCAAAATATATCCCCTTCGGTGCTGAAAAAACGGGGGTAATATGTGAGGATAAGGACCTTAAGGCTCTCGCTTTCTGCAAAGACGGAGAAAAAGTGCTTGTTATAATAAATGATACGGATAAAACCAAAAAGATTACTCTTTCCGACATGAAAAACGGTGGACAGATTATTATTACCGATGAAAATAATGGCCTTACGCATAAAACACTTTATGAAAATACCGTTGACATATCCGCAAAAAGTGTCAGTACGGTGATATTTGAATAAAAAAATTGTACCATACATCTTTTACACGGATGTATCGGTACAATTTTTATGTTTTATCATTTTAATCTGAGCTTCAGAAGCTTTGTGAAAATTTCATCCGCTGCTTGTTCCTTTGACATAAGGGGCAGCTGTGTCTCATCCTCTTTCGTTATCATCGTTATTACATTTGTGGATGTCCCGAAGCCTGCACCTTCAACTTTGAGATTGTTGGCACATATCATATCAAGATTTTTCTTTTCAAGCTTTTTTCTTGAATTTGCAATAAGGTCCTTTGTTTCCATTGAAAAACCGCAGAGTGTCTGACCTTCTTTTTTGTTTTCGCCGAGGTATTTCAGAATATCGTCCGTTCTGTCAAGTTCAATAACGGCATCTGCATCAGTCTTTTTTATTTTATCCGCTGCAACAGTTTTCGGTCTGTAATCGGCAACAGCGGCAGCTTTTACTATGATGTCTGCATCTGAGTATTCCTTTACTTTTTCAAACATATCCTTTGCACTGCCTATATGAACGGTGTTTACAAACAGAGGGTCTGAAAGTGTGTCCGAGCCTGTTACGAGTGTTACCTCTGCTCCTCTCATTGCGGCACACTTTGCAAGGGCATAGCCCATTTTCCCCGTGGAATGATTGGTTATATATCTTACGGGGTCAATGTCTTCTTTGGTGGCACCTGCCGTAACAAGAACTCTGAGTCCTTTCATATCTTTTTCTTTTGATATACCGTGAATAACGCTTTCAAGAAGTGTTGCGGGGGATGGAAGCTTTCCTTTGCCCGTGTCTCCGCAGGCAAGCCTGCCCGAATCGGGGGTAATTATCTCCCAGCCGTATTTCCCGAGAGCGGCAATATTGTCCTGAGTTACGGGATTTTCATACATCCTTGTATTCATTGCGGGAGCGATTATTTTTTTGCAGTTGCAGGCAAGAGCAGTTGATGTTAGCATATCGTCTGCAATGCCGTGAGCAAGCTTTGCAATGACATTTGCAGTGGCAGGAGCGATAATGAGACAATCGGCTTTTCCCGAAAGAGAAATATGAGGTATTTCCGTGCCTGAGTCCTTGTCAAAAATGTCCGTGTGTACTTTGTTGCCCGTAAGAGCTTCAAATGTCAGAGGAGTCATGAATTCGAGTGCTCCCTTTGTCATTATCACATGAACATCGCAGTTCTGTTTTATGAGAAGTGAGGTAAGCTCAGCCGCTTTATAGCAGGCGATGCCTCCCGTTATTCCTAAAAGTACGGTTTTTCCCGTGAGCATAAAAATACCTCCCGATGAATAATATTCACTGAATAAATTATACAAAAATAATCGTTATTTGTAAATACATTTACTAAACAAGGAAAGAAAAAATAAGGAAAAGACACAAAAAACTTGCATTTTACATAGTCACTTTGTATAATGGATGTGTAAGAATCGCAAAAATCTTTGCCGATGCACCTTATCGGGCGTCAGGCAGAAAAGAGAGTATGCGGTACTTAAAACCGTAATTTGCGTTGTATCGGTTTTTCTGAACAGCAGCAGGAGGGAAAAATATGAATATGAAAAAAAGAAATGATAAGGTAAGACAGCAGGTAATTCTGGCTCTTTTTACTGCAATAGTTTTGCTTCTGGCTTTTACTCCTATCGGTCTTATAGATCTTCCGATAATAAAGGCTACGATACTGCATGTTCCCGTTATTATCGGTTCAGTTATTTTAGGCCCCAAAAAGGGTGCATTTCTCGGCTTTGTGTTCGGACTTTCAAGTATAATAAAGAACAGTATTGCACCGAGCCTTCTTTCTTTTGCTTTTACTCCCTTTGTGCCCCTTCCCGGACTTCAGAAGGGAAGTTTTCTCTCGATACTTATATGTTTTTTACCGAGAATTCTTGTAGGCGTGACTCCCTATTATACGGTGAAGGGCATTGAGCTTCTCGTTGAAAAAGTCTTCAGAAAGAGAAATCAGGGTATAAGAAGTGCGGCAACCACTGTGGCAGCCGTTGTCGGTGCTTTTACAAATACTGTTCTTGTTATGGGAATGATATATCTTTTCTTCAAGGATGCTTATGCTGCCGCAAACAATATACCCGTTGAGACCGTACTTACCGTGGTTCTCGGAGTTGTGGGAACAAACGGTGTTCCCGAAGCCATAGCGGCGGCAGTTATTACCACGCCCGTATGTCTTGCACTCGATAAAGTGCTCGGTGTGAAAACCGGCGGAAAATCAGCGGTAACAAAATGATATATGCAGTAGATATAGGCAATACTAATATATGTGTTGCAGGATTTGAAAAAGAATACGAACCCGTTTTTATAAAGAATTATCCTGACAATCTTTATCATTCCTCCGGGGAACTTGTCAAGGCTCTGAGAGAATTACCCACAGAACCTGAGGGAGCTGTTCTTTGTTCTGTTGTTCCTGCTCTTACGCCTTTGGCAAAAACAGCTCTTGATGAGATAACGGGCGGAAATGTTGTTGTCATTGACAGCGGTTTCAATGACGGATTGAGACTTTCAGGCTATGACAGACATAAACTCGGCAATGACAGAGTAGCGGATATGACTGCCGTAAAATCTCTTTACCCGGTTCCTGCCGTAATATTTGATATGGGGACAGCCACTACGGTTTCCGTAATAGACCGCGAGGGTGTATTTGTCGGCGGTATGATACTGCCGGGGCTCGGGCTTTCCGTAAATGCACTGTCATCGGGAACTGCACTTCTTCCCGGAATAAAGCCGTATCAGCCAAATTCTCTTTTGGGACAGGATACGGTGTCGTGCATAAACAACGGTGTGATATATTCTCAGGCTTCTTCCATTGAGGGTATATGTGCAAGAGTTGAAGATGAATTCGGTGAAAAAATAACTGCCGTTGTGACGGGAGGGGCGGCAAAATTTATCCTTCCCGTATGTAAAAGGCAGGTAATATATGATGAACACCTTTTACTTAAAGGCTTGAAAATATTATATGATAACAGAAAATGATCCCTTTTCTTTCCGAAAAGGGGTCTTTTCGGAAGAAGGCATAATGACAAGGGAACAGACTGTTAAAGAAATTGCCCGAAAAATAGCCGCACAGGGCGGCAGAGCCTATTATGTGGGCGGCTTTGTCCGTGACAGGCTTCTCGGCATTGAAAATAAGGATATTGATATTGAAGTACACTCGGTTGATGTGCAGAGTCTTCGGAAAATTTTATCCGAAGCGGGAGAAATTCTCGAAATGGGCGAGTCCTTCGGGATTTTTTCTCTGAAAGGCTTCGATATTGATATTGCCATGCCCAGAAGCGAGGCGGTAACGGGCAGAGGACACAGAGATTTTGCAATAAGTGTCGATCCGTTTATCGGAACAAAAAAAGCGGCAGAAAGAAGAGATTTTACCGTAAATGCTCTTATGGAGGATGTGCTTACAGGGGAGATTATCGATCATTTCGGAGGAAAAAATGACCTGAAAAATAAAATACTGCGTCATGTGAATGACAGCAGCTTCCCCGAGGATCCTCTGAGAGTTCTTCGCCTTGCCCGGTTTTCTGCAAGGTTCGATTTTTCGGTGGCTGAGGAAACAAAGGAGCTTTGCAGGCATATAGATTTATCCTCTCTTTCAAAAGAAAGGATAGAAGGGGAGATGAAAAAAGCTTTGATGAAAGCTGAAAAGCCGTCCGTTTTTTTTGAAGTGTTAAGAGAAGTGAACGGTCTTGACTACTGGTTTCCCGAAATAAAAAAACTCATAGGGCTTCCTCAGAATCCTGTTTTTCATCCCGAAGGGGATGTGTGGGTACACACCATGATGGTGCTGGATACAGGTGCTTTATACAGAGAAAAAACAAGCGAACCGTATTATTTTATGCTCTCGTGTCTTTGTCATGACCTCGGAAAAATAATTTCTACCGAGGAGATTGACGGAGTTATACATTCTTATGAGCATGAGAAACGCGGCATTAGTCTCATAAAGGATTTTCTCGGCAGAATAACAAATGAAAAAGAGCTTATTTCCTATGTTCTCAATATGACGTTGCTTCACATGAAGCCCTTTGTTATGACAAGAGCAGGGTCGTCCGTAAAATCCGTGAATAAGCTTTTTGATGAAAGTATTGCCCCCGAAGACCTTATTTATCTTTCATCCTGTGACAATTTCGGAAGACATGATGATATACAAAAAGAGCTGCTCGAAAAATATGAAGTATATAAAGAGTATATGTCCCGACCCTTTGTTCAGGGAAAAGACCTTATAGAAGCAGGACTTGTGCCGAATAAGAGTTTTTCTGAAATTTTAGCCTATGCACATAAGCTGAGACTTGCAGGAATAAAAAAAGAAAGTGCCCTGAAACAGACACTTTCTTATGCAAGAAAATTTAAGAAATAAAACACATAAATTATGATTTATTATCAGGGAACACGGGATAAGTTCTTCTGTACAGGGAATTGATTTTTTTGAAATAAGCCGTATCCACGCTGTCGATGGTATCTTTTGTTGTGCGGTATCTCCAGTTTTTTTCGGGAACGCCCGGAATGTTCATTCTTGCATCGCTTCCGAAGCCGCACATGTCCTGGAAAGCAATGACAGCAGTGTTTGATGAGGATTTCCACACGGCTTCAATAATTTTACGGCAGCTTTCCGAATGGAATCCTCCGTCTCCCCAGTTGTTACCCGTAAAGCCCACATAATCGAGAGCAAATGCTCTCTCTTTTTCGTTTGCTTCCCACAGCCATCCGAGAAGGGTATTGTTGTCGTGAGTGCCGCAGTAGTTCACGGAATTTATCACCGTGTTGTGAGGCATGTGGAGTGAATCTCCGTCAGGCTCAAAGCCGAACTGTACGACCTTCATTCCGGGGAAGCCCGAGTCTGCAAGAAGCTTTGTTACGTCCTCACCGAAAATGCCGAGATCTTCTGCAATTATGGGAAGGTCTCCGAAGGTCTTTTTTATTTCATTGAACAGCTTCATGCCGGGACCTGTTATCCATTCGCCGTTTTTTGCCGTCTTTGATGAAGCGGGTATTTTCCAGTAGGATGCAAAGGCTCTGAAATGGTCAATTCGTACACAGTCATAAGTCTTGAAACACTGCTTTATACGGGACAGCCACCATTTGTAGCTGTCCTTTTCCATATATTCCCAGTTGTAAAGGGGATTTCCCCATAACTGACCGTCCTCGGAAAAGTAGTCGGGGGGACAGCCTGCAACAGCTTCGGGCTTCAGTGTTTCTTTGTCTATCTGAAACTGTGCAGTGTCAGCCCATACGTCGGCAGAGTCCATTGCAACATATATGGGCATATCTCCGATAATTGCTATACCTTTTTTGTTTACATAAGCTTTTATTTCGTTCCACTGCTTAAAGAAGATGTACTGGGTGAATTTCCAGAAGGCACAGTCTTCTTCAAATTCACGGCGGTGGTTTTTTGCTGTTTTATAACGGGAATATTTCTCATCCCATTCCCACCAGGGCTTGTCGTTGTGTTTTTCTTTCAGTGCCATAAACAGAGAAAAATCAGCAAGCCAGGGATTTTCTTCGGAGAAAGTGCGTACTTCCTCGGCAATTTCGGAAGAGATTCGTGAAAAAGCCTTTTTCAGAAGCTTCATCCTTTTTTCGGAAGCAAATTCGTAATCGGCTGTATAAGGTGAGCCTGTATATATGTTTTCTTCATATTCTTCCCGTGTGCAAAGTCCGTCTTTATATAAGGCTTTGGGGTCAATAAAAAGGATGTTCCCCGCAAAGGCTGAAGCTGAACAGTAAGGGGAGTTAGCTTTATCCACGGGGTTGAAGGGAAGCACCTGCCAGTAACCGAAATTCATTTCGTGAAGTTTGTCTGCAAAATACATGCAGTTTTCGTCAAATACTCCGATTCCGTATTCTGACGGAATCGTTGAGATGTGCATGAGCACACCTGCTGCTCTGTTTTTTAACATTTTACCATTATCCTTTGTATAAGTGATTTTAAGAAGTATTTTACCACAGTGACTTTTGGTTGACAATACATTTTTTTATTGTTATTATAAATTATAAACAAAATTATTCATTTTGGGGGATTTGCATTATGCTTAATGACAAAAAATACAGACTTTCCTTTACAGCAGAAGCTGAGAAGCTTGTTGAGCAGATGAGCCTTCGGGAAAAGGTCGTTCTTCTGGCGGGACACTGTAAATGGTATCAGAGTATGGGTATCGGAAGTTATAATTCTTTTCCTTACGGGGCCGGCGGTAATGACAGACTCGGTATTTCTCAGATGCTGTTCTGTGACGGCCCCAGAGGTTGTGTCAGCGGAAATTCCACCTGTTTCCCCGTTACCATGGCAAGAGGTGCAACATTTGACCCTGAGCTTGAAGAAAGGGTAGGCAACGCCATTGCAAAGGAGATAAGAGCAAACGGCGGTAACTTTTTCGGCGGTGTCTGCATAAATGTTCCTTATAATCCGGGCGGCGGCAGAAGTCAGGAGACCTTCGGTGAAGACAGTGTTCATATAGGAAAAATGGCATCTGCACTGGTAAAAGGTGTACAGGATGAAAGTGTAATTGCATGTATAAAGCATTTTGCTTTCAACAGTATGGAAAATTCCCGTTTCTGGGTTAATATCAATGCTGACAAGAGAACAGAAAGAGAGATATATCTCCGCCATTTCAAAGAATGTATAGATGCAGGTGCGGCTGCTGTAATGAGTTCATACAACAGATATCGGGGACATTTCAACGGAGCCAATAATTATCTTCTGAGAGATGTCTTAAAAGGTGAATGGGATTTTGACGGATTTGTAGTTTCTGACTTTTTCTTCGGACTTCATAACACGTCGGGCGGCATGAATGCCGGTCTTGATGTGGAAATGAACATAAGGAGGAAATATACTTACGGCAATATAAAACGGGCACTTAAAAAAGGTAAAATTACGGAAAATCAGATAAATGAAGCCTCTGTCAGAATTGTAAGAACCATACTTGCTGCCGAAAACGCAAAGGGCGACAGGGAATATCCGAAGGAGCTTATTGCCTGTGAAGAGCATATAGCACTCGCAAAGGAAGTTGCAGACAAGAGTATAACGCTCATAAAAAATGAAAACGGACTTCTTCCCCTTGATGTAAATAAAATCAGAAGCATAGCCCTTGTCGGCGACCTTGCAGATGAGGAAAACATCGGTGATAACGGTTCAAGTCAGGTGCATCCTCCCTATATAAAAACCGTAAAGCAAGCTATTGAAGAAAATTATCCCGAGGCACACATGACATATATTCCCACTGCCGAAGTAAAAGACCGTCATTATATAATACAGCATGCAGATGCAGTTATACTTGTATGCGGAATGAAGCATTCCGACGAGGGTGAGTATATAGTTGTAATAGGCGGAGACAGAAAAGAGCTGGGACTTAAGAAAAAAGAAGTCAGTATGATAAAGGAAGTGGCAGAACTCAATAAAAATACCGCTGTTGTGCTCATGGGCGGCAATATGATAAGAATGAGTGAATGGCACGGGGGGGTAAGTGCCGTACTGATGGCTTATTATCCCGGTATGGAGGGCGGTACCTCCATTGCCGATGTCATTTTCGGAAAAGTGAATCCCGGAGGAAAGCTTCCTTTCGTAATCGGTAAAAAGGACAGTGATTTCCCCGAGGTAAGATGGCAGGCTTTAGAGCAGTATTACGGTTATTATCACGGCTACAAAAAACTGCTTCGTGACAACAAAACCGAGGATTATCCCTACGGCTTCGGACTTTCATATACTGATTTCCGCATTTCCGAGCCTGTGATGTCACATATCGACAAGGATACGGCAGTTTTTACTGTTGATGTAAAAAATATCGGTTCCCGTGAAGGCAGTGAGACAGTGCAGCTCTATATAGGATATGCAAACAGTGCCGTAGAAAGACCCGTAAGAGAGCTTCGTGACTTCAGGCGTGTTTATCTCGGTGCAGGTGAGAGTGCACAGGTAAAGCTTTCAGTCAGAAAGGCAGACCTCTCCTACTACGGAGAAAACGGCTTCACTGAAGAAGATATTACATATATTGCATACATCGGCAATTCGGAAAAGGATGCAAGAGAACACAGAACAGAGTTTGAATTCAGTTTATGATTTTGGTGTAGTATGAAAAAAAATGATTTTTCTCCCGATGAGTTTTTTAAGGATTTGTATAATAACAGACCTTGTCCTTATGAAAACATAAAGGACAGTGATATTACCGTTAAAAGCAGAGATATAAAGGAAGAATTAAAAAAGGTTTTTGCTTTGGATAATATTCCCGGAAAAACAGAGGAACTGACAACACATATCCTCAAAGAAGAAAAAAGAAAGAACTATATTATCAGAACATTTTCTGTTGAAATCTGTAAAAACTGGAATATGCTCTGTTATCTTCTTGTGCCTGAAAAGCCTTCCTTGTACGGCGTGGTAGCAGTTCCCGGACACGGCTACGGGGTCAGGCAGATTATAAGACAGGGAAAAAACGGAAAATACAGAAAAATAAATTTCTTTGATAATTACCAGAAAAATTTTGCTGAAGAACTGGCTTTGAGAGGTAACACAGTCATTGCCTTTGAGCCTGTTGCCTTCGGAAAAGCGAGATTAAAAAAGGACAGCAGAAAGCCTTTTTATATTTCATCCTGTGAGACGGTTTCCATGCATTCGTTGATGTACGGTTTTTCTGCCGCCTCTCTTCGGGTATATCAGGCAATAAGATGCATTGATATACTCCAAAAAGAGGGTCTGTCCCGTTTCGGAATAATGGGTATTTCCGGCGGAGGACTTGTGTCGCTTTATACATCCCTGCTTGACGACAGAATTGAAAAGACCGTGATATCGGGATACGTAAATACCTTCGGGAAAAGTGTGCTTTCTATGTGGCACTGTCCCGATAATTATATTCCCGCACTTCTGAGAGTGGGAGATATGTATGATTTTGCCGCAGCACTTGCACCGAAAAAGCTTCTTATTGAATGCGGGAAAAAAGATAAGCTTTTTCCCGTTGATGCGTCTTCCGAAGCCATTGAAAAGATTGCTGAGGTATATGAAAAGCTCGGTGTCAGGGATAATTTTAAGTACGACGTGCATGAGGGAAAACATCAGGTATCGGGTCGTTTGTCCTTTGATTTTTTCAATGAAATATAGTTTCGGAGGGAGAATATATGCGTGAATTCATATTCGGTACGGATTGGTGGACGGATTGCGATGACCTGGCGGCAATGAGAATACTTCTCCGTGCTCATAAGGAAGGTAAAATAAAGCTTCTCGGAGTGGGAATAAATGCCTGTATGGAGTTTTCCGTTCCTTCTGTTGACGGTTTTATAGCACTTGAGGGAGTCACGGACATCCCTCTCGGAATTGACCTTAAAGGTACCGATTTCGAGGGGACACATCTGAAATATCAGAAAAATCTTGCCCCGTTTTCCGTAAATTATAAAAAGAATGAGGATGCAGAGGATGCAGTAAAACTTTACAGACGCTTACTTCGTGATTGCGAAGGCAAAGTTGAGATAGTTGAAGTGGGTTTTCTTCAGGTCTTTGCTGAGCTGCTTCTGAGTAAGCCGGATGAAATATCCGAAAAAACAGGGCTTGAACTCGTCCGTGAAAAGGTGAAAAAAGTCTGGGTAATGGCAGGTAAATGGGACGAACAGGGCGGAAAAGAACACAATTTCTGTAATAATCACCGTTCAAGAACAGGCGGTGAAATATTTTGCCGTCTGTGTCCCGTTTCCGTGACATTTTTAGGCTTTGAAGCAGGGGAAAATGTCATTTCGGGAAACGAGCTTTCAGATGACGACTTTTTATATAAAAGCTTCTGTGACCACGGAAGCAGTAAGGGCAGATGTTCATGGGATCCCTTAACGGCACTTCTTGCTGTTACGGGGGATGAAAAAAGTGCAGGATATGACTATGTACAGGGCAGAGCTTCCGTGGATGAAATCGGAGGCAGAAATTATTTTACGGCTGATGAAAAGGGTCCGCACAGATATGTAATTCCCTTATATGACAGCAAGTATTATCAGGATAAAATAAATGAAATTATCAACTGAGGTGTTCTATGAAAAAGTATCAGAAAGTTTTGTTGAGCTTGCTTATTATTACTGTCTGTGCCGTGGCTTTTGCCTTTGGTATATTTGCAAAGCTTGCCGTACCTACCGTTACGGTTGATTTTTCGTCTCAGTCTGAGCTTACGGGAAGGGCTTCGGGATTTTTATACGGTTTCGCTGAGGATGATATCCCCACAGCGGAAATAGCCGAGAGTATCGGTATAAACAGCCTTGCAACAAAGACTGCAGGGGGACTTCAGCATCCCATAGGCGATGTGAGAAATGTTTCGGAAACATTTCTTTCGGCAGGCGGTGAAATGCTCATGGTATATACTCAGGATATGTATGATACATGGTATTATCAGCTTGATTCTCTCCCTGAATATAACGAAAAGGTGAAAACTACTGTCAGCGAAATGGCATCTTCTCCCTATGCTGACAGTCTTGTTTACTGTATATATAACGAAATGGACAACGGTGCGTGGCTGGGGAATTTTTGGGAAGAGGAAAACCGTTATAAATTTTATGATGCGTGGAAGGAAACTTATGGTATAGTAAAAGAAATCGACCCCAATGCAAAAATTGCGGGGCCGGGACATTGCGGTTATAATTATGATTTTATAAAGGAATTTTTATCATATTGCAAAGAAAATGACTGTCTGCCCGAAGTAGTGGTCTGGCATGAATTGAGTGACCAATCAATTTATTGGATGAAGGATAATTTCAACGGATATTATTCCATCTGTGATGAACTGGGTATTGAAAGACTTCCCGTATGTATTTCCGAATACGGACTTATGAAAACAAACGGTATTCCCGGTGAGAGTGTAAAATGGATAGCAAGACTCGAAAAGCAGGATGCTTACGGTTGTGTGGCTTATTGGAGACTTGCAAATAATCTTTCGGACACAGTGGCAGATGATGTGACTCCCAACAGTAATTACTGGGTATATAATTTCTATGCAAAAATGAAGGGAAAAGAACTTGCCACTGAGGAATGGGATCTGTTTAATTCAAACATCGGAAACTGGCTCAAAGGTAAATATCCCCTTATGAATAAGGGCTTTATCGCTCTTGCTTCTTACGACGAAGCGGAAGAAAAGTTTTATATTATGACAAGCGGCAGTGAGATGAACGGTAAAATCAAGATTGAAAATCTTAAGGACAGTACATTTTCCAACGGCGATAAAGTTAAAATTGAAATAAGCAGCGTAAATTTCAGAGGGCTCGGCGGTGAGGTGATTTCCCCCACTGAGGAATCGGTAATAAGCACCACCGTAAAAAACAATTCCATTACCTTCAGAACTCCTGTTGACAATAAGGAACAGGCATTTTTCATTGAAATTACAAAGGGAGAAGCTGAAAACAGAGTATATTTTTCGGATGTGACGAGAATTGAAGCCGAAAATGGCGAAGTGTCGGGCACTGCTTATGTTTCTGATGAATGTGCATACAGTATAAGCGGGGGCGGAATTGTAAGAGATATCAATATTGATTCATCGGTAAGCTTTAGTTATAAATCGAAAAATGAAGGAAAATATGTTATCAGTCTCATATATGCCAATGGGTCCGATGACAGTACAGAGGTTGATGTTACGGTAAACGGAAAAATCCATTCCGTTATCTGTCCTTCCACGCTTAAAAATGACTGCACGGAAGTTGTAAGTCTTTATGCAGAGTGCAGTAAGGGAAAAAATGATATTGTAATTTCCGCAAGGGATGATAAGATGATAAGTCTTGATTTAATAGAAATCAGTCCTCTTAAAGAAAACGAGGTTTACTTTGAAAAACTTATGTCAAGAAATGTGTCTTCCGATGAAAATGCATATTATTCCATAATGCCGACAGACGGTTACTATAAGCTTTCGGGACTTTCCGATAATAAGCAAGTCATTATAAACGGTATTACACTTGAAGATGATACAGACAGTATTTTCTATTTTTCACGGGGATATAACAAAATAGTCCTTCCCGACGGAGTTACTTTTACGGAAGTTGAAGCTGTTGAAAACACCGAAAACAGTATAATTATCACACCCGACGATGTAATTTATAACTCAGGTGCAAAATCGGAAGAGGATAACAATACTTCAACGGGTAAACACATAGGATGGATAAGCTCGGAAACGGGCGGAAATGTTGAATTTACCGTAAATGTCCCCGAAGCCGGATATTATTCCTTTACCGTAGAATATGCCAATAACGAAAAGGGCGGTTATCACGATTATAATGTTGATCTTGTGGAAAGATATATCACAGTTTCCGTAAACGGTGAAAACACCGGAAATCATTTTTTCAGAAGTACATATTCATGGGATAATTACAAAACGAAAACCATAATATTGAGTCTTTCCGCAGGGGAAAACAAAATCATTCTTTCAAATGACGGAAGCTACAGCTTCAACAATAATGTTACTTATGCTCCCGATATCGGAAGCATAACCATAAGCAAAACAGCATAAATCATTGATAAACAGGCTTAGTTTTACTTGTCGGTAAAACTAAGCCTGTTGAATTTCGGGTTTTTGAGTTGGTTTAATCAGTTTAAGAAGCCCTGAATTATTATTTCTTCTGCTTCTTCGGGGGTCATTCCGAAGGTCATGAGTTTCAGAAGCTGTTCGTTGTTAATTCTGCCTATGGCGGCTTCGTGGATAATTGCGGCATCTGCGTGATTGGCTGCAATTTCAGGTATGGATCGAATGCCTGCATTGTCCATAATTATGGAATCGCATTGCACATGAGCCGAGCAGGGGGCATTGCCTACAGCCTTGGGATAGAACACCTGTTTAGAATTATCCTTTGCTACGGAACGGGATATTATCTGTGCTGAGGCACCTTCGCCGTTAAGCTCAATAGTCATATCGGAATCTGCCGTCTGTTCTCCGTGGGTCATAAGGCGTTCGGTTACTATAAATTTTGCATTTTCGCCCAGCTTTGCAACGGTGTTTCTCTTTGTGGAGTCAACTCCCTTAATCTGTACTGTTTCCATTTCGCATACGGAGTTTTCTTCCATGAAAACGACTGTTTCGGGATTGAGCACTTTTTCTCCCGTGCCGTCCCCTTCGCCGTAGTGCTTTTCTATATAAGTTATTTTTGCATTTTTTCCTATGAAGAAACGGTGTATGCCGTCATGACGGCTTTCATTACAGCCTGAATTGTGTATTCCGCAGCCTGCAATTATTGTCACATCAGCATTTTCACCGATGTAAAAATCGTTGTATACCTTGTCTTGTACACCTTCCTCGGTGATGATAACGGGGATGTATATATTTTCGCCTTTTGTGTCGGGAAGTACTGTAATATCAATGCCGGGCTTGTCGGTTTTGTTGGTTATCTGAACTTTTTCGGTAGTGCTTCTCTCCACTCCTGCACCGTTTTTTCTTATGTTATAAGAGGCACCTGCAGGCATGGCTGAAAAATCGGATATTTTATCAAGTAAGTTTTTTTCTGTAATATTAAGCATTGTTATCACCTCTTAAAGAACATTTGCTGTCAAATTCTCCCAGAAGTGTGGGGAGTATTTCCTGTTTTGTGCCGTAAGAGCGTATTTTTCCGTCGGCAATTACGAGAATGTCATCTGCAAGCTGCATTATTCTCTCCTGATGGGAGATTATCATGACGCTTTCATTTCTGTCTGCAGCCATATCTCTGAAGGATTGAACAAGCATTGAAAAGCTCCACAGGTCAATACCTGCTTCGGGTTCGTCATATATTGCAAGTCCCAGCTCTCTTGCCATGAGAGTTGCAATTTCAATTCTTTTTACTTCACCGCCTGAAAGGGAGGAGTCCACCTCACGGTTTAAGTAGTCCATGGAACAAAGCCCCACCTTTGTAAGGTAAGAACAGCACTCATTTTCAGGAAGAGGAGAGCCGTGTGCAAGAGATAAAAGCTTTCTTACGGTAAGTCCCTTGAAACGGGGCGGCTGCTGGAAAGCATAGCCTATACCGAGCTTTGCTCTTTCGGTTATGGAAAGATTTGTTATATCTGTTCCGTTATATATTATCTGTCCCTTAGTGGGCTTTTCAATACCCATTATAAGACGGGCAAGTGTGGACTTGCCGCCGCCGTTGGGGCCTGTTATTACAAGGAATTTTCCGTCTTCCAGAGTAAAGGAAACGTCCTCAATTATTTCAAGATTACCGTCTTTTCCTGAGTCTTTTACGGTGAATCCTATATTTTTAACTTCTAACATAGTTTTCTCCTAAAACAAATAAGTAAATGCCAGATAAATTGCTGTATGTAAAAGCATTATCCCCGGCAGTCCCCACATAAACTTTCTGTGCCGTGTTTTGTGATGAATAAGCTTCATTGTGACAAATTCAGGGAGAGCACCGCCAAGTAATGCCACCGTTATAAGTGTCTTTTCAGACACTCTTTTTCTTTTTTTCTTTCCTTTTTTGCGTTTTGATGCCTTCTTGTCATATACAGTAAGAATTACCGCAACAAGCGAAATTATGAGCAGATAGTAAATCATAACTCTACTTTTACGATACACTCACCTTTTCCTGCATATACCTGGAGAATTCCGCCTTCCTTCATAACATAAGATTTTGTTGACCATATCTTTTTCGGTTCTGAGGGAAGGTATATGAGAGTAGGTGCTTTTATTGTGGATGAGCCTGTATAAGTAAGAGTGAATACCTTTTCTTTTCTGTCATAAGAATATTTCTTAATTTCACCTGCAACTGCTATGGGCATGGGACGGCAGATAATATCCATTATTTTGCTGTTTTCAAAATCTTCATAATAGTGCCAGTATGTGTGGCTCCATTTGTTTGAGTCGAATTTTTCTATAAGATGCTCGAGTGCGGGATATTCATCACTTCCGGGAACCATTCCTCCCCATTCGCCTACGAGTACGGGTACATTCATTCTTTCCTGAGTTCTCTTATGTTCATCGAAAATGAAATCTACTCTGTAGGGACTTGCATTGTTTGTAAGGGGAGTGTCAACTGTGATGTCATAGCCGTGGGGGGAGAAAAGATGGTTTTCTTCTCTTTCTCCGTTTTTGTATATAATTCTCGGAACACTGCAGGGAATTCCGAGATTTGAGTAATAGCAGTTTTCGGAAATTATGATACCTGTTTCGTCTGCTTTTCTTATGGCTTCTGCTGCAGCCACGAGGAAGGGATAATATCTCTTTGTGTCAAATTCAAAGAGCATATCCTTTGCATTTTCAATTATTTTATTGTATACCTTAGGGTCGTCTGCAACACTGAGCATTGCCATAACATCCTTATGCATGGCATTTGTGATAAGATTCTTTCTGTCAACACGTTTGTTGAAAAGTATGGTTTCCACGCCGTTTCTGACAAGATTTCTGAATATCTTTCCTCCGGGAGAACCGGGGAAGGGTTCATTCATCACGTCATAGCCTATAATGGCTTCTGAGTCTTTGAGATAGTTTACCGTGTATGTGAGCATATCACAATAGCGGTCCCGCATACCCCTGCCGTCAATTTCGGCATTGTTCCAGAAATCATCAAATGCTTCGTGAATATCTTTGTGGAAGAAATAACCTTCAGCCCATATCAAAATAGGGTCTTTTCTCTTTTTTGTATGAGTACATGCCCATTTGGGTGCACCGTCTCCTGGGGCTGAACAGAAATGACTGAAAAGGTCCTGATGCCAGTCTACAAATACATATATTTCATACTTTTCGCACAGTTTAAGAACTTCCTTGTATCCGTCAAGATATTCGTTATTGTATTCACCGGGCTGAGGTTCTATACCTGCCCATGTAAGACCGAGTCTTATGATGTTTACACCTTTGCTCTTAAGTGCTTTCAGTCTTTCTTCGGTAATGTGTGTCTGATATCTGATGACACCGTCTTCGTCAGCATCCACACCTTTATAAACAAAGTTGAGTCCGTTAAAAATTCTCTCTCTTCCGTATTCATCAACAAGTCTTTTGCCGCAAACAGAAATAGTGTTCATAAAACTCACCTCATAAATTAATATATTGTCATTTTAATATTAACATTAATAAATGGCAATGTCAACAAAAACAAAAAAGAACAAAAAGCACAGGGCTTTCTGTTCTTTATTGTAATTAAAATGCTGAAACTATTGAGGCTATCATTACCGATGCCGCAAATACACCTGAGATAAGTGCTGCCGAAAAGATTTCCCATCTGTTCGACTCTATAAAGCGTTTCATAAAACTTTCTCCGTTCTGCCGTATACGGCAAATATATATAAAGCATTCATAATGCTGAGAGCATAATACTACTAAAAAGTGCGTTTGTCCATGTCTTTTCGGTGACAAAAAGTTACAGTTTTCAGCTTTTTTGTAACAAAAAATAATGTCGAATAAAATTACCTGTTTTATATATAATATTTTGTATAAAATGCCAAATATGTTGTACAATATATATGAAAGGAGTTATGAAAATATGGATTTTACGGAAAAAGAAAGAAACATGCTCGAGGAACTTAAAAGTCATGAAAAGCTGTGTATAGAAAAGTATAAAAGACACGCTGAAAGTGCCCATGATGAACAGCTTAAAAGCCTGTTTCAGGGACTCTCAGCGGAGGAATCGGAGCATCTGGACTCCCTTGAACAGATATCAAGCGGAACAGTGCCGCCCATTAACGGGGCAGAAAAGCCTCTGCCCGTGTTTACTGCGAAATATAAGGCAATGCTCTGTCCCGAAAAAAGTGCCGATATGTACCTGTGTAACGATTTACTGTCCGGGGAAAAACAGGTGTCCCACTTATATGATACTGCAACATTTGAATTCCGTGACAAAAATGTGAGGGATTTTCTCAATCATATACAGAAGGACGAACAGAATCACGGAAAAATTATTTATGATTATATGACGGCAAACGGAATGTATTAAATTAATCTATAAGTGAATTTGCATTAAGTATTTGTAGGGGAGGTGTTCGCCATGGCGAATGTCTCCCCGTTAAATTATGATTTTGTTAGTATGCTAAAAAATTTTTAATATTCTCAAAACTGTATTCTGACATATCTGCTTTCCGGGCGAAGTCTTCCCATTTTGAAATTGAATTCAAAACCTGTTCTATACATTTTAACGCGTCTGTTTTTTTTATGCCTGCAGCTTTTGCTGTCTGCAACAAGTCTTCTTTAGTTATGTTATCAGATTTTCCGTTGATAAGCATTTGATGAGCTTTTACCCATATACTGTCTTTTCTGTAGGAAAAAGTTACATCATAAGCAGGCGATAAGGACCATACCCCTTTTTTGTCCATGAGGAAAGAAATATTTTTAGTGTGGTCATCGTAGTTTTTTGCATATTCATTGAATATCATACGCTTGAAGAGCTGTAAAGAATCACTGTAAGGAAGGCGTAATTGCTTCATTACCGTAAATGCCTCTTCGTAAGAATGTATTCTCGGGGAATTGAAATCCATGTGTGCCAATGCACATAAAGTTTGCATGTGAATTTTCTCGCCCTTTTCTCCTTTTCTGTCGAATCGCTTTGTAATAAAGTGAGCACTGCCGTTTTCTTTATATAAACGGCATTCGCTCATTACGAGACCTGCTTCAAGAGCCATTAAATAATAAGCATATTCTGTTTTTGTATATTCTGCGTAATCAGGTGTGGTATCTTTATCTTTGTTGTTTCTGATGTTATCAAATTTGAGTAACCAATATTCATATCCTTTGCCTGCATCAATTTGTCCTGAGCGTATATCATTGGTTTCTTTGTTCCATGCAATAAGGGTTTTTGCTCTTGCACCACCGACAGATGAACCGCATTCCATTAACTGTGCCATCAGATTATCATTTTTTTGTATATGAAGTTGTTTCTTTTCAGACAGGATTTCAGATGCTAATTTTGTTAATTCATCAATATTTACTGTTTCGTTTATGCCTGTAAATTCTGCTGAAGGTTCATATTCCAAAGCTCCCATGCCTCTTTTTCCCGTGTAGCACAGTCTTTCAATGACAGACAGACTTTCTGCGGTTCTTCCTTGACTTTCCAGATACCTTTTTATAACGATATTACCGAATTTGTCAGGAAGTGAATCTGCAACCATACCGGGTAATCCGTGAAAAGTATGCTCAGGTAAAGAAGGAAATGAGTAGGTACGTGATGATAACGGCATTTTTATGGGGGAAATTTCAATATTACTTCCGATAAAATCATCATCATACTGAAAACCTATGATACCGTTTTCATTCTGATGAAGATAGCCGACAGTAGTACCCCACATTCTGACGCGAACTGTGTTTACCCTTTTCATGTTTCGTTTTCCCCCTCATCTTCACCCCAAACCCAGTCATTGCCGGATGCTTTGTTAGTGGGTCTTGCACGTTTTTTTGCTGCTTTTTCTTCAAACATTGCTTTATAGTCAGGTTGCAGCTCAGGAATTAAAATATTTAAGTTTTCAAGAAGACCAAACTCGTTTAAGATTTTAACAAGATTTGAAAATTTTAGATCATCGCCGCTTTCTATCCGGGCAACTGTTTTGGTTGAAATACCGCATTTTTGGGCAAGGTCAGATTGTGTAATGTTCAATGAAATACGGTATTGTTGAATGCGATTCCCTAATTCTGATAATATATCTTTATTATTACATATTCCTGTGATTTTCATAAAGCCTCCTGAAGATAATCAGTCAGATTTGTATGTTTATTGTATCAAAACAAGCATAATAAGTCAAGTTTGACTTATTATTTTTTTTATCTTTTCTATAATGTATTCCCGAAAATGTTATGAATATGCATTTGTACTAAAAACTGAAATATAAATTTTTTTCAGCCGGAAAAAGAGACGGACTGCGTTTTATTGTGATTTTTACTAAATATCTTCTATTTATTTTTATATATAGGCATATATATTATATTTGCAATTTGTGTTTTTGTGTGCTAAAATTGTTACCGTATAAGTATAATTCTATCTTTGTACCCCGGTTTTTAAGAATCAGGGGGCAGAAAAGGAGAGAACAAAACTATGAAAAAAACCAAAATGACAACAAAGGCTTTGTCAATGTTCCTTGCTGTTATCATGCTCTTTACCATGATATCGGTAGGTATCATGGTGCCTGACACAAAGATTGAAGCCGAGGCTGCAACTGTGGGTGAGACATATACTGTCACCACCATTGCACAGATAAATGATGCTATCGCGAAGGCAAATACAGCCGGTGCCGATGTCATCACCACAATTAAGCTCGGTGCCACTATTAATCATAAAGGTGCTCTCGGTAAGCTTACAGAGATTTCTACCGGTAATATTTTGTTTGATTTGTCCGGTTTTAATTTTTTGGTAACATATAGTGCAAGAACGAATACGACAAGCTCAAACACAACCTATCAGATTCCTTCGGAAAATGCAAATCAATACCATGACGGAAATCAGACGCTTCCGAATGCGTTGATTACTGTAGGTGCATCAGGTGCTTTGCAAATAATTAATTCAAAATCTGCCAATACAAGTTATATACAGGTAATTGCACAATTTGAAGATGATGATTCGGCAGGTACTCCCCGACATCAGACATCTGCGAGTCTTATTCGCAGTGCAGGTAAGCTTATTATCGGTGATATGAACAACAGTACTTATAACACTTTTGTTCTTTCTACTCATTCTTCCACAAGAATGACGAACACCTCAAATCCTTGGGGAAGTAACGGTGAAAAAGGTGCTTCTGCAAATGCACAGACTATTCTTATTGACGGCAGTGATGCAGTATTCAAGATGTACGGCGGTACCGTTCAGGCTTCGGGTACATCAAGATTCCGCAGAACGAAAGAATCTTATCTGATTGTTTATCCTCTTAACATAAATAATTGTTATTCCGCAGAAATCTACGGCGGTAATATAAATATTCCTAATCTTTCCGGTAGTGATGCAAACGGGATTTCTTATGATGCCACAGGTGTTTCAAACACAAGAGGAGACAATGCTCATAACTCCGACGTTTTCAGTATTTCTGCTATAAGAAGTAACTCTCCTTATGTCTACATATTTAATGTAAAATCGAATGTCAGAGCAAGCTCCGGCTCAGACTCCGGTGACGATGATAATGTCAGATTCTATGCAAGTAACATTTATTCCACAAGTGATGCCAACGCTGCTCATGTTTACGGCGGTGATTTCAGTTACAACGGAAGCTCCGATACCGGAAATGCACCTGCATATATTGACGGTTATATCGCAAGAGGTCCTTACAAATTAGCAAATGCCGGAGATATTAATCTGTCTTCTCCCAGTGCATCAAATTTCGGATACAAAGAAATACATAAAAAAGATGACAGTAATTCGCAAATTGTTTATACGACTTTTATCGGCGATAATCAAACTGCTGAGAATGGCATTGATATGTTCTCTTATAATACCTTCCGTCAGTATCTTGCACAGTATGGAACGGCACTCGATATTTATCACGGTACTTCCATAATGACAACAAACGGTGATGCTTCAGCTGAAGTCGGTTCAACAAATTATCTACGTAACGGTTATAAGCATACCGGCTGGCAAGGTAAGACACATCCCGGTGCTGCTTACGAAGAAAAAAATAAAACTCCTGCAGCGGCAGGTATCACAGGCGGCGGCTCTCTTTTTCTTGCTCCCGTTTGGGAAGAAAATGTATATACGATAACTTACGACTGGAACGATGCTGACGGTGCTTCAAAGGTTACGGACACATCTTCCTGCGGTACTACTTATGACAGGGCTCAATCCACATACAGTATCACTTCTACAAGCACACTCGGAGCTCCTGTCCGTCATGGTTATAACTTTACCGGTTGGGAAGTTACACAGTATGAATATCCCACAACTGACACCAAAAAGCCCTGGTCTCTTGCTACATATCCTGCAGGTTTTTCTCTTAACGGCAGAAACGGTCATTTATGGCTTAAGGCACATTGGGAAGCCGTTCCCTATACCGCAACATTCAATCTGAACGGCGGTAATATTGCAGGTGCAACTGAGAATATTACAGAAGCATATAATGTTAACAAGACATTCCGGTTCCCTCAGAACGTGCAGAAAGATTATTATACATTTGACGGTTATTTCAAGGTAACAACAGCCGACGGCTCATGGGCTGCCAATAACACTCTTTATGCAGCAGGAGATGTGTCAACTCTCGGTTCTTACGGTAATCCTACATTTACCGCACAGTTTACTCCCATTCAGTATACTGTTACTTATGATTCAAACCTCGGTTCATCTGTTGATGATGAAAGCGTAAAGTCTTATAATGTTGAAAGCACTAACGTTCTTCCCGCAGTTACAAGAACAGGTTATCATTTTGTCGGCTGGCGTCCCGTTTCTTCAAACGGTTCCTGGTCAGGTGCAAAGACATATCCTGCAGGCTTCTCCTTTAAGGATATGTACGGAGATGTAACTCTCAAGGCTGAATGGGAAAGTGCAACTTACAACCTCAAACTTGAGCTTGATGCGACAGAAAGCATTGCAGGGGCAACAGAATATAACTACGCTTATGCCAACTCTCTTGAAATAAGCAACCCCGCAAAGACAGGCTATAAGTTTATAGGCTGGAAAGTAATTTCTGCTCCCGATGCAGGTACAACCTGGATAATCGGTGAAAACTTCGCTCCCGACTCCGTAACGGATACCAATGTTACAATTCCTGCAAACAGAATAGGCTCAGTAACGCTTAAACCTATGTGGGAAACAGTTTCTTACACTGTATTCTTCAATGCAAACGGCGGTCAGGGATGTGAGTCTTTAATCTTCGATATTGAAGACAGCTTCTCTCTTCCCTCAACCACAAAGAAGGGTTATTCCTTCGCAGGTTGGTCAGTTTCCGAAAACGGCGGTAACTGGACTGCTTCAAGCTATGCTGGCGGACAGACCGTAACGGGCATGTACGGAGACGTAACACTTGTAGCAAACTGGGAAAGAGCAAATTATGTCGTATCTCTTAATCCCGATGGCGGCACTGTTTCTTCTGCTGCACTCAGCTATAACTTTGAAACAATAGTAAATCTTCCGGTACCTGCAAAAACAGGTTATTCCTTCACAGGCTGGAAGGTAACTGCTATGGATGTCGGTGCTTCATGGGTTCTTGATACTGTTTATACAGATGCACTTCCCGCAGGACAGTACGGAAATGTAACTCTCACGGCACAGTGGGAGCACACAGCATATAATATCCACTTTGTATCATCAGGCTCCACTCCTTCTGACCTTAAATATTACATTGACTCTGAAAGCTTTAACCTTCCCGCTTCATCTTATCCCGGATTTAACTTCCTTCACTGGAATGTGACGACTCCCGCAGGTAACTGGGAAATGAACGAAAAGGTTTATACCAATACCGATATTACGGGAAAATACGGCAATGTAACTCTTAACGCAGTATTTGAAGCAATTCCCTACACTATTACTTATAAATATGATGAAACAAGCAGTAAAGTAGTAGACTACGATATGTCCACCCCCGTTACTCTTGATACCTATGGAAAGGCAGGATATACATTCGGCGGTTGGAAGGTTGACTCTGTGGAAAACGGTGCAGGCTGGTCAGGCACATATCAGCCCGGCGAATATACCGCAGGTGAGCGTTACGGTAATGTAGTTCTTACTCCCGTTCTCACTCCCATTGAGTATGAAATAACATTCATCCCCAACGGCGGTACACCTTATGCAAATCTCTCTTATACTGTTGAATCAGAGGAGTCTCTTCCCACACCTGAAAGAACAGGTTATGACTTCGCAGGCTGGCTCGTTACAGTCGGCGGCGGCAGTTGGACAGAAAATGAAACCGTAAACGGCGGTACTGCTGTTGCAGGTGAGTACGGTAATGTAACACTTACAGCACAGTGGACTCCCAAGAAGTATACTATTACATGGGAGACAGGAAACGGTACTTATACAACTGAAGGAGAATACGGACTTCTTCCCGATTATTCAACGGTTGATACAAGTAAAGCTCCCGATGCACAGTACACATATACCTTCACAGGCTGGTCCCCCGCACTTTCCGCTGTTTCAGGCGAAGCCACTTATACTGCACAGTACAGCAAAACATTAAACTCTTACACTGTTACATGGATATATGAAACAGACGAAACCTCAGGTGCAAAGAGTGAAACTGCAACATATAACTACGGCGAGCATCCCGTATTCAACGGCGGTGCAAACCCTGAAAAGACATCTTCAACAGGTTTGTATTACAGATTTGTCGGCTGGAAAGACGTCAACGGAAATTATCTCACAGATGCTACGGTTGTAACAGGAAATGCTACCTATACTGCAGAGTTCAAAGAGGTTGCAGCTCCCAGAACCGTTACATGGATAATTGACGGTGTCAGATATGATACCTTATGGGGTGTTGAAGAAACACCTGTTTACGCAGGTACTCCCATAAAGCCCGACGCTGACGGTATGAAGTACACCTTCTCACACTGGACACCCGAAATAGTTAAGGTTGAGGCAAATAAAGATTACACATATACTGCAGTATTTACAGAAATCGCTCAGACTTATACTGCAACCTTTGATACTGACGGCGGAACTGTAAGCGGCAATACAGAGGTAGAATACACTAAAAATACTGACCTTTCCTTGCCTCGTCCTGAAAAAGCAGGGTACACATTTACAGGCTGGCGTGTTATCACAAGTGACGGAACCTGGGCTGTTAATGAGTTTATTACTGTTTCAACATATTCCGGCCGTTGGGGTAATGTAAGCTTCAAGGCTGAATATACACCTACAGAATATACCATTAAGGTAGAAGCAGACGACGGTACAACACCCGAATATAAGTATACTATTGAAAGCACCGATACACTTCCCGCATTTACTAAGGACGGTTTCGTGCTTTCAGGCTGGATGATAGTCTCTGCAGAAGGCAACTGGATAGCCGGTGATACTGTAGCAACAGACAAGGTACTCACAGGTATGTACGGTGATGTTACAATCCATCCCTTATGGACAGCAAAGCTTTATAAGATAAATTGGGTAAGCGGAGACACAGTTCAGACAGTCGAATTCAAGTTCGGTGATCCCACGGTAACATATCCTCCCATTACAAAGGCAGGCTACACAGCCGCATGGGATAAAGAAGTTCCCGCAATCATGCCCGCAGAGGACCTTACATTTACAGCTGTTTATACACCTATTCAGTATTACTTAAGATTTAACACAGCCGGCGGCAGTGCAGTAGAAAATTTCTATTATGATATTACGTCAGACGGCGTTCTTCCCACTCCCGTAAGAGACGGTGCAACATTTAAGGGCTGGAAGGTATCGGCAGGTACAGGCAGTTGGATAAAGAACACTGTATATGAGGGCGGTACATCTCTTAAGGGTATGTACGGTAACATAACTCTTACAGCTGTATGGGAAATTGAGCTTCACACAGTTACATGGGTAGCAGGTGATATTACCAAGGTTACAAAGTGGTATCACGGTGCAACACCTTCCTTTGACGGTATACCTTCCAAATCTCCCGATGAATTTAATTCTTATGTATTTGCAGGCTGGGATAAGGAAATCGTAACAGTTACGGAAGATGTTACATATACAGCTTTATTTGAAGCAACCGAAAGACTTTATCTTGTAAAATGGAATGTTGACGGTCATATCGCAGAAGAGAAGCAGTATAAGTACGGCGATACTCCCGTTTTCGGCGGTGAGACTCCCACAAGACCTTCAACTGTTGAATTTGACTTTACATTTGCAGGCTGGTCACCTGAAATCAGCAAGGTAACAGGTGATGTAACATACATTGCAATGTTTGATGTATTTACAAAGCTTCAGGGACTCAGAGTAGATAAGGCAGCAGTCTTCCTTAAGATAGGTGAAGAAGCTGTTGTTACAGCAACCATTTCTCCCTCAACAGCATCAAATAAGGATGTTGAATGGATATCTTCTGATGAATCTGTTGCAGTTGTAGATGAAATGGGCAGAATTACTGCTGTCGGCACAGGCGATACAGTTATCAGAGTTCAGTCTAAGGACGGTCAGTTCAAGTCTTACTGTGTTGTAAGCGTTGCTCCCGTTGTAACAGAGTATATTGTTATAACAGCAAACGGCGTTTCAACAACAAGACTTCCCGGCGAAGCAATTCAGCTTTACGCAACCGTTCAGCCCGGCAATGCAACAAACAAAAATATTACATGGTCTTCAAGTGATACGTCCATTGCAATGGTTGACGAAAACGGTCTCGTAGTATTCGGCGATGTTGCAGGTACGGCAGTCATTAGTGCAAAGAGTGACGGATATGCAGTAGGTACCATTGAAGTTACCACTACAAAAGACGAAACTCAGATAAATGACTCTGTAAAGACATATATGGTAATGTTTGCAAAGTCAACTTCATCTTATATAATTGCGGGTAAAACTTATGAAAGTGTAAGTATTATTTTCGCAGAAGGCGATACTGTAGAATTCCTTCTTACCGAACCTCATTTCGTAACACTCAACGGTGTCAGAACTGAGAGAGACACTGACGGCGTATTCAGAATCAAGAACATTGATAAGAACTACACCGTTATGTCAGTGGAACGTGCAGATGTAGGCTTTGACGATGACAGTAACGAAAAACCCACACAGAAGCTGTCCTTCTTCGACAGACTTAAGGCCTTCTTCAGAAGCATCGTAGAATTCTTCAGAAACCTTTTTAATTAACAAAAAATTCCGCTTAGCAGGCGTTGTGTTCGTAAGAACACAACGCCGGTTTTTTCGCCTTTCGGCGAGTTTTATTGCTTCACAGTGATATTATGCTTTGCGTAATGTCATTGACCTTCGGTCTGTGTGTGGCGAATAAAATATCACTGAAGCAGAAAACTTCAATATAAATATAGTAGTATTTATATATTTCATTTTATTAATATATCGGTTGACACAAGTATGAAAAAAGTGTTAAACTGAGATTGCGACTCAGTTTAATAGCTTCATGTTTTCAGGAAGACCGAAGAAAGCATGATTTTTTACATTTGTAAAAAGTACATGCTCTATTTTGCTTACTTTTGAGGTCTTCTTAAGTAACACTGAGTCGTGTCAGCAGAGCTATGTATTTTTTTTGCGTAGTTTCGGCTGTGCACTTTTTCTTTTTTTACATATATATTATGTCCCGGTTGTTTTGCTGAAAACTTCGGAAACGGTTTGCAAAAAACCTTCCGGGCAACATGTATAATGGCATCACAACGGAGGGAAAAGCCATACTGAAAGCATATTTTCAAAATTAATAATCGGAGGGTATTTTATGTCAGACGCTTCCCAGATCAGCAGAAAAATTGATGAAATCATTGCACAAAGAAAAATAAAGGCACAGGAGCTTAAAGCCCGTAAGGAATATCTTGCGGAGCTCAAAAGCCTTATGAACAGCGACAATGCACTTGTTATGAAAAACAGGGCAATAAGTGATGAAAAGGTACGTAAAGACTGTGAAGAAATACTTAAAGATGCTCATTTTTCAATGAGGGTCAAAAAGGAAATTGATGTTGTTGTAAAAAAACTCAACGCAGGTATTTCAAGATTTGAAAGAGACTCTCTCAATGTTGCCACTGTCGGCAGAGCCCGTCAGGGTAAGAGTACCTTCCTTCAGGCTGTCAGCAATCTCGGAAATGATATAATTCCCGCATTTGATGCAGGTGACTGTACGGGTGCTGTTTCAATTATCCGTAATGACCCGAGCATTGCCCCGGGACTTGTAAGGGTTGATATAACCTTCCGCACAAAAGAAGAACTTACAGGTATTGTCAGAGATTACATCAAGCAGATAGACCCCGATTTTCTCAGCGATGCAAGTATAGAATTTGATGATATCGGTAATGTACCTCTTGCCGAGTTTGAAAGCAAGATAGGCCGCGGTGATTCAAAGACCACAATTCTTCTTAAGCACTTAAGAAATATTGTTGACGATTTCAACGGCTGCAGTGACAGCTGTTCCCCGAGCATAAGAGAGCTGTGCGGAGAACCGGGTATTGTACTTACTGACCCTGATGAAATACGCAAGTATGTGGCTCAGAACAACGGTGTCTCGGAAGGAGACCCTGAAAGAGAAAATTATTACAGTTATCTTGCCGTGAAAAAGGCAGTAATCAGCTGTCAGTTCCTTGAAAATGTAGGCAAGCTCGTTTTGGTGGATACCATAGGTGTAGGAGATACACAGGTAGGTATTGAGGATGCAATGCTTGATACTGTTGACAGTCAGTGTGATGCGGCAATAGTTGTTACAAAGCCCGAAGCAAGAATAAGAACTCAGGACCAGGATCTTTACGATTCACTGAGAAAGAAATTTAAAGACCGTGATACATCAAAATGGCTGTTCTATCTTGCAAACGAACAGAAGGGCTTCAATGAAAATGCTATTGACAGCTTTGTAAGTGATGTCCGTGAGAAGAATTTCGCTGTTGCCGACTGTATGAAAATAGACTCCAAAAACCGTGATGAAGTCCGTGACGGTTTCCTTATCCCCATGCTTAACAAGCTTATTGCCAATATGGACATCATAGACAGGGATTATATGGCGGAGATAGATGTACTTACAGCAAAACTCAAACAGAATATTTTAGCTGAATATGATAAATTCCCTGCCCCCAAAAATATGGGTTCACAGGTTCAGATAGGTATTGAAGTAGCTCAGCTGGGCAAGGAATGCTATAACAAGCTTACGGCAGACCTTGCAAGAGGTGTTGATTTCTGGTACCTTGAAAGAAATAAGCCCAATGCAATACTCTGGAACAGGGTAAAGGATATACTTGATAATCTTGAAGAAACCCTTCCCGAGGAGGAAAAGCTTCAGGATATGATAGACAGAAGCGGTACTCTTATCGGTGATTATATCTGGATGACTCCTCTTAACTATGTCAGAAACAAGATAACAGATCAGTTCATAGCCATTGATAAGCCCATGGAAGAAGAGACTCTCAAATTTAAAAATTCCATGGTAAAAGAGCTTTACTATTCTCTTAAAAATCTCGGCGGTGAAGATGTGGTGCTTTCCGAGGATGAGGAAGAGGATGAAAATACAGACTATGTAAAATGGCTGTGGAGCGTTCTTGATCCTCTTATAAAGGATAAACCGAAGTACAGCCAGATACACAGAGCCTTCAAGTTCCTTTATCAGTTTGAATTCAATGTCAGAGCTGAGCTTATAAGAGAGGTACGCAATCAGCTGGGTATCATAAATCCCATGACTCCCGAATATTATATGCGACCCAATTATATGTTTGCAAAGCACGATGCAGGTAAGTCAATAAGATTCTATCTTACCTCAAGAATAGCAATACTTGAAGACGGGCTCAGACATTCGCTTTCAAAAATGAACAAGCTTCCCAATCAGGCATTTTATGCTGCAGCTGAAGAATTTTACGACAGGCTCACATTTGCCAGTGACCTTGATAACGGCACTTTTGTTGATATGGCTGATATATGGGCAGAATTCTTTACCGAATACAGTCAGATTCTCTGGGCAGAACAGGTGGATAAGTATAAGGAAATGGATGCTCTTATGGCAGAGTACAAGAATTACCGTGATGCCATAAGTGTAAAACTTGCATCTTTAATATAAGGAGGAAAAAACAATGAAAGAAATACAGGTTTTAATGTTGGGCGGAAAGCGTTGCGGTAAGACTACGGTATTATCCTCCATGTACGGTGCTGCAAATGTATCTCTTGCAGGAACAGAGCTTTTTCTCAGTGCAGAAATGAATACACAGATTGAACTTGAAAAAGCAAGAAAGAGTATAGTTGAAAAGATGAAGCAGTTTGAAGAACCTCTTACAAGCTGTGAGGTTGACGACAATGCTACCAATGCAGCAAGAGCATATTCTTTCAGCATAAAGCGAAAGGGAATTGGTGCGGCAAATGTAACGGGTATTCCTTTTAAGATAATAGATATACCCGGTGAATGGCTTACCAATGAAAATTCATCAAAGGTAAAGACTCTCATAAAGGACTGCCAGGTAATTATTATAGCCATTGATACACCTTATCTTTTTGCAAAGATGACAGATAAGGGATACGGACAGTATCACGAAAAATATAATAAGCCCATTGAAATTACGAACTTTTTCAAGAACACTCTTACAACTGACGATCTTAAGGGCAGAATGATACTCTTTGTGCCCATCAAGTGTGAAAGATATTATCACCTTGACAGGTCATCCCACTTAAGACAGTATGGCCGCCGTTATATGAGTGAGGTAGCCGCTGCAGTCGGTGCAGGATACAGAGACCTTATCATGCATCTCAGGTCAAATGATGAACTTGTAAATAACTGTACCATAGCTATAACTCCCATATTATCTGCAGGCGGAATAGATTTTATCAGTTTCCGTGAGGACGAGGAAACGGGAAAGATGGTTTCATATTATCAGCAGCCGGAATTTCTTGATTCAAATGAACTGGGATATAACCCGAAATTCTGTGAGCAGCCGATGATATATACACTTGCACACATTCTTCTGCAGACCACTATAGAGGGGCAGAGAAATCCCATGTACAATTCCATGAACGTGGGTATGAATCAGATGCAGATGAAAACTGCTCTCAATACCATGCGACAGAAAATGAAACGTAACAGCGGTGTAATTGCTCAGGATGACGGATATCTGTTTATTCAGAATCCATACAACCTGTAAAAGGGTAAAACTTATGGAAATATTGTTTTATTGCAGTTATACAAATTCAGCAAAAGGCTTCCTGCTGACGCGACTCAGAGGAGGAAAACTTGAGCCGGTCTCATTGTCCGGATCGAATGATTCGGGAGAACAGCTTGCAGACCGGTTCTTTTCCTATGATCGCTTTCACATATTATGGCAAGAACTTATGTGCAAAGAAATGCCCGGAGGACTGCCGGTTTACACCGGCGGATTTTTCGGAATAAGAGAGCTTCAGGGGAAAATTTCGGACAGAAACGGCATATTGAATTTTGCAATAGTCGCGAACAGCGGCGGTGAGCTTGCCGCACTCGGAAGGGTCGCTGCGGCGATACTTACGGATATTGAGAAATTTAGAAGTACGGTATTTTCAATGCTTGATATCGGCGGTGAAGCCGGATATACGATAGAAGCACAGCCATTTATGAAGTATATAAAGCATCTTGAAACTACGGCACCGAAAACCCCGCCGTTTTATTATACTCAGGAAAAAATGACAGAGACGGATCTTCTCAGGTTTGCTGTTTATGTCAGTTCCTGGGATGATGCAAGGCTTTCGCTGGACTCCCCGGGCTTATTCAGAGACACAGTGCCGAAACAAGCTATCAATGAAATCCAATACCGGCAAATTTTAAGGATGAGATGAGAAAATCGGTATTTTGCCTCCGGAAACGGGTTGCAAAATACCGATTTTTGTTTGAGTATAATGTAAATGTAACGGAAAGTAAACAGGAGGAAAAAAAATGGCAGTCGGAATAATAACCTTACAATTAAAGGAAAAACCCGAAAAAGAAAAACAGCAACCGCAGATACCCGTTCAGATGCCCGTTGCGGCAGAAGATAATTTCAGTTTCAGCGACAACGAAACTGAATTTTCTCACCTTGACAGTATTCTTCCTGAATTGGAAGTGGCAGAAGAAGAGCATAATGAATCCGAAATTACCTATCCCGATTATGAAGTGAACGGTACGGTGAATTACGGTGACGGACTTGACGAAGTCAGAATCGCAATTATTGCTCCTACAATGATACAGGCAAAAGATTTTGTGTGCAGTATGTATTGCAATATGCTCAGCTTCGTGGAGGGCAGGGACCTTTCCCTTTATACAAGAGACCATCCCACAATACTTCTTCTCAGCGAAGCAAAGCAGAATCTTGAAATGATGGCAACAAAGCCCGTGGGAACAGCAATCAGAAATAATCTTACGGAATACAATAACGGAATGCATACAGTAACCGTAGGACAGACGGGAAATCAGACAGTATCATTGGATATACACTTTTTATGCGGTACTTATTCAGATATGAGTGCTGTTGCGTCGGCAGAGAGTGTAATTGTTCTTCTAAATTTTTATGATGAGAGCATGAGTGCTGAAAATGTTAATTCAATGGTATCGATGCTGGGAAACCGTAACATAAATTGGGTAGTATCGGGCTTTGAGGGTGAAAAAATATATTATTCCTCAGATCTCACTTCACCTCCTCCTGTGGCTCTCAGAAAGAAAATAAAAGAAAAGTTCAATGTGCTTACCAAAAAAGGAGATACCCTTTCTTATGTACAGGCGTACGGAGGACTCATAGTAACGGGAAGAGAAGAAAATGAACCTGTTTACGGTACTGTCAGAGACTGCCGTGATTATCTTCCCATCGGCTGTGAATATCCTCTTGTGACAGCTTTGTGTGATATTGCGGAACACAGAAGCAACAAGGGAGCCGCACTTGCACTCATGGAAAACAAAGTTAAAGAAATCACAAAAGCCAAGAGAACTTCTCCTGCATGGAAAGAAAAATATAAGGAGGCATAAGTTATGAAAAGAAAAATATCGATCCCCTTTTTGTTTCCGGGTTTTTTTGCAGGAATCGGTGCTTTGCTGTGCCTTATAGATTACAACTTATGTAAGGAATCTGTTATAGGGAGCATATTCTGGGTGACTCAGCTTCTGACAGTTTGCCTTGTGGCAGGTCTTGTAGGACTTGAGGCTGAGCTGCTTCTCAAGAGAATAAAATATAAGGTGATAAAACGCCGTAATGTTGCTTTGAGTCTTGTTCTTGCAATTCTTGCAGGTGTCGTTCTCGGAGCAGGCGGACAGCTTGTTTATGCTCTTGATATTGAAGACTATGAAGATGTGGAAATAATTGATGTTCCCAAGGATGAGAATGCAAATATTGTTTTCCTTGTGGACGCTTCCGGAAGTATGGCCCCGTTTATGTCGGTTTGTTGTGATGCTGCCGAAAAGCTTCTCATGGGACTTGATGAAAATACAAGTATGCAGATCATGCCTTTTACATATTTTGTAAATCCTTCAGATGTATCTGCTATGGTTTCTCTGAATGATGCAGGTAAGCAAAATGTTTCAAATTCGTTGAGGAATATCTTTCTTTCTCCTGCAGGAACGGATTTTGATCCTGCAATAGTTGAGGCGGGAAATTCTCTTGATGTTCATAAAAAAAATAATTGCCGTTCGGTTATTATAATGCTTTCCGACTGTATTCCCTCAGACCCTGCTGCCACTCTTACGGACGATGCAAGAGCAGTGCTTTCGCAGAATGATATTGAGTTTTATATAATGCGGATATTATTCAACGGTACGGATACCGGCTCTGCAGGCAGTGAAATGATCAATATGGCAGATGAAGTATTTGATATGAACGCACAGCAGGACGGCTCCCTTGATGTGAATGATGTGCTCAATGCCTTCAGCAGCAGCATAAGTGGCGGCGACACGATGAAAATAACTACAAAATACAGACTTACCATGACTTCCGATATGCTGCCCGGATTCGGAGACAGCAATATTTTAAGAGTTCTTCTCAGAACACTTATTTACATATTTTATTCCATTGCGGCAGGTTTTGTATACTACGGTTATAACGGTATAGGACTTCTGCTTCTTAACGGTGTGCCGGGTATTATTGCTTCTGCAGCATCGCTTATTCATCCTACATTCGGAATTGTGATACTTGTGCTCATGAGCCTCGGAGGCTTTACATGGTACAAGGTTGAGGAGGAGTCAAAAAATGTATGACAGAATAAATAATGTTTGGGTTAGTGAATGTACTGAAAAGGAGCTTACCCGTAAAATTGCAAATGCCGATGAGCCCGATTCCCGTGAAATACGGTTTTTAAGAGCAAGTCTTATGCTCTCAAAGCTTGCCGAGGGTAATGAATTTACCGCACAGGCTGTGGCAGAGACTGAGAAACTTGCAGAAGAGAAATATCCCCCTGCACTTTATGCCATGGCTCAGATGTTTGAATTCGGTTGGGGTGTTGCAAAAGACGAGGAACTGTGCCTTTTGTGGTACAAAAGAGCAGGTGAGGCGGGATACAGACCCGTGGACGGTTATTTCGGAAAAAATAACGACCGGATAATATATCAGGAAAAAGAAAAGCCTCATAAGACGGAGAAAAAGAAGAAAAAGTTTCCCGTTAAGCTTGTTGTGATAATTGCAGCGGTTCTTGCGGTGATAATTGCCGCAGCGGGTATAATTCTTTCCCTTTTGGGAGCCTCGGAATCTCTTGTGATAAAGGTAAATGAAAATACCGAGCTGAAGTCAACCGTAAGTGCCGAAGAATTTTCCGCAGAGGTAGGAAAGCTTCTCTCCGAGTATGATACACCTCAGATGATAAGCGGAGAAGTATCAACAAACAGAATTGTATTGAAATTTGACGGAAATAAACTTGACCTTCGCGATTTTCTTGCTGATAAGGTGGTAAGCCGCGGAAACGGAATTATTGTAATTCAGTTTGCCGATGAAGATGAAGCCCGAAAATGTCTTGAAATTCTCAAAAATAACAGCAAGGTGATTTTTGCCGAGACCGACGATTATTCGGTGAAGGCAGAGACTATTCCCGAAGAATACTGCTCACTTTCCCCTGTAAATTCCGTAATGCCCGGAGACGGATATTATTCATGGGGAGTAAAGGACATGGGACTTGACAAGCTCAGTGAATATGTGAGAGATAATTTCAGTGACAATGAAGTACTTGTAGCCGTAATTGATACAGGTGCACTTGTGCACAGTGAAAATGCACACAGATATTATGAGGGAATAAACTGTATGATGGGCGGAGATGTTGTTCCGGATGAACACGGCACTCATGTTGTGGGTACAGTCCTTGACGGGGCACAGTGCGATAACATAAAAGTAATTAATCTTGATGTGTTCAGCGGCGGAGAAGGTGCATCAGAACTTTCTGTCAGAAATGCAATGGAGCTTGCTGTTGAAATAGGGGCGGATGTGATAAATCTCAGTCTCGGTGGTCCATGTAATATGATTTCTCATGATTATTTTGATGAAGCAGTCGAAAAAGGTGTTGTGTTGGTGGCTGCGGCAGGAAATGATAAAGTTGATATACATGAAACAGATTTCTGTCCGGCACACGTGGAAAACATAATTACCGTGGGTGCATACAGAATGAATCATGAAATAGCTACAGATTACACAAATTACGGTGCCGGTATAGATGTTTGTGCACCCGGTACCGATATTTACAGTTATTCGGCTGAAGGAGACGGTATTCTGCAAAAGCTTCAGGGTACATCTATGGCATCTCCCCATGTGGCTGCACTTGCAGCACTCTTAAAGGCAATATCACCCGATATGACACCTGCCGAAGTGCAAGGTGCAATATGCGAATATACAAGAGCATTTACCAATCCAACGGCATACTCTTCAGGTGTTTACGGTACGGGAGCCCCTGATGCCACGGCTTTTATAGAAGGTTATTGATAAAGGAGAATTTTTATGAGTGATGATCAGAAAAAAATGTGGCACTGTAAGATATGCGGATGTAAGCAGTCCATAACAAATCTCAGTTGTGAATGCTGTAATGCAAATCTCGGACTTTACGGTGAGGTGGTACATACAGAGTCGCCCCCACCGCCTCCACCGCCCCCACCACCGCCTCCTCCACCACCACCACCACCTCCTCCTCCACCTCCACCACCTCCTCCACCTCCACCACCACCTCCTCCCCCACCTTATCCGAGCAAGAAAAAAGGTCTTAAAATTGCAGTTGTGCTCACAGTGCTCGTGTTGGTATTCGGCGGTCTTTTTGTGGGTGTCGCAGCGGGTATCTTTTTCCTCATAGAGCCTGAGCCTGCTCCTCGTCCTGCAGTTACAACAGAAAAACCTGATGTGTCTTCTGAGAAAGAAGAAGAGCATAATGTGACAGATGCACATTTCGATTTTCTTTCTTTTGAGCATTTTGCAAAGGGTTTTGCCGTTGAAGTAGAAAGGGAAAGACTTGATGACGGAATAATTGACGTGTATTATACTATTCCTTCTGAAGAGTATGATTATCTTGTTGAAGAGTATTGTCAGGCACTTGAAGAATATGAAGGATTTGATTCATGTGATTTTTATTCGGAAATGAATTTTACGGGATTTATATATCCTGTTCTCGGTGAAGAATATGAGTTTGTTGTCACTTATGACGGAGAGAAATCAAACCCTTGCCATCTTTGCACAAGTGTGTATGATGCTGACGGGCAGCGAATAGTCAATGTGGCTTTTTCCGAAAAATTAAGAGATGTGGGAAAAAACTATGTAACAGCCATGGCAAGCAGCAGTTCTGTAACAGCACCTTCATTTGCAGATTTTGCAGATGCAGCTCCCGAATACTCAACACAGGATAATATGAATATTTATAAGTATGAAGTGCCTCAGAGTGTAAATAAGTACGTTGTAGAGGATTATGCTGATAATCTCATTACTTACTATCCGTATACACAGAGCGGTTATAAAGAAATAGATGATGTTTCTTGGAGATGGTTTACATATTCGGGAAATGATGATGACATATATGCATACAACGGGATTCTCAGTGACGGAACAAAAATGAATAAATGTCATATATACATCTGTTCTTATGTTGAAGACAGTAACATTCATGTAAAAATCGGAGTCTCCGAAGATATTTGTATAGAAGAATTTGCGGAATAAAGTAAAACTGCCCCACAGAAAACGGGGCAGTTTTTATTAAAGCACATAAAAAGCGTCTCACGGCATGTGAAACGCTTTTTTTGAAAGAAATTATGAATTAAAGTTCAGCAAAGTACTTGATAGTTCTTACCATCTGGCTTGTGTAGCTGTTTTCATTGTCATACCATGAAACAACCTGAACTTCGTAAAGGTCATCAGCAACCTTAGCAACCATTGTCTGAGTTGCATCGAAGAGTGAACCGTACTTCATGCCGATTACGTCGGAAGAAACGATTTCGTCTGTGTTGTAGCCGAAGGACTCGGATGCAGCAGCCTTCATAGCAGCGTTGATGCCTTCCTTGGTTACGTCTGTGCCCTTAACAACAGCTGTAAGGATTGTTGTGGAGCCTGTGGGTACGGGAACTCTCTGTGCGGAACCGATAAGCTTGCCGTTGAGCTCGGGAATAACAAGACCGATTGCCTTAGCAGCACCTGTGGAGTTGGGAACAATGTTAGCAGCACCTGCTCTTGCTCTTCTCATGTCGCCCTTTCTGTGAGGACCGTCAAGAATCATCTGGTCGCCTGTGTATGCGTGGATTGTGCTCATGATACCGCTCTGGATGGGAGCATAATCGTTGAGAGCCTTAGCCATGGGAGCGAGACAGTTTGTTGTGCAGGAAGCAGCGGAGATGATCTGATCTTCAGCTGTAAGAGTATCTTCGTTTACGGAGAAAACGATTGTCTTGAGGTCGTTGCCTGCGGGAGCAGAGATAACAACCTTCTTAGCACCTGCATTGATGTGAGCCATGCTCTTGTCCTTGGAGCAGTAGAAGCCTGTGCATTCAAGAACAACGTCAACACCGATTTCACCCCAGGGGAGTTCAGCAGCATTTGCCATAGCATAAATTTTAAGAGTCTTGCCGTCAACTGTGATTGTACCTGCTTCATCGTCAGCACTTACAGTGTGAAGGTTTTCACCAATCTTACCGCAGTAACCGCCCTGAGCTGTATCGTACTTAAGAAGCTGAGCGAGCATTGAGGGCTTTGTAAGGTCATTGATAGCTACTACTTCGTAGCCTTCTGCACCGAACATCTGACGGAAAGCAAGACGTCCGATTCTGCCGAAACCGTTAATTGCAACTTTAACTGACATAATAAATATCCTCCAATTTTTTCAGAAACTTCTGTTCCTTAATTTTCCATTATTATTATATACAAAATTTACAACTTTTCAAGGCAGTTTGTTAAATTTTTCACCCACTTGAAAAAGTTTGGTTAAGTATCATAAAATCACAAAAAAAAGTTTAAATAATTATGCACAATTACTATTTATGAGGGTGATTTACCACATTAACGGGATTGCCCTCACAAAAAGCTTTTACATTTTCTTCCAGTATTTTCATAAGTCTTACTCTTGTATCGTAAGAAGCCCAGGCGATGTGGGGAGTGATGTATATATTCTTTGTGTGGAACAAGGGATTTTCAGGTACGGGAGGTTCAACTGAGAGAACATCCACACCTGCTCCTGAGAGTTTCCCGCTGTCAAGAGCTTCTTTTACGGCTTCCTCATCAAGCTCACCGCCACGGGAGGTATTTACAAGAAATGCTCCGTCCTTCATTTTAGAAATAAAATCACGGTTAACCATTTTTTCCGTTTCGGGAGTCAGAGGACAGTGAATGGTCACGATATCTGAAGCGGCAAGAAGAGAGTCCCTGTCAACAAAGTCATAGTCTTCGTCCTTATATTTTTCGGGATGAGCTGTATGAACGAGCACCTTCATTTCAAATGCCTTTGCAATCTCGGCAACTCTTCTTCCGATTTTTCCGAAACCTATGATGCCTATTGTCTTATCAAGTAATTCTCTTAAAGGTGCCAGTTGATAGCAGAAATCGGGATACGATGCCCATTCTCCCGAAAGAACGGAATCCGAGTGCAGTCCTATTCTGTTTGCATATTCAAGAATAAATGCGAAGGTTTGCTGTGCCACTGCCGAGGCGGAATATGACGGAATGTTTACAACGCTTATACCCTGCTTGTCACAAGCGTCGCAATCGATTATATTATATCCCGTAGCAAGAAGTGCTATCATCTTAAGACGGGGAAGCTTTTCCACGGTTTCTCTGCTCATGGGTGTTTTGTTGAGTATTACTATGTCGGCATCTTTTGCCCGTTCACAGATAGTATTGACGGGGGAACGGTCATATATTGTAAGAGTGCCGTATTTTTTCAGAAAATCCCAGCTGAGATCCCCGGGATTCGCCGTAACACTGTCAAGAATTACGATATTCATGGCTTATTATCTCCTTTTTTCATTGAATAATTATCAACAGATTAAATTTTAGCATAGTTTTCATAAGTTCGCAACTTCTTTTAATAATTATTAATATTGACCCTTAAGAAAATTTGTTGTATACTAAAGAATGGTGATTTTTGTGATAAAAAAGAAACGCAACCAAAGTACGCTGTCTAAAATACTTTTGGGTTCTGCCGTGCTCTCTTTCCTGATAGCGGCGGTGCTGACAGGTATACTCATTGCATTACAAATAGACCCCATAAGAGAAAAATATGATGAATATCTTTATATACTGGAAGATTTTGAACTGAGAGTTGCTGCTCTGAGAAGCAGATGGCTGATTCTTATTGTTATTTTGCTGTTGTTTTTGCTGAGAAGCCTTTCTATGATGTATCCTTACCCCATGGTATTCATTATTACCGCAATGGTATTTCCTCCCGTTCAGTCATTCATTATTAATATGGCGGGAATGGCATTTACATTTGCTTTCAGATATTATACGGGGTATGAAATGGGAGAAGGTACCATAAATTTTGCATTGAAACGGTATCCTGCCGTTTTAAGTGCCATGGATGAAGACGGAAGGGGAAATCCCTTGATACTTCTTGCTTTGAGAATGGTGCCGTCTTTGCCGATAAATACCATCAGCCATTTTTACGGGTCTCTTGAGTATTCTTTTCCCAAATTTATGTTGATATCGCTCGGAGCCTATGTTCCGAAGCTTATATCTTATTCTTTTATAGGAAACAATGTTTACGATCCGTTTTCCGCAAAGTTTTTCGTGCCGATAATTGTTCTTTGCGTGTTTACGGCAATATGTCTTCTTGTGCTGAGGGCGTTTCTCAGCATTTCAGACAGAATAAAAAACAGAGAAACAGGAGAATAAATTACTTTTTGAAAGGAAGATAAAACTATGTCAATGCTTGGTGCTGTAAGAAATGAAATTGTTTCAGGAGATTTTGATGAAAGACTCAGCCGTCTTTACGGCAGTGATACAGAGAAATCAAGAGCAAGATTTCTCCACATAACCCATCTTTTTGAAGAGAAATTCGGTGACAGAGACGGTATACGCTTTTTTTCTGCTCCCGGAAGAACAGAGGTTTGCGGAAATCATACGGACCACAACCACGGTCAGGTTCTTGCCGCTGCCATAAATCTTGATGCGGTTGCATGTGCAGTAAAGACAGATGACCATTATATAAGAGTGTATTCCGAGAATTATCCCGGAGATATAATCGACATAAATGTACTCGAGCCTCAGATGAACGAGGTTGAAAAGAGTGCTTCACTCGTAAGAGGTGTTGCTGCAAGATTCAAAGAGCTCGGATATAACATCGGCGGTGTTGACTGTGTGACGGTAAACAATGTGCTTAAAGGTTCGGGTATGTCATCCTCAGCTTCTTTTGAGGTTCTTGTCGGAACAATACTTAACTATCTTTACAATGACGGAAAAATTTCACCTGTTGAAATTGCAAAAATAGCACAGTATGCGGAGAATAAGTTCTTCGGAAAGCCCTGCGGACTTATGGACCAGATGGCTTGCTCAGTCGGTTCTTTCGTGCAGATAGATTTCTGCGATCCCGAAAAGCCCGTCATTACACCTGTTGAGTTTGATTTTTCAGCCTGCGGTCATTCTCTTTGTATCGTTGATACAAGGGCAGACCATGCAGACCTTACTGATGATTATGCTGCCATAAGACGCGAAATGGAAGCAGTTGCAGGTTATTTCGGAAAGTCATGTCTTCGTGAGATAAAAGAAGAGGATGTGCTTTCAAATGTTGCGGGTATAAAAGAAAAGCTCGGTGAAAGACCCGTTCTCAGAGCCATACATTTCTTTGAGGATAATAAGAGAGTGGAAAAAGAAGCTGAAGCACTCAGAAAAGGTGATTTTGAAGCCTTCAAAGCACTTACTGTTTCTTCAGGGTATTCTTCTTACATGTATAATCAGAATGTATTTTCTTCATCTGCACCTCTTTCTCAGCCCGTATCTCTTGCACTTGCCGTAAGTGAGGTTATTCTTAAAGGCAAGGGTGCATGGCGTGTTCACGGCGGCGGTTTTGCAGGAACAATTCAGGCATTCGTACCCGATGAACTTCTTAACGACTATAAAAACAGCATGGAGGCTGTATTCGGCGAGGGCTCATGTTATGTTCTTGCTATAAGACCTTTCGGAGGAACGGAAGTCTGATTTTGTTTCTCACGGCCTTCATAAAAGGTGATAAGCTATGACAGAAGACAGACATATAAGAGCACTTGAACTTGATAAGGTACTTGCCATGCTCTCAGACCTTGCATCTATAAAAGACAGCAAGGAAATGGCATTGGAGCTGAAACCCGGCACGGTTCTTTATGATGTTCAGACGCTTATAAATCAGACAGATGCCGCATACCGGCTTCTGGCTAAATTCGGCGGACCTTCATTCGGTGCCGCCAAGAATGTAAATTCCTCTCTTTCAAGAGCTGCTGCAGGCGGTGTGCTTACAATGCGTGAGCTTCTTGATATAGGTGAGGTTTTAAGAGTTATCCGTTCTTTGTATGAATGGAGATTTTCACAGCCCGGTGCTGACAGTTGTCTTGATATCTTTTTCTCCTCTCTTTGTCCGAATAAGATGCTTGAGAGTAATATTTTTACATCCATTCTCAATGAAGAAGAGATGGCTGACAATGCTTCAAGAGAGCTTGCTGACATAAGAAGAAAAATGAGAAATCAGGCACAGAGTATCCGTGAAAAGCTTGAAGGACTGGTAAGAAGCACACATTATCAGAAATTTCTGCAGGATGCAATAATTACTCAGCGTAACGGCAGATTTGTTGTTCCCGTAAAAAATGAGCACAGAGGCGATGTGCCCGGTCTTGTGCATGATACCTCGGGCTCCGGTGCTACGGTGTTTATTGAACCTATGGCAGTGGTTGAAGCAAACAACGAGATAAGAGTGCTTCAGGGTAAGGAAAGGGAAGAAATTGAAAGAATTCTTGCAGAACTTTCCGTTGCCGCAGGCGAATATGCCGATACCATAAAGAGTAATTTTGAGTCTGTTGTTGAACTCAATCTTATTTTTGCAAAAGCACAGCTTGCTTATAAAATGAAGGCAAGTGTTCCCGTGCTTAATACTCAGGGAATAACTGAGCTTAAAAAGGCGAGACATCCTCTGCTTGACCCGAAAAAAGTTGTTGCCACGGATATAAGTCTCGGAGAAGATTTTGACACGTTGGTTATTACAGGTCCCAATACGGGCGGTAAAACCGTATCCATAAAAACCGTGGGACTACTTACTCTTATGGCATGCTGCGGTCTTATGATACCCGCAGCAGACAATTCAAGAATTTGTGTTTTCAGCAAAGTATTTGCAGATATCGGTGATGAACAGAGCATTGAGCAGTCATTGTCCACTTTCTCATCACACATGGTAAACATTGTTGATATACTTAAAAATGCAGACGGTGAAAGTCTTGTGCTTATAGATGAACTCGGAGCGGGAACTGATCCCGTTGAGGGTGCCGCACTTGCAATAGCCATACTTGAAAGACTTCAGATAAACGGTGCAAAGATAGCTGCCACCACACACTATGCGGAGCTTAAGGCTTATGCACTTGAAACACCGAGAGTGCAGAACGGCAGCTGTGAATTTGATGTTTCGTCTCTCAGACCCACTTACAGACTTCTTATAGGTGTTCCCGGAAGGTCAAACGCATTTGCAATTTCCGAAAGACTCGGAATTGATAAGGAGCTTATCGGGAGAGCAAACGAGTTTGTATCCACAGAAAATATAAGATTTGAAAACGTTGTCGATTCTCTTGAAGAATCCCGTCTTCAGATGGAGAAGGAAAAATCTCTGGCTGAAAGCATACGTGCAGAGTATGAGAAAAAACTCAGCGATGCTGAAAGAAAACTTCAGGAAGCCGAAAATCTCCGTCAAAAGGAGTATGAAAAGGCTCAGGGTGAGGCACTTAAAATAACGGAAAAGGCGAGAAGAGAGGCAAATACCCTTCTTATGGAGATAGACAATCTCCGGAAAGAGATGCGAAGCACAAAGGATGCCTCAGAACTTGCGAGAAAAGCAAAACAGGCAATGAAGAAGGGACTTTCGGACATTGACAGAACCGTTAATCCTGTTACCACATCCTTGTATGAGGATGATGACTATGTTCTTCCGAGAGCTCTTCAGGTGGGAGATACGGTGCTTCTTGTAGAGTTGGGAAAAGAAGCATCAGTTCTTTCTCTGCCCGATAAAAGACAGCAGGTGGAGGTTCTCTCGGGAGCACTTCGCATGCGTGTGAATGTGTCAAAGCTGCGGCTTATTGAGAAAAAGAAGGAGAATAAGCAGAAAACAGCTTCTCTTTCAAGAAACGGTTCTATGGAAGCCCGTCTTACGGCAAGTGCTGAAAACAGATGCGACCTCAGGGGAATGACCGTTGATGAAGCCCTTCTGACTCTTGACAGCTTCCTTGATTCCATGCTTATGTCCAATATCGGCGAATTTACCGTTATCCACGGCAAAGGAACGGGAGCATTGAGAGCTGCCGTACAAAAGCACCTGAAGGGTAATAAATTTGTAAAAACCTTCCGCCTCGGAGTCTACGGCGAAGGCGAAAACGGTGTTACTATAGTTACATTGAAATGATAGTTTGTATTGTCGTAAGAAAAGAGCTTCGCCGTACACCTACGGCGGAATGTTTTCGGATAGTCCATCGCCGAGGGAAGTTTACTTCCCGTTCGGCGGGACATAAAATCTTTTTTACGTCTATAACGTAAAAAACGGGGCTGTATTCAGTACAGTCCCGTTTTTTCAATATAATTTTATTTATTGTATCAGCATATCTATGAGATATATCACTGCAAGGTGGGTGGGGTAAAAGATATAGAACAGAAGCTTCAGATTCTTTTTTCCTCTTTTTCCGTTGTAAAGTATAAGAAGGGGAAGAGAGAGGAAGCCGAACCATTGTCTCGGGTTCATGCTCAATGCGAGAAGTATGAGGAAAACCGATGTGACAATAAGCTTGTGACTTTTCTTCGGGGCAAAATATACTCCCACGGGGAGAAGTACACCGAAAATTCCGTAATCTATGGTGAAATCAGTTTCGGGAACAAGACGGGGAAGTATTACGCACAGGAATATCACCGCAGAAAACTGAAGTGCCATGAGAAGGGCAGAGGTGAAATTTTTCTTTTTTCTGAAATTGTCCCCTGCGTATATACAAAGTATTGAAAGCACAAATGTCATAAGTACATTCATGTAAAGAGAGCCTGATGTGAAAAAATATGCACACTGACAGCCCAGTGCCATTCCTGCCATTATCAGAAGATATTTCTTTTTGTTTTTTGTATATTTACAGCCCTCGGCTATCATATATGAGAATACGGGAAAGGCAATTCTTCCTATTGTCATGAGAATATCTGCTTCGGGAAAAAGCTGCCTTCCTGCGTGGTCAAGCAGCATTGTGAACATTGCAATGAGTTTTAACTGATTGTTGTTAAGTCCTTCTTTCAGCTTCATACACTGTTTGCCCCCTTCTTGTTTTAAAATGAAACAAAAGACTAAAGGCTGTCCTCTTATGAGACAGCCTTTGTATCGTTCTTTAATTTTCTTGTGAAATTAAACAGCTCTTTCAACCTTACCGGAACGCATGCAACGTGTGCAAGCATAAACTCTGCAAGGAGAACCGTTAACGATAGCCTTAACTCTTTTTACATTGGGCTTCCAAGTTCTGTTTGATCTTCTGTGTGAGTGAGAAACCTGAATACCGAACTTTACGTCCTTACCGCAAAAATCACATTTTGCCATGGAGCGCACCTCCCTTTTATTTTCCGGGATAAACCCTAATATCTAAATCAGCAAAAGACATGATAACAGATTATACAAAGAAATGCAAGTGTTTTTTTAAACTTTTTTTCAAACATGGAAAATTATTTTAGTTCATGTATAAACAAGCCGCTTAAAAGTTTTGGCTCAAACCATGTGGACTTGGGCGGCATGACATTTCCCGAATCGGCTATTGCCATAAGCTCTGAAAGTGAAGTGGGGAACATGGATATTGCAATTTCAATATCTTCTTTGCATCTTTTTTCGAGTTCTCCGAGACCTCTTATTCCTCCGACAAAGTCAATTCTCTTGTCGGTTCTCGGGTCATCAATACCGAAAATATCTGAAATTACATATTTCTGAAGTACTGATACATCAAGACTTTCAAGTACATTATTTTCGTCGCAAAGTCCTTCTTTCAGTGTCAGCTCATACCATTTACCGTTGCAGTAAAAACCGAATTTATGACGTTCGGAAGGGCTTACTGCTACATCTTTTTCGCAGATGTCAAAAATATCGGAAAGCTTCGTGAAAAGTTCATCATCGGAAAGTCCGTTTTTATCCTTGAGAAGACGGTTGTAGTCCATTATTTTAAGCTCTTCAGCTCTGAATGCGACAGCTAAGAAGAAATTGAATTCCTCTTCCCCCGTATATCCCGGGTTTTCCTCTCTTCTTTTAAGTGCCACTTTTACTGCTGATGCGGCTCTGTGATGTCCGTCTGCAATATAGAGTGCAGGAATGTCGGCAAAGCCCCCGGAGACTGCTTTACAGTCATTTTCATCAGATATTATCCAGACGGTATTTTTTACATTGCCCTCGGAAACGAAATCATATTCCGGGTCAAGTGCAGTATATTTATCAATTATGCTGTCAATGGCAGCAGTTCTTTTGTATGCAAGGAAAATGGGGCCTGTGTTTGCATTGCAGGTGTCCACATGGCGTATGCGATCTTCTTCTTTGTCTGCACGGGTGAATTCATGTTTTTTTATTACATTATTAATATAATCATCCACACCTGCACAGCCGACAATACCTGTCTGGCAGATATCTCCCATAATTTGTCTGTAAATATAAAAACATGGAGAATCATCCTTTATACATATTCCGTCATCGGAAAGTTTTCTGAGATTTTCCGCCGCTTTTTTATAAACTTCATCCGAATAAAGATAAGTGTCAACGGGAAGGTCAACTTCTGCTTTGTCAACATGTATAAATGAATATGGGGCATCCTTGACCTTTTCTCTTGCTTCTTCCGAATTCATGACATCATAAGGAAGGGCGGCAACCTGTGAGGCATATTCTTTTTTCGGGCGGACTGCTTTGAAGGGGTTGAATACGGACATTTTTTCACGAACCTTTCTGAATTTTTTGCTTATTGTTTTTCGTTTGTCGCTTTATGAAAATAAAGCTTATCATTACCTGAAAAATATATTACATCTTTTACATCTTTTGTGCATACAAAATATGAATTTTCTTCCCATACGGGGAGAATGATGTTTGCCTGCGATATTTCATTTTCCAAAGAAGAATAAACGGACCTGAATGAGGAATCATTTCCTGAATAAAGCTGAGATAAAAGTTCTGCAGTGTTTTCGGAAGAGTATCCTGTTATGTTATATGGGGAATTTTCAAGGAAGGTACCGAAAAATTCATAAGAACTGTCGGTCTGTGCAGTTATAGGATAGAATGCTATCTGATATGCACCCGATGATACTGCCTTTTTAACCTCCTCGGAAGTACCTGTTTTAACTGAGAAATTTATTGAAATGCCGAGTATTCTCTGCCACTCCTGAAGAAGTCTTCGCATGGCATCCTCGTATTGTGACTCGCATAGAAGAACTACATCCGCTGTTAATATTCCCAGCTCCTCAAGTCCTTTTTTCAGATGCTGCGGTGCTCCTTTCTCATTAAATGTTATGGGGTGGTAGGCTACGTTTTCGGCTGCCGCACTTGAAGGGACAATGCCGTTTGCAGCATTTTTTTGTGCATTGCTTGCAACAAGGGTGCAGTCTGTTGCCGCACACAGGGCTTTTCGTATTTCGGCATTGGAGAGAATAGTATCATTAATATTGAAAATAAAACTTCTTGTAACATTGGGAGTCTGTATGACTGTCATGCTCTTTTTAATTTTGAGGTCGGCATAAACGTCTTCGCTTATTACGGCACCTGAATAATCGTCAGTTTCAAGCACTTCTCTGAGAGTTTCATTATCATCCGTGACATAAAGCCAGATATAGTCGGGCACAGCCACACTTTCTCCCACATAGTCAGCGGCTTTGTTTATTCTGTAAGAAGTTTCATCAAATCTTGAAAGATAAAACGGACCGTTGGAAAGGGAAAAAGCTATAAGTGTTCCGTATCTGCCTGAACATGCATTGAAAAAGACTTCATTGCACGGCATACATAAAGGCTCGGTAAGAACCTCGGGAAAATTACTCTGAGGCTTTGACAGTTTTATTTCAAGGGTGTATCTGTCAACTGCTCTGACTCCCAGTTCACTTCTGTTCTTATTGCCTGAAAGTATCTCCGGGGCATTTTCGATATTATAAAGCATATAAGACTGATGTGCTCCCGTCATGGGGTCGCAGGCTCTTTGCAGTGCAAACTTAAAATCATAAGCCGTGACATTCAGCGGGAAATTTTCGGGAAGCTTCCCTTCAAGCTGCTTTTCGGCATTTGAAGTAAGATGCCACATTGCATCCTCTCTCAGTCTGAATGTATATGTGAGTTTATCGGGAGAAACTGTCCAGCTTTTTGCTGCTCCGTTTATTATATTTCCGTTTTCGTCTTTTCTGAGAAGTCCTTCAAAGCAGTTTCTTACAATAATGCTTGCCGTGGTGTCGGAGACTATCTGAGGGTCAAAAGTAACTGCGGGACTGTCCACGGCAAAGAAGAGAACCACAGGGTCTTCTGAAGAGCATGATGATAAAATTCCCGTAAGCAGCAGTATTGATAAAAGCAGTGTGCTTATTCTTTTCATTTTCTTCTCCATTCGGTAAAACTAAGATTATTTCTATTTTATCAGATAATTATGTAATTTTCCATAGTTTGACGAAAGTTTTTTTGTGTATGGTGCGATAATAAATTTCTTTATTTTTCCTGTAAATTATGATACAATTAATTTTAATAAAATTGTCTTTATTGTTTTATGTAAATCAATCCGGCGGTTTTATTTCCCCGTTGACTTTTATTGAAATTAAAGAGGTAAAAAATGGATACGGTTTTGCTTGTTCTCGGAATAATTACGGTTTTACTGCTTTTAATTATCGTAATAAAGCTTTTCAGTGAAAGAAAAGATGCTTCACCCGTTACGGATGAAAAAATAGACAATCTTACTAAAATTACCATGGACGGTTTTGCAGGACAGAGAAATGACCGCACAGCCTCCGATGAGGCTGTCAGGAATGTGATAGCATCATCTCTCGATTCCATGGGAAATAAAATGGACAGACTTTCAGAAATATCTTCGGAAGGTCAGATAAATGTTATCAGGGCGTTATCCGACATGAGAGAAAAACTTGATACAACGGGAAGATATCAGACAGATGCCGTTACGCGGGCTGTTGAAAAGCTTCAGCTGTCAAATGAGAAAAAGCTTGAGGAGATGAGAGTTACCGTTGATGAAAAACTGACTTCAACTCTTACGACCCGTCTTGACTCATCTTTCAAATCTGTTTCCGAACAGCTGTCCAATGTATATAAGTCTCTTGGTGAAATGAAGGAGCTTTCAACGGGAGTTACTGCACTCAACCGTATTTTTACAAACGTAAAAACAAGGGGTAACTGGGCGGAAACTCAGCTTGAAGGTATACTTGATCAGATAATTCCCGGTATGTATGTAAAAAATTACCGTTCCGATGATAAAAGGGATGTGGTTGAGTTTGCAGTTATAATTCCAGAGGCGGACAGTGACAAAAAGACTTATCTTCCCATAGATTCAAAATTTCCCATGGAGGATTATCTGCGGCTTTGTGATGCGGCGGACAGCGGAGATGCTGAGGGTGTTAAAAATGCAAGAAAGGCACTTGAAACAAGGGTTCTTGCGGAAGGAAAAGCTGTTTCAAAATATATTGACCCTCCCTTTACCACCCCCTTTGCTGTGATGTATCTTGCAACAGATTCGCTGTACGCGGAGATAATTTCTTCAAAAGAAAACATAGCTGACCGTCTTCACGATGAATACGGAGTGCTTCTTGCGGGTCCTTCCACCATAACAGCTCTTTTGTCGTCACTTGCAATGGGCTTTAAGACAGTTGCACTCAATCAGAAGGCAAATGAGGTCATGGATTTGTTATCGGCTGCAAAGGTGCAGTATGATAAATTCGGAATAGCACTGGATAAGGCAAAGAAAAAGCTTGATGAAGCATCTTCCAGTATAGATGATGCACAGAAACGCAATTCCATAATTGTTAAAAAATTAAAGGGTGTTGAAGCCATTGATGTCAGTGATGCCGACAGGCTTCTGGATACCTGAGAATAAAGGAGAGTATATTATGATAAAATTAGGTCTTGCAGGTACGTGGCATGTTCATTTCGGTGGTTATGTAAGAGAATTCAGCAGCAGAGACGATGTGCAGATAACTGCACTTTGGGATCCCGATGAAACTGTTGCAAAAGAGAAAGCCGAGGAAATCGGCTGTGCTTATACCACCGATATTGATGAATTTTATGCCATGGATTTTGATGCTGTACAGGTATGTGCCGCAACAAATATCCATAAGGAAGTGCTTATAAAAGCAGCTGAAGCACATAAGCATATTTTTACTGAAAAGGTTCTTACCGCTTCTTACAGTGATGCACTTGAAGTAAAAGAAGCCGTTGATAAGACCCGAATTAAGTTCTGCATTTCCTTCCCCTGGAGAACCCGTTCCGATTTCCTGTGGATAAAAGAAGCTTTGGGAAAAGAGATTATCGGTCAGGTGACATATATGAGAATGAGAAATGCTCATGACGGTGTCAGCCGCGGATGGCTTCCTCCCTCTTTCCTTGATCCCGTTCCCACCTGCGGCGGTGCCATGATGGATCTCGGTGCCCACGGAATGTACCTTCTCAACTGGCTTATGGGTGAACCTGAAAAATGTACAAGCGTATTTACAAACTGTCTTTGTGACAGTGTTGAGGATAACTGTGTTACCGTATTCAGCTATAAAAACGGAGCTATAGGTGTAAGTGAAACAGGCTTTGTAACGGGAAGAAATCCCTTTGAGCTTGAAATTGCAGGTACCAAGGGCACCATTCTTGCAGGCGGTGTGTTTGATAAGCTCTGCTACAACAACGGTGACGGATGGGTTTATCCTGCTCTCGGAAGCGGCAGTAAGTCTGCAATAAACTCTTTCTGTGATGCAATAAACGGGGACGGAGAGCCTCTTTTCGGTATAGATGACGCCGTGGCTCTTACAAAAACCATGGAAATGGCATATAAGAATATAATCTGAAAACCATTGAATAATATGGAAAAAATATTCGAAAAAAAGGAGTTTTAACATGAAACACAAGGAACTTCTGGCACAGATGACTCTTGAAGAAAAGACTGCTCTTTGCTCGGGCAAGGATTTCTGGCATCTGAACGAATGTGAGAGACTGGGACTTAAATCCATAATGGTTTCAGACGGCCCTCACGGACTCAGAAAGCATAATGACAAGAAGGAAAAAACCGATATTATGGGGTCGGTTCCCGCTGTCTGTTTTCCGACGGCTTCTGCAACTGCCGCTTCATGGGATGAAGACCTCATTTACAGAATGGGGGAGGCTCTCGGAGATGAATGCAGGGCAGAAAAGGTGTCTGTGCTTCTCGGACCCGGAAATAATATCAAGCGTTCTCCTCTTTGCGGCAGAAACTTTGAATATTTTTCCGAAGACCCCTATCTCGGCGGTAAAATGGCAGCCTCATTCATAAGAGGTGTACAGTCAAAAGGAATAGGTACATCCCTCAAGCACTTTGCCGCAAACAATCAGGAAACAAGAAGAATGACTATTGATACCATTGCAGATGAAAGAACACTGCGTGAAATATATCTTGCTTCCTTTGAAATTGCCGTAAAAGAGGGCAAGCCATGGACAGTTATGAATGCTTATAATAAGCTTCTCGGAACTTACTGTGCCGAAAACGAATGGCTGCTGGGTAAGGTGCTTCGTGACGAATGGGGCTTTGACGGTGTTGTTGTTACTGACTGGGGTGCTGAGAATGAAATTCACAAGGGAATAAAAGCAGGTCAGAATCTTGAAATGCCCGGTTCCAACGGACTCGGAAGCAAAAAACTCTACGATGCAGTAAAAAACGGTGACCTTTCAGAGGATGAGCTTGACGAAAGAGTGGATGAAATAATAGAGCTCATCATGAAGAGCCAGGAAACACTTGGTGATTATACATATTCCATGGAAGAGCACCATGCACTTGCAAAAGAGGTTGCTCTCGGTTCTATGGTCCTTCTTAAAAATGAGGATAATATACTGCCTCTTGATAAAAATGTGCGTATAGCTCTTATCGGTGAAATGGCAGTTTCTCCCCGTTATCAGGGGGCAGGCTCTTCCCAGATAAATGCTCCCAATGTTGACAATGTATATGATGTCATGCTTTCAAAGAATTACGGTTTTGTCTATGCCAAGGGCTATGACAAGACAAAGGATGTAACGGATATCGAGCTTCTCAGGGAGGCTGTTGAAACTGCAAAGACATCGGATATCGCAGTGATTTTCTGCGGACTTACAGAGGAATATGAATCTGAAGGCTTTGACCGTGACCATATAAAAATACCCGGAAGCCATAAAAATCTTATAAAAGCAGTCTCTAAGGCAAATCCCAACACCGTTGTTGTTCTGTCGGGCGGTTCTCCCGTGGAAATGCCGTGGATAAGTTCCGTAAAGGCTGTTCTTAACGGTTATCTCGGAGGAGAAGCAGGTGCTGCAGCGGCAGTTGAGCTTCTTTACGGTGAAAGTAATCCTTCGGGAAAGCTGGCTGAAACTTATCCTTTGACAATAAGTGACAATCCCTCTTATAATCGGTTCCCCGGCTCGGTAAAATCTGTGGAATACAGAGAAAGCATATATGTCGGCTACAGATATTACGACAAGAGAAATCTTGATGTCTGTTTTCCCTTCGGCTTCGGTCTTTCTTATACGCAGTTTGAATATTCGGATATCAAGCTCTCGAAAAAGAGCATGAAGGATACTTCAAGTGTGGATGTCAGCTTCAAGGTGAAAAATACGGGCAAAACCGCAGGTGCGGAAATTGTTCAGCTTTATGTAAAGGATAATGAAAGCACTGTTTTCCGTCCCGAAAAGGAACTTAAAGGCTTCAGAAAGATATATCTTGATGCCGGTGAAGAAAAAACCGTTACATTTACCCTCGGTAAGCGGGCATTTGCATATTATAATGTAAATATACACGACTGGCATGTTGAAACGGGTGATTTCACAATACTTGCAGGTGCATCCTCCCGTGATATCAGGCTTAGTGCAAAGATAAAGGTTACATCTTCCGAAAGCGATGTTCTTGTTCCCGATTACAGTGAAAATTTGCCCTGTTATTATGAAGGCGATGTTCAGAATGTAAGCGATGAAGATTTTGAAAAGCTTCTCGGCTATGAGATTCCTTATAAAAATGAGGATGTGAATACGGAGATAACCATTAACAGTGCACTTGAGGATGCTGCAGGAACAAAGGCAGGAAAGATAATAAACGATCTTCTTCTTTCCGTATTCAAGAGCATGAGTAAGGGTAATCTCTCACAGGAAAAAATGATGACTTCCATGGCACTTCAGATACCTATCCGTTGCTTTATTTCAATGAGTATGGGTGTGTTTACTCCCGAAATGGCAGACGGACTTTGTCTTATACTCAACGGCAAAGGTACTATGAAGGGTATAGGTAAAATAGTTGGCGGTATAGGTGCCGCCGTGGGCAATATCGGAATGCTTCTTAATTCAATATGAGAAACTTTTAAGAATTGTGTTCTCTTTTTCAGGGGCATAAGAAATTATAAATACGGGCTGTTGCTTGAATCCGCAACAGTCCGTATTTATAATGTTTTGATATTATAGCATTCCGCCGTGTTTTTCGGTGGAAAGAGAAGCTATTGTACACGCCTTTTCCGTAATATCGTGTAACATCTCGGAAGATAATTCAGACGGATGAATTCCGCTTTTTGCTGTCAGTGATACTGCGGTTCCTGCGAATATATCGCCTGCTCCCGTGGTATCAACAGGGGAGACAGGTATGCTGCTGACTGCGTAGCCGCTGCAGTTTCTGTTCCTGAAATAACAGCCGTCTTTTCCCAGAGTTACAAAGACAAGGGAACACGGGTACTCATTGATAAGTGTTTCAGCCGCTTTTTCATATCCGACGGAAAAAATAAATTCAGCTTCGTCGGAGCTCATTTTTACAATATCGGCATATTTCATGCCAAGAAGCATGTTTTCTTTTGCTTCTGTTTCACTTTTCCATAAAGGAGCACGGTAATTCGGGTCATAGCTTATAAGTTTTTCCTTGCTTTTTGCATAATCTGCCAGTTTCAGGACAGTGCTTTTAGACGGTTGGTCTGTGAAGGACAATGAACCGAAATGAAACACGGTGCATCTGTCAATAAGGCTGAGGTCAACCTCTTCATAACGAAGACAGGTGTCTGCACCGGGTTTTCTTGCAAAAGAAAAATTTCTTTCTCCGTCCTTTGAAAGTGTCACAAAGGCAAGTGTGGTGAATACATTATCATCGCATATTATTCCGCTGACATCAATTTCTTTTGATTTCAGTATATCTGTCAGTTTTTTTCCGAAGGCATCATTTCCGATTTTGCCGATAAAAGCCGCCTCAAGGCCTGCATTTTTTACGGCAGACAGAAAATTAGCGGGAGCTCCGCCGGGGGCAGCGGATAATATCGGCAGACCGAAATCGTTGCAACCTTTTTCAGTAAAATCAATGAGCAGTTCACCTGCGGCACATATCATAAGTTTCTTTTCCATGCTTCAAGTGTGTTTTTCATAAGCATTGTAATCGTCATAGGGCCTACTCCTCCGGGGACGGGTGTAATGGCAGCTGCTTTCTCTTTTACTTTTTCAAAATCCACGTCGCCCGTAACCTTTCCGTCGGGAAGGCGGTTTATGCCTACATCTATAACAACGGCACCTTCTTTTATCATGTCCTCTGTGATAAAGTTTGCCTTGCCTATGGCTGCTATTACGATATCAGCCTTTTTTACCTGTTCGGGAAGGTTTTCGGTTCTTGAATGGCATATTGTCACCGTAGCATTTTCTCTGAGCATGAGAAGTGCCGCAGGTTTTCCGACAATATTGCTTCTTCCTACGATAACGCAGTGTTTGCCCGCTGTTTCAATGCCTTCAAATTTCAGCATTTCAACCACACCCGCAGGTGTGCAGGGAGCAAAGCAGGGCTTCCCTGCAAGAAGATTACCCGTATTTACGGGGGAAAATCCGTCTACATCCTTTTCGGGAGAAATGGCATCTATCACTTTATTTTCGTCTATGTGGGAAGGCAGGGGAAGCTGACAGAGTATGCCGTCAACTTCCGTTGTATTATTGAGTCTGTCAATGAGACTCAGGAGTTCTTTTTCGCTTGTATCTGCGGGCATGGCATATTCATAAGAGTTGAAGCCGCAAATTTCACAGGCTTTTTTCTTGTTGTTTACATATATTTTTGAGGCGGGGTCATCTCCGACGATTATTACCGCAAGACCGGGCTTTCTTGTGCCTTCGGGTCTGTTTTTTACTGCTTCTGCAGTTTCTGTTCTCAGTATTTCCGAAATTTTCTTTCCGTCAATGATTTTTGCAGACATAAGTACCACTCCTGAAAAAATTATAGTAATTATTATATAAGCTCGGAAGTTATTTTGTCAATAATTTAGTGACATTGAGAGCAGTTATTAAGATTTCTTATATACTAATTAATAAACATTTATCAAATTGCCCGGAAATTTGAATGAATATCCTTGACTTTTGAAGGTTCTTGTAATATTATTCTACTGTCAAAAGAATATACTTTGCCGTATATTCAAAAATCCGAACGGAGGAAAAAGAAATGAAAAAGTTTTCAAAAGTAATTGTACTTCTTCTTGCTCTTTCCATGGTTCTCAGCTTTGCTGCTTGCGGCGGCGGAAATGAAGAGACCACGGCAGGTAATGATGAAGGTACAACAAACAACGGTGCTGCTTTAGAATATGACCTTTCCAAAGAAGGCGATTATACAGCAGACAACACAGAATATGTAATCGGTGCTACAGGTCCCCTTACAGGTGACACTGCTTCCTACGGTATTTCCGTACAGCAGGGTGCTCAGCTTGCTGTTGATGAAATCAACGCTGCAGGCGGTCTTAACGGTGTTAACTTCAAGCTTGACATGAAGGACGACAAGAGCACAGCTGCTGATGCTTCTACAGGCTATGACGCTCTTTATGAAGCAGGTATGCAGGCTTCTATCGGTTCTGTTACTTCAGGTTCCGCAGAATCCTTTGCAACAAGAGCTGACGAAGACGGCGTGTTCTCCCTTACTCCCTCAGCTTCCGCTGACAAGGTAATCAATGCAAGTGACTATGCTTTCAGAGTATGCTTCGGTGACCCCGATAACGGTATCCTTTCCGCTGAAAAGCTTGCTGCTGAGTATGAGAACATCGGTGTTATTTATGATACATCCGACGCTTACTCTTCAGGTATCTATGATGCTTTCAAGGCAAAGATGGCTGAACTTAATGTTACATACATTGAACAGTCCTTCGATGCAGAAAACAACAGAGATTTCTCAACTCAGGTTGAAGCTCTTAAGGATTGCGATGTTATCTTCCTTCCCATTTACTATACAGAAGCAGGACTTATTGCCAAGGCTTGTGTAGCAAAGGGCTGCGATGCATTCCTTTTCGGTTGTGACGGTCTTGACGGTGTTGCAGACCAGATTGATGCTACTGTTACAAACAAGATCAGCTATCTTACTCCCTTCGATGTAAAATCCGAAGATGCTAAGGTTTCTGCTTTCGTAACAGCTTATGAAACAAAGTACGGCTCCAATCCCGACCAGTTCGCTGCTGACGGCTATGATGCAGTTTACGCTATCTTTGAAGCTATGAAGGCTCTCGGCGTTGACAATGTTAAGGTTGATCCTGCTGAACTCGGTAAAGCTCTTACTGCTCAGTTCACATCTGCTGACTTCTCCTATGAGGGAGTTACAGGCGGCATGAAATGGGATACAACAGGTGCTTGTGTTAAGGATCCTATCATTGTTGAACTTCAGTAATTAAGTTCTTTCGGAACAAAGTATATGCCTGAGGGAATTTACCCTCGGGCATATACCTGCATTTGTGCCTTTTTCCGACGGTACGATTTTACCGCCGCTTTTTCATTTTTTTGTATATCTGTTTGAAAAATTCCGAAGAAAAGGAAAACGATTATGAGTATTTTGTTTGACGGGCTCAGTCTCGGTGCTATATATGCTCTTATAGCTCTCGGCTATACCATGGTTTACGGTATCGCCAAAATGCTGAACTTTGCACACGGTGATATTATTATGGTCGGTGCTTATGCAGTATTTGTAACTCTTATTTCGGGCGGACATATTGCACTTGCAATAGGTCTTTCCGTAATCATCTGCGTTATTATGGGTGTTGTGGTTGAAAAATTTGCCTATAAACCCCTGAGAGGTGCCTCCCCTCTTGCAGTGCTTATTACCGCCATTGGTGTGAGTTATCTGTTGCAGAGTATTTCGCAGCTGGTGTTTGGTGCAGAACCTAAAACAGTTACTATTGCTTCTCTCGGGGCGATAACGCTTTTCGGTGCAAAGATAAGCGTTTCATCAATAGTGACACTTGTTATAGGTGCTGTTATCATGGCAGGTCTTACTGTTTTTGTAAAAAAGACAAGAACGGGCAGAGCAATGGTGGCTGTTTCCGAAGATAAGGGTGCCGCAATGCTTATGGGCATCAATGTAAATAAGATAATATCAATAACCTTTGCCATAGGTTCGGCTCTTGCTGCTGCTGCAAGTTTATTCTATCTTATGCAGATTCCTTCCGTTGAACCTACCCTCGGTTCAATGCCCGGTATCAAGGCATTTACGGCTGCTGTTATAGGTGGTATCGGTTCTATCCCCGGTGCTATGATAGGCGGTGTGCTTTTGGGTGTTATCGAAAAGATATGTCTCAGTGTGCCCGTGTTGGCTCCTTATACCACAGCAGTAGAATTTGGTCTGCTCATAGTTATTCTTCTTGTAAGACCCATAGGACTTCTTGGTAAGAAGAGAAGAGAGAAGGTGTGATTCATGATAAAGTCTATATTAAAATCTGATGATTTCAAAATCAAAAACTTTATAAATTATATCGTGATTGCTGCCGCTCTTGTAGTATGTATAATTCTTTTTCAGGCAGGAGAACTTAAGACATCTTATGTTAATCTTCTTGTTCAGATAGGCTACAGTATAATTCTTGCCGTATCTCTCAATCTTGTTGTCGGCTTCCTTGGTGAATTGTCCCTCGGTCATGCAGGTTTTATGTGCGTTGGTGCATATCTCGGTACATTTATATCTATACAATTGTCCGAAGTGATAGAAAGTAAGGTTATATGCCTTCTTATCAGTATGATATTCGGTGGACTTATAGCAGCTGTTTTCGGCTTCCTTGTAGGTCTTCCCGCTCTTCGTCTTAAGGGTGACTATCTTGCTATTGTTACTCTTGCCTTCGGTGAGATTGTCAGAACAGTGTTCAAGAATCTTCCCAAGGAGCTTTTCGGCGGAGCTATGGGACTTTCAACAAATGCCGTTAAATTCACAAAGAGGGATATTCCTCTTTTCATTATCGTATTCATTGTTGTTATTCTGACACTTTTCTTTGTTCAGAATCTGGTCAGAAGTAAACACGGCAGAGCAATTACCGCTATTCGTGACAATGAAATAGCAGCAAAGGCTATGGGTATCAATGTAACCTTCTACAAGCTTTTTGTGTTCGTTATTGCCGCTTTCTTTGCAGGTGTTGCAGGTGTTTTCTACGGTCATTATGCAACTCCCGTTATGTATACATTTTTCTCATACAACTATTCAATCGAAATTCTTGTTATGGTCGTTCTTGGCGGTATGGGTTCAATTAACGGTTCCATAATTGCCGCAACACTTATTCCGATTATAAATTACAAGCTTCAGGAAAAACTTCCCGGCGACCTTGCCGCACTTAAATTCCTTATTTATGCAGTAATTCTTATAGGTATTGTTATCTTCAACAATGCTCCGAAGCTTGCCCCCATCAAGGAACGTCTTTCTGTCAAGGCTCTCATTGCAAAAGTGACGGCAAAGAACCGTAAGCCTGAGGATATTCTCAACGACCCTGCACACTGGGATAGGATACCTACTAAGATTGCAATGGATGAAGTTCTTTCAACAGATATTCAGCCGGGTAATGAATATGTTCCAGATAAACCCGCAAAAGGAGGTAAATGAGATGTCTGAAGTAGTACTTAAAACTGAAAATCTCGGAATTTCCTTCGGCGGACTTAAGGCAGTTCAGGATGTAAATCTTGAGATAAAGAAGAAACAGCTTTACGGTCTTGTAGGTCCCAACGGTGCCGGTAAAACAACGGTATTCAACCTTCTTACAGGTGTTTATCAGCCCACTACAGGTACATTTTATCTTAACGGTGAAGAGCTTAAGGGCAATACTCAGGAAAAAATTAACCGCAAGGGTATTGCAAGAACCTTCCAGAATATAAGACTTTTCAATAATATGAGTGTTATAAGAAATGTTCTTGTAGGACTTCACAATCAGAAAGAATTCAAGTGTAATCCTTTCGTAAGTCTTTTCAGACTTCCGAAGCATTATAAAAATGAGGATGCCATGCGTGAAAAGGCAAAGGAAATACTTAAAATAGTAGGTCTTTATGAGGAGAGAAACAATCTTGCCTGCAATCTCCCTTACGGTAAGCAGAGAAAGCTTGAAATTGCCCGTGCACTTGCAACGAGTCCCAAGCTTCTGCTTCTTGATGAACCAGCTGCGGGTATGAATCCTCATGAAACAGAGGATCTTATGACAATAGTCAGAAAAATCCGTGATGATTTTGATATGACCATACTTCTTATTGAGCACGACATGAAGTTTGTGTCGGGTCTTTGTGATGAAGTTACCGTTCTTAACTTTGGTACTGTTCTTGCTCAGGGCACTGCTCAGGAGGCACTCAATGACCCCGAAGTTATCAAGGCATACATCGGTGAATAAGGAGGGAAAACTATGGCATTGCTTGAAGTTAAAGATTTGCAGGTTAATTACGGCGTTATAAGAGCCATAAAGGGTATTAGCTTTGAAGTAAACGAAGGTGAGATAGTTTCCCTTATTGGTGCAAACGGAGCGGGAAAAACCACTACCATGCAGAGTATTATGGGACTTATTCCCATAAAAGGCGGAACCGTTACTTATGACGGTAAGGTAATTAATAAAATTCCCGGACATAAGCTCATTTCCATGGGTATGAGTCAGGTTCCCGAAGGAAGACGTGTTTTTCAGGAACTGACCGTTTATGAAAATCTTATAATGGGTGCTTATACTCAGAAAAACAAGAAACAGATAAAAGAAGATATTGGAGATATCTATACCCGTTTTCCGAGACTCGGTGAGAGAAGAAATCAGATAGCAGGTACTCTTTCGGGCGGTGAGCAGCAGATGCTTGCCATGGGCAGAGCAATGATGAGCCATCCGAAGCTCATTATGCTGGATGAACCTTCCATGGGTCTTTCTCCTCTTCTTGTTGATCAGGTTTTTGATATTATCAGGGACTTCCATAAGCAGGGTATGACAGTTCTTCTTGTTGAACAGAATGCAAAAAAAGCTCTTTCGGTTTCTGACAGAGCTTATGTGCTTGAGACAGGTGATATTACTTTTTCAGGTGCGGGAGAAGAGCTTCTCAATAATGAAAGTGTTAAAAAGGCATATCTCGGCGAATAAAATATTTCCGTAATTCCGTTCATTATTTTGTATGAGCGGAATTTCTTTTGTCGTTTTTATACAAAAAATAATATCAATTTTTTTGCTTTAATGATAAAAAAATATTGTTAATATTTACATTAATATGTTATAATATTTTTATATTTATTATTATATGTAAAATTTGAGTGTTTTTGTAACGGTAAAAATTATATTACAGATTTTTTTCAATATTCGGTATCATTAAGCTAAAGTTTTTCTCTGATGTTTGCGGCTTGGTATCTGTAAGAGTGAGGAGGGAAAGGATGTTTTGTCCTGCATGCGGTAAAAATATTGATGATAATGAAGCTTTGTTTTGCCCCGAGTGCGGATGTGCACTGAATAGCAGTGCTGCAGAAGTAAAAGGACAGAATGCTTTTCTTTATGACATCAGCAATGTCTGGCCTTCATGGAAGCTTGAAAAACAGTTGGGTAAAGGGTCTTACGGTGTTGTATACAGTGCCGTAAGAAAAGATTACTGTTTTGAAAGCCGTGCTGCAATAAAGATAATTTCCATTCCTCAGAGCACGGCAGAGATAGACTCCCTTCGTTCGTAAGGCGTTGACAAAGAGAGTACGAGGAAATATCTCAAAGCGGTCGTAGATGAATTTATCGGTGAAATAGATGTGATG
>SVQH01000002.1:103620-124958 GCA_015065425.1 Oscillospiraceae bacterium
AAGGCGTTGACAAAGAGAGTACGAGGAAATATCTCAAAGCGGTCGTAGATGAATTTATCGGTGAAATAGATGTGATGGAATCCCTTAAAGGACTTCCGAATATTGTAAGCGTAGAAGATTATACGGTTGTTGAACGAACAGATGATATCGGCTGGAATATCTATATCAGAATGGAGCTTCTCACTCCTTTTTCCGATGTACTGAAGGAGAGACAACTCAGTGAAGACGAGATAATTTCTCCGGGTTGTGATATATGTACGGCACTTGAATTCTGTTCAAAGAAAAATATTATTCACCGTGACATAAAACCCGAGAACATATTCATAAATGAATTCGGAAGCTTCAAGCTCGGAGATTTCGGTGTTGCAAAAAAACTTGAAAATATGACCGGTGCACTCTCTCAGAAGGGAACATTCAATTATATGGCTCCCGAGTTTGCAAAATCTGCCGATTACGATGCCGGAGTCCATTTGTATTCCCTCGGGTTTGTGCTCTACAGATTGCTTAACGGCAATAAGCTACTTTCAGGTGCACAGAAAGATTTTGAGGATATAATTTATGAACTTGAAAGCGGGATTGCCAACGTTTTCAGTACATCTTCCTTTACATCGGGAGGAAAGAAGCTTACGGAATATTATGCCGATGTTGATTATGACAGAGAATACAAAGGAGATACTCAGGTCATAGCTGACGGATATTTCAATGAATCGAAATTCAGGAGCTCTCCGTATTTTGATATCAGGATAGACGGCATATATCTTATTAATGAGAAGTTCTGAATATGTTTTCAGTCTGACAGATATTTATTGAAGATTTGATTGGGGGTAGACATAATGTTTTGCGGAAATTGCGGCTTTGAGATTAAAGACAGTACTGCAGCATTTTGTCCTGAATGTGGTGCTAAATTAAACGCACACGCACAGGAAGCGAAAAATTTCAGGAATATAACACCAATGGAGGATTGTCCTTATGATATAGGGCGTGTGTGGTCCGAATGGACACCTGTAAGGCAGATAGGAAAAGGGTCTTTCGGTGTGGTCTATGAGGCTGTGAGAAATGACAGCCGTGTGGAAAGCCGTGCAGCCATCAAGGTAATATCAATTCCTTCCGATAAGTCGGAGCTCGATTCCCTTCGTTCCGAAGGACTTGATATAGGCAGGTCAAAGGCTTATTTCAAAGATATCGTTGATGATTTTGTCGGTGAAATTGAGGTTATGGAATCTCTTAAGGGCCTTGCAAATATCGTCAGTGTTGAGGATTATAAGGTGGTTGAGAAGACAAATGATATCGGATGGGAAATTTACATCCGCATGGAACTTCTTACTCCTCTCAATACATACCTCTGTGATAAAAAGCTTTCCGAAAACGAGGTCATAGCTCTCGGTATGGATATATGCACTGCACTTGAATATTGCAGTAAGCGTAATATTATCCACCGTGATATAAAGCCCGAGAATATTTTTATAAATGACCTCGGTTGCTTCAAGCTCGGAGATTTCGGAATTGCAAAAAGACTTGAGAATATGTCTGATGCACTTACATATCAGAAGGGTACATTAAATTATATGGCACCTGAAGTGGCACTGGGTAAGGAATATGATTCCCGTGTAGATTTGTATTCCCTCGGACTTGTACTTTATAAGCTTCTTAACGGAAATATGCTTCCGTTTCTTGATCCGAGTAAGCAGCTTCTTACGGCAAGTGAAAGAAAGAATGCTGTAGACAGAAGAATAAAGGGTGAGCCTATTCCTGCTCCCAGTAATGCATCAACTGAAATGGCAGATCTTGTGCTTTGCGTTTGTGAGCATGACCCGAAGCTCAGATATGCTACTGCTGCTGAGATGAAAAAAGGTTTACAGGAAATTCTTGATGGCACTTATGTTCCGTATACTCCTAAAAAACAGAAAAAAGAAAAGAATAACAGAGCACCTGTAATAACCGAAATTCCTCTTGAAAATAAAATACCGCTTAAAAACGATATCGGAAACGGTTTCGTTAATAATGCAAACGGCGGAAACATAAACGGTGGTGTCATAAACCGCAAACCGGATAATTACAGTCCTGTTTTGCAGACAGGCGGCAGAAATAACAAAAATGCAGTAAATGACCAGCCGCCGCCCAAACCCGTAAGTCCTGTTGAATCTCCCGTTGATTATCCTAAAAAGTCCGTCAACAAGACGGGACTTATAATCGGAATTATCTTAGGTGTTCTGCTTCTTATCGGCTGTATCGTCGGAGGTATATTCCTTACGCTCCATATTCTTGATAATAAGGACGGAGAGGAAACCACGGTTGCTGAGGAGACAGCGACCGAAGAGGCTACCACAGAGGAAGAGACCACGGAAGAAATAGTTACAGAGGAGATATCTCTTGAACCCGAGCCTACTCAGGAAGTTGTGACTACCATTGTTTATCGTGATGATCCTGACAGTGGCGGAGATCCGATAATCATTATAGTTACAGAAGCTCCTACCACTCCTCAGAATACAACCACAACGACGACTGCAACAACAAAAGTCAATGAAGATACAAAACCCGACAATACAACAACCACCACAACCACGAAGGAACCTGAAATCAAAATGCCTTCAGGCAAGACAGAAATTGTGAATTTCTTCAAGACAGGTGCAAATTCCATAAAGAACAGTGCTGCTGCAGGTTATACGAGAAAGCAATGGCATACGGTTGAAGCACTCAATACAGGTTATGCCCTTGCCAATAATCTTCTGGCGAGTGCTCTTAATAAGATGATGAAGTCAGAAGATGATGCAGGTGAAAAGGTGTCGTCAAAAGGTTCATCTCTTGCTAAAGAGCGTTTCCCCGGCTGGAATCTTTCTGACCTTTCAAAGGTTGCATCCGCAACCTGTACAAAGTCGGGCGAGAATTTCAGAATTTCCCTTGTCATGAAGGATGAGGATTCTCCATCCAGATCCGGCGGTTCTCTGCCGAAAGTTTCAAATTCCATTGTTTATCTTGATGAAATTGAAGCAGTTCTTTCAGATTATCTTGAAAGCTACACTGATGTTCATCTTTGGTACAGAAATTATACCATAACAGCCGTTATGACCCCCGAAGGTGAGTTTATATCTATTGATCACAGTGCCGATATTGAAATTCAGATAGGCGAGATAACTGCTCTCGGAATCACTTTGAATAACATCAGCGGTTATATGAGATGTAACTGCAAATATTATAACTTTGCATATTGATAAACGGTAATAACATCCGAAAGACGGAGGACGAAAATGAATTGTAAGAATTGTGGCTTTGAAATCGGAACATCGGATGCACAATTTTGTCCGAATTGCGGTGAAAAGCTTGAACGGCCGAAATATAACAAAGAAGCAAAAAACACATTTGCTCATGATATAAGTGCAGTGTGGCCTGAATGGGAGCTTGAAAAGAAGATCGGTAAGGGTTCATACGGAATCGTATATAAAGCTGTAAGAAGAGACAGCGGTATAGAAAGCCATGCCGCAATAAAAATAGTTTCCATTCCTACGGATGAATCCGAACTTGACTCTCTTTTGTCTGAACTTACCATTGAAAATTCAAAAAAATATCTAAAGGATATCGTTGATGAATTTGTCGGTGAGATAAGACTTATGGAGTCTCTTAAGGGAACTCCCAACATCGTAAGTGTTGAAGATTATAAGGTTATTGAAAAGACCGATGAAATCGGTTGGGATATATATATCAGAATGGAGCTTCTTACTCCCTTCAATGATTATTGCAAGAAGCATTCTCTCAGCGAGGAGGAGGTTCTGAAACTCGGTACGGATATATGTACGGCACTTGAAATATGTGAAAAAAGAAGTATTATCCACCGTGATATAAAGCCTGAAAACATATTTATGAATGATTTCGGCTATTTCAAGCTGGGCGATTTCGGAATTGCAAGAAAGCTTGAAAATATGTCCGCAGGTCTTTCTCAGAAGGGTACATACAATTACATGGCTCCTGAGGTGGCAAGAGGAACGGTCTATGATGCAAGAGTTGATATATATTCTCTCGGCGTTGTTCTGTACCGTCTTCTCAATAATAATATGCTTCCGTTTATTACAAATGAAGCTCAGCTCAGAAGTCCGAATGCGAGACGACAGGCAGTTGAACGTCGTATAAACGGTGAGATGATACCGCCGCCCTGCAATGCTTCACCTGAGACTGTGAGTGTTATACTGAGGGCATGTTCTCCCGAGCCCAATGTCCGTTTTTCATCACCCGGAGAAATGAAAATGGCACTGAATAATGCGGCTAAACAGATAAATGCCGATAATAAGAGTACTAATGTTGTTACAGCAGGTATCAGTACGGCACATGATATGTCGGGACAATATACCGGAGACCGTTCAGGTTATGTAACCGGGGAATATTCGGGACAGCATACAGGGAATCGTTCAGGCTATGTAACCGGAAATCATTCGGGACAGTACACCGGAGAGCGTTCAGGCTATGTTTCAGTTGATTTGGGAAATAGCCGGAATGATGCTGTTGATCCTGAAGGAACAATAAGAGTCAATTATGGTAATGTCAAGAATGAAAATATCAAGAATGAAAATGTCAGCGGAATTATTCCCGGAGGCTCTGCAATAAATGATGTTCCGCCTCCTGAGGTGACACCTCATAACGGTGGGGACGGTGCCGGTTTTAACGGTAACAACGGCGGAACTGTAAAAAAAGAAAATAAAGGTACAAAAAAGAGAAAAAAAGGTATTATCATAGCTGTTGCCGTACTTTCGGTATTGCTGATTCTTGTTGGCGGAACAGTTGTTTTTATCCTGTCGGGAAATGATAAGCCTGAAGAGGATACAACTGCTGCAGAGACGACAACGGAAGAAATAACAACGGAAGAAATAACAACTGAAGAAGAATCAGTGACACATGAGAGTGAAGAGACGACAACACAGGAAGAGACAACACAAGAGGCTGCAGAGGTGATAACAACCTCCGGTGCAACTTATGTGCCCCCGACTACAGCTCCCCGTCCGACTCAGCCGGCAACAGAGCGTCCGACTCAGCCGACAACAGAGCGTGCGACAACCGGTGAAGATGTTATAATTGCTCCCACCATTGACTGGTCGTTCCTTGAATAAAACAAGTAAACTTAATTTATATATCGGAGGTAAAGATTATGAAATGTACAAATTGCGGATTTGACATTCAGGTGAGCGATGCAGCATTTTGTCCGAAATGCGGAACAAAAGTTGAGGTTTTTGAATTTGACGGAGACAGAACCGTAGTTATTGATCCGCGGAAGATGACTTTTGTGAATGTAGCTCAGCCAAAAGAAACAACTTCTGAAAAAGATAGTGTAAGAGTTTTTGACGATGCTGTTAAAAATGAAATACCTGTAAGCAACGCTTCGGAGACAAAAACAGAACCCGCAGCACTTGCAGTAAAGGAAGAGCCTGCAAAGCCTGTTTTTGAGGCACCCGTATACACCCCTCCCGCTGCACCTGCAGTAACGGAAGAGCCTGAAAAGCCCGTTTTTGTCCCCCCTGTATATACGCCTCCTGTTGCTCACACACAGCCTGCAAAGCCTGTTTATGAGCCACCTGTGTATACACCGCCTGCTCCACCTGTCAGGGAAAAAGAGAATATACAGCCTAAGAATATGTTCCTTGATCCTTCCGACCCTGTTGTTTTTGAGAAAAAAGAGCCGGAAGCAGTAGCTAACAGTAAGTTTATTCTTCAGGACGATCCCGATGTTACGGTCAGAGCACACATGAACCCTAACAGACTTGCTTATAAAAAGAGAACTGAGGAAAAAGCAGCTGAAGAAGCAAGAAAAAAAGCAGAAGAAAATAATAATCAGATTCCGGGTAATTTCTACCAGCAGCCCGTTAATTCTTATCAGCAGAGTTCGCCCGTCGGCAGATCTCCCGTAAAGCAGGGATATCAGAATATGCCTTCATATCAGCAGAATGCACCTGTAAATCAGGGATATCAGGGTGGAATGCAGCAGTCCAATAATGTTATGGGAAGACCTCCTATAAACGGCGGACAGCGGAATGCTCCTTTAGGAAGACCTCCCATGAACGGCGGATATCAGAATCCCCCGCAGATGAATAATATTCCATACGGCGGAAATTCTTATCGTGAACCCGCATTTGTCAATGAGTCTGCACCTTCAAGTGTGAATAACTTTACAGAGGGTGTAAAGCAGAAGAAGTCGGGTAAGAGTAAGCTTACGGTTGTAATTGTTATCATTGTTGCAATAGTTTTGTTTGCAGGTTCTCTGGCAGCAGGATTGTTCGGTTTTTCAATGATTTCAAAGAACAAGAATTCAAAGGCTGCAGTAGAGATGCAGGAGATTGCAATTGTTGAATATGCAGATGACAGTTTTAATAAAATTCAGATATAAAAAACAGAAATAAAGAAGAAAAGATATAGATTTATGATAATTGTAGATAATGAAGAAAGGAGGCAATTATGAGTTACAAAGTTTTATATTCATGTATAAGCCATGTCGGAAAAAAAAGAAGCATGAATCAGGATAATTATTTTTGTGACGGCCGTTTTATGAGTGCCGGTAAACAGGATTTTGCCGCACCTGTCGACGGAGAAATTGTTTCCGCAAAGCCCACAGTATTGGGAGTATTTGACGGCATGGGAGGCGAGGAATGCGGAGAGATAGCCGCATATCTTGCCGCTAAGGCTGTTTCTCAGATTATATATACCGGAGACAGTGTCAATGATCTTGCAGTCTATTGTAAAAATGCAAATAAGCTCATTTGTGATTATACCGTACTCAATTCACTGAGTTCTATGGGAACTACAGCAGCCATGCTGTTGTTTAAAGGAGAAGAGATAACTCTCTGTAATATTGGTGACAGCAGAATTTTTCGTATTTCAAAGGGCGAAATAACTCAGATTTCCGAGGATCATGTGGCAATATCTGCTTTCGGAACAAAGCCGCCCCTTACGCAGAGTCTCGGGATTCCCGAGGACGAGCTTATTATAGAGCCTTATTTTTCAAAGGGAATTCTTAATAAGGATGATAAGTATGTTATCTGCTCAGACGGACTTACTGATATGGTCGGGAATGATGTGATAAGACAGATCGTTTCTGATAATACACCGGATAAAGCAACACGGCTTCTTGTCAACAAAGCTCTTGAAAACGGAGGAAAAGACAATGTTACGGTTATTGTTGCACAGGTGAAGAAAAAAGGTATATTCGGCAGATAAGATGTATTAACAGAGGAGACGGAAGAATGGTTGATTATACAAACACATCTGCAGGTTATTCAGGTAACCCGCAGATTGATTCAAACGTAGTTATTTCCGTTTTTGACGGCAATAATGAGCCCTACAGAATAAACCTGTCAATGTTCAGAAAACCCGTTGTAACCTTCGGAAGGGAAACAGATAATGATATCGTGCTCAGCTCACGCCTTGTTTCAAGGCATCACGGCAGGTTCGTTTTTAACAGGGGTGTCTGGTATATTGAGGATATCGGAAGTGCAAACGGTCTTATATATAATAATGCTTCCATTACTTCAAGAGCATTGTATGACGGAGATTTTATAAGAATAGATGACGGTGTGGAAACAGTTAAGGACGGTGTTCTTTTTGTTTTTACATCCGGGGATTCTCCAAACAAGTGGACAACTGTTCCTCTTGCAAACAGGAGAGAAGTTACAATAGGACGAGATAAAAGATGTGATATTGTCCTTCCTCATGTTACTGTTTCAAATTGCCATGCAAGGATAGTTTTTGAACAGGGCGGTTTTTATCTTGTTGATAATGCAAGTACAAACGGCGTTATCGTCAATAATATGAGAATTGCAGGTAAAGTAAGACTTCACGAGAAGGATGTAATTGTTATTACCAATTCCAAGCTTATCTTTACATCAAACTGTATTTTTTCCTGCTGCTATAAAAACGGTATTTCGGTGGATGCCTCCGATATCGTTATAAAAAGAGGTAAGGGCAAAAAAGCATTTGTTACCTGCAATCACGTGTCTCTTAACATAAAACCCGGTGACCTTGTTGCCATAATAGGCGGCTCGGGTGCAGGTAAGTCCACCATACTCAACTGTATGTGCGGCTATCTTCAGCCTGATGAAGGCGAGGTTTTTATAAACGGAATAAATCTTTATGAGAACTTTGATTCTCTTAAAAAGCTTGTCGGTTATGTTCCTCAGCAGGACATTGTATATGATAATCTCACATTGCATGACATGCTTATGTATACAGCGAAGCTCAGACTTCCCAAGGATACGTCAGCGGACGAGCGTGAACATGCTATAGAGAGAGCCATTGAAACGGTGGAACTTACCGAAAAGACCGACAGTTACATAAAGAATCTCAGCGGAGGTCAGAGAAAAAGGGCAAGTATTGCCGTTGAGCTGCTCTCAGACCCTAATCTTATGTTCCTTGATGAGCCTGCCTCAGGTCTTGACCCGGGAACGGAACGCAATCTTATGCATTCTCTCAGGAAAATGGCAGACAGCGGAAAAACTGTTATTCTTGTTACACACAGTACACTTCAGCTTCAGATGTGCGATAAGATTGTGTTCATGGGTAAGGGCGGAAATCTTTGCTGCTTCGGTTCTTACGACGAAGCACTGGCATTTTTCAATGTCAATGATATTGTAGATGTATACAATATGATAACGGATAATGCACCTTACTGGAGTTCCCGTTTTGAAGCAGCAAGAATGGGCAGCGGAGCTATAAGAGAAAATAAACAGACGGCAAAGAAGCCGAAAAAACACAGACTTCGTCAGCTTACAGTTCTCAGTTCCCGTTATATGAAACTTGTTGTGAATGACAGACAGAGGCTTTTGCTTCTTCTGATACAGGCACCTCTTCTGGCACTTCTTATTTCCTTTGTTGCTGACGGAGAACAGTTTGAACAGTATGAAATGACAAAAAGCCTTCTGTTCGCTCTTTCGTGTTCGGCTTTCTGGGTCGGTATGCTCAATGCCATTCAGGAAATATGTAAAGAACGGACGATTATGAAGCGTGAATATATGACGGGGCTTTCGTTGACATCATATATTTTATCCAAGATAATAGTTCTCGGAATATTATGTTTTATTCAGAGTATCTGCATTGCCGCTGTGTTTGCATGGCGTGTGGGACTTCCGGAAGAAGGAATAATAACACACCCTCTGATTGAAATATTTGTTACAGTGTTTATTACTGCAGTGGCCTCTGCTGCTATGGGACTTTTTGTTTCATCGCTTTTTACAAACGCAGACAGAGCCATGACAGTAGCACCTATTCTTCTTATGCCTCAGATACTTTTCTCGGGTCTTCTTTTCAAGCTTTCAGGTGCTACAGAGGTAATTTCCTGGTTTGCAGTTGCCCGATGGAGCATGGAAGGCCTCGGTACAACAGCTGATCTTAATGACCTTCCCTTACGTCTGCAGCAGGAGGGTGTTCCTATTGAACATGTTGCAGAGGATTTCTTTGAACATACGGGTGAACACATGCTTATGAGTCTCGGAATACTTATACTGTTTACTTTGGGTTGTCTTGTTATTGCAAGAATAGTGCTTTCGAGAATCGGAAAGGAAAAAGCGTAAAATGTCAGATTTTGATAATATCAGAGATTTGGATTTTACTGAAGCTGCATGGGAATCGTTGTACGATGCTGTTGATAATGAAGCATTTTTTGAACAGGATGCACAGATGATCTACCGTTCTCTGAGACATAAACTCAAGTTCATATCTTTTGGAGACTACCTTAAGAGATATATTTATCTCAAAGCAGAGCTTGAAGGACCTTATGCTGATATTCCCGTTAAAGAATATCAGTATATAATTAAGAGTTCTTTTGCCGATAACTGTACACCTGCATCTTTTGGTACCACTACAGCAAAACTCAGTGCTCTGTCAAAAAACTGGCTTACCCAGCAGACGGTAAAACGTAACGTGGTATTTCTGCTCGGTTTCGGGCTTAATATGACGGTGCATGATGTCAATATGTTTCTGACAAAGGCACTGAGAGAACCTGAAATAAATCCAAAAGATCCCTTTGAGGTCATCTGCTGGTATTGCTATAAAAACAGATATAATTATCTGAAATTCAGGCAGTTATGGGATATGTACAACAGTACCCCTGCCAATTCCGTAAATATGTCAGTGGTATATAGTGAACGCACCGTAGGTGTCAGAAACAGCATGTTTTCCGTTCATGATGATGCGGCTTTACTTGCCCATGTGTCAAAGCTCAAAAGTGCCGACAACTTATCTCTTATGAGTCTTACTGCAAGAGAGTGCTTTATGTCTCTTTATGATGAGGCAAGAGTGCTTATTGCGGCTGATTATAATAACAGTGCCGAAGAAACACATGCAGAGGCAGTTTTTGATTACCGTGTCAAGCTCAGCAATAATGACCGCTTGTACGATTATGAAAAAAGGAAGCGGATAGAAAAGTTCAGGGCTGAAAAAAGATTATTTACAAAGGACGATATTTCAGAAAGTGACATTGAGCATGTGATATGTGCTTCCATACCCATGGATCGTCACGGAAATCTCACACCTGCAAAGGCATCAAGACTCAATGAACAGTTCGCAGGGAAAAGATTCAGCCGTCAGCATATCGGCGAAGTTTTAGCAGGTAATGCCGAGGTCAGCAGATTTGACCTGATAACGCTTGATTTTTTTGTCTTTTCAAAAAAGCTTGATGTTTATCCCGATGCAAAAAGCAGATACAGTGCTTTCCTTGACAGCATCAACAATATTCTTGAAAAATGCTGTATGGGCAGTATTTATATACAGAATCCTTATGAATGCTTTGTGCTTATGTGCATACTCTCCATTGATCCTCTGGGAACCTATGCGGATGTGTGGGAACTTTCCTACAGCAGTGACAGTGAGGCGGAATAAAAAATATATCAAAAAAAGGCTTTTCCGGTTGATGCCGGGAAAGCCTTTTTTGGAGAATTTTCTGATTACCAGAGTATGTTTTTGATAAGATTTGGTGTTATTCTCTCATTTGCCCACTGAGGAGTGTCTATGGGGGCAATGAGGTCAAAATAGTTTGATGAATCAACAGAGCCGACTGATGATATTACAGCAAGCTGTGCTGTTATCTTATCTGTGTTTGTGATAAGAGAAGAGAGCTGTGTTTTGATAGCAGCAAATTCGGGAATGTCTGCACAGGCATCAAAAGCTGCCTGATATGCCTGCTTTGCTCTTTCATAATAGGGCTTTGCCTTGGAAGCAAAGGACTTGAGAGTATAGGCAGAGCCTACAGATTGCTGAATGAGAGCATAAGCGGTTTCACCGTCTTTTACGGCTGCAGTACAGTTAGTTTTAATAATCTGAGCCTGCTCGGTATACTTGTCCGTTACGAATATTTTACAGGTTCCGCATTTGCCCCATGTTGTTGTGTGACCGAAAGCGGGGTCGCCTATGTGATTTCCTCTTGTACAGTACTGATCTTCGGTACAGGTTGCTTTTGAAGGAACCCATATATGACCTGCGGGAACTACCACATCTTCAGATTCACCGCAACGGTTACAGGTGTATTTTTCAAGACCGTCTGTTTCGCAGGTAACTGCAGTGAGAATTTCAGGTGCCGGATAATCATGACCGAGAGCCTTGTCTTCCTCTTCATAAACATCGTCACATTCTGTGCAGGTTCTGAGATATACAGCCTTTTCTGTGCAGGTGGCTTCTTTGATAAGTTCCTTTTCATAGAAATGCTCGATATCTTCAAGGCCTACGCTCATTCTGAGGATATCTCTTGCATCTGCAGCAGAAATAGTTCCGTCTTCATCTACATCACCGATTTTTTCAGCCTCAGGTGAAAGCTGTTCAATGGATACTGCAGCTCTGAGGACAGTTCTTGCATCTTCTGATGTTACTGCCTTGTCGCCTGATACATCACCTTTGATGGCAGCTGATGCACCGAAGGTCAGAATAAATAATGCGGACAGAGACAAGACCGTTATAAACAGTGTTTTTAATATCTGTCTTTTCATTTTGAATTTTATCTCCTTTAATATTAATTAAAGTCTGCTTTGACAAGGTAATTATAATTAAAGATAAATTAATTGTCAATATTTGTTAACTAATTGTAATATTATAGGAAAATATAGGAAATTACAGAATTATTCCGCCTCCGATGACTGTTTTGCCGTCGTAAACGGCAGCAGACTGTCCGGGGCAAGGAGCCAGAACTTTTTCTTTAAATTCAATGTGTAAAATGTCGTTTTTGACGGTTACCCGGGCTTCTGTGGCTTTTGCGGTGCTTCTGATTTTGACATTTGCCGAAAATGTGCCCGAAGGCGGAGACTTTACTGCCCATGATATCTGTGAGGCATCAACGGAATATGCGAACCTCTCATCTTTTTTACACAAGGTAACAGTGTTGTTTTTTGCATTTATCTCTTTTACATAACGAGGCTCTCCGAATGCACCAAGACCTTTTCTCTGTCCTATCGTATAATTGATTATCCCGTTGTGTCTGCCTATGATGCTTCCGTCGTTGTCAAGAAAATTTCCTGCCGCGGGAATGAAATCCGAATGAGCACAAATATATTTCTGGTAATCATTGTCGGGTATAAAGCATATTTCCTGACTGTCGGGTTTGTGACGGTTGGGAAGTGAAAGCTTTTCTCCGTATTCCCTTACATCTTCTTTTGAAATAAAGCTTCCTAAAGGAAAAACAAGTCTGCCTATCTGTTCCGGGGCAAGGCGGCACAGAAAATAACTCTGATCTTTTTTTGACGGAGAAGCCGTAAGTACCCGTCCGGAGTATTTCTCGCTGTCACTTGTCAGAGCGTAATGCCCCGTTGCGATTTTTTCTATATCAAGAGAGTCTGCCATATCGGCAAGGGAACGTATTTTTACTGTGGGATTGCACATTATGCACGGGTTCGGAGTTTTCCCCGAGAGATATTCTCTGATAAAATAAGATGATACATTTTCTCTGAATCGGTCACGGAAATCTCCCGTAACAAAATCAATTTTAAGGTATTCCGCAATTTTTCTTGCATTTTTTTCTTCTTCCGAAATTTTATCGCTGTTTCCCGTGAGATTGAGAAAACAACCGATAACATTGTAGCCCTGTTCTTTGAGTATTGCCGCACTTACTGCGGAATCTATGCCTCCTGAAAGACCGAGAAGTATATTATTCATAGGTTTTTACCTCGTTTTGAAAAGTTTTAATACATAATAACACAAAAACTCTTGAAAATAAAGAGCGAAAGGTATATAATCATAGTATATACTGAGCCGAATTAGTCTGTTTTTTTGTTAAAAATGCGTTTCAGAATAAATTTTTGAATATTTAGTCCGATTTTTATATATAAAACCAGATAATTTACTTGAGTGGAGAAAGAAAAATAAGGGGGGCTTTTTTTTGAGCGGAGATTTACATTGCTATACCCGATTGTCAAACGGTTCTATGGGAATAGAGGAAATAATCGCTCTTGCGAAAAGTGTAGGAATTGAAACCATTGCAATTACCGATCACGACTGTCTTGCAGGTACAGTCAGAGCAAAGATAATAGGTGAACGAAACGGAATCAGGGTTATTACCGGTGTCGAGCTCTCTGCTGTCGACAGTGAAACGGGAGATGTTGTACATATACTTTGTTATCTTCCCGATTTTCCTGACAGACTTGAAGGTCTTTGTCACCGCAATACTGTTGCAAGAAAACGTGCATCGCAGTACATGATGCTGAAAGCTGCACAGCGATATCCTGTTTCTGCAGAGCTTATGAAAAGGTGTGCTTCAGGTTCAACAAATCTTTATGAACAGCACATCATGCATGCACTTATGGAGTGCGGAATGGCAGACTCTTTTTACGGAAAAGTTTATGAGGAGTTATTTTCCGAAGAAAGTGAGAATAATATAATAGTGAAGCCTTCTTTTGCTGAAATCAAAGAGGTTATTGAAGCTATACATGCTTCCGGCGGAATAGCTGTGCTGGCAAATGCCGCCAAATACCGTGATGACGGAAGACTTGAGAAGTATATTGAAATGGATATCGACGGAATTGAGGTCTGGGGACCCGATATCTCCGAAGAGGAGGCTCAGACACTGTCATCGTTTGCCAAGAAAAAAGGACTTCTTGCAACGGGCGGCAGCTGCTTCAAGGGACTTTACAACAGACAGGCTCTGACATTGGGTTCGTTTGTTACACCGAAGACTCAGTTACAGGAGCTTCTCGGTTTTAAGGCAAAGCAGAAGAGGCTGATGAAAAAAAATGCGGCGGCTGATAACTGACCGTAAACATTATATCCCGGGGGAGGGCTTATATGTTAAATCATAATGAAGACAGCGACATGAAAATCGTAGGAAAGTCGCAGATTACAAAAGAAGATGCTTTTGATGTTATTCAGTTGATAGAAGAAACAAAATTGCAGAGATTTAACGGCAATTCTGCCAAGGCAAAGGCATTGGGTGCAAATATTGTAAGTGCATTCTCATATAAAGCTGCACCGGACGAGCTTGTGCAGCTTGCCAAAGAACATAATGTATCCATTACCGATGACGTGCTTTTGCAGATGAAAATTCTTTCCGTCTTTTCTGCAGAATACTGTCTTGATAATTTTCTTCCTTCACCGATGCTGTCAACCGCTGCCGTAGGTGAGCTTTATGATGTTCTTCAGGAGCTATCGCCTGAATTTTATGAGGAACTTTCAAAATCCACAGCTTTCTCATTTTACTATCTGTGTCTGAAAAAGTGCAGTGAAGAGGAAGACAGGCTTATAGGTGAGCAGTTTGCCTGTGCCTGTGGCAAAAAAGGTGACAAGGCTTATGAGTCATTGGGGACGGATCTTCATAATATTAATGTAAAAGTATATAAGAAAGCGATACACGGTTTCCATTTTGTTTAAAAAACCGAAAAAAAGTGCTTGACTTGTGTGAACCCTTGTGGTATAGTATTTATACCTCTGCGAGGGTTCTTTTTTTGTGCCCTGAAACAGTAGAATTCGCTGTTATTGATCAGAGGGAGGCTAACATTAAATGGAGGTGCCGTTATGAGAGTTAAAATTACTCTTGCTTGTACAGAATGCAAGCAGCGCAATTACAACACAATGAAAAACAAGAAGAATTCACCCGACCGTCTGGAGATGAACAAGTACTGCAGATTCTGCAGAAAGCACACTCTCCACAGAGAAACCAAGTAATGTAAAGCATTTTTCTGAGTGTTCCCACGGAACGCTCCTGATGTCATGCTTTAGAAAGGAAGAAAATTACTATGGCTGATAAGAACATCGACAAAGAAGCTCTCAAAGCTCAGAAGGAAGCTGAAAAAGCTGCCGAAAAAGCAAAAAAAGAGAGAATCAAAGCCAGCAAGCCCAAAAAAGAGGGCACCGTATTTTCACGCGGTACAGCTGCTGTTAAGAAGTTCTGTAAAGATTTTGTCGGTACCTGCAAAAAGGTCGCATGGCCCACAGGCAAGCAGGTTATCAAAAATTCGGGTATAGTTCTTGCTACTATTGCAGTTATCGCTGTCGCTGTTTTCGGCGTTGACTGGGCTCTTACTGAGGTTTTTGACCTTGCAAAGCAGGGTGCGGTAAGTCTCGGCGAACAGTTTGCAATAGAAGAAACAACAGAAGAAGAGACAACAGCAGAAACAACTACTGCAGGCGAATCTACAACTGCTTCATCAGAAGAAACAACTGAAGAAGGCGAAACTTCAGAGGAAACATCCGCTGAAGAGACAATCGGCGAAGAAGCTGCTTCAGAAGAAACAACAGTTGCAGAATAAGGCAATATCTTAAAGTTTGCGTTGATTTTTCAGGAGGACAACCATGTTTGACGATTATAAATGGTATGCGGTCCACACATACTCGGGTTATGAAAATAAAGTAGCCGATAATATAATAAAGGTTGCAGACAACCGCGGTATGAGAGATCAGATACTTGAGGTTTGTGTTCCTACCGAGACCGTTGTGGAAATCAAAGAGGACAAGAAAAAAGAAGTTGTCCGTAAGCTTTTCCCCGGTTATGTTCTTGTAAAACTTGCAGTCGCTTACGACGAAAAGGCTGAAGAGAACAAGATGACGGATGAAGTATGGTACATCATCCGCAACACAAGAGGCGTTACGGGATTTGTAGGTCCCGAAGGCAGACCTGTCCCTCTCACTGAGAGTGAGGTCATCAAAATCGGTGTAGAGAAGCGCACCGTTACCGTCGGCTATGAGGTCGGAGACCTTGTTACCGTTATCGGCGGTTCCTTTGACGGCTTCTCGGGCGTCGTTGACAACATCGACATTGAAAACGACACTGTACGCGTAATCATTTCCATGATGGGACGCGATACTCCCCTTGAACTTGGTCTCGATCAGGTCGAGTCCGCTGTCGATTGATAATATTTTGGTAATCGGACCGTATATCGGTCTTGTTATAGTGTCCTTGACGGATGCTGTGGGAGGTGCGGATAAACCGTGCCGCCACTACCACATTTTTTTTGGAGGTGCAATTATGGCACAGAAAGTTACAGGCTTTATTAAGCTTCAGATCCCTGCAGGTAAGGCAACTCCCTCTCCCCCTGTAGGTCCCGCTCTTGGTCAGCACGGTGTTAACATCATGCAGTTCACCAAGGAATTCAATGAAAGAACAAAGAATGATATGGGTCTTATCATCCCCGTTATCATCACAGTTTACGCTGACCGTTCATTCACATTCGTTACAAAGACTCCTCCCGCTGCTGTTCTTATCAAGAAGGCTTGCGGTATTGAAAGCGGATCCGGTGTTCCCAACAAGACAAAGGTAGCTTCAATCACAAAGGAGCAGGTCAGAAAGATCGCAGAACAGAAGATGCCCGACCTTAACGCTGCAACTATCGAAACAGCTATGAGCATGATAGCAGGTACTGCACGCAGCATGGGCGTTACTGTAGTTGACTGATCAGCGGAGGTAGAGAAATATGAAACACGGTAAGAAATATATTGAAAGTGCAAAGCTTGTTGACAGAGCAAAGCTCTATGAAGCAACTGATGCACTCGCACTTGCAGTTGATACTGCAAAGGCAAAGTTTGATGAAACAGTAGAAGTACATGTACGTCTCGGTGTTGACTCCCGTCACGCTGACCAGCAGGTTAGAGGTGCTGTTGTTCTTCCCAACGGTACAGGTAAGAGCGTAAGAGTTTGCGTATTTGCAAAGGGCGACGAAGCTAAGGCTGCTGAAGAAGCAGGTGCAGAAATCGTCGGTGCAGAAGAACTCGTTGCTAAAATCCAGGGCGAAGGCTTCATGGATTTCGACGTATGTATTGCTGCTCCCAATATGATGGGTCTTGTAGGCCGTCTCGGTAAGGTTCTCGGTCCCCGTGGACTTATGCCTTCACCCAAGGCAGGTACTGTTACTCCCGACGTTGCTAAGGCTGTAAACGAAGCTAAGGCAGGTAAGATTGAGTACAGACTTGATAAGACAAACATCATCCACTGCCCCATCGGCAAGGCTTCCTTCGGTGCAGAAAAGCTTTATGAGAACTATGCAACCCTTCTTGATGCAATCATCAAGGCAAAACCCGCTGCTGCTAAGGGTCAGTACATCCGTTCCTGCGTTGTTACATCAACAATGGGCGTGGGCATCAAAATTAACCCCAATAAGGTTCTTAAGTCCGCTGAATAATTAAAAATTTATCTTGACAACTTTGTTGTCTTATGGTATTATACCAATGTTGCTGTTCTTAAGACAGCAGGTGCAATTATTGCGTAAGTTTAACCGCCTGCCGAGGAATGGATATAGAAACTATGTGTTTTTATGCCCTTTCGCGGTTTTGGCGGAAGGGCTATATTTATTATTTCTGAAGGCAGGTGAAATAATTTGCCAAGCGTAAAGGTTTTAGAAGAAAAGAAGGCTCAGGTCGCTGCTCTTAAAGAAAAGTTTGACGGTGCTGTTGCAGGTGTCGTAGTTGACTATAAGGGTATCACAGTTGCTGATGATACTAAGCTTCGTAAGGAGCTCAGAGAAGCAGGCGTTGAGTATTCAGTTGCAAAGAACACACTTATCCGTCTTGCTATTGACGGTACAGCACTTGCAGCTATGGATGATGTTCTTAACGGAACAACAGCTGTTGCTACAAGTAAGGATGACTATGTTGCTGCTGCAAGAATTCTTGCTAAATATGCAGAAAAGAACGACAACTTCAAGATCAAGGCAGGTTTCCTTGACGGTGAACTTATCTCTCTTGAAAAGGTTGATTCTCTTGCAAAGCTTCCCTCAAAGGAACAGCTTCTTGCTACAGTTTGTATGGCATTCCAGGCTCCTATGGCTTCTTTTGCCCGTGTAATTCAGGCTATAGTTGACAAGGACGGAGAAGCAGCTCCCGCAGAAGCTGCAACAGAAGAAGCTGCACCCGCAGCAGAAGAAGCAGCAGAATAATGCTGTATACTAATTATTAAATTAACATTTATATTTATTGGAGGAAATTAAAATGGCATCTGAAAAGATTACTGCTATTGTTGATGCAGTCGCTGCTCTCTCAGTTCTTGAGCTCAGCGAACTTGTTAAAGAAGTAGAAGAAAGATTTGGCGTAAGCGCTGCTGCTGCAGTTGCTGTTGCTGCTCCCGTAGGCGGAGAAGCTGCTGCTGCTGAAGAAAAGACAGAATTCGACGTAGTTCTCGAATCCTTCGACGCTGCTGCTAAGATTAAGGTTATCAAGGCTGTTCGTGAACTCACAGGTCTTGGTCTTGCTGAAGCTAAGGCTGCTGTTGAAGCTGCTCCCAAGGCTCTCAAGGAAGCTGTTTCCAAGGATGATGCAGAAGCTGCAAAGGCAAAGCTCGAAGAAGCCGGTGCAAAGGTTACAATCAAATAAGTTATTTTTTCATAAAATACTTAGCCGCACACAAGAAAGTGTGCGGTTTTTTTCTTTTTGAAGTGTATTGATACTTTATTTTATCTGTGAGTTGATATATAATTATGTGGTAAAATTCTGATTACAGTAGTTTTTTGTTGTGTGCTAAAATAATAATGTATGATTATAATTAAAGAAGGTTGTTTATATGAAGAAAATAAAATCAGGCAGGATAATAATTATTTCTATTGTGCTTGTGCTGTCTGTTGTGCTCGGAGGTATGAGCGGTATCCTTATTGGATTTATCAGGGAGAGCAGTAAACCTATGAATCTCAGCAATGCTGTGACAGATGCTTTTTGTGATGTTATTGAAGATGAAAACGGAAACTATTGTTATCATATTCCCGAAATCACGGTTGATTCCGACGCAGTTGAAGATATAAATAAGAGAATGTATGCTTCTCTTTATGATGAGTATTCCGAAAAGGTACTTGCAAGCATTGATGAATGGGGTATACCTTCAATTTCTGAAATGACATACAGATGGGGATATAAGGACAATACGGTTTCAATTACCGTTCAGACACTTGACAATATGGCTTTTTATCCTTTTTTCTATGTGTTCAATGTGGATGTGAGAAGCGGTGAAGAGCTTACCGACGAGGAAGTTTTTGAATTGTTTTCCCTTCATAAGGAGGACTTTTATGAAAAGGTTAGAACTGCCGTAAAACAGTATTCCGTCAGGGAAAAAACTAAGTATCCCATTGATGAACAGGAAAATTACATCAACGGAATAATTGAACGGACACTTACGGATGAATATATAAAACAGGCAAAGCCCTTTATCGATTCCGATGGAAAGCTTTGTGCTGTGGTGAGCCTGTTTTCCCCCGGTGGTGCGGATACATACCTTCACATGATATCTCTTGATACAGGGCTTGATAAAGGCTATATCACCTGTGACGGAAAGCATGATGAAATATCAGATTAATGCATATTATCGGTAGAGTAATATTTTTGTTAGAGAGAGGTAAAATCGTGGAACGCAAAAAGTCGAAGATTATTATAATTGTTGCCCTTGTGCTTGTACTTGCCATTGTGTTCGGAGCTGTTTCCGGGGTTGTGCTCGGAGCCGTATTTATGAAAAAAGAGATTGATTATAATACAGTCGTTACGGATGCTTTCAGTTATAGGTTTGACAGTGAGAGTTGTTATCATATTCCGAAAATCAATATAGATTCTGATGCAATTTCTGAAATCAACAAGAAGATATATGATGATTTGTATCCCCTGTATGAAAAGGCTGAACAGGGATATGAAGAAAACGGTTTTCCTGCCGTTGCATTCATAGATTATACTTACGGCTATAAGGACAATATGCTGTCTGTTGTAGTGCTCACAAGTGTCTACGGTTGTTTTATTCCCGAGTTTTATATTTATAATATTGATCTGAAAGAAGAGGAACTTATGAGTGACCGTGAGCTTTATTCTGCTTTCGGATACTCGCAGGATGATTTTTATGATAAGGTCAGAGAAGTCGTTCAGAATGAAACCGATAACAGATTGCTTAATATGAATGATATGTTCACTGAGAGTGAGTTCACTGCCGCCATTGAAAGAACTCTTTCTGACAGCATCATATACCGTACTGTTCCTTACATAAACGGAGACGGTATTCTTTGTGTATGTGCTTATTTGTTTGAATATACAACAACTGATATGGCTTATCATCTTCTGAATCTTGAAACTGAAGAGGATGAGGGTTATTTTTCCTGTAATTCTTCGCATACGGAAAATGAAGCAACAACTGCCGGAGAGGTTGAAGTTTCAACTCAGAGCTTACTCAGTGAAGATGAAACTCTCGTTCAGGAGCCTCTTGGTGAAGAATCTTCTGCGGGCAGTTCGGAAAATGCTTCTTCCGATGACATCTATGAACGTGATAAAGAGATATATAACAGTTTTCTGACAGACGGCGGTTATGAGCTTCTGACTTCCTGTCGGGATAATTATCCTTATACTGAATTTAATGTATATTCCTGCATGGCAGACCTTGACTATGACGGTGTGCATGAGCTTCTTCTGCAGGTGCAGAATACGGAATTCCTCGGACCCAGAGGATATGATCAGACATACGGTTTTTTTACAATAAAAAACGGGAAGCCTGAACTTCTTTTTGAAGCATGGAGCAGTGGCGGCAGCATCGGCGGCGGACGTCTTGAGATAGTTTATGATACTGTTGAAAAGGAATATGCCGTGGTTCGTATTGATTTTTCCCGTGACGGAGGCTTTGCAAATTGCGGTACAAGAGAAATATTCCGTCCCGGTGCAGGGTTTAAGAATACAGAAGAAAAATACTTTTCAGAATATATCACCATTCCAAGTCAATATTACGGTGATAAAATAGAAGAAGTAAAAGCACAGACAGACCTTTATTGTGTCAGTGAAAATGAGTTCAGCTATTACAAACTGAATGATAAATTTATTTCAAAGGATGAATATGAAAATGTTTTCGGAAATATTCTTGTGACTCAGGACTCCGGCGATTTTGTACTTAATGAGACATCTATTGCAATTCCCGTAAGATAAAATATGTAAAATAACAAAGGCAGCCGTTATTT
>SVQH01000029.1 GCA_015065425.1 Oscillospiraceae bacterium
ACTGCTTCTCCGGGGGTATGTCCGGATGCATTTATGGTTTCACCGGCTTCAGCTACTTCACCACAAGCGTCACAGACCATATCGCCTGTGTAACCGTCTTCGGTACAGCTTACAGCATTTGCACCCGTAAGGGTGAATGAACCGGTGTGATTATCAGCATCTTTGGAATCAGCAATTTCGATATCCTTTGTAAGTCCGCAAGAGCATGAGAACTTATCTGTTCTGTTTGTTACGCAATCTGCGGAGATTACATTTTCAACAAATGTATTGTATTCATGTGAATGAACATCGTATGTTGCCTTGATAACAAGGTTGGAGGTTATATTTGTTCCGTCATGATCCCAGCCTGTGAAGGTATAAACAGTGTTTTCATCGCCTTCTCTTACGGGATCAGAGGGAGCAGAGGCATCTTCACCGTGATTTACGATCATTGAAACAATGAAAGTATTGTCCCAGTCAACATAAGTTACAACATACAGTTCACCTTCTTTAGAATAAAGAGCCGTTACTGTTGTGTCTTCTGTTATGTTACCCAGTGCCTTATCCCAGCCGACAAATTCATAACCTTCCTTAGTTACCTCTTCACCGCCGTAAACTGCCGTACCGCCTTTTTCAACCATGGTCTTGTAAAGAACGGTTCCGTCAGTATCTACGAAGGTTACCCAGTGGTTTTCTACGCCTTCAACAGCATACTGTGCTACTGCATAGGTATTCTTTGTAATTTTGCTGAGATCTGCACTCCAGCCTGCAAAGATGTATGTCTTGCCGTCAGAAGCGGGCTTTGTGGGAGCGAGTGCACCTGCCATCTGTGCCCCTTCGCCGTATAATACAATCTCTTCTGTTATTGCTGAACCGTCATAGTTTTTATAATATACATTATATTCATTCTTTACTGCTTCATAAACTGCTGTATATTCGGCAGGGCCCGAAACTGAAACTATTGCGGGACTCCAGCCCTTGAATTTATATGTATATTCTGCTGTTGCCTCTTTGGTGGGAGTTTCGGAATATGTGGGAGTTGTGCCGTATTTCCATTTTGTATTCTGAAGAACAGTGCCGTCGTCATTCTTAAAGATAATATCGTATTTATCTATTTTGGTTTGTTCATACACAGCGGTATAAACTGCAGCACTTGTTGCGGCAACAATCTCGGGAGTCCAGCCTTTAAATGTATATGAATATTCATCTGAGTCCTCCATAACAGGTGTCTGACCTGTATATACAGGAATCGTATTATGAACTGCATAAACAGACTGAAGCAATGTTCTGTCCGCATTCATAAACATTATATTATAAGAGTTTGCAATATAATAATAGGTATAGCTTTTTGACACCTTATTGTTTGCATAAGATAACGGGGAACCGCCTCGTGTAATTCCGGATAACGCAGCAGTATATGTCGTGGTGCCGACAATATCGTTCTGATCTGCCTTATAACCGTAGAAGGTACTGCCTGTATATGTATTAGCTTCAAATGTAACAGTGTTGAAAAGGGCACTGCCAATACTTTCAGTTTCAATAAGCGACCCTACTATATAGCCTGTCGTCGGAGAATTGGGATCTGTAGGTACAAGAAGAACATGACGAAGAGACTGCGTGTAGTTCTGTAATGCAAGACCGCTTACTGCATTATCAAGTGTGGTTATTGCCGACGTAACATTTGCATAAGTTGCGGAAGGATTACCGAGAACTGTTGCCGCATTCTTCATGGCAGAAACATAAGTGCTCCAGGTTGCCGAGGTATATCTTCCCTGCTGACGGTAATAGCCGTTCTTTATCTCTTTAACATAAGCTGAACGAAGATTTCCTTTTGCGGTATCATAAACCGTAAAGTTGATATTACACCAACCCTTTGCATCAGTTCTGTCGGAGTCACCAACGCAATAACCCTGCATTCTGAGAGTAAGAGAACCGCCGTCGGTAATATTGCTCATGGCATAATCTACGGTTCTTGCACCGAACTGATATATAAGAGTTTCTCCGCCATAATCGTCTTTACTGTGATAAGTTGCAAGTGTTGTACCGCTGCTGTTCTGCAGATAAACACGGACATCATCATCTCGGGTTTCTTCGTCATCGGTCATGGTAAGTCCGTAATACATATTGGGAACCTGATTGAGATTTGTAAAACGGGAGGAGTCAACATAAAAAAATGCCGTGGGAGATGTAACAGTGACTTCAGCACCGCCGGGATAACTGTAGTTTACATATTTCGGAGAAAAGCCTGTGCCGATGAAGCCTGCATTTTCGGGAGTGACATTATTTGCAGTGGCAAGAACAGGTTTTCCGTTACCGTTAGTAAGCTTAAATGCAGCCTTTACACCGTAAGAACCCGTATTTGAAGAGTTGGCACCCCAAAGAAGAGTTAGGAATCCCATATAAATATTTCTTGTAGTCAAGCCGGTGGTCTCATTACCCTTGCACTCAACAGCAGCACCTGTGGGATCAGGATTTTGCTTATACACATAAGTGTATGAAGTTACAGTTCTCGAAATATCGTCAGAGCCTGTAAAAGTTGCAGTCCATGTGATTATCTGAGCATTGGTATTATTAAGCCCTGTGATGGTGAAAGAATCATCATCAATGGTGGTCGTACCCGTGGTTGTAAGATCAGCCACGCTTCCCGCACCGCCTGAAATGCTGTAGGAAACTGTAACATCTGTGGAATCTGAACAGTAAAAATACAGTCTGCCCACCGTTTCCTTTGCAGTAAGCGTAGTGGTTGCAGAATTATCATAGCTGTTAAGATAATACTGCACTCCTGCAGTTGCGGCGGTAGTGGGTATAAGATAAACCGCCTCGGGAACATAAAAGTGTACCGCCGGATTTCCGAAATCCGGAGTGCTGTCGGTTACCTGTGCCATTACAGGTGCGGCAGAAAAAACTACCAGCAAAACAGCTAAAAAAGTACAAAATATTTTCTTTGCCTGTTTCATAAAATTGCCTCCTTTGAATTTGTTTTTTTCAATTATATTATAAAAAAAGAAATATTGTCAATAGATGACATAGGGGTTTTTTACAAAATTTTACAAAATTTTCAGATAATTATGTTTATTATGCATTATCATTAAACAGAGAAAGAATACAGCAAAATAAGACGGAAAACGTGAAATACCCTTGCAGAATACGCTGTGATATGTTATAATTATAAAATAATAGTTCGGAGGTCAGTTTATGCGATTACAGGAATCAGGCGAAATGTACCTTGAATCCATATATGTTTTATCAAAAAAGAATCCCTTTGTCCGTTCCGTGGATGTCAGTGAATATCTCGGGTATTCAAAGCCCAGCGTTTCAAGAGCCGTGGGACTTCTTAAAAATGCAGGATATATCACCGTTGAACCTTCAGGTGCACTGAAGCTTACGGAAGAGGGATATAACATTGCAGATATGATGTTTGAAAGACACACCTTACTTACAAACTGTCTTGTAAGACTCGGTGTATCCCCTGAAACTGCCGCCGAGGATGCCTGCAAAATTGAGCATGTCATCAGTGAGGAATCATTTGAAGCAATAAAAAAACAGATGAATGAAAGCGGTATAGTATGAAATTTGATTTTACGAGTGTTCCCGACAGGTCATCCTGCGGTTCATCAAAATGGAACAGTGCAAAAAACGCAAGTACCGAGGCAGTACCTCTTTCGGTTGCAGACATGGAATTTACAACCGCTGAACCCATAAAAGAAGCTCTTGCAAAACTTGCAAAGGAACAGATACTGGGTTATACAGACCCTACTCAAGAATATTTTGATGCCGTCATTTCATGGATGAAGAGAAGACACAGCTTCAACATAAAAAAAGAATGGATAGTAACAACCCCCGGTGTTGTAAATGCACTCGGTATTCTCATTGAAGCCGCAACAAAACCGGGAGACGGAGTAATTATCCTCACCCCCGTGTATTACCCCTTTGATATGGCAGTTCTTGCAAAAAGCAGAACTTTCATATACAGTGAACTGCTTCTTAAAGACGGGAAATACGAAATAGATTTTGAAGACCTCAGAAAAAAGGCGACTCTTCCCCATGCAAAAGCAATAATTTTCTGCAATCCTCACAATCCCATAGGCAGAGTGTGGACAAAGGAAGAACTGAAGAAAGTTGCAGATATCTGCAATAAAAACGGCGTTTTCATTATCGACGATGAAATACACAACGACCTTATAATGCCCGGCTTTACACATACAGTCATGGCAACACTTGATGACAGAACACTTAACAACATAGCCGTATGCACAGCCCCCAGCAAAACCTTCAACCTTGCGGGACTTCAGTGTTCAAATATAATAATTCCCGACAAAAAGACAAGAGCAAAAGCTGAAGCTTGTATGATGATAAGCATGCAGAATCATCTGAATATTTTTGCGTATGAAGGCTGTAAGAGTGCATATAACAAATGCGAAGACTGGCTTGACGAGCTTCTGACGGTCATTGATTCAAATGCAAAATATGTTGAGCAGTTTATGTCTGAGAATTTCCCCGAAATTAAAGTTTTTCCCCTTGAAGGTACATATCTTCAGTGGCTTGATATGAGAAAACTCGGAATGACCCATGTTGAGCTTAGAGAAATGCTGGAGAAGCACGATATTTTCCTTGACTGGGGCGAAATGTTCGGAGATACGGGCAGAGGCTTCCAGAGAATTAATCTTGCATGTGCAAGAAGCACTCTCGAAAAGACCATGGAAAGATTCAAAGAAGCAGTCAACGCAGTAAGAGATAATTGGGAGAAAAACGGAAAACCGTACCATAAGACACTTACAAGAGGTGACCATATCGGAGAGTTCATTTATTCTTCCGCTTACGGAAAAGATATTGACCTTTCAAAAAATATTTTCAAAAAGACACTTCTCATTTTTTCAAGATATTATGAATGTGAAATATGCAGAAAAACTCTTGATACCTTCAAAAAATATCAGAGGGTATTCAGAATGATGGGAATAGACATAAAATTTATCATACAGTCAGACATAAAAACGCTGTCTGTCGCTCAGAGCAATTATCCGTTTGAGCTTATAAGCGACCCCGATGCGGTATTTTATGACAAATTCAACATTTTTGAAGCTAACAGCATGATAAACATGGTTGCAGGAGACAAAATGTTTGAGGAAATGACAAAAGGTGACATCAGAAATCTTCTGGACTCCGATATAATAAATTCCTTTGTATCGGATGAAAATGACACTTCCGCACACAGAGAATTGCAGCTTTCGGCTTTCATCGGCATAGATAAAAATATGAATGTTATATATTCGCATTATTGCAAAACTATAGGTGATTTCCCTGATGCGGGAAAACTTCTCGGAGCAATGAGGAAAAATTTGCCCGAACCAAAACATGAATTTACCTACGGGAGGAAAATAAAATGAACAAAACAGACAGTATAAAAAAATATGTACCTAAGAAAGAAGTTCAGGCTTATGCCATAGCCGCCCTCGGACAGGGACTTGTATACAGCTGTATGTCAAGTTACATAACGGACTATTACATGAATGTTCTGAAGCTCAACGCAATTTTTGTTATTCTTCTTATGCTTCTTGCCCGTGTATGGGATGCTGTTAACGACCCCATGATGGGTATGATAATGGACAGAAAAACGACAAAATGGGGAAGAATGAAGCCTTACCCTCTTGTAACCGCCATTCCCATTGCTATACTTACAATTCTCATGTTCGTCAACCCCGGCTTTGATACGAACAACCAGTCGATATGGCTTTATGTTTTCGTTACCGTGGTTTATGTTACATGGGGCATGATATACACTGTAAGCGATGTTCCCTTCTGGAGCATGCCCAATGTAATGACTCCAAACCCCAAGGAAAGAGGTACTCTTATTTCTTATGCAAAAACTGTCGGCGGAATAGGTTCTGCTGTTACAGTAGCACTCCCCATAATAGTCGGATATATTATTGCTGATATGCCTTATGAAAAGCAGAATATTTTCAAATATGCAATAATGGCAATTTCAATGTCCGTTATAGGCATGCCTCTGTTCACTCTTTCATCATTTAAGACAAAAGAGAGGATACAGATGCCCAATGCCGCAAAAAAACAGCCCGGCGAGATATCAACTCTTAAAAGAATATTCACATGTAAACCTCTCATGCTTGTTGTTCTTTCAGGCGTTCTTTCCTTCGGAAGATATATGCTTCAGGCAGCCGCTCCTCATGTTGCACGTTATTCAGGATTTTATCTCGGTTCTACAAAGCCCATGACAGAAGCGGAGATAAATACAAACATATCAAATGTTGCCCTTGTTATTCAGATTTGTGCCGCTGTCGGTATGTTCGGTGCAATGATATTCCTCCCCAAACTTTACAAAAAGTTTGAATATAAGCACATTATGATAGTTTCATGTATAGGCGGTTTTGTTGCAAGCTGCTTCACTCTTATAATCGGCTGGTCAACAAAGAATCTTCTTATATGCATCCCCTTTATGCTCATATCCGCAATTCCTCTCGGTGTTATCAATAACGTTGCATTTGCAATGGTTTGCGACTGTCTTGACTTCATGGAATGGAAAACAGGATACAGAGACACAGGATTGGGCTCAGCTTGTCAGTCATTTGTAAACAAGATAGGCAATGCCTTTGCAACTGTTATGATAATCGTTATGTACCTCATTGTTCATATCGACGTAAAGAACCTCAATGTCGGCACAGGTGAAGCTGTTGTCAACACGTTAAACTCACTCAATCCCAGCCAGAACTTTGCAATGTTCTCACTTGTTACAATAGTTCCCGGCATCAGCCTTCTTCTTTGCGCAATTCCTCTTTTCTTCTATGATTTTACAGGCAAGAAAAAAGAAAAGGTATTCTCTGAACTTGCAGTAATGAGAAAAGAAAGAGGCATTGAAATAGACGAATAATTTATTTACAGACCGTGCGGAAAGTCCGTGCGGTCTGTTTTTTATTATTTAGGAAATTACTCGCATCGTGAGTAATTTGCTTATGTCAAGAAACACCGATTCCCCCAAGACCCGGGGCAGGGGGTTGATAAATCGTAAGATTTTTTCTTACTTTTTCAGTATTTTGCAAATTCACATAAAAAACAGAATATTTTCCGATGTTTTTGTTGCACAAAAACAAAAATAAGTTTATTATAAAGTTATAATTGAACCGGAGGCTATATTTTATGATCCGTAAAGTTTATACAACAACAGAGGAATTTACTCAACAGAACAGAGGTCTTGAGTGTGAACTGCCTTTTTCCGAAAATTTGGAGGTTCTGAAAAATGAGATTAAAATAAATGACAAAAGTATAAAAAACCGCCTTGCCTGTCAGGCAATGGAGGGCTGTGACGGAAATGCTGACGGCACTCCGGGAGAACTTACTCTCAGAAGGTATGACCGTTTTGCAAAAGGCGGAGCAGGACTTATATGGTATGAAGCCACGGCAGTGCTTCCCGAAGGAAAGGCAAATCCGAGACAGCTTTACATCAATGAAAATAATCTTGATACCTTCAAAAGACAGGTCGAAAGAATAAAAGAAACCGCAATAAAAGAAAACGGAATTGAGCCTGTTGTAATAATGCAGGCTACGCACTCGGGAAGATATTCCAAGCCCGAGGGCGTCCCCGCTCCTCTTATTGCATACAATAATCCCATATTTGAAAAAGACTCCCCCATTTCATCCGAGAGAATTGTCACGGATGAATATATTGACCGAGTAAAAGAAGCACTGATAAATGCCTCTTCTCTTGCTGAGAAATCAGGTTTTGACGGCGTTGACATAAAAGCGTGTCACAGATACTTAAACTGTGAGCTTCTCTCCGCTTATAAAAGAGAAGGCAGATACGGCGGCGACTTTTATAACCGTACACGTCTTTTAAGAGAAAGTATTCTCGGGGCAATGGAAATTACGGGTAAAAACTTTATTGTTACATCAAGAATGAATGTTTATGACGGTTTTCCTTATCCCTACGGCTTCGGAGTAAACGAGGGTTCGGGAATTGACATAGACCTTTCAGAGCCTGTCGAACTCATAAAAATACTTTCTTCATACGGTGTGAAACTTCTTAACATCACAATGGGAAATCCCTATTTCAATCCTCATGTAAACCGACCCTTTGCAAAAGGCGGATATACGCATGAAGAGCACCCTCTTGAGGGAGTTACAAGAATGCTCAGAGGCATTTCAGAAATAAAACGGGAAGTCCCCGAAATGAAAATTATATCTTCTGCCATGTCTTATCTCGGTATTGCCGCTCCTTTTGTTGCGGCAGGCTTTATTGAACAGGGAGGCTTTGACATAGCAGGCTTCGGAAGAACGGTATTCGCCTACCCTGATTTTGCAAATGACATTCTTAAAAAAGGCGGGATGGATAAAAACAAAATTTGTATCTGCTGCAGCAAATGTACGGAAATTATGAGAACTCCCGGAGGAACACCCGGCTGTGTCATAAGAGATAAGGATGTTTATGCACCGATATACAAAAAACAGTGCGGAGGGACAGAAAATGGATAAAGTGGCTTTAATATCAGGCGTTTCCGCAGGAATCGGTCTTGCCTCAGCGAGACTTTTTACCGAAAACGGTATCACGGTCGTCGGCATGGGAACAAGAGAAAAGGTTGACAATGCCCCCGAAAAGAACTTTATTTATGTCAGAGGTGATGTATCCGTTGCCGCTGACAGAAAAAGACTTATTGATACTGCAATAAGGGAATTCGGGCATATTGATATACTCGTAAATGTTGCAGGTGTCGCACCGAAGGTAAGGGCAGACCTTCTTGAAATGACGGAAGAAAGCTATGACAGAGTGCTGAATATCAACACAAAAGCCATGCTTTTTCTGACACAGCAAACAGCTCTTGAAATGATAAAAAACAAGGGCGAAAACAAAGGAGCCATTGTAAACATCTCCTCTCTTTCAGCATACACAAGCTCTGTTTCCCGCGGAGAATACTGCATTTCAAAAGCAGGGGTATCCATGATTACAAAGCTTTTTGCTGACCGACTCTCAGAATACGGGATTACCGTAAACGAAGTACGTCCCGGAATTATTGCTACCGACATGACGTCTAAGGTAAAAGAAAAATATGATAACCTTATTGAAGACGGACTTCTTCCCATAAAAAGATGGGGAACACCTGAAGATGTTGCAAAAGCAGTATTTGCACTTGTAAACGGCTCTCTCCCCTACATCACGGGGCAATCTCTTGATGTTGACGGCGGCTTTCATATAAGAAGACTGTAAAGGATGTATTATGGATTATCTGAATTTTGATACAGTAGTTATAGGTACGGGAGCGGCAGGCTACAATGCCGCCTGTGAAATAAAAAAACTCTGCGATAAAAATGTTTGCATTGTCACGGAGAGTAAAATGGCGGGCACATCAAGAAACACAGGGAGCGATAAACAAACCTATTATAAACTGACACTGGGTGGTAATACACCCGATTCTGTAAGAAAAATGGCAGATGACCTTTTTTCGGGCGGCTCGGTTGACGGGGATAATGCACTTTGTGAAGCAGCTCTTTCCTCTGCATGCTTTTATAATCTCTGCTCTCTCGGTGTCCCCTTTCCAAAAAACAGATACGGAGAATATGTGGGCTATAAAACAGACCACGACCCTTATATGAGAGCGACATCGGCGGGACCGCTTACTTCAAAATTTATGACAGAAGTTCTGGAGAGACAAGCAGAAAAACTTTCACTTCCCGTATATGATGAGCTTCTTGCAGTTGAAATAATAATTCATGAAAACTCCGTAAAAGGGGTTTTGTGTCTTGATAAAAAAAGCGGAGAATATAAAGTTTTCCGTTGTAACAATGTTGTTCTTGCAACGGGCGGTCCTGCAGGAATATATCAAAATACCGTGTATCCTGACGGTCACACGGGTTCTTCGGGACTTGCTCTTAAAGCAGGTGCCGCATTACAGAATATGACAGAATGGCAGTACGGTCTTTCAAGCGTTTCACCAAAATGGAACGTTTCGGGAACATATATGCAGGTGCTCCCCCGTTTTGTTTCCGTGGATGAATACGGTATTGAACATGAATTTTTAAGTGATTATTTTTCCGATATTTATGAAGCCCTTTCCTTCGTATTCTTAAAGGGTTATCAGTGGCCCTTTGACTCAAAAAAAGCAAAAAACGGTTCATCTCAGATAGACCTTGCAGTTTACAGCGAATGCGTGAATAAAAACAGAAAGGTTTTTCTTGATTTTAGAAAAAATCCTTTCGGACTTGATAAAATAGAATATGATAAACTTTCAGATGAGGCATTCTGCTATCTCAGAAATGCCGATGCACTTTTCGGCACTCCCATTGAAAGACTGAAAAAAATGAACGCTCCCGCCATAGAACTTTATAAAAGTAAAGGCGTGAATTTAGAAAAAGAAATGCTTGAAATCGCCCTTTCGTCTCAGCACAATAACGGCGGAATAGCAGTAAATATGTGGTGGCAGACCGATATCCCGGGACTTTTTGCCGCAGGTGAATGTGCAGGCACTCACGGAATAACACGTCCCGGAGGCTCAGCACTCAATGCGGGACAAGCCGGTTCTCTGAGAGCGGCACAGTTTATTTCCGTCAAAGAAGATAAAGAATACGACAATACTGAATTTATCCGACTTGCCGAAGCTTCACTCAGTCGGCACAAAGAATTCAGAGAAAGAATTTCAGGTAATGAAAACACGGCAGCGGCTCTTCTTACAAAAATCAGAACAGATATGAGTGAAAATGCCGCCGCTGTCAGAAACATTGAAAAAATAGGCATAATGACCAAGTACCGCAAAAAGGAACTTGAAAACTTCCCCTGTAACATTACAGCCAAGGATACAAAGGGACTTATTGATGCTTATAAATATTATGATGCTCTGTTGACACAGACAGCCGTTCTCATATCTATGGAAAATTACTTCAATGAAGCAAAAACCGATCGCGGCAGTGCGGTTTTTGTCTCAAAGGAAAAAGAAGACTCGGCAAATGATAAAAGAGATATGATACAAAGCGTTGTTTATAAAAACGAAGAATTTTCCGTCTGTTGGAGAAAAGTAAGACCCCTTCCCGAGGATGACAGTTTTTTCGAGAATGTGTGGAGACTATACAGAGAGAATAAAAATATATATTAAGGTGATACTATGCAGCAGCTCGGTCTTGTTTCAATATCCTTCAGAAATCTTTCTCCTGAAGAAATAATCAGAAAAGTAAAAAAAGCGGGGCTTTCCTGTATTGAATGGGGAAGCGATATTCATGCACCTTGTGATGATAACGAAAAATTAAAAAGAATAGCATCTCTTCAGAATCAATACGGAATATCCTGCTGTTCCTACGGCACGTATTTCCGTCTCGGCGTAAATGATACCGAAGAGCTTCAGAAATATATCGATGCCGCGAAAATACTCGGTACTGATGTTTTAAGATTATGGTGCGGTGATAAATCAACGGGAGAATATTGCGAAGATGAAGAAAACCGTCTTTTCGACGAATGCAAAAAAGCTTCTGAAATTGCGGAAAAAAACGGAGTCACCCTCTGTCTTGAATGTCACAACGGCACTTACACCGAATTAAAAGAGGGAGCAATTAAGCTTATGAAGGTGATAAACTCCCCTGCCCTTCGTATGTACTGGCAACCTAATCAGTTTACATCCCACGATGAAAACAAACGGTATGCAAGACTTCTCGCTTCCTTTACAAAAAACATACATGTCTTTAACTGGACAAGCACTGAAAGATTTCCCCTTGCGGATGCGGTGTACGTTTGGAAAGAATATCTCTCATATTTCAATAAAAACCAGACACTGCTTCTTGAATTTATGCCCGATGACAGCATATATTCACTGATTACAGAAGCAGAAAGTCTCAGAAAAATTGCGGAGTGATAAAAATGAAAGCTGTATTTTTATGTAACGATAAAAACAATCCCGAAAGAGTTTATTCGGAAGATACAAGAAAAGAACTTCATAATCTTTCGGGACTTGAAAACAGTGTTTATTCAAAGGATGAAGTCCTTGATAACCCTACCCTTTTTAAAGATACGGAGTATGTTTTCTCAACCTGGGGAATGCCTGTTTTTTCAGAAAGTGAGATAAAAAATATTTTTCCGTCTCTGAAATGTGTATTCTACGGTGCGGGCACGGTCCAGTTTTTTGCAAAACCATTTCTCGCAAACGGAATAAAAGTGTTTTCGGCATGGGCGGCAAATGCAGTACCTGTTGCTGAATACACCGTTTCTCAGATAATACTTGCAAACAAAGGCTTTTTTGCAATGTCCCGTTATCAGAGCGTGGGAGACTTAAAAAAAGCGGCAGAGCTCAAGGAATGCTATCCCGGTTCATTCGGTGAATATGTCGGCATAATAGGTGCAGGTATGATAGGTTCACTCGTAATTGAAATGCTAAAAAGCTACAAGCTGAAGGTAAAGGTTTTCGACCCGTTTTTAAGTGATGAAAAGGCAGAATATCTCGGAGTACAAAAATGTTCTCTTGATGAACTGTTTTCAACCTGCTTCGTTATTTCAAATCACCTTGCCAATAACAGCGAAACAAAAGGAATGTTAAACAAAGAGTATTTCAGCAAAATGCGAAAATACAGCACATTTATAAATACGGGCAGAGGTGCACAGGTGGTAGAAAAAGATCTTTGCGAAATACTTAAAAGCCGTGAGGATATTACCGCAATTCTTGATGTTACGGAGCCTGAACCTCCCGAGAAGGGACATCCCTTTTATACACTCGGAAACTGCATACTTACACCGCATATTGCGGGAAGCTACGGTGACGAGGTAAAAAGGATGGGTGAATATATGCTCTGTGAATATAAAAAATATATTTGCGATGAAAAAACAGAATATGAAGTTACACTGAAAATGCTTGAAACCATGGCGTAAAGGAGATAAATTATGAAAAACATATTTTTCCCTGAAGAAAAAATACAGTTTATTAAAAACTGCACCGATGAAAGATGCAAAATACTTTATAATAAAGCCATAAATCAGGCTGAAAAGGCACTTGAAATAATCCCTCTTGAAGAGGAAAGCGTTCAGGTTGACGGAGAGGGATATGCCGTACAGCATGAAAACTACGGTGATGCAGCAGGTCCCTTTACAGGCAATATGCCGTATCTGTCATTCGCTTATGAAATAACGGGGGACGACAAATATTTTCTTAAAGCAAAAGAGCTTATGCTTAAATACTGCTCTTATTCAAGGTGGTACGGCAAAGGCTCCATAGGAAAAGGAGAACTGAACACAGGGCATTTTCTCACGGGAATGAGTTACGGCTGGGCAACTTTTTCCCATAAATTTACGGAAGACGAAAAAAAATATCTCGCTGAAAGAATATATACCCTCGGCATCCGTGCACAGCTTGACGACTGGCTTCTTCCTGGAACAAAAATACACTGCTTTGACACAATGGGACATAACTGGTGGCCCGTTTGCGTTTCTTCGGGGGCACTTGCCGCCATTACCATGAGTGAATATCTTCCTGACGGCAGAACCCTTGCCGATAAAGCCGCAGAAGGACTTCGTGAATGGTTTTATTATGAAGGCAATCCCATAAACATGAAGCCTGCCACACTTGATAACGGTGCTTTTTATGAAAGTGTGGGATACTATAACTATGCACTCTTCGAATATCTTCGCTTTTCGGAAGCTTACCTTGCCGTTACGGGAAAGCCGCCTTTTGATGATGAGGAAATAATAAGAAAATCGGCAGAATTTTTTATAAATACATTTTATCCGTCTTCAAAAGGCGATTATATAGTCGGCTTTGGTGACACGGATGACACACAGTTTTCATCATCTGTTCCGTTAATGCTTTCAAGATATCCCGATATCGGAATTCTTCGTTTTTATATTAATAACAGAAAGCATTCCGAGAACTCGGATATATTGTTAAAACTCATACGATTTGAGCAACTGTATCTTCTCCCTGAAAAAATACCCGAAAAGCTCTCGGTTTACTATAAAAATATTGGTTGGTCGGTTTTCAGAGATTCCTTTGAGGAAGACAGCACTTTACTTGCCGTAAAATGCGGTGACTCATGGAATCATGCACATTGCGATGCAGGGCATTTCATTTTTTTCAGAAACGGAATTCCCGAAATTTTCGACTCCTCCTGCTGTTCATACGGCAACGACATTTACAGGGATTATTATGTTCAGTCAAAAGCACACAATGTTGTGCTTTGTAACGGAAAAGGACAGTTTTCCGATGACCATCACCACCATGTAAGACCAAAAGGCGAATTACATAATTTTACCGACAAAGGCGATTTCCGTTATGTCTGTGCTGATGCATCAGGTCCCATGGGACGACATTTCAGGAAACATCTGCGTCACTTTATAATGGTAAAAGATATCATTATCATTTATGATGATATATGGGCTTATGAAGAAAGCGAACTTAATTTCCTTTTACACTCGGAAGAAAACTCATGTTTCAGAATGCTGACATCGTGTGAAGAGAGAACCGAAACGGGATATCTCGGCAAGGATATTCACGAGGTTACATTCAAATCATTCAACAGAAAAACAGATGATTACGGCAGAGGAAAATTTGTTTCCGCTTTGTGTCTCGATGAAAAAAAGGAGCCTGTTTTTGAAGAGATTGAGGACGGGTTCAAGGTAACATACGGAAATATAAAGATATACATAAATATATTAAGCGACAACCGTGTTATGCACAGAAACTGCTTCAATACTTTTGACGAAATACTTACGGATGCTACGGTTTTAATTGACAATAACGGGGAATATTCTGTTGTAAACGGCTCCATTGTCAGAAAAGACGGAAAGTCACTTCTTGACAGATTTTCAAGGATAACGGACAAAATCTGATTGATTTTTATATCAGAAGATTTTATAAAACACAACAATAAACTTAATACGGTGAAAAAATGGATATAAAAAAATTAAAAGAAGAACTTCTCAGAGAATACAGATTTCAGACAGAGCTTCACGCACATACCTCTCCTGCAAGCTCCTGCTCACAGATTGTACCTGAAAAACTGGCAGAAATATATAAAGACCTCGGATATTCTGCAGTGTGTGTGGTAAACCACTTTGTATACGAATATCAGGGACTTTCAAAGAAAGAATTGATCGACAGATATTTCGGAGATTTTGAAAGAGCCGAAAAAAGAGGAAAAGAAATCGGAATCAAAGTTATTCTGGGAGCAGAAATCAGATTTAACGAAAACGATAATGACTATCTGATTTACGGTGTAACCAGAGATATGCTTGAAGAAATATATAACCTTCTTCCCTACGGTGTTGATAATTTCCGTAAGGTTTATAAAATGCCCGACAGCGTATTTTTACAGGCTCATCCCTTCAGGGAGGGCATGGAAAGGGTTGAGCCCGCAATTCTTGACGGAATTGAAGTCTATAATGTACATCCAAATCACAATTCCAAAATTGGTCTTGCCGCTGTTTACGCAAAGGAACAGGGATTTTCGATAATTACATCGGGCTCAGATTTTCATCACCCTGACAGAAAACATGAGGGTGTCTCTGCAATAAGAACCAAGGTTTTACCCGAAGATTCTTTTCATCTTGCATCAATTCTCAGAAGCGGAGACTATCTTATGGAAATCGGAAGAAATAATATCATAATTCCTTAAATGAAGCTCAGAATAAGCCCTCCTGCAGAGTATCGGGAGGGCTTATAATGCTCTTATGAAAAATCCTATGAAACTGAAAGCTAAACAAGGAAATGAAAAAATACAAATCATGATTTATAATTATATTCACCGAAAGCGTACACACCGAATTTTATATAAATTATGATTTTTCTCTTGCTTATTTTTTACGGATGATATATAATTATTTCAATTTCATATCCGCGGGTGTGGTGGAATTGGCAGACACGCAAGATTTAGGTTCTTGTGCCAAAAGCATGCAGGTTCGACCCCTGTCACCCGCACCAAAAAAATCGACAAGTTTCTGCTTGTCGGTTTTTTACTTTGCGGGAAATTCCTTACTGTAAAGTAAATCAAATTCAGATATTACTTTTTTAATTTCTCCACACAATTTCACCGTTTATTATAGTAGCTTTTACACAAGAATTTATTTCCAGAGGATTTCCTTCAAAAATGACAATATCTGCATCCTTGCCTTCTTTAAGGCTGCCGATTCTGTGGTCTACTCTGCATATACGTGCCGCATCAATGGTGATTGCACGGAGTGCTGCTGATTCACCTAAGCCCTCTTTTGCTGCAAGGCCTGCACATAAGGGAAGATACTGTATTCTCGAAACAGGATGGTCTGTGGTTATTGCAACCGTAACTCCTGCATCGTGAAGGATCCCCGCTGTTTTAAAATCTGACAGGCTGACTTCGTCTTTGCTTCGTGAAGCAAGAGAAGGCCCTACAATGGCAGGATAACCGCTTTCAGCAATTTCCTGTGCAATCAGATGCCCCTCGGTGCAATGGTCAATGGTCAGATCAAGGTCAAATTCTTTAGCTATTCTTATTGCGGTAAAAATATCATCGGTACGGTGTGCATGAGCCTTAAGCGGAATTTTCTTTTCAAAGAGTTCTTTGTAGCAAATCAGAGTAAAATCCTCATTGCCTGATTGATTTTGTGAAAAATATTGCTTAGCACGAAAAAACTCTTCCCTTATAAGAGAAGCAATTCCCATTCGGGTGGACGGCATATTGCCGTTAATGCCGTAACAACTCATCGGATTTTCACCGAAAGCAATTTTAATTGCGGCAGGAGCCAGAACTACCATATCATCAATGCATCTGCCGTAGGTTTTTATAAAAGCAAATTGTCCGCCGACAGCATTGGAGCTTCCCGGTCCCGACATGACACCGGTAATACCGGCGGCAATAGCATTATGAAAAGCATTGTCCATGGGATTTATGCTGTCAATTCCTCTTATACAGGGAGTAATCGGATTTGTATTCTCATTAGTCATATCATTCTGTGATGAAATTTTGTCTTCTGCAATTCCGATATGACTGTGTGCATCAATAAAACCGGGATAAACATTCAGATTTTCTGCATCAAAAACTTCTGTCCCCTCTGACGGCTCAATCTTTTTTTTGATTTTTACAATTTTTCCCTCGTTTACCAAAATATCGGCCTTTTGCGGCGTATCACTTTCCATTGTATGCAAAAGACCGTTTACAATTAAAAGCATATTTTTCTCCTTTCAGTCTTTTTCTTGTGTGAATAGTTTTACTCAAACGTGACAAACTATCCTTGTAAACTGTTCAGGAGGTGAAAACATGAACAACAACAATAACCAGAACAATAAGAACAACCAGAATAACAAGAATAATCAGAGTAACAAGAATAATCAGAATAATCAGAATAACCAGAACAATCAGAATAACCAGAACAATCAGAATAACCAGAATAACCAGAATAACCAGAATAACAGAAATAATCAGAACAATCAGAACAAATAACAATATCCATTTTTTGAATTTTACTGTTCCGACTGTATTTGTTTGACGGATTTCATAATTTTTTCGCAAATTTTGATTTAAATCGAACAAATTCTCAGCATAAGCACAGCTGATGTTTGCAGATTATATTCTGTGAACATCAGCACCAAAGATTCCGGATGCAATGCATTTCGGAATCTTTTTTATATTATAGGAATATCACACATTTAGTTTTCACAGAGAAAAAATCAATAATATATATTTCGTTACAAACGCCTCATTCTGCATGTCCTCTTACTTGACTGTTAAAATGATTTGTGTAATAATTATATATATTTTTTCAGGAGAACGGTTATGGATAACAGAGAATGGTTCAGAAATGCAGGTTACGGGATGATGGCTCACTGGGGACTTTATTCTCTTCTCGGCGGTGAGTACAAAGGCAGACGAGTTAATGATTACGCAGAATGGATACAAAGTTTTATGGCAATACCAAACGAAGAATATTCACTTCTTGCAAAAAGCTTCAACCCAGTTTATTTCAATGCAGATGAATGGATACGACTTGCAAAAGAAGCAGGAATGAAATATTTTGTATTCACTTCAAAGCACCATGACGGTTTTGCCATGTTCAAATCGGAGTGCGACAGATATAATGTCGTTGATGCAACTCCCTTCGGAAGAGATGTTGTGGCAGAACTGGGAGAAGCCTGTTATAAACACGGGCTTAAATTCGGGTTATATTATTCTCAGGAGCTTGACTGGCATCATTTTCACGGGGGCGGTTATGACAAATTCTCAGGCTGTTCGGGAGTCAGCTGGGACAACAGCTGGGATTTTCCCGAAAGAGAGAAAAAGAATTTCAGTTTATGCTTCAACGAAAAAATCAAGCCGCAGGTCAAAGAAATACTTACAAAATACGGAGACCTGTGCCTTATTTGGTTTGATGTTCCCCATACCATAACAAAAGAGCAGAGCCTTGAACTCAATGCCCTTGTAAAAGAATATCAGCCCAATTGTCTCATTAATTCAAGAATCGGCAACGGTGCTTATGATTATGTATCCCTCGGAGATAATGAGTATCCCGAGAGCTTTAAGGTGGAGGAAAATTACGATCCCAACAGCCTTGACGGATTGAAATATTCACCTTACGGACTTTATGAAACCGCGGGCACACTCAATTCTTCATGGGGATTCAAGTATTATGACCAGAACTGGCTGACACCCGAAGAAATAGCCTCACGAAGAAAAAAACTCAATGACATGGGAATAAACTACCTTCTGAATGTCGGCCCCGACGCTCTCGGAAGAATTCCTTCTTTTTCAGCAGAGGCTTTATTGAAAGCAACACAGTTTTAGTTTCAGGTAAGTACGGTATTGATTTTTAATATCATATATGTTAATTTATTAACATAATATTTTCTGGAGGAACATACAATGAAAGAAATTACGGCTGCAATATACGGTGCAGGTTCACTCGGCACCGTACTCGGTGCATATATTACTAAAAACGGCGGAAAAATCGACCTTATCAACAGAAACAAGGCACATGTCACGGCACTTAACGAAAAGGGAGCCATAATTACGGGTTCAGTCGATATGACAGTTCCCGTAACAGCAATTACCCCCGATGAAATGACAAAAAAATATGATGTTATTTTCCTTATGACAAAGCAGCTTTTCAACAAAGAAGTTGTCACCATGCTTAAAGACTTCCTCAGTGAAAAAGGTGTAATCGTAACTTTACAGAACGGTATTCCCGAGCCCGGCATTGCTGAAATAATCGGAGAGGAGCACACTATGGGCTGTACCGTTGAATGGGGTGCAGAGCTTACCTCCCCCGGTGTATGCAAGCTCACCTCAGAACCTGACAGCCTTTCCTTCCACATGGGAAAAATGAAAGGCATAACCGATGAACAGTTTAATACCGTAAAAGAAATACTTGAACTTATGTGTCCCGTTCACGAGGAAACAAACCTTCTCGGTGCACGTTGGTCAAAGCTTCTTATAAACGCAACATTCTCGGGACTGGGAACAGTTGTCGGCGGCTGTTTCGGTGATGTTTCCGAAAATAAGGCTGCAAAAAAGGTAGCAATACGCTGCATGAAGGAATGTATTGATGTAGGTCACGCTGCAGGTGCCGAATTTGCTCCCGTTCAGGGCAAGAACATAACAAAGCTTTTCTATTACAAGGGAAGAGCTAAGAGAATTTTTGCTCAGCTTCTTCTTCCCATTGCTATGAAAAAGCACAGAGATATCGTTCCTTCAATGCTTCAGGATATAAGAAACGGAAAGCCTTGTGAAATTGATGCAATAAACGGTGTTGTATGCGAATGGGGCAGAAAATGCTCCGTTCCGACACCCATAAATGATAAAATAGTGGAACTCATAAAAAGAGAACAGGCAGGAAAGCTTAAATGCCATCCCACAAACATCATGTATTTTGATGATTTACTGTAATAATTAACATTTTTCAGGAGAGCTTTTTTCATGATATATCAAAACATTTTAGATGCAATAGGACACACGCCGATTGTACAGCTTAATCATATAGTACCCGAAAATTCTGCAAGGGTGCTTGTCAAATATGAAGGTCTCAATGTGGGCGGCTCAATAAAAACAAGAGTTGCTTACAATATGATAAAAGATGCAGAAAAAAGAGGAAGAATAAATAAAGACAGCATTATTGTAGAGCCCACCTCAGGAAATCAGGGCATAGGTCTTGCACTTGTAGGTGCTGTGCTCGGATATAAAGTAAGAATTATTATGCCTGATTCCGTAAGCATTGAAAGAAAGAAACTCATGTCTCATTACGGAGCCGAAGTGGTTCTTATTCACGATGAAGGCAACATCGGAGATGCCATTGCAAAGTGTCTTGATACAGCTTTGCAGATGGAAAAGGATGACCCCAATGTATTTGTACCTCAGCAGTTTGAAAATCCTGCAAATCCCATGATACACCGTCATCAAACGGGACTTGAAATACTCGAACAGGTGGGCGGTCCCATTGACGGCTTCTGCTCAGGTATCGGCACAGGCGGTACGATTACGGGGATCGGAGAAACACTCAAGGCTCTCAATCCCGATATGACAATTTGGGCAGTTGAACCCGAAAATGCCGCCATTCTCGCAGGAGGTACCGTCAGTGCTCATATACAGATGGGCATAGGAGACGGGCTTATACCCGAAATTCTCAACACAAAAATATATGAAGATATCTATATAGTTTCCGACGAAGAGGCTTTACAGACAGCAAAAAACCTTGCCGCAAAAGAAGGACTTATGTGCGGAATTTCCTCAGGCACAAATGTTGCGGCGGCAATTAAACTTGCACAAAAGCTCGGTCCCGGAAAAACAGTTGTAACAGTTCTTCCCGACACAGCAGAAAGATACTTCTCCACTCCCCTTTTTGATGAATAAAAAACGACTTCACGGTATGCATACAGCGACCGGTTTCGGATAGTTTATCTCCGAGTGAAGCATAGCTGAGCTTTCGGAGAGACATATAATTTTTTACTTTACAGAAAGGATTTTCCTGTAAAATAAAAGCACAGGACTTAAGTCTACGGAAAATGTAAACTTAAGTCCTGTATTTTTTTGCTAATTATGTATATCATATCTCAGCTTCAATAAAGCCGATACTTTCTCTGCCTGTAAGCATATTGGCGGTATTTCTTGCATTAAAATATATTCTTATTTTTCCGTTATATACCGTTAAATTACAGGCATATACGAACTGTTCCATCCATTTGTATTTTTTTTCAGGAACGATAAGCGGCTTTACAAACTCAAAGCTTTCACCGTCATCTGACCTTAAAAGCATAACGGCGGAATGGCTTTTACCGTTTTCTTCAAATATGCCGTTCTGAAGTCCGATATAGCAATCTTTTAGTCTGTACACCTTAAGACAGCCGGAACATAAATTCAAATACTTACTGTTTTTATCGGGGCTTATTATCGGTTTTTCCCTTGAAACAAATCCCTCAGACGGCTTTTCACTTTCGGCAAATGAGATATGAGTAGGCTCGGAAAAACCGCAGTCTTTAATAAATGTCTGACCGCATGAATAATACAGGCGGTATTTCCCGTCTTTTTCCAGAAGAAACGGATTGGAGATTGCAATACCCTTTTCGTCTTTTTCAAAGCTTCTTGTATGTTCTATTACTTTTTTCGGTTTTATCCAATTCAACAAATCAGATGACTCGGTAAGATATATTTCCGAATGCCATTTTACACCGAAAAGGCTTAAAGCATTGAGAATAACAGGTCTTGTTCTCTCATAATAGAGATAATACTTCCCGTCAATAAAATTAATATCGGGACGCATAGCTCTGTTTACTATCTTCTGCACCTTTGTGAAGGATATTCCGTCAGAACTTTCATAATGATATACTCCGAAAAACGTATGACAGAAGAGATGCCATTTTTTATCCCTTGAGGTATCGGGAGTCAGTATTGACGGGTCCGCAACAACAAAGCTGTTTAACGGATGCTTCAATACGGGATTATTGAAATAAAGCCTGAAGTCTGCATTTTTTATATCTTCAAATGTCAAATTGAACATATTATTATCACCGTTTTTATAATATCATATAAATCTTTCATTTTCAACTGTTATCGATTTGACATTAAATTACTCCTTTGCTACAATAAGTTTAATAAATATGAAAGGAATAATTTTATGGTTCAGATTACTCCACAAAAAAGAGAAAAAGAACTCACAAAACTCAGAAAGCAACAGGCAAAACCTAAAGGAAGAGGATATTTTGCCTATTTCATGCTGGTAATCACAGTAATTTATATTGCCGATGAAATTGCTTCGCAAATCGGCATACAGATGCAGTCAATAGTTGCAAGTGAGCTTTTTGCTCCCGTGTTCGGAGAAGAATTTGCAGTTGCCCGCTTAGGTCTTATTGGTTCTGTCGCTCAAATAGGTTCTGTTCTTGCATTTATATATAAACCTTTGTCAGACAAGCTCGGAAGAAGAATATTCCTTATCATTAACACTTTCGGTATGGGACTCGGGCTTCTCTTTGTTTCAGTCTCCACAAACATACCTGTGTATGTAATGGGTGCATTTGTAATAAGCTTTTTCATTCCTCACGATATGCAGGCTGTATATATTCAGGAATGTGCTCCCGCAAAACACCGTGCAAAGGTATATTCTGTTATAAAATCAATAGCAACACTTGCAATTTTCCTTATTCCCCTATTAAGACGAACCTTCATCCCCGATACAGACCTTTCAGGCTGGAGATTCGTATATATGATACCTGCAGGAATTGCACTTGCAGCAGCAGTTGTTGCATTGATATGTATCCGAGAATCAGATGTGTTTATTGAAAACAGAATAAAGCAGCTCACAACACCACCTGAAGAAAAAAATGAAGCACAAACAGAAGGCGGCTTTATAAACGGCTTCAGATATTGTTTCAAAAACAAACAGCTTCTTTTCATAATGATAGCAGGCGGCTTCTTAATGTTCGGTATGCTTGTAACACAAAACTATGAAACAATAATGAACTATGGTTTTGCACAGGAATTTATAGCCGGCGGTGCTGCTACAGAGGAGGCACTTGCTCTTGCAGTTAACTCCGTTTCTCAGGCACTTCTGCTTTTCAGTGCGGGCAGTGCTGTTTTTCAGCTTATCCCCGGATTTATTGCTGACAGATTCGGTCGGAAAGTGACAGTTATTGTCATGAGCGTTTTTATGCTTACCTTCTATCTTCTTTTTTATTTCGGTTCAAGAAACTCATGGAATGAATATCTTGTAGGTCTTTTCTGCGGTGCAGCAGTGGGAAGCTACTGGTCAACAGGCGATATGATAACACTTATGTGCTCAGAATCCGCACCGACAGGCATCCGTGTTTCCGTTGCCACGGTAAGACCCCTTATCACCGGGGTTATCTATGCAATTTCAATGCTTATTATGATGATACTTTCAAATGTTCTCGGAGATGCCAAGATAGGAATAATCTGTCTTCTGACTGTTGTTCCCGGTATGATTATCGGTATTGTAATTCTTATGCTCAAAGCCAAGGAAACTAAGGGTGTTGACCTTGAAACAATAGGTGAAAAAAATGAAACCTAATATTATAATTATCAATCCTGACCAGATGCGTGCAGACAGCCTCCATCATCTCGGAAATGAAGCGGCATACACTCCGAATCTTGACGAGCTTTCTTATGAAGGTGTTTCCTTTAGCAATGCATTCTGTCAAAATCCCGTATGTGTTCCATCCCGTTGCTCTTTCATGACAGGGCTTTATCCTCATACAATGGGACACAGAACAATGTCAAATCTTCTGAAGCCATACGAAGAAAACCTTTTTTCAGACATGAAAAAGGCAGGATATTACACAATGTCCACCACAAGAGGTGACCTCATGGCAGGACAGTATAAAAAATATCACAAGGACCTTATCGATAAATATCTGATGTTCAGGATGTCATCTGAACGTGCTTGTATTCCGAAAGCAAACCGCGGAGAAAAAGGAAGTGACACTTATAACTCCTTTTTTGACGGAATTACTGAGGAAAAAAAGAGCGGGAAAGCCGTAAAAAATACTGATGATTTTTCCGTGGATACTGCTATAAGAGAAATAAAACACAGACCAAAAAACAAACCGTTTTTTATGTTTATCGGGCTTAACTTCCCACATCCTCCATACAGTATTGAAAAAAAGTATTACGACCTCATAGACCCTGACAAGCTTCAGAAGAGAATACCCTCCATTGCAGATACAGACGGCAAACCGAAAATGGAAACCGGACTGAGAAATGCACTCGGAGTATACTTATGGGACGAAGAACGCCTTAAAGAAATAAGAAGAGTATATCTTGCCATGTGTGCCAAGGTTGATGATCAGATAGGAAGAATAAGAGAAGCACTGAAAAAAGAGGGCATATATGACGAAACTGCCATTGTCATTTTATCCGATCACGGAGATTACACGGGAGACTACGGTATTGTAGAAAAATGTCAGAACTGTTTTCCCGACTGCCTTACTAATGTACCGTTCATAGTTAAGCCTGCAAAAAACATCAAAGCCGACACCGGTATAAATGATAATCTTGTTGAACTTACAGACCTTTGTGCCACAGTATATGATCTTGCGGAAATAAAATGTACACGGCAAAGTTTCTCACGCAGCACTCTTCCCACAATAAAGGATAAAAATACTCCCCACAGAGATTATGTGTTTTCAGAAGGCGGAAGACTTCTCGGAGAAAAGCATTGCAGTGAAATGAATCTTTTCATAAATGAGAATGACCGTTATGCACCAAGACAGCTTTTACAAAACAAGGAAGACGGCACTCATACAAAAGCCGCCATGATACGTACAAAAGAGTACAAGTATGTACTCAGGCTCTATGAAAATGACGAATTTTATGAGCTTGTCAAAGGCGAAAGTAAAAATCTCATAAACGAAGATGAATATGAGGAAAAGATATCTGAACTGAAAGAAAAAATGCTTTTATGGTACATGAAGACATCAGATATCGTTCCGACGAGCTTTGATGACAGATTTACCGATGAATTTCTTCAAAATAATATAGTATCCTTCGGTATTCCGCCTGTCATTGCAAAGACTTTTACAAGAGGCATTTCCCTTACGGGAAAAACAGCCTCTCAGTTTATTGATATCATAAGAAAAAAACTAAATGTATAGCAGTTATCTCTGTAAAAACGAAAAAGCTGTTAAATATAGGCTCCGTATTCCGACAATTACTGAATACACTGTACGATATAATACATAATAAATTAATATGCTTTTGAACATTTCATAAAAATCTTGTATAATATATTGACAGCATAACCGTAATTTTATATATTAAAATTAACAAAAACAAAGGGGAAGAAAATTATGAAAAACAAGAAAAAAATCCTTATTCCGATAATTGCTGTTGCGGCTGTTATCATTATTGCTGCGGTAAGTGCACTTGCTGTATTTCAGGGTGAACTGAGAACCCTTCTTTCTGTGAAAGAAAGAGACGATACGGGAATTTATGAAGTCAATTATGCCGCAGATTATAAGCTTGATGAGCTTCTCTCTCAGGGCGGTGCCGCAACCGAGGAAGAGCTCGTACAGTACATACTCAAAACCATGCTTAAGGGACTTCCCATTGATGTACCTTATGAAATTCCCAATCTCGCCTGTTCAACATTCTCCGCTGAGACTCCCGAGGGAGGCTTTATATTCGGAAGAAATCTTGATAATCAGCAGACTGACCTTGCCGTTGTAAAAACCTCTCCCAAAGACGGCTACAGTTCCGTTTCCGTGGTAAATCTCAGCTTCCTCGGATACAACGAAAATTACACACCCGACAAACTGCTTGACAGAATAAACACCCTTGCAACAGCATATTTCCCTCTTGACGGTGTCAATGAAAAAGGACTTGCTGTCGGTGTTTTACAGCTTCAGGCACCCAAAACTGCTCAGGATAACGGTAAACCCGATGTGGGCACAACTCTTGCCATAAGAGCCATGCTCGACAAATGTGCTACCGTAAGAGAAGCAGTGGAATTTCTTGAAAGTATCGATATGTTTGCCGCCGCAAACGGCTGCTATCACTTCCAGATAGCAGATGCAACGGGAGACAGCGTAGTAGTCTCTTATGTAAACAATGAAATGGTTCTCACTGAAAAGAAGGACGGAATCCTCTGTGCAACAAATTTCTATCTTCATGATGTACCCTTCGAGTATGAAAAACAGGGACTTGACAGATATGAAATACTGGTAGAGGAGCTCACCGAAACAAAGGCCGTTCTTGATTTGGAGGGCGGGAAAGAGCTTCTTCATGCAGTAAACATCACGGGAACCGACCCCGATGAAAAGGGCAGAGTATATTCTACTCAGTGGTCATCGGTATACGACCTTACCTCTCCTTCCCTTCATCTCTGGGCAGACATGGACTATGCTTCCGAATATATTTATGAACCCTGAGAATTCGCTTTTTGAAAAAACCGCAGTTTTTTACACTGCGGTTTTTCTGTTTTTCGCGATTTATTTTTCGTTTTTCATTATTTTTTTATTGACAAACGATAAATTATATGCTATGGTGAAAATACAGAATATCGGGAGGTGTATTTGTGTATACAAACATCAAAAGCACAAAACTTACCATAGCAGTAACATATATTTTCTGCATACTGCTGTTTTTCATGATGATATTTGCGGCACCGTTTATTTCTCTGCACATAGGAATAGGTTTAAGATTCTATGCGACACTCATGGCATTTTATATCTCCTGCCCTGCCGCGTGGATTGCTCTCATCTGCATACTGAAACTTCTGAAAAACATATTAAAGGATAACATTTTTTCAAAAAGCTCGGTAAAGCTTCTCAGACTTCTTTCCTGGTGCTGTGTATTTGTAAGTTTCATAAGCTTTGTGACAATGTTTTTCAGCCGTGCATTCTTCATTTTCTTCCTTGGTGCAGGACTTATGACGTTGATACTGAGAGTCCTAAAAAATGTCATGGCAAGAGCCATTGAGATAAAAGAAGAAAATGAACTTACGATATAAGGTGAATTATGGCTATTATAATTAATCTTGATGTAATGCTTGCCCGACGGAAAATGTCATCGGGTGAACTTGCAAACAGAATAGGAATAACACAGGCAAATCTCTCTGTACTGAAAACGGGCAAAGCAAAGGCTATAAGGTTTTCTACCCTTGAAAGCATCTGCAAATGTCTCGGTTGTCAGCCGGGGGATATACTCGAATATATTGACGATTAAGGAGTGATATCATGTCAGACGAAAACAGAAACAACGAATATTTCACATCTTCTCCCTCCCCCGAGGAGGTAAAAGCCGAATATGTGGGAAGAGTCTCACCTGACGGTCCCGATATGAGAAGACCGGACAACGGTTCATCTCCTGAACCGCCGTTTCACAGTAACGGTGTGAACGGAAATGCTTACAGACCGCCTCACAACATGAACGGCAATCCGTCTTTTAATGCTCAGACCCCGCCCGGATACAGACCCGCTTATACGGGAAATTCAAATATTCCTCCTCAAGCTCCGCCGAAGCAGCCAAAAGAAAAGGTAAAGGCTGATTTCTCGGATATAGCAGCTCTCTTATTCACCCTGATAACGGTGTTTGCTTCTGCATGTGCTGTTTTTTCAGAGCTTAACGGAATAATAACAGCCTGCATTCAGATTGCTTTTCTTGTCTTTGTAACTGTTATAATCAGGAAGAAAAATAAGACTTCCGTAAAATCTGCAATATTCCCCGGAATACTTGCATTTCTTACGGCAATATCAAATTGCATGACACCGGAAATGTCCTTTATCAAGCTTGTTTTTTCTTATTATGTTTTCAGCATTTACTGTCTTGCTCTCACGGGTGCAAAGGGTTATCCCCTCGGAAGCCTTGTAAATATTTTCCATCAGGCAAGGGCATTTCTTCTTATTCCCGTAAGAAAAATGCTGCTTCCCGCTACAAGTGTATTCCGTAACATAAAGCTGATTCCCATAGGACAGATACTCGGTATCTGCGGCGGTGTTATTTTAGGTATACCCTTCCTTATAATCACGGCATTCCTTCTTTCAAATGCAGACATGGCATTCAGCGGTATGCTTACAGACTTTTTTGAAGCCATCTTCAACTATATCGCGGATATTTTCAAGCTGTCAAACATTGCCGTTTTCATAATGACGGTAATAATAACACCTCTTCTTTATTCTTTTATATTCTCGGCAAAACACGGGGTTATATCAAAGACACTGGGAGACAACAAATCTGAAAACACCGTTATAAAACTCGGCTTTGTACATTCTTCTTTTCTGCTGGGATTCTACGGTGTAATAAGTCTCTGCTATATCACTTATATTTTCTCACAGTTCAGATATCTCTTCTCAGGCTTTTCGGGTATTGTCCCCGAAGGAACCGAATATACCCTTTCGCAGTACGCAAGACAAGGCTTTTTTGAAATGAGCGGTGTTGCACTTATAAATCTTATCCTCATTTCTCTCGGAAGTGTCTTTGCAAAAAGAAAGAATAAGACAAAGCTTCCGAAGACATATAAGTTCTTCTCTGCTTTCTTCTGCCTGTTCACGGTGCTTATAACCGTTACGGCAATTTCAAAAATGGTGCTTTATGTATCCGAACTCGGTTTTACGGAAAAACGGATACTTGTACTCATTGCGGATATCATACTTCTTGTGGCATTTATATCAATACTTCTGAAACTGTTTATCAAAAAATTCCCATATCTTAAGATAATTTCTTATTTTGCTCTCACGCTTATCTGCGTTTACTGTGTAGTCGGTACAGATGCTCTGATAGCCCATTTCAATACGGAAATGTATATTTCAGAAAAACATGAAAGCGTACACATTGATACAATAGCCGGTGTTTCCGATGACAATCTTAAAATAACAAATCTTGATAAGCTCACCGATTCCCCCGATGAAAGTATTGCAATAAGTGCGAAGGAGATAATTTACTATCTGTATCTTGACCATACAGAAAAAGATTATAAGGCTGTTTCCGTAAGTGATATTCTCTGTGATAATTACATCAGGGAAAACAAGGACAGAATTGAAGGCTACAGAGAATTCTGTTACGAGCTGGCTGAAGATAAGGATATTTCGGCTGAAATAAGATATGACAACAGTTATATTCCGTCTTCAATCACTCTTCATGTAGATGTTCCGGGAAGATATGTTGCCTTTGAATTTTCAAATGAACTTGTTTCAACCGTATGCAAAACCACTGACGGAAGTGCTTTCGGAAAAGATGCCGTAATAATTGCAAATGGCTGGGTATATCCCGAAAACACATCCACCATTGCTACCGTAAAAGCTATCGATACAGAAGGTATGGAATATACCTTCAGAATAGAGAAAGGCAGAAACATCACAACGGATGAAACTCAAAATATCGTATATACAAACTACAGTAGGAGTTTTCGCGGCACTGTTACCTACAAAGAGGGAGATATGCTCATTTATCAGTAAAATACTGTTGACATATCACATTTTATCAGCTAAAATAACAACAAATAAATACTTACCGTAACAGGGGAAATACAGGTGAAAATCCTGAGCAACCGCCATTGCCGTAATCAGCTTTTGCTGTAAGTCGGAATGCCCGCACGGTAAAGTCATAATATCACTTTTGGGCAAAAGGAAGAGTGAGATGACATGAAACCGTGTAAGGTTCCGAACATTTATACGCCCTTTCTTTTCCGGAAGGGCGTTATTTTTTAGTTTTAAAAAGCTTTCACAAAAATCAGGTCAGACTTACACTCTCAAAAATATTATCAAGGAACGATTGGAATGAAAACAGGGTTCAGAAGTGTGCACCCCTTCAGTGCTTTTATATTCTATCTGTTTGTTTTTGCGGTAAGCATCACGGCAACACATCCTCTGACACTTCTTACTGCAATAACATCGGCATTTATATATGACATAAAACTCAGAGGGAAAAAAGCCGTCTCGTTTTTTATGAAACTTATTCTTCCCTTGATGACAGTATCTGCACTTATAAACGGACTTTTTAACCATTCGGGTGTGACAGTACTTTTCAAGCTTCCGTGGGGAAACAATTTTACATTTGAGGCGGTAGTTTACGGACTGATTTTTGCACTGAGAACAGGTGCAATGCTTATATGGCTTTTTTCCTTCAATGAAGTCATAACAAATGACAAAATAATTTATCTTTTCGGGAGAATATCTCCGAAAACAGCTCTCATTATTTCAATGGCTCTGAGATTCATTCCTCTTGTCATATCACAAGGGGAAGAAATAACAAAAGCACAAAAAGGCATCGGTTCGGCAGGTACTTCAAAAGGACTCATAAAAAAAATAAACAGTGCATCAAAAAGACTGTCGGTATTGGTATCATGGACTCTTGAAAGAGGAATAGATACCCAACAATCAATGGCTGCAAGAGGTTACGGACTTAAGGGAAGAACTTCTTTCTCCCCTTATTTATTCACACTGAAAGATGCACTAATGCTTATTTTCAGTATCGTTGGAGCCGTTTTATATTTTATCACTTCTGACTCTCTTTCCGCTCTTTTTATCCCTGAAATACTCATTCCCTTCCCTGATATAACGGGAATTTCAGTTTCTGTTTTTTTTGCTTTTTTAATGCTGATGCCATTTTTGTATGACATACTGGAGGAAAAGAAATGGTCGATATCTCGGTAAAAAATCTGTGTTTTTCATATCCCGGAGCAGATAAAAAAACTCTCGAAAATATATCCTTTGAAATAAACAAAGGAGAATTTATTATACTTTCGGGTCGCTCGGGCAGCGGGAAAAGTACGCTTCTGCGAATGCTGAAGCCTGAGCTTACACCTCACGGAAATCTTCAGGGAGAAATAACCTTTTTCGGGAAAAATAAAAGCGACTATTCCCTTCGGGATTCGGCTGCCGATATTGGATATCTCCTTCAGAATACAGAATATCAGACCGTTACACACTCGGTAAGAAGCGAACTTGCTTTCGGTGCGGAAAATCTCGGTCTTCCGACCGGTACAATAAGACAGAGAATAGCCGAAATATCGGCATACTTTTCCCTTGACGGCATAATCGATAAAAAAATCGATGAACTTTCAGGCGGTCAGAAACAGCTTGTCTGCCTTGCTGGGATTCTGATGATGCATCCGAAAGTTCTTATTTTCGATGAACCTGCATCACAGCTTGACCCGATGGCAGCAGAAACACTTTTTTCAACCGCAAACAAGTTATGTAAAGAAAACAGCATGACGGTCATTATGACCGAGCACAGACTGCAGAGCATCATTCCTTATGCAGACAGACTTATAGTGCTTGAAAACGGTAAAATATTAACAGACACAAAGCCTTCTCTTCTCAGTAAAAAGCTTTTTGAAGAGAATGAATACATCAATCTTTCCATGCCCTCGCCCATGAGAATAAGTGCGGCTCTCAATCTCTCGGACGAGCTACCCTTGGATATCGGCGGATGCAGAAAGCTTCTTGGAGAAAAGCTTAAATTACCGCCTCATGACACCAATTACGAGGGAGAGACAAGGCATCTCAGCAAAAGCTATGCCATTGAAGCAAAAAACGTAAGCTTTGCTTATGACAAATCGGGCTATGTTCTGAGAAATTTTTCACTCAGAATTCCCGAAGGTTCATTTTTTGCCGTGCTCGGTGCAAATGCAGCGGGAAAATCCACTGCAATTTCTCTTTTAAGCGGGCTTTTGCCGTGCAGAAGCGGAAAAATTAAAATATTCGGGAAAGACATAAAAAAATATAAAGACAGCGACCTTTATAACGGAACTGTTGCTGTTCTTCCTCAGAAATGTGAAGCACTTTTTGCAGGTAATTCGGTAAAAGAAGACTTGATGAATGCACTTTCAGGCAGTTTTCTTACAAAAGAAATAAAAGAAAAGAAAATCACGGAAACTGCAAAGCTCACAGAGATTTCCCATATTCTTGACAGACACCCTTATGACATAAGCGGCGGTGAAATGCAAAGAGCGGCACTGGCAATAGTTCTGCTGAAAAATCCCCGTATTGTTTTCATGGATGAACCGACAAAGGGTATGGATCCCTTATTCAAAGACCGTTTTGCGGGTATTATAAAAAGACTTTGCAAAAGCGGAACAACAGTAATAACAGTGTCACATGACACGGAATTCTGTGCCCGTCACTGTGACAGGTGTGCCATGATATCAGACGGTTTATGTGTGCTTGAAGCTGACAGTCATGAATTTTTTACAAGCAATTATTTTTACACGACTGCCGCAAACAAGACAGCAAGAGAATTCTTCCCCGATGCTGTCACGGAAAAGGAGGTAATTGAGCTTTGCTTAAAAAACCTTCAAAGCTGACTGTCATTTCTTTATTATTTTTATTTCTGCTTCCGCCTGCAGTAATATATCTTTGCATGACTTTTTTTGACAGTAAAAGCTATTATGCCGCCGCCGTTCTCATAATCATTTGTGCGATAATCCCGTTTTTTGTTTTTTTTGAAAAAAGAAAAATCAGAACCGGGGAAATAGTAATTATTGCCGTCATGACGGCTCTGTCTGTTGCCTCAAGAAGTGTTATGGCATTTTTACCTCAGGTCAAGCCTACCTGTGCCCTTGTTGTAGTTACTGCCGTCGCCTTCGGTCCCAATGTCGGTTTTCTCACCGGAGCACTTTCAATGTTCCTGTCCAACTTCATTCTGGGACAGGGAATGTTTACCCCGTTTCAGATGCTCGGCATGGGACTTGTGGGATTCATTGCAGGAGCTGTATTTTCAAAAAAGAAACATTCAGAGAAAAGACTTTCAGTAAGTATAACAGGCGGACTTCTGTGTTTTGCCGTATACGGTTTTATCGTTGACAGCTGCTCTGTGTTTATGCTCTCTTCGTCTCTCACACTCAGTTCTGCCCTTCCCTTTTATGCTTCGGGACTTCCCTTCAACATAATACATGCCGTTACCACTGCAGTTCTTCTGTTTTTTATAAACAAACCCATGAATGACAAATTTTCAAGACTCAGAATAAAATACGGAATTTTTTCAGCAGAATAACAGAATGCCGAAAGTACTTTTGCCACTGAAGTTTCTTACAGTCAAATCTGCACTTCCGATATTTATCGGAATCGAAAAAATTGCTTAAGAACAAATACATGCAATATGGAGTTAATTGTTTTGTAACATTTTGTATGTTTTTTACAAATGGAAATTTATTAAGTTGTTAATATTCATAATTGAAGTCTTTATTAATTTTTATTATAATAATTTTAGGTTTATTTAACCAATTTTTCGAGAGGATGAAAACTATGCAGAAAAAAAGATTATCTACAAAAGTATTTTCAGTAGTTTTATCATTACTGATGATACTGACAGTTATTCCCCTTGTTCCCGGCATTACTGCTGATGCGGCTTATGCAAATGAATATTACTATCCCGCAGGAACAAAGTACATCAAAGATGTTGCTATGGTTTACTACGGCTCAAGCTCCGAAGGTCAGGCAGCCATAAAAAATGCTGTCGGTCACGATGCCGGCAGAGGTTATGCCTTGTTGAAAGACCTTACAGCAGGTACCGGCGGTGATTACTATGTTTACATCGGTTGGACATGGACAACAAATCCGGCTGAAGCTGTAAGAGGTTTCAGAATTTCTCACAACAACGGTACTCCCGGCTCATATACACAAAGCGGTGTAAACTGGTACCCCGTAAACTCAGGTAATCATGCTTGGGTTCCCAAGTTACACAGTGACGGCTGCGTTGATACAAACAGAGGTGCCGGCGGTGATGACATTTTCGTTTATGTAACAAAAGACCCCGCTTTTGGTCCTCCTGTTACAAATTTGGACCGTGCAGGAAGTACCGGTGAAAGAGACAGCCTTATCAACAGCGGATGGACCGGCGTTGTAACTTTCCAAGATAACGGTTATGTTATCGACCTTAACAAGGGTGCCGGTGGTGATGACCTTTTCTTCGCATACAAAAAAGACACCAATTACGCAAAAGTAAACACAGCTGCTCTTCGCACTGCTTATGATAATACTGCAGCTTTTGACGGAGCAGAAGGCTATACAATAGCATCTGCCAGTGAACTTGCAGCGGCAAGAAACGAAGCAAAAGCAATAATGGATGCATTTGATAATAATCAGGGTTATGCATCATATACTCAGACTGCTATCAACAACGCTGCAACCAGAGTCAATAATGCAGCAAACAATCTTCAGACAAATCTTTATCTTAACGGTACAACAAACGGCGGTGACAAAGACCAGACAGTAACTCTTACTATCGGAAAAAATGCCAGTGTAACCGTTGACCTCAGCAAGTATACAGTAACTAAGCCCGGTGCTGACTTTGCAGGCTGGTCAAAGAGCTCTATTGCAACAACAGGTACAACAGGCACTGTTACAGTAGGCTTAAATGAAACCTATTATGCTTTGTTCGGTGTTGAACTTACAGCAAACTTCCATTATCTTCTTGCTGACGGTACAATTACAACGAATACTCAGAACGTTTATGCGATGAACACTGCAACAGCAGGTTCCGTTCCCCTTCCCTCACTCAGCAATGTAAACATTAACGGTAAGACATTCACAGCTCTCGGTTGGAGAGAAGATACGGTTGCTGCAGAAAACACCATAGGCAAGAACGGTGTTTACACTATCTACACAAATAAGCCCGTGGTTGATGTTTATGCTGTATATTCTGCACCCATCACATTAACACAGGATGTAAACAAGGGTGCTCCCGAAGTTGAACCTCAGGTTCAGACCCAGTACATCAATGTAAACACAGAGATTACAAAGTCTTCTCACGAATTTACCGTATCTGCCGATGAACCCACTCGTGACGGCGGTACATTCATCGGTTGGGCAGATACAACAACAGCAACAGAAGCTCAGTATACTGCAGGCTATAAGTTCACTCTCACAGAAGATAAGACTATTTACGCTGCATATACCATGAACTTTGCAGAGGTTACCTTCGTTGACGGTAACGGCGAAGTAATGAAAACAGAAACCGTTGCTTTCGGTGACGATGCAACAGCTCCCACAGAAACACCCGTTAAAGATTATGACGAAAACAATCACTATGTATTCACAGGTTGGGATAAAGATTTCACAGCAGTTGGTACTGACCTTACAGTTACAGCTCAGTTTGAAGCAATCTCTCACGAATATGATATTGAAACTATAACAGAAAGCTTCTGTCTCACAGAAGGTCTCGAAAAATGGACCTGTGAATGCGAATATACAAAGGATGTTATAACAGAAGCACTTGAACACGATAAGGCATTCGATCCCGGCTCACCCGCTACTTGTACAACAGACGGTTCTACAGACTATGTAACTTGTCTCAGATGTCTCGCAGTTCTTCAGGAAAGAGAAGTAATCCCTGCACTCGATCACGATTGGGAACTTCACGAAGCAAAGGCAGCAACCTGCAGCGTAGGCGGTTATGAAATCTATGTATGCAAAAACAACGAGAACCACAAGGAAACAAGAAATGTTACAATGCCTTCAGGTGTACACAAGCCTCAGACCGTTAAAGGTTTTGATGCTGACTGTCTTAACAACGGACTTACAGAAGGCACAGAATGTTCAGAGTGTGGCTCCGTAATAGTTCCTCAGAACATCATCCTTGCAGACGGACACGACCTTATTATTGATAAGTATGTAGCTCCCACATGTGAAGAAACAGGACTTACACAGGGTGCACACTGCGAAGATTGTGACTATGTAGTTAAACAGGAAGTTATTCCCGCACTCGGTCACGACTGGGCAGACTTCCTTGCTGAAGCTGCTACCTGCACAAAGCCCGGATTTACAGCAGGTTCAAAGTGCAGATACTGTCACGAAGTAAGAGACAGCGTTGAAATCCCCGCACTTGACCACGATTGGGAAGTCATTGAACACGAAGCTACCTGCACAGAAGCCGGTTACACAGAATATATCTGTGCTTATGACGATGCTCACAACTACACCGTAGCAGGCGAAGCAGCTCTCGGTCATAAGGGCGGCACAGCTACCTGCAAAGAAGCTGCAGTTTGCGAAGTTTGTCATCAGCCTTACGGAAATACAACAGCTCACAGTTATGAAGAGGTTGTATTCCCCGCTACCTGCACAAAGGGCGGTTACACTCAGTACACCTGTACTGCTTGCGGCGACACTTATAACAGTGAAGAATCCGCACTTGCTCCTCACTCTTATGATAACGGCAAGGTAACAGTAGAAGCTTCCTGCGATGCAGAAGGCGTAATGACATTCACTTGTCTCTACTGCCCCGATAATTACACAGAAGTTATCCCCGCAAAGGGACACAATGTTGACAACTGGGTAGTTGAAGGCACAGAAGCTTCAGGCGACTGCTCCGATTGCGGCGAGCACATCACGGCTGACCCCGAAGATGTAGGACTTGAACTTCCCGAATGTGAACGCTGCGGAATGGTTCACAGATATAACAGCGGTATCTTTAAGTACAAGGGTATCTACTGCTCCATCGTTTACTTCTTCCGTCAGATTGTAAACTTCTTCAAAGGTAATGCATAATTAAAACCTCTCAACAAGAAAGCCTCTGTGCCACACGGCACAGAGGCTTTTGAGTTATTTATAATGTATATATATTTTTATATTATTATATTTATATTATATACGACAAATACCGTCAAAGACCAAAGAAGCTTTTTTATGCAAAGCAACATTATGCACTCTTATTATATCGGCACCCTTGGAACAGGCGATGATATTTGCAGCAAGCGTGCCTTCGTCTCTTTTTTCGCTGTCCGTATCTCCTGTGAGTTCACCAATAAACCGCTTTCTTGAAAGAGCACACAATAAAGGGAGTCCGTACTTATTGATTTTTTCATAGTTTTCAAGAAGCTCATTGTTCTGTTCATTATTTTTTGAAAACCCAAAGCCTGCATCAAGACAAATATGCTCTTTCGGTATACCTAAAAGTGTTATTTCCCTGAGAATATCCTCAAAAAAATTGTTTACATCATTTATAATACCGTCAGAAAAAACTGTTTCCTCTTCTGTCTTTCTTACAGAAACACCTCCGTGCATTACTACCCAGCCACAGTTATATCTTTTTATTAATTCTGCCATTTCCGACGAAAAAACACCGCTGACATCATTTATAATATCCGCACCCGAGTCGAGACATCTTTCGGCGGTAAACGGATTAAAAGTATCTATCGAAACAGGAACGATAAAGTTTTTTCTTATTTCACATAAAATATCTTTAAGACGTTCCCATTCCTCTTCGGGAGAAACATATTCTGAAAAAGGACGGGTTGACACTGCTCCGACATCAATAATATCAGCACCTTCGTCTATCATTCTTTCAGCCTGTCTCATGGCTTCTTTCAGAGTAAAATACTTTCCTCCGTCGGAAAAAGAATCGGGAGTAACATTCAGTATCCCCATAATGTATGTCTTTTTTCCAAGTTCAAGGGAATGTCCCCCTGCAATAAATCTGTTCATTGTATTCACCAATTAAATTATACTTTTTTTTATTAAAATATCAATAATATATTCCCAAACAATTGCAAAAAGGATAAAAATATAGTAATATCTAATTATATATAATAGGAGGAATATTATTATGAAAGCCATAATCAGTGTAACAGGTAAAGATAACGTAGGAATAATTGCAGGAGTAAGTGCAATTTGTGCTGAAAAAGGTGCAAATATACTTGATATAACACAGAGTGTTTTAAGTGAGTATTTTGCAATGATAATGCTTGCCGATATAGATGCTCTGAACATCCCCTTCTCTGAATTTGTTGACCTTTTATCAGAATACGGTCTCAGCCGTAATCTTCAGATACAGACCATGCATGAAGACATATTCAACACAATGCATCACATTTAACGGAGGCTTCACACATCATGATTAATACAGCAGATATTCTTGAGACCATAAATATGATACGCCAGGAAAATCTCGATATCCGCACAATTACCATGGGAATATCGCTTTTTGACTGCGTAAGTGAAGACGAAAACAGGCTTCTTACAAACATATATGATAAAATAACAAAAAAAGCCGAAAATCTTGTAAAAACAGGTGAAGATATCGAAAAAAAATACGGAATTCCCATTGTAAACAAGCGTGTTTCCGTAACACCCGTTTCTCTCATAGGCGGTGCTCACGGCAGTGATATTTATGTCAAAATTGCAAAAACTCTTGATAGAGCCGCAGATACACTCGGAATAAACTTCATCGGCGGTTTCTCCGCCCTTGTTGACAAAGGTTTTACAAACAGTTCAACAAATCTTATTGCCGCAATTCCCGAAGCACTCAGCACAACGGGCAAGGTTTGCTCATCGGTAAATGTTGCTACAACTAAAGCCGGTATCAATATGGATGCAATAAATCTTATGGGTAAAACTATCAAAGAAACTGCATTTCTTACTAAAGATAATTATTCCATAGGCTGTGCAAAACTCGTTGTTTTTGCAAATGTACCTCAGGATAATCCTTTTATGGCAGGAGCATTCCACGGAATCGGCGAACCCGAATGTGTTATCAATGTCGGTGTTTCAGGTCCCGGTGTTGTATCCTCCGCAATTTCCCGTGCAGGTGACTGTGATCTTTCAACACTTGCGGATATAATAAAGAAAACTGCATTCAAAATTACAAGAGTAGGACAACTGGTTGCATCAGAAGCCGCAGACAGACTCGGTGTTCCTTTCGGAATTGTAGACCTGTCCCTTGCACCCACACCTGCCATTGGTGACTCCGTTGCAAGAATTCTTGAAAACATGGGACTTGAATGCTGCGGTGCACACGGCACTACGGCGGCACTTGCAATGCTCAATGATGCAGTAAAGAAAGGCGGAGTTATGGCTTCTTCTCACGTAGGAGGTCTTTCAGGTGCATTTATCCCCGTATCAGAAGACGAAGGCATGATAGCCGCAGTGGCAAACGGTTCTCTCACCATAGAAAAACTGGAAGCTATGACGGCAGTATGCTCTGTAGGTCTTGATATGATAGCAATTCCCGGTGACACCCCTGAAGCCGTAATTTCCGGCATTATTGCAGATGAAATATCCATTGGTGTTGCAAACACAAAGACCACGGCAGTCAGAGTTATCCCCGCTTACGGCAAAAAAGAGGGAGACACGGTAAGCTTCGGCGGACTTTTAGGTTATGCCCCTGTTATAAAGCTCAATTCAAATTCTCCCGAAAAATTTATTTCCCGCGGCGGCAGAATTCCTGCCCCCATACATTCACTTAAAAACTGAGAAAGGTTGAGAAAATAATGACATTTATTGAAAAATTCGATTATCTCAAGAAAAAATATGCTCTTAAAGCGGACACATCAAAACTGAAGGAAAATTTTATTGCAGCTCAGATAACAATGTCCGATGAGGACTGCGGCGGCACCATGTATGCAGCCTTCATCGACGGTAAGTTTTCATTTGAACCTTATGATTATCACGACAACACAGTTGCAATAATCATTGATTCAAATCTTCTTGAAGAATGTATAAAAGGTAAGGCTGACCCTGTAAAGAGTTATCTTGACGGTACTCTTCAGGCATGGGGTAACCTTGACCATGCTCTTCAGCTTATAGAATGTCTCAAAGGCAAGGAAAAAGCACCTGCAAAAAAGGAAGAAACCAAAGAAAAGAA
>SVQH01000050.1 GCA_015065425.1 Oscillospiraceae bacterium
ATTTTTTTGTTTTAAGAACAAATCCGAAAAATTTACTTGTTTTTCAAATATTCACTTGCTTTGAAAAGACTGTCTTCAATAAGAGCTTCAGAATAGTTTTCCTCATCCAGCACATAATGGACAATACTCGGCAGGAAAATTTCGCGGACATCTTCTTCAAAATGTTCACCCTTCCTCGGAGTACGGTAATCTTTGAGGGTATATACACCGTTTTCGTCAATCATAAAGGTCATGACTGTAGGAATAAAACTGCCTTCAACTTCCACAATTTTTGTGTCGATGCTATAATTCATCTGATACACAACAATGTAAACAGTAATTTCTTCTATATATTCTGAAGAAGCGGGACCTGCAACTTCGTTTGCGAACAAATAATAACTCTGAATATTAACCAGTCCCTCGGGGGCTGAACCGCTGTATTTTTCGTCGAGAACCTTATTTATGGCAGCATCAAGGTTCAGAACACTTCCCTCTTTTATGGTGATTTTCTCAGGTTCCTCCTGCCAGAACATTTCCTTTACATATTTCTGATATTCTTTGTCAAGAACATAATAATAACTTGAAAGAGGGTTTGTAACTGCCATTACTGTGACATCCTCTTTTTTTATATTATAAGAGGACAGAATAATTCTCATTTCAGTTACCGTAGCACCGGTAGTATAAGCAAAACTGTTATCAGAAAAAGCTTCAGTTACAGAATTTGCAAGATAACATCTGTAATTCATTGAAGACATCTGCCAAATATACACCGTAAGTCCGCCGTCTGTTGACAAATTAAAAAATTCAGGATATTTGTCCTTAAGTTCTTTGAGAGTGCGTGCATTATTTACGGTACTCTCCGGATATACAACATCCGTATTGCACTTGCCGAGCCTTTTCAGCTTAAAAACACTCATTACGCTTCCGTCAGAAAAGAAAGAAACTGCAAAAACAGTACCTCTCGAATTTTGCATAAAAACGGTCTCAGTTCCGGCTGTGTCTGTAACAAAATATACCTTTGTGACACTTCCGAAATCAATTTTCTTCTCAGTAAACCTTTTCTCAAGGTCTGAGACAGACATATTATTTTCTGTAAGAAGTCCGAGAAAATCATGGGTATACTCATCAAAACTCTTATACACTTCACCGTCTTCGGTAATATTGTAAATTACCTCGTTTATCTCGGTTTCCTTGTTTTCGCTGACAACAAAACTGTAAAGACATCTGCCTGTTTCAAATTCTGAGTTGAGTAAAGGCTTTTCGCTGACAGGATTTGTAAGAAAAACCGCTCCGAATATTACACATACGGTAACAGCAAGAATTATAATAATAACTGCCGGCTTTTTATAACTCAGAACAGCCTTCACTCTGTTTTTTACTCCTGTTTCCCCAAAAGCAAGAGGACAGGCGGCAATTAAACGACGATTCACACTGCAATTAAGAAGTGCCTGTGAATAGTCGGCTTTTTCAGTATTTGTAAACTCTTTCACAACCTTTTCATCGCAGGCAAGTTCAATGTCTCTGCACAATAGCCCATACCCAATCCACAAAAACGGGTTGAACCAGTGAAGAGAAAGAAGCATAAAACCAAGAGGCTTCCATAAATGGTCTTTGCGACGAATGTGTGCCGTTTCATGAGAAATGACAAGTTCCACATCTTTTTCGGATATACTAAAAGGAAGATATATCTTCGGTCTTATGATTCCGAGCACAAACGGAGATATAACGGCTTCACACTGATAAACGTTGTCCCTAAGCAGCACAGCAGTCCCCACTTTTATATGAAGACGAAAATAACTTATCACAGCATAAAACATCAGCACTATTATACCTGCAAGCCACAGAACAGCCATAATAGTTGTAACATCCGTAAAATATCCCGTTGATTTTGTGACACCTTCAAAATATGTGCCTTTAAGATAAGCATTTATCGTTTCATCAACAACCGTAACCCCTGATTCAATATGCGGTCTCGGAGAATCGGGAGCCTTACTGATGGTTTCGGTACTCGGAATAAGGCTGAATATGCTTTCAAATGAAAAGGGCATAACAAGACGAAGTCCGACGATTCCCCACAGAACACAATTTATCCATTTCGGTGCCCTTTTAAGAATAAGTCTCAAAAGCAGTACAGCAAGAACTATCCAGCCTGCCGATATGCTCATATTTACTGTTTTCAGAAAAATATCAGCCATTACTGCTCTCCTTTCCTGTAACGGTCTATCATCTGCTGAACCGCATCAATTTCCTCCGAGGAAAGTTTCTTATACTTTGTAAAGGCTGCAACAAATGCAGGAATTGAGCCTTCAAATGTCTTTTCAACCATTTCATTGATTTCCGCTGCCTGCACCTCATCTTTTGAAACAAGAGATGTGACAACAGTATTTTCATTTTTCAATACATTTCTTTCAGACAATCTCTTGATAACAGTATAAGTAGTGGTAGGCTTCCAGCCGAGCTGTTCCTTACAAAGCTTTACCAGTTCACTGCTCTTTACAGGCTCATGTTCCCATAAAATCAGACAAAACCGGTATTCACTTTCAAAAATCTTAGGTGTTTCCATATATTTACCTCCTTTAATCTAACACATTAGAGTAATTATACTCTAACACATTAGAGTATAATTTGTCAATACTTTTCAGCAAAAAAATAAACGGACGGCTATGCCGTCCGCATGTTGATTATATTTATCAGATACACCAGTCAAGGAATCCCTTTGCACCGAATATCGTATAGGTTACATCATTTGCAGCCTTAAGAGTTTTGTTAAGGAAGTTGTCGAAGAATGAAGGTCCTTCATCTGCTCCGTAAACACCGATTTCAACAAGCATTGCATGAACTTCATCCATAATTGCATTGTCTGCTTCGTAGTCATTTACAGTGTTCTGAGTCATGGCATCTGCTTTTAACAGCAGCTCCGTCTGTTCAGCAGTAAGCTGATAGCCCGTGTCAGCCATGTATCTCTGAAGGTCAGGAATATAGCTTCTTGTAAGGGGCTTTAAGTTTCTTGCATCATTGAACTGAGGGAAGTAAACTCCGTCTTCTTCAAGATTATCACAGTCAGCAACTGTCTTTACATTACCTGTTGCAAGTTCAAGTGCAAGTGCAAGTGCTGTATTGTTGTATTCAAGCTCATGCTTCTGTCCGTAGAAGAACCAGGAAGCATCCTTACGGTATGTTGTGGAAATATCAAGAGAACCGTCGGGAGAGAGAATTCTTCCGTCTGTATTTTCAAATGTTGTTCCGGGAGTAACAAAGGATGTTCCGGGAGCTGTTGAATCGATATTGATAATTTCATCGGAATTTGTGATGGGAGCATTCTTCATGAAACCAAACATCTGATAGTCAGTTGTTATAGCACCAAAGGGAAGACCGTAACCTGAAATGAATGAGAAGGTGACGCCTTCACTTTCAAGAGAAGCCATGGTATTCTGAATGTTCTTCTTTGCTTCCTGGAACTTGTCAGCCTCTGCCTTTACCACATCAGAGGTAATAAGATGCTTAACTTCATCATATCTGTCAGTGGGAACGAGGTTGCAAAGTGAGGGAGTAGCACAGAACATTTCTGTAGCAATTCCCTGAAGAGCCATATCAATGAAATCACGGAGAACCTGCTTGGGGAAGAGACGAAGAACGATGTTTATAAGATAACCCCAGGGTTCGCCTACAAGGTCAGCAATAAGACCGTTATAGAAAAGGTCTGCAGAATTGTCACAGTACTGCTGTGTGAGAAGGTCAGCAACAACATCACTGCCGTCCCATGCACCAACTATACTTACAACTCTTCTGATGTGATTTTCTTCTACTGTGGGATATTCATCCATGTAAGCAGTAACAACGGAAGCACCCATGCTCATGGGAACAAGAACAACATCCTTTGCACCTACTTTATTTTCAGCAAGAATTGTTTCAACAAAGTCGTGAAGCCCTGCAACATTCTTTGAGGTATAGGAGAATGCATTATAATTGAAAACATAGAGATAATCTTCAAAGTTTTCACCGAATTTTTCTCTTGCTATCTCCTTACAGGGAATGGAAGAATAAAAACGGTCCTTGGCTTCGCTGTAATAGCTGCCATCCTCCTGAACTGCACCGGGAAATTCGGATACGGGCATAACGTATCTGGGAGTTACAACTCTGGGATCGCCGTTTCCGTCTTCACCTACAAGGTTGAAGTGGAAAAGGTTTCTTACAAGAGTCTGCACATCCTCTGTGTTAATAATGTTTCTTCTGATAAATGCAGAAATAAGAAGATCAAGAACTACCTGAACAATAGTACGGATGGTTTCCTTGTTTTCAAATGCTTCATCAAAGCTGTTGAAAAGATTCCATCTTGCACTGTGTTTGCCCTGAGCAATAAGAGGAGCATAATTTTCATAATCCTGAAGAGTGCCGCTGGGGAAAGCACCTTCCTTGACATAGCTTTCATCAAAAAGATAAGAAAAGCTCTGTCCGATACCTGTTACAAAAACAACAAGGCTGTCTGTACCTTCAACAAAAACACTTTCCATGTCGTCTGCAGCAGTCACAGTCTTGGCATCACTTGCAAAAGCAGGTATAACTGCCATGGGAAGTATCATTGCAACTGAAAGAAGAATAGCGATAAACTTTTTCATTTTCTGTTTCCTCCGGATATTATTTCGAATATATACTAACACTTCTTAAGATGTATTTCAATGAACTTTTAAATTTTCAGCTTTTTTAACAAAAAAATATAAGACTAACCATCACAATTAACAATAATTTTTTTACGATTAATTTATAATTGAAAAAAAACTGAAACAGGAGTAAAATATAAAAGAAATTTATTTAAGGAGGTCATAGTTTATGGCAACACTTTCAGCAGTATTCAAGCTCATTATGGCGTTTTTTATGGTACTTCCCCAGATTCTCGCCCCCGTTCCCGCAATGATAATGGAGGACTCCTTCTTTGAAAAATGGTCAGCAGAACAGCAGTTTACCGAGGATTATGTAGTAGTCATAGAAAAAGATCCCGATGAGGATTTCGTTGTACTCAATTTTGCAGATGTTCAGCTTAAGGATCTGGAATACTATGAGGGATATGGCAAAGCTGCCGAAGATATGATGACAAAGCTCATAGAAGAGCAGCAGCCTGACCTTATCACACTTTCAGGTGACAACGCATGGGCAACAATAGCTTACATAAATCTCGTAAACTTTGTAGACTCTTTCGGAATTCCCTGGGCTCCCGTTATGGGCAACCACGACGGACAGGGTTGCATGAACGAATTCTGGTGTGCATACCTTTTCAATGAAGCAGAAAACTGTGTATGGAAGTTCGGCCCCGAAGGTATGGGTTACGGCAACTACATCATCAACATTGAAGAAAACGGTGAAATAATTCACACTATTTTCATGATGGATACACACAACGACGGAACCTTCACAGATGAAAACGGCAATGAAGTCAGCGGTTATGACCATCTCTGGAAAAACCAGATAGAATGGTATGAATGGGCAGTTAACGGTATTGCAGCCATTGAAGGTCACGTAGTTGAATCCTCTGCAATAATGCACATCCCCGTTTATGAATTGAAAACCACATGGGAAAAATTCTACGATAAGGAAAATGACTGCTTCACAGGTGAATACGCAGAAGGTTCCTTCGGTGTTATTCACGAAAAACCCTGCCCCGGTGCTGTAAACAATCATTTCATGGACAAGGTTCTTGAACTCGGAAGCACAAAGAACATGGTATTCGGTCATGACCATGTATGCAACGCATCCTTCCTTTATGAAGGTGTCAGACTTTCCTATTCTCTTAAGCTCGGTACAGGCTGTTACTATGAAGACGGCCTTATGGGCGGCTCAACTCTGACTATAAATTCCGACGGCGAAGCAACCTTCGCACATCACTTCTGTGCTTAAGCACAACAAAAAAAATTACAGGTGCTCTTTTTTACGGAGCACCTGTTTTTTTGTTATGCATTAAAATTTTTAACGACTTTTTCAAAAGTATCTGCAATGAATTTGTGAGTAAGCGGTCCCATGGAATTTGTCTCATGATAATGATTCTCATCGAAACGGTCTCTTGTCGAATTAAGATAAGGCTGTGTGGGATGAAGCACGAAATCGTTCATGGGAACACAATAACCTGCCATATCGTTTGTAACACCGAAGGCTATCATTTCATGATCTCCTGCGATATCTGCAAGAGGAAGTGCATTAACCTCAGGCCCCTTACCCGTAGTGGAGTTTTCTGCATCCATAAATCCGCCGTAAACGGTGGAAACAAAGTTTTCGCCGGGAAGAAGAAGGAACTTCTGAGAACCTATCGTCATATAAGTAATTTCTGTTTTCATTGCAACTCCAAGCTCAGAACAGTTTGAAGGGAACGCCTTAAAGCTCATGGTTCCTCTCATTGCAAGAAGCAGAAGAACATTATTATCAACGGGGAGATAAAACTGCTGACAGATAAATTTAATTTCAGGCTGAAGCTCTTTTTCGTCAGCAATTTCAAAGGATTTTTCAGCATAATACTTTGCCTGACACTTGATTTCTTCAATTCTGTCTTCATTGCCGAAATCTTTAGCATCCATACCGCCTATGGCACCAATGCCGAAAATTACCTCTGCACCTTTTTCCTCTTTTATTCTCTCACGCATAAAGTAAGGATATTCACCTGAAAGAAGTCTGTTTCCTCCTCCCAGTGAATTGGGATGAGCACCGATATTCATAAGCCATATTTCATGACTTCCGTCAGCGGGAACAAAGCGGAGCCTTGTAAGAAATTCATGCCTGTCGGGAAGGCGTCTGCCCGTGGAAAGACCGTCTTCAATGGCAATTCTGCCGTTAAAAATCGAGCCCTCTTTTCTGTTATTGTATGCTTCAACACTGACTTTTACTGCCTTTTTGTAAAGCATTTCCATATATTCGGGAACTTTGCCGTCTGAAGGAATGCTTACAAGATTTGCTTTGCCCCAATATCCGAGAGTATCAACACCCGAATGGGAATGAGTACAGCTGAAATTGACAGCTTTACAGCCTTTCATTTCGGGGCGGGAAAGTATCATTTCTCTTATCTTATTGACTTCAATATTTGTAAGTCCCACAATATCGGCACTTATCCATATTATACCTTCGTCATTTCCCGTATCAAGCCACATAGCATGAATATAAACGGGAGAGAGTGTTCCTTCCATTACATGTCCCGAACCGTGACCTGCAATATAGTATGTTCTGTCAAGAGAAAGGTCGGGCCTTATCTCCTCTTTTGCAAAACCAGCTCTGAATTTTTTGCCTGTAATAACAACAGGTTTTGCATCAGGAAGGGGATAAGCAGTTGAAGTTCTCTGAATTTTCTTTCCGAAATTTTTAGTAATTTTAACAATGCCTTTTGAGGCGAGATCCATAATATCCATACTTAGTACCTCCGTTTCATTATATTTTAGCACTATTAAAATATTTTTTCTACTGATTTGCAAAAAATTTATATTTTTTTTGATATATTATTGAAAATTTCCCGTATTACTGATATTATAAACATAAAATAAACTGTTTGAAAGGAAAACAATTTATGAAAAAAGTTACAGCAATCTTTTTAAGTATTCTTATAATTTTTGCCGCTGCAGTTCCTGCTTTTACGGCTTATGAAACACCCTTTGAAGACAGTCTTTTCTTTGAGTATGAGGATTATTCCATACATTACAGAAAATGGGAAGCCGAAAACGCAAAAGGACAGATATTAATGCTCCACGGCTTTGCTCTTTCATCCTATTGCTGGACAGAACTTGCCGAGAGACTTGTGGCAAACGGTTACACCTGCGTTATGGCTGACCTTCCTGATTTCGGTTACTCAACAAGAGAAACCTCGACAACCGAAAAGCTTCCCAGAGAAGATATCATGCACGCACTTATGAAGGAACTGTCCGACAAGCCATGGTATGTTGCAGGTCACTCCATGGGAGGCTATGTAGCTCAGGCTATTGCCGAGAAATATCCCGAAGATGTTGTAAATCTTCTTCTTTACGGCACAGGTGGTAATACGAATTCACCCTTCATGTCAAAAATTATGGGAATGGATATTTTCGTAGCCATAATGGGTCCCCTTATGCAGCTTATGACAAGATTTGATTTTCTTGTAAAATTATTCCTGAAAATAGGACTCAATGACAATGTATATGCATCAAACTACGACCTGTCAAAAATTACAGAACCCATAAGAATTGACGGTACGGGCAAGGGGGCATGTTATTCTTTCTCAATGCTTCCCAATACAAATTTTGAAGCAATAGCAAACGGGAAGCCCGTTCTTTTCGTAAACGGCAGTTCCGATTCTGTCATTCCCGATGAATCTAAGAATAACATAAGAGAAGTTCTTCCCGAAGGAAGCGTTGATTATGTTATCGAAGGCGGCGGCCACATGTTTATAGAAAACCTTGCAGATGAAACTGCAGAAATTACCCTTGCATTCCTTGCTGACAATCCCGCATAAAAGCAAGTATAATTCCCGTCAAAAATCTCTCTTGTATTTACAAGGGAGATTTTATATAATTATTTTAAGCATAAACATTAAAAGAGGTAATATATTTATGAATGTATCCGAAAGATTTTTGAAATATGTGTCCTTTCCTACTGCATCCGATGAGTTTTCCGATACGGTACCTTCAACCGCAAAGCAGAAAAAACTCGGAGAATATATAGCAGAAGAACTTAAAGCAATGGGAATGGAAAATGTTATTCTTGATAATAAAGGCTATGTATATGCAGAACTTAAAGGAAACATCCCCGGGGCAATAGGTTTTATTGCCCACATGGACACTTCCCCCGATGCTCCCGATGAACCCGTAAATACAAGAACAATAGAATATAACGGCGGCGATATCATCTTGTCGGAAGGCATCATAACTTCCGTAAAAGACTATCCGTTTATAGAAAAATATAAAGGACAGCATCTTATAGTAACCGACGGAAAAACTCTTCTCGGTGCAGATGACAAAGCAGGCGTCGCTGAAATCGTTTCCGCATGCGAATACTTCATAAATAATCCGGACACACCTCACAAAACACTTGCAATATGCTTTACCCCCGATGAAGAAATCGGCAGAGGAGCCGACCATTTTGACTATGAACGTTTTGCCGCCAAAGAAGCTTATACCGTAGACGGCGGTACCATAGGTGAAATCGAATATGAAAACTTCAATGCCGCATCCGCCGAAGTTAAGATAAACGGTGTGATAATACATCCGGGTTCAGCAAAAAACAAGATGAAAAATGCTGCTTTGTATGTGGCACAGTTCATGTCAATGATGCCGCAAAATGAAATACCTGCCTGTACGGAGGGCTATGAAGGCTTTTATCACATCCATGATATAAAAGCCGATGAGACACAAGGCAGCATACGAATGATTATAAGGGACCATGACAGAGAAAAATTTGAAAGCAAAAAAAGCTTTCTTAATAATCTTGTCTCTTATCTCAACTCAGTTCACGGAGAAGGTACATTTTCACTTGAAATAAAAGACAGCTATTATAACATGAAAGAAAAAATAAAGCCTTTCATGTATCTTATAGAAAATGCAAAAGCTGCTTTTATAAAAACAGGAATTACCCCCGAATGCGTTCCCATAAGAGGAGGCACCGACGGAGCAAGACTTTCTTATGAAGGTCTTCCCTGTCCGAATCTCTCAACAGGCGGAGAAAACTTCCACAGTGTAAGAGAATTTATTTCTGTTGAAAGCCTTGAAAAAATGGTACAGGTACTGATTGCCCTTTCCGCAATGTAAAGCTATATTACATAGGGTCGCCGTGCAAAAAACGGTGACCTTATTTTTTAATGACATAATTCAGCAAAAAACTATTTTTACCTATGGACATTATAATTATTTAATGATAAAATAATTAGTATGTTTGTAATAAAACAGGAGTGACAGTTATGGCAAAAATCGGTTTTGATAATGACAAATATCTTCACATGCAGTCCGAATGTATTCAGGAGCGTATTGCACAGTTCGGCGGAAAGCTGTATCTTGAATTCGGCGGAAAGCTCTTTGATGATTATCATGCATCAAGGGTACTTCCAGGTTTTCAGCCCGACAGTAAAATAAGGATGCTGTATGAACTGCGTGATCAGGCGGAAATGGTCATAGTAATATCTGCTGATGCCATCGAAAAAAATAAAAGAAGAGGAGATCTCGGAATTACTTACGATTCCGACTGTCTCAGACTCATTGATGCTTTCAGAGAAATCGGCATCTTTGTGGGTAGTGTCTGCATCACACAGTTTTCCGAACAGCCTGCGGCAATCAGTTTTCAGAAAAGACTTGAAAGCCTCGGCATGAAGGTATACCGTCATTACATGATCCCCGATTATCCCACCAACATTCCTCTTATAGTAAGCGATGAAGGATACGGCAGAAATGAATTCATAGAAACCGAGCGTTCCCTCGTAGTTGTAACGGCTCCGGGCCCCGGCAGCGGAAAAATGGCTGTCTGCCTGTCTCAGCTTTACCATGAATACAAAAAGGGACAAAAGGCAGGTTATGCGAAATTTGAGACTTTCCCTATATGGAACCTTCCTCTCAAGCATCCCGTAAATGTTGCTTATGAAGCCGCAACAGCTGACCTCAACGATGTAAATATGATAGATCCATTCCACCTTGAGGCTTACGGTATCACAACAGTTAATTACAACAGAGATGTTGAAATATTCCCTGTGCTCAACGCAATACTTACAAAAATATCAGGTGAGTGTATATATAAATCTCCCACGGATATGGGTGTAAACATGGTAGGCAACTGCATATTTGATGATAAAGCCGTTTCGGATGCTTCAAAGCAGGAGGTTATCAGAAGATATTACGAAGCAGCCTGCCTTGCCCGTCAAGGGCTCTCAGAACCTGCAGTAGCACACCGCATTGAGCTTCTTATGAATCAGCTTGGTATCTCCACAGAAGACAGACCCGTTGTCAGTGCAGCACTCGACAAGGCAGAAAAGACAAATGACCCTGCGGCGGCACTTCAGATGCCTGATGATACCATAATCACAGGAAAAACATCAGAGCTTCTCGGTGCTTCGTCTGCAATGCTTATAAATGTAATTAAAAGATTTGCAAACATCCCCGATGAAATCCCCCTTCTTTCCCCTGCAATAATTGAACCCATACAGAAGCTTAAAACAGATTCCATGGGAAGCATTAATCCGCGTCTTCATGTTGATGAAGTGCTTATTGCCCTTTCAATTTGTGCGGCAACAAATCCCGTGGCAAAAAGAGCACTTGAACAGCTTCCGAAATTAAAAGGCCTTGAGGCACATTCCTCGGTAATGCTTGCAACAGTTGATATTCAGACCTTCAAGAAGCTCGGCATTAACATGACCTGCGAACCGAAAAGCCAGACAAAAAAACTTTATCACAAATAATAAATACACACAGTTAAAGGCAGCCACAGAAAT
>SVQH01000030.1 GCA_015065425.1 Oscillospiraceae bacterium
AGACCTACTGAGGTTCTGAGAATAAGTCGGGCATCGGCAGAACTGATACTTTCATCATAATCCATGTTTGCATAAATTAACTGAGCTTCGCCGAGAGCTTCAAGCCCCACGGAATATCTGAGCACAAGTCTTGCATCTGCAGCTGAAACCACCTTATCCCCATCGGTATCGCCCATGAGTTTTCCGCCAAGAACACTCAGGTCGAGACTGACGGTTCCCGATTTCATAAAACTGCTCTCACCTCTGCCGAAAACCTTTATCTTTGCAGCAGGGTTTGTGTCGTTTTTAATTTCAAAAAGCAACCTGCATATTGTAAAGTCATCAACAGCAATATGATAACCCCAGTTGGTATAGAAACCAATCAGCTGCTGATTATTTTTATAGTCACCTATTGCCCAAATCAATGTATTTGCGGTCCCGTTTTTATTATCTGTTATGGTATTTCCGTAATCAAAGTTGATTTTCTTCTTATAACCAAAATCATCAGAATTATACTCTAAGGTAATATCCCCTGTTTCACCGTTTTTATACCCTTTTATACATACATCAACTGTCATTTCTTTACCCGATATATCATATTTAAGATATAATTCAGGTACTTTTTTTACCTCTACAGTAAAGGTTGTGCTTTTGTTTTCATAAGTTACGGTTACGGTTTTTGTGCCGACAGAGGAAGAACTGAAGCCGCTGACTGAAAATCCGCTGCTGACTGTTTTGGTACTTGAATCGCTGTAAGTGAGAAGGAGGCTGAGTCCACTTGTATTAAGAGATTCTCCCACATAATACGTGCTTTTTGAGGGATTTGATTTTACTTGAATTTTACTGAGCGTTACACTTTCCCACACAGCATAAAGTGTTCTTGAGCTTGTTGGAGTATAGGTACTACCGCCGCTGTATGAAACACTTGAAGCGGAACTGCTTGTTGACCAACCACGGAAACTGCGGTCACTTCTCTTGGCAGAAGGAAGCGTAAAAGAGGAACCGCTTTTAGTAAGAACTGCAGAAGGTGAAACACTTCCGCTGCCCGCATTAAGTGTTGTTTTAAAGAAAGTAATACTTGCAGTTGCAGAATAGTTTCCTTCTTCATCCTTTACAATGAGATAATATGTACCTGCTTCAGTAACGGTTTTCTGTATAGCGGTACTTACCGTACTCGATATAGAGGTATAAGAAGAACTTGAAGGAGAAGATGACGTTCCCCAATAATAAGCCACAACCCCTGCATTATCGGTCATATCAAGAGTGACCGTCTGAGAAGATGAAATATTGTTTGTAGAGGATATACTGACCTCAGGCTTCAGAATCTGTTCAAGGCTTACCTTAAAAGAGGTTGATCCCGTCCTGTTACTGTATGCTTTTATCCCGATATAATACTTTGTTCCTGCCGTAAGTGAAATTTTAAGACGGAAATTATTGCCGGAGGAGCTGCCGTCATCGTCATCACCGATCAGTGTTCCCGAGGAATTATAAAGATATATCTGAGTGTCAAGAGAACCTGATGATTCAAAAATATAGCTTCCGCCGGAAGAAGGGGTAAATGTATAGTAATACTGGTGATAAGGAATGTCTATATTACAGGTATTGGATGTGTTTACATATACAGCCGCAGCAGCCTTCCACACGGCATAAAGTGTTGTTATTGACGATGTTACCAATATTCTGTCAAGGGGCTCATAGGCTGCTGAGGATGCGGTCCTGCTTTTTGCCCAACCGAGGAAGGTATATCCGAAACGGGTAGGAACTGTTGAACTTACAGTAAAATAACTTGAGTCGCCTGTCTGCCGAGAAGGTGCACCCGAACCGCCGTTTGCATCATAAGCCAGAATATAAACTGATGCATCGGCTTCAACTCCGAGTGCATTAAAAATGTCAAGTCCCGAAAAACCGTTCAGCGGTACAGCCGCAAATATTACGGCAACCATCAGAAGAACAGCAAATGTGCGTTTTAATTTCTTTGACAAACTAATCCCTCTTTCTTCATAAAAAAATCTTCTAAAAAACTGTATTACAATATTTGATTATAGTTTAATGAAACATGATTGTCAATCATATTATGAACAAAAGAAAACCCCTGTACTTGCAGGAGTTTCCTGATTAAAACAGCACATTTTTTCACATTGCCTCGAACCAGGCATCCGTGTTTTCAAGTCCGACACTGCCTCTGAGAATAAGCCTCGCATCGGCAGATGTCAACTGACTTCCGCCTTCGTCGGCTTCCACATTTCCCGCCTCGGCAAACCATAAGGAAGTATTGTTCTCAAGACCGACACTTGCTCTCAGTGTAAGACGGGCATCAGACGAAGACACAATACCGTCTGAGTCAAGGTCTCCTTTTACTATGACCGTATATTCCTCGCCCGTGGGGAGAGTTACCGTCATACCACTGCCGAGTTTAGCATTTTTCTCAATCTTCTCACCGTTTACACCCTTTACGATAACACCGGGAACATCGTTTGAAAGCTGATTTACTGTCATTTCGCTTCTTGCCGCAATATTTGCGTCGCTTAAAATCTTGATTGCGTCAGTGCTGTTTAAGACATTATCGGAATAATCGTACACCTTTTCCTTTTCGGCAATATAAATCTCAATAAATCCCGAATAAAAACATCCGGGGTCATCAGCAGAATCACGGGAGGCAATGAGAATTGAAACATAGCCTTCTGAAACTGCAGTTATTTCGCCGGATTCCGAAACCGTTGCAATATCCGGGTTCAGGCTTTCGTATGTGATTACTCTGCCCTTTTCAATTTCCGAGTCCACCCACAAAGGCTCCGGAGTAACTATTTTCTCTCCGAGAATATATGTGGGAGCACCCCATGTAAGAGTATAATCATCTGCATTCCCTGAAAGTCTCAAGGGCATTGAACCAAAGGGAAGAAACAGCTTTTCACCGCCGAATTCCTTAACGGTACATCCTGCAATAATACCGTTGGTTTTTGTATAGTATGCCAAGCTCTCCCCGTAGGTTATCCAGCCGTCAGAATAGCACTCATCATTTATCATCTGTTGTTTTCTTTCGGGATCGGTAACATAATTGAAGCCGTCACGTGAGCCGTCGGGAGACTGCTGATACCTGTTTTTTGTAAAATAGGGAACACTTCCGTTAAGAGATGAGCCGCCCTCTGCTGCATTTCCCCAATATTCGGAAGCAGGCATTCCGTTCTTGCAGTGAATGAATCTGCCGTCGATATAGAAAATGCTGTCGCCGTAATAGACATATTCGCAGTTCATCCCCTCATAGTAAGGAGATACTCCTTCTATAAAATCGATAAAATACCAACGGGAAATAAATTCTCTGTCACTCGTTCCGAATACTTCAAAAAGCGGGTCATAGAGATTCCATCTGTTGTTGTAATATACCATTACCCAGCCGTGATCAATTTCTCTGTTTTCAAGTTTGATATAATCTCTCATATCCCCCCTTGTACCGGCACAGAATACAGCGGGGACTCCCGCAAGTCTCAGAACTTGTGAAATAAACAAGCCGAGTCCGAGACAGTTACCGGTTCTGTAATAAAATACATCTATCGGAAAATAATAGGTAGTTTCCACATAGGATTTGTATTTTACATTTCTGTCAGCCCAGCCGACAACTGCATCAGCCTTTTCTTTATCTGTCTTGCACTCAGCAGTCAGAATATTACTGAGCTTTTGCAAAACCTCTTTGTCTGCTGCAGAACCGAATGAGAATTCAAGTCCCAGTTCGGGAAATTTTTCGATATATATCTCATTAAGATATGAATATGTCGCATCGGTAATATCGGGTGTCATGGATATTGCCGCTGTTTCCGAAGCAAATGCTGCAACCGGAAAAGCGGTTATGATAATAACAAGTGTAATTACTAAAGATAAAACTCTTTTCATATTTCATTACCAGATAACCTTTGTTTCGATTTCTTCTGTCGCAAGCTTAATGAAATCAGAAACAATCTGTACACCCTGATCACCGTGGGCACGTTTTCTTACGGAAACCGTGCCGTCCTCTGCTTCCTTATCACCGATAACTAACATATAGGGCACCTTTTCAAGCTGAGCTTCTCTGAGCTTATAACCGAGCTTTTCGCTTCTTGTGTCTACTTCTACTTTTACGATACCTGCTTCTTCAAGTGCCTTTTTAACCGCATAAGCGGCATCCTGATGACGGTCAGCAATGGGAAGAATTCTTATCTGTTCGGGAGCAAGCCACAAGGGGAATGCACCTGCATATTTTTCAATGAGAAGAGCAAGTGTTCTTTCATAGCATCCTATGGAAGTTCTGTGAATAATATAGGGATTCTTCTTTGTGCCGTCTGCTGCAACATATTCCATACCGAATTTTTCTGCAAGCATCTGGTCAATCTGAATTGTAATAAGAGTATCTTCTTTACCGTGAACATTCTTTATCTGAATGTCAAGCTTGGGACCGTAGAAAGCGGCTTCACCGATACCTATTTTGTAATTTATGCCGAGATTATCGAGAATTTCAGCCATAATTCCCTGTGCTTCATTCCACTGCTCGGGAGTTCCGATATACTTTTCGGTATCTTCGGGATCCCACTGTGAGAAGCGGTAGGAAACATCCTCATAAAGTCCCAGTGTTTCAAGCATAAATGTTGTCAGTTCAAGACAACGCTTAAATTCATCTGCAAGCTGTTCGGGAGTACACATAAGATGTCCTTCGGAAATCGTGAACTGTCTCACACGGATAAGTCCGTGCATTTCACCCGAGGCTTCGTTTCTGAAAAGAGTGGAAGTTTCGGCAAGTCTCATGGGAAGGTCACGGTAGGAACGGGCACGGTTAAGATATGCCTGATACTGGAAGGGACAGGTCATGGGACGAAGTGCAAATACTTCATCATCCTTTTCTTCATCACCGAGAACGAACATACCGTCTTTATAATGATCCCAGTGACCTGAAATCTTATAAAGGTCACTCTTTGCCATAAGAGGAGTTTTTGTTCTTACCCAGCCTCTTCTTCTCTCCTCGTCTTCAACAAATCTCTGAAGTGTCTGAATAATATCGCAGCCCTTGGGAAGAAGAATGGGAAGTCCCTGACCTATGGTGTCAACAGTAGTAAATATTTCAAGGTCGCGTCCGAGCTTATTGTGGTCTCTTCTCTTTGCTTCTTCAAGTGCTTCAAGGTGAGCATCCAAATCTGCCTGTTTTGTAAAAGCAGTACCGTAAATTCTCTGAAGCATCTTGTTCTTTTCGTCGCCTCTCCAGTATGCACCGGTACAAGATGTAATCTTGAAAGCCTTTACACGGGAAGTATCGGGAAGATGGGGACCTGCACAAAGTTCAGTAAATTCACCCTGCTTATAGAAGCTGATATTTTCGCCCTTTTCTGCATGCTCCTTTATAAGCTCAACCTTATAGATTTCGCCTTTTTCCTCATAAAATTTAATAGCCTCGTCGGGAGTCATCTCAAACTGTATAAGTTCAAGTCCTTCTTTAACAATTTTCTTCATTTCTGCTTCGATTTTTTCAAGTTCTTCGGGAGAAAATGCCTTCGGAACATCAAAATCATAGTAAAATCCCTTATCTATAGCAGGACCTATTGCAAGTTTTGCATCAGGATAAAGTCTTTTAACAGCCTGTGCTAAAATATGAGAAGCGGTGTGGCGGAATGCCTTCTTTCCCTCTTCATCGTCAAATGTGAGAAATTCAACCTCACAATCGGATTCAATCTTTGTGCGAAGGTCTTTCACTTCACCGTCAATTTTACAAACGCAGACAGCCTTATAAAGACCCGCACCGATGGATTTCGCAATTTCAGCGGCGGAAATGCCGTTTTCAAACTGCTTTACATCATCTCTGAGTTTTACATTTACCATAAAAATACTCCTTTATTTTTCAGATCGGAGGTCGGAGGTCGGAGATTCCGTAAGTCCTTAGTCCGTTAGTTTATTTTTCTGATATATAAATCATAATTTACCTTTATGTTTTCGGTGGTAAAACATTCTTCCTGTAGACAAATTTGTATATAAATTATGATTTATCTTTTTGCAAAATGAAAAAACAGCCTCATCCCGAAATGGGATGAAGCTGCAGCTCCACGGTTCCACCCAAATTGACAAAGAAACTCTGTCCGCTCAAAGTCTTTAACGGTACTTAACCGGCTGTCCTTGAATCTTTACGGACAGCACTCGGGAGCGGTAGCATATAAAAACACACAAATATTCCGTTTTCAGCTTATACGGAACTCTCTGGGAAATGCCTGTTTTCAGCTTCTCCGTCATCGTTTTAACACATATATTATATAACATTAACCGTAAATGTCAAGTTTATACCGAAAATTTAACCTTTACAGTGTTATGTCACTGGATTTATACTCTGCGGTAGACTCAATGGTTCCCGAATATCTGTCAAGACAGTCGAGTATTTCTTCATTGGTAAGAATATTATACTCGGTATCATACCAACCGTCCATGGTTCTTGTAACTTCCTTTTGTCCCTCGGGAGAATAGAACGTATATATGGAGGGAGTACCAGCACCGAAGGAATATGTATAAACCACACACTTCAATGTTCCGTCATTATTGAAATACCATGTAGTCGTGTCATCACCGTAAAACTCAATGAAGCCCGTTTCTGTATTATAACTTGCAGATGCCGTCACTCTCTCATCTTTATCGAAAAATACAGCATGTATCTTGATATCATTCTCAACGAAAAAATACTGGGCATTATCGCTTTTAAGTATTTTGTCATGAGTTGATTCAGGGAAAACAGAATCCTTTGCCTCTATCTGCTCAAAAGCTGAAAAATCTATCTCCCATGTATTCCTTTTCAGTTCCTCAGGTAAAGACACATCTATTGTTCCGGGGGACATTTCATTGAGAGAGGGAGGCTCGTAGGAAGTAGGTTCAAGCATAGGCTGAGTTTCGACGGCTGTAGTCTCCTCTCCTTCGCCCGCACATGAAGAAAACATCAGAAAAACAACACATACCAATGCTAATATTACTTTTTTCATTATTATACCTGCTTTTAATTAAAATACTGTCTCAAAGAAACCGACATTGAAGCCGTCTTCGGTAAGGTCGTGATATCTTCCGATATTATTGAAAATTGCATATATTGTTCCTATGGCAGCAACAAATTTTCCGAAAAGTTTTCTGAAGAAGCCAATTTCGGGAGCATCATAGTCTTCATCCTTTGTAAGAGTGAAACTTGCAAACTCCTCGTCTTCTCCTCTTTCATAAGTGGTAACGGTAATGGCATTCTCCGAAAAGTCAATTATGTTGTAAAGCTTATCCGTAAACTCATCCATGCCGATAGCCACACGTTCTGAATATTCATTTTCATCATCACGGGCTCTTCCTACAGAAGCGGAAACCATGTATACTGTTCCCTGTGCATTGGTAATGGTACCGCCGTTTTCAAGGTTTTCGACAATCTTTCCGTTATAAAGCAGGTGGGAAATGCTGTAATGATGGGAATGTCCCGTAAGCACAAGGTCAATGTTGAATTCATCGAAAATGGGAGAAAGAATAATTCTCAGAAGATTATTCTCACTCTCTCTGCTTTCAATGGAGCCGCCGTAAAGGTCGTGATGCATCATAACGACACGCCATTTAAGCTCAGGATTTTCTTCAACCGCATTCTTTATAAAATTACGGTGGTCGGTTGCACTGGCATTGTTTGAATCAATGACAAGGAAAAGAACCTCGCCCTTTGTAAAATAATAATTTCCGCCCTGAGGAGAGCTTATCATACCCTCATCCTCATTGGGAAGATTGGTAAAATATTTATAGGCAATGCCCTTACGGTCATGATTTCCTATTGCTGTTGCAAATGTAAGTCCTCTTGATACGGGAGAGAAAGTAAGTCCCTGATATTCTGAAAGAAGACCGTCAGTTGCCTGGTCGCCTGCAGAGAGAATCATGTTGATGTCATGCTCTGCCGTTACTTCTGTAAGAAGGTCGGCAAACTCAAAAGCTGTAGTCTTGGCATCTCCCGAAGTCTCATCAAGAGTTATATGTATATCCGACATATAAAGAGCAGAAAAACTGTCACCCTCAACAGTTGAAAATGAATAAACATTGCTTTCTTCGTCACCGGACATACAGACATAATAATATGTCTCCCCTGCTTCAAGTCCTGTTGTCGTTACCTTTGCAACATTCTTTCCGTGCATATCGGAAATTACTTCACCCTCTACAGTTTTGCTGCTGAGCATAAAAGGATCGGTGCTGATTTTTATACTGCAGGATGTGACATCCTCGGACATATACCACGAAAAGTTTCTTTCACTTTCATCCCTGCCCGGCTGCATTATAATGGCTTTTTCTACCTCTTCGGTATCATTCCAAATACTGTCCCACACCGAAACGGCAGACACTGCGGGGACGGCAGTAAAAACCATGACAAGAGACAGAACGATACATAAAATACTTTTTGACTTTTTCATTTTGATTTTCTCCTTAATATGTTATAAGTTCATTGAAAACTTTTATTGCATAGTTATCGGACATACCCGAAATATAATCGATTATGGCACCCATGTATACTTCTTCACTTTCAAGGCTGCCGTATATCTTTTTGTTCATACACTTAACGGTTTTTTCCGTGACATTTTCAAACATATTAAGCCTTGTATCACAGAATTTTGATATCCAGTCAGCAAATGCTCCCATAAGCTCGGGATAAATCTCAGCGTGCTTTCTCAGTGATTCCACAGTGTTTTCACCGTCATAAGCATCAAGCAGTGCAAGAAATATCTGTTCAAGCACGAGACGGGCATATTTGGTGAAAGCATCCAGCCGTTTATTTCTGTAAATGAATTCATAATTGAACTGTTTTATCTCTTTAAGCTGTTCATGGAAGGTATCGCTGAGACAAATACCTTTTTCGGGAGAAGAATTACGGCATACGTCATATATCATATTATGTATGATAACCGTTGTGTTTATTGCCATTTTATCGTAAGCCTTTGCCATATCTGAAAGAGTATCCATGTTTTCCTTTGTCAAAAAACGAAGCCTTATTGCATCCTCAATATCTCTTCCCACATAGGCTATCTTATCCGACAATTTCACCACACAGCCTTCCCATGTAAAAGGCTGATACTGTCCCACACTTGTGAAATCCTTAAGGTCAATATATTCCTCTCTCGGACGAAGCCCGTTTTCATCGACTTCTCCGCAGTGAGATATGATACCGTCCCTAACAGCATAAGTAAGGTTAAGATTTCTGTAAACCCTGTAGTCGTCCTCTAAAAGCTCAATATTATCCACGAAATGAAGTCCGTTTTTTTCATGGAAAAAGCCTTTTCCGAGATATTTTTTTGAAAGTGCATCAAGCTCTCTTTCTCCCTGATGACCGAAGGGGGCATGACCGAGGTCATGACCTATTGCAATAGCCCGTGTCAGATCGACATTCAGTCCCAGCTCTTTTGCTATGGTTGTGCTTACGGATTCCACATGGGAAACATGCTCCATCCGTGTGCAGATGTGGTCATTTTCAATGTTAAAAAAAACCTGAGTTTTGTGTTTTAACCTTCTGTATGCAAGACAGTGAAGTATTCTCGTATAATCTCTTTCAAACTGGTCTCTGCAGTCATTCGGTTTTGAATAAATGGGGTCAAGTCTTTTTGTAAGCCTGTCATAAGAGGGATTTGCAGGAAACGCACCGTATGAAGAAAAAACACCTTCAGTTCTTACAGCCATATAAAACACTCCTTTATCTGTGTTTTCTTACGATTCTGTTTACAATGCTCTGGACATTTCTTGCTTTTTCGAGTAAATGCGTATATGAGAAATATAACGCCTTGTTTGATACAAGAACATATTCTCCGATAAATTCAATATATTCAGAACCGAAGCTCTTTTTGAAGGAAAGAATACCTTCAAAATCAGGGGCTGCTTTACATACGCCCAGTGTTCCGTCTGCCTCGGGAGGAGTTTTTTCAAGAAGCACATATCCCAGATCGTGATAGTCACTGCCTTTTTCAATGCTGTGACATATTCTTCTGAAATTAAAGAAATGACTTGCTCTGAGATTGTTTCTCAGAAGATTTCTTGAACCGCCGAAAAGACAGGAGGACATTTTGTTGTAATGAAGGGTCATACCGCCCGAAACACAAATGATATCTTTATCACTGTTTTCCGTCTCCTTCATTCTCTCTTCAAAATGAGCAGTAGCCTTGTCTATGGAATCAATTTCTTCCTTTATTCCTCTTATTTTCTTCTCGGGAGCAGTTTCAAGAGATTTCAGAAGCTCTTCTTTTCTTCTGAGCTTTTCCGCCTGTATTTCTTTATCTTTATTCTTATCATAATAGATAAGCATCATATCAAGTCCGTCTTCACCGAAGACCTCCATGATACGCTTACAGTAATCCCCACCTCTTTCGACAAAATCACTTCTTTCTGAGGTGTCCTTCATAACGGCAAGGAAATCCTCCATTATCACGGGGTCTTTTTCAATATCACGGATGGTATATATCTTCTCGGTAAGTCCTCTGCCTTCGCCTACTCTTACAGAATATCTTACACCCTTTTCAAAGGTTTTGAGAAGCTTGTCGGAAGTGTATTTTTCTCCGTCGGGGGAAACAAGCTTTGTTATAAGCTGAACGGGTGATTTATAAAGAGTCTTTGAAGCATCCGTATTAAGTGTAAACCCGTTTTCGGTAAAAAGACGGTGAGCCGCCTTTCCCTGAGACACATCTTCTCCGTTTACTCTCAGAGGAATGAGAGGGTCATAAAAAAGAGCTGTTATCTTATTGGCTTTCAGTTCTTTTTTCATAAACTCCGAAAAAGCCGAAAAAAGCTCTTTGTTTTCATGGTCGAACACAGCACCTGCAGGGCAGTACCATATTTTACCCGCAGCAGGAATGCTTCTCTCCATAATAAGAGCCGTAAGCACTCTTTCACCGTCTCCGGAAAATCCCGAATAAAAACGGCTGTTCCATTCAAGCTTTACTTTAGCCCATTTTTCGGATTGCATATATATACCGCCGTGAGAAAGAACAAACTCCTCAAAGGCTTTCATATCTGTTTCTTTAGTAAATGTATAACTCATATCATTTTTCCTTTACAGAACTTTTCTACGCTTTCGTGATCGGAATAATGTACTTTTTCCCCTTTTATCTTCTGTGCCGTCTCGTGCCCTTTTCCGAGAATAAGAACAATATCGTCCTTTCGGGCAACACTCATAGCATAGAAAACTGCCTCTTCCCTGTCTGTTATTATCTTATATTCTCCGCCTTCTTTTTCAACGAAGGAAGCAATTTCTTTTGCAATGCTCTCAGGGTCTTCATATCCCGGGTCATCTGTAGTGATTATACTGAGATCTGCCTTTTTACCGCAGACAAGTCCCATCTCCTGACGCCTCAGCTGAGCACGGTCACCGACAGAGCCGTACACGCAGATGATTCTGCCGTGAGGATATTCTCTGACGGTATCAATGACGGAATTGAAGCTCTGTCCGTTGTGGGCATAGTCTATAATGACGGCAAAATCCGTACCCGTATCCATAAGCTCGTTTCTGCCCTTGACTCTCGCTTTTTCGAGAGCGGAAACTATCATATCATCCGAAATACCGTATTCCCTGCACACGGCAACTGCCGCCAGGGCATTATACACACTGAAATATCCCGGCATTGCAATTTTTGCAGCAACGGTATTTCCCTGCGTCGTGTAAGTAAAGCCTACACCGAAAAATCCGTTTTCCCTGAGATTTTTTATATTATCAGCCGTAAGCTCTGATTTTTCATTTATTGAAAAACAAGTATACGGCACTGTTATCTCTTTTATTATTTCTTCAGAAAAAAGATCGTCTTTATTGAATATTGCCTTTTTGCATTTTTTGAAAAGCTGCTTTTTCCAGTATGAATACTCTTCAAAGCTGTCATGCTCTGCTCCGCCTATGTGATCGGGGGAAAGATTTGTAAATACACCCTGAGAAAACTCCATTCCTTCCACCCTGTAATTCTTAAGTCCGATGGAAGAAACCTCAATACAAGCCGCCTTACAGCCTGCATCTGCCATGGCTCTGAGAAGCTTATGAATTTCATAGGATTCGGGAGTGGTATTTACCGTGGGCACATATTTTCCGTCATAATACGCACCGACAGTACCAATGACACCGCTTTTTATACCGCACTCATTAAGACAGGTGCAAAGCATCTGCGTAACCGTAGTTTTACCCTTTGTGCCCGTGACACCTATTACATCAAGCTCCTTATCGGGATGAGAGAAAAAGTTTCCGCTGATATAAGCCAGAGTCTCTCTTGTATTTTCCGCAAATATACATAGAGCATCAGAGGGAAGCTCCACCTTCTTACTGAGAAGAAAAACTCTCGTTCCGAGGAGATATGCACTTTCCGCATAATCGTGTCCGTCTGAAAATGCCCCCACAAGGGCAACAAACATTTTTCCGGGAGCAGCAGCTCTTGAAGAATATACAATATCCTCAATGTCTTCATCCCTGAAGTTGTCACAGGTGTAATTTACATTTTCAAAAATTTTAGATAAAAGCATATTTTACGATCCTTTTTAATACATCAGAAGTTCTGAAATAATGCTGTTTGAAAGAAGATAACCTTTATCCAGCAGAGAAAAGTTATCTCCGTTTATTTGTGCAAAACCGTTTTTTTCAAAAAAACGGGCTTTTTCTATAAACTGCGGGCTCTTATCGGTAAGAGAAATACCCTTATAAGTACGAAGAGATAAAAGCAGTTTTTCTTCATCGTCGCCACCCTCACCGTCGTACTCACAAGGTTTACCTTCAATGAAAGAGTGTATATCACGGGGAAAATAAAACCGTTTTCCGCCGTAGAATGAATGTGCTCCGGGACCGAAACCAAGGTAAGGTATCATATCCCAGTATTTCATATTATGCCGTGAATAAGCCCCGTCTTTGCAGAAATTTGATACCTCATAGTGAAAATAACCTTTTTCTTTGAGATACTGTGACATAAACAGGTACATATCCGCTGTTTCATCTTCATCGGGAAGCTTAAGCTTTTCACGGTTTCTGTAATAATATGTACCCTCTTCTATTTTAAGAATATATGCACTGATGTGGGATGCACCAAGCGTTGCCGCAAAATCCAGACTCTCACGAAGAGTTCCTATATTGCTTTCGGGAACTCCCACCATAATATCAAGAGAAATGTTGTCTATTCCCGCTTTTTCTGCCGCATTCACAGCCGCAGCGATACTGTCCGTACCGCCCTTTCTTCCGAGCATTCTTCTCTCTCTGTCGGAGGATGACTGCATTCCGAGAGAAATTCTGTTTACTCCGAAGCTTGCCGCCGATTTCAGAAATTCACCGAGGTTTTCCGATGACGGATTACATTCAAGGGTAATTTCACTGTCATCTCCGAGAAAAAAACTTTCTCTTGCGGTGTTTATAAGATTTTCCAACTGAGCAGCAGACAAAAGCGAAGGTGTGCCTCCGCCGAAATACAGCGTATCGGCAGATATTTTTTCACCTTTGGGGATAAATGCTTTCATTCTGCTGAGATTTTTCATCTCGTCACATACTGCATCCACATATTCATCATCACATTTTTTTGAAGGAAGTGAATAGAAATCACAGTAGGGACATTTACTCCTGCAGAAGGGAATGTGTACATATATCCCCGCTTTATCAATCCTGTCCATCGAGCTTAAGTATTGCCATGAAGGCTTCCTGAGGTACTTCAACAGTACCGAACTGACGCATTCTCTTTTTACCTTCCTTCTGTTTTTCAAGAAGCTTTTTCTTACGGGTAATGTCACCGCCGTAGCATTTTGCAAGAACATCCTTTCTCATAGCCTTGATGGTCTCTCTTGCTATGACCTTACCGCCTATTGCAATCTGTACGGGGATTTCAAACATCTGTCTGGGGATGTTGTCCTTGAGCTTCTCTGCTATCTTTCTGGCTCTGGGATATGCCTTTTCGGAATGGATAATATATGAAAGAGCATCTATGAGATCCCCGTTGAGAAGCACATCGAGCTTAACAAGATTGGATCTTTCATAGCCTATAAGCTCATAATCGAAGGAGGCATAGCCTCTTGTTCTTGATTTCAGAGCATCAAAGAAATCATAAATTATTTCATTAAGAGGAAGAACATAATGTATATCAACTCTGTCACCTGCTATATAGTCCATGTTCTTGAAAATACCTCTTCTGTCCTGACACAAATCCATAATAGTACCCACATATTCACTGGGGGCATATATATGAGCATCGGACATGGGTTCTTCAACATAGTCTATAATTGCGGGATCGGGGTAATTTGTGGGATTGTCAATATCAAGCACCGTACCGTCGGACAGATGTATTTTATATATAACACTGGGAACGGTGGAAACAAGGTCAAGGTCATATTCCCTTTCAAGTCTTTCCTGAATAATTTCAAGATGCAAAAGTCCCAGAAAGCCGCAGCGGAAACCGAATCCCAATGCACCCGAGGTTTCAGGCTCGAAGGATAAAGCGGCATCATTGAGCTGTAATTTTTCAAGAGCTTCCTTCAATGACTCATAATCCGCACCGTCTGCAGGATATATTCCGCAGAACACCATGGGATTTACTTTTTTATAGCCGGGAAGTGCTTCATCTGCAGGCTCGTCTGCCTTTGTTACCGTATCACCGACACGGGCATCAACGACGCTTTTGATGGAAGCAGTGATGTAACCTACCTCACCTGCTTTCAGTTCAGAAGTGCTTTCAAGAGAAGTAGCACCCATTCTGCCAACTTCCACAACTGTAAACTGCGCACCGGTTGCCATCATCTTCATTGTATCTCCCGGACGAAGCACACCGTCCATAACTCTTACATATACAATGACACCCTTATAGTTATCATAAACCGAGTCAAATACAAGAGCCTTGAAGGGTGCATCATCATCGCCTTCAGGACAGGGTATGTATTCAACTATTTTTTCAAGTACTTCTGCTACGTTTTCACCTGTTTTCGCAGAAACTCTCGGTGCTATTGAACAGTCAAGTCCTATTATATCCTCAACATCCGCACAGACTCTGTCCGGGTCTGCGGCAGGAAGGTCTATCTTATTGACAACAGGCACAAGCTCAAGGTCGTGGTCAAGTGCAAGATAAGTATTTGCAAGTGTCTGTGCTTCAACTCCCTGAGTGGCATCTACTATAAGAAGAGCCCCCTCACACGCGGCAAGAGAACGGGAAACCTCATAATTGAAGTCCACGTGACCGGGAGTGTCAATGAGATTAAGTTCATAGTCATTCCCGTCATTTGCCTTATATTTAAGAGTAACGGCACGTGCTTTTATTGTAATGCCTCTCTCTTTTTCGATATCCATATTATCAAGTATCTGCTGCTGCATATCACGCTTCTGAACAGTCTGTGTGAGCTCCAGCAGACGGTCTGCCAGAGTAGACTTTCCGTGGTCAATATGTGCAATAATTGAAAAATTCCTTATGTGTTCCTTTTTTACTTTCATAATTTTTGTCCTTTTTTAATATCTGCTAAATCATGATTTATAGTGTGTCCTTATGGGATTTGAATCCCTGTCCTAAGACTTCTGAAGAATCTGCGACTATTATAAACGGGTTTTCGTCATATTTTGCAACCACATTTCTTACTCTTGAAACCTCATGTGCCCTTACAACGCACATGAGAAGCTTCTTGTCATTTCCCGTATATCCGCCCTTGGCAGGTATAACGGAAACACCTCTTCCGCAGATGGAAATTATGTCTTTTGTAACCGGCTCGTGACTGTCCGTCATTATAAAAAGCAGTTTTGAATGACTTCTTCCCGCAACGATATAATCTACGGCAAGAGATGAAAGAAATACGATTATTATGGAATAAAGTATACTTTCAACACTTTTATAAACTATACCCGAAAGCAGTACCACAACAAAATCACAGATAAGAATAAGCCGTCCTACGGAAAAATGGGGGAATTTAAGCCGCAGAAGTCTTGCAAGTATGTCAAGTCCTCCCGTGGTAGCACCGCCGAGAAAAACTATACCGATTCCTGCTCCTGCTATTATTCCTCCGAAAATAGCTCCAACAAGCTTTTCTTCACCTGCAAAAAACCAACCGTATTTTTCACCAAAAACGTCAATAAGGTCAATAAAAACCGATACAAGTGCCGTTGCAAATACCGTTCTTGCAATGAAACGGAAGCCGAATTTTTTCCACGAAATGATAAAAAGCGGAATATTTGCAATAAATACAAATGTACCTGTTGAAATCACGGGAACAAGATAATTCACAAGTATCCCGAGCCCCGTAAGTCCTCCTGCCGCAAATTTCAGAGGAGTTACAAAAAGTGAAACTGCCGCGGCATACATGAAAGAGCCGAGTATGCACATAAGGATTTCCGTTGCTGTGGCAAGAACTCTTTTAAGTTCCGGTTTATTTTCGGATTTACTCATTTTCTTCACCCTGTAACAAAATTACTGAGAATATTTCATTAAGTCTTACCGTATCTTTTTTTAAGTAGAGATAACCGATAAGTGCCTCAAAGCCCGTTGATTTGTGATACTGGGCTTCGGATTTGTTTTTCGGAGTATGTGCAGAATGGGCATTTCTGCCTCTTTTGAAAACAGATATTTCTTCCTCTGTAAGAAGAGGCATCAGTATTTCCGTCATATCTGCCTGATAATCGGCATTTACAAGCTTTACCGCTTCCTTATGAAGAGTGCTTACTTTCGCTTCACCCTTTGAAAGAATATATCTTCTTATAAGCAGTTCATATACTGCATCACCTATAAATGCAAGGGAAAGACCACTGAGCCCCTTCGGGTCGGCATCGGTAAAAAGTCTGTTTATTTCTGTTTCATCAGGGAACATACTGGAACTCCAAGTCATATATGATTACGGTGTCGCCCTCCTGTACACCGCGATTTCTCAGCTCTTCAAAAATTCCGCTGCTTTCAAGAACTCTCTGAAGGTACTGAAGGGACTCATAGTCATCAATATCCGTTTTGTTAAGTATTTTGAGAAGCCACTCTGCCTCAATGTAATAATCTCCGCCCATTTCGGTAATCTTAAAGCCCGTATCCTTTTTCTTTTCGAGTATTTCAAGAGGTACGCCTTCACTCTCAAATCTTTTTATGGGAGGAAGCTCACCCAGCTTTGCGGCAACGGCATTGATAAGCTCCTGGGTTCCCTCCTGAATGGGTGCGATTATTTCAAAATACTGAAGTCCCTGTTCTTCAATAAATTTTCTGAATGTTTCAAGCTGTTCATCAGTTGCAAGGTCGATTTTGTTTGCCGCAACTATCTGGGGACATTTTGTAAGTTCGGGATTGAAAACCTCAAGCTCTTTATTTATTATCTTAAAATCTTCAATGGGGTCTCTGCCTTCACTTCCCGACACATCCACTATGTGAACGAGCATTCGGCAACGTTCAACATGACGCAGGAATCTGTGTCCCAGCCCCACACCGTCTCCCGCACCTTCAATAAGTCCGGGGATGTCAGCCATGACAAAGGAGCTTTCGGGACCCATTCTTACAACACCTAAAACAGGGGTAATTGTAGTAAAATGATAGTTTGCAATTACGGGCTTTGCTTCACTTACAACGGAAATAAGTGTGGATTTACCGACATTCGGGAAACCGAGAAGTCCCACATCGGCAAGAAGCTTCAGTTCAAGTATAACTTCCCACTCTTCACCCGGATAGCCGTCACGGGCAAAACGGGGTGCCTGACGGGTAGGGGTAGCAAAATGCTGATTACCCCAGCCGCCTCTGCCGCCCTTTGCACATATAAAGGGTTCATCACCCGACATATCTGCGAGCACGACACCGCTTTCCGCTTCCTTGATTATTGTTCCTCTGGGTACACGGATGGTAAGGCTTTTTCCGCTTTTTCCGCTTCTTCTTCCGCCCTCTCCGTTTGCACCGTTTTCGGCTGTATATTTTCTTTTATAACGGAAATCCGCAAGGGTTGCAAGATGGTCGTCAGCAACAAAAATTATGTCTCCGCCCTTGCCGCCGTCTCCGCCGTCGGGACCTCCCGATGCAACATATTTTTCTCTGTGAAAAGCAACAGCACCGTTACCGCCGTTACCTGCCTTTATTTTTATCTTAGCTGAATCTACAAACATCTGTATATTTTCTCCTGACATAGTTATACATAGTATATTTTATCACAGACAAAAATAAATATAAATAGGAAATTTAAATTTTTCCGTATTTTTCCGGATAAAATTCTTTCACTTCTTCCGATTTCCAAAACACAAGCCTCATGCAAAAAATCAGAACAGATAAAGTCCGACTCGTTTTTTGTCGGATATAACAGCCGAAAAAAAAGAAAATGTTCGGAAAAAAATGTTCGGTAAAATGTTTTGTCTTTTTTTGGATTTTCCCTTGACAACCACAATATATTGTGTTATATTTTCTTCAAGACCACAAGTCAATTTTATAAGTACCATTATAGGGACACTTTTTCGACATTTTTAGAACATTTGTGTTGACAAACGAAAATTTATGAGTTACAATACAATCACAGAAACAAAACAAATGTTCGTAAAATTTGAAAGGACTGATATATTATGACAACAGCTGTATCTCTTTTAATTTTAGGTGAGGTTATTTTTGCACTCTTTATTGTATGGGGCTTCATGCACGAGGAACGCTTTGTGGCATTTGAAGATAAAATCATCTTTGCAGTTCTCAGAGCAGTAAGAAGAAAAAAAGCACACCGTGAAATTGCAAGACGCGAAAAAATCAACGAAAAGGTTGTATATACACCCGTAAAGCCCGTTAAACGTACAACAGCATCCCGTGACAGTGCTGCCTGATAAAGCAGCAAATCTTATTAATTCTGTTACTTACCGTACCTGCGTAAGCTTTTAACATTACAATACCTTCCTTCTTAAATAAATTCCCGCAGTACGGTTTGTATAAACTTTTTTCATTTTTCTTTATTTTTCAACCCCATCTTTCTTATTATCCTTTACAAACAGAAAACACCGCCTTACCGGGGCGGTGCTTTCTGTTTTTTGTCTTTGCGTGCTCAAAAATAATTTTCTTTGAGCCGAACTATCAGAAAACGGTCATCGCAAGGAGACCGTTTTCATGTTGAATTATTTCATTTTTGCCTGAAGGAAGGCTACTGCCTTTCTGATGTCGGCAGCAGGGTCATCGCCTACTTCTCTTTCTATTGTAAGAAAGCCCTTAAAGCCGATATCTTCCAGTGCGGCAAGGTATTTGTCCCATGGTACACTTCCCTCTCCGAGGGGGACTTCTTCAAAAGAAGGTCCTGTTACGAGAGCATCATCTTCCTTTACTCCGTAAATGGCTTCGGGGTCTCTGTGATAGAGCTTTACGCCGTCCTTTGCATGGGTGTGAACTATATAATCACGAAGATTATATACAGCTCCTGCAGGGTCGTCACCCGTTACCATAACAAGGTTCGCGGGGTCAAGGTTTACACCGACACCGGTAGAACCCAGTGTATCAAGGAAATTTTTGAGTACAAGTGATGTTTCGGGACCTGTTTCTACAGCAAAATGTGCATTTATGGAGTCTGCATAACGTGCAAGCTCACCGCAGGCATCCTGCATTATCTTAAAACGGGGATGCTCCTTATCCTCGGGTACAACACCTATGTGAGTTGTAACGATATCTGTTTCAAGGTCTTTTGCAAGGTCAAGAATTCTCTTTGACTTTTCAATAAGCTCGGGATTTCTTTCGGGACGGTAGAAACCGCAGCCAAGGTCTCCGCAGAGAGCAGAGATAACAAGTCCGTTGTCCTTGACAAGTTTCAAAAATTCTCTTCTCTTTTCGGGGGAGAGATTTTCGGGAGCCATTTCTCCTCTTGTGGAATAAACCTGAATACCCTTCGCACCAAGCTCGGCAGCCTTTTTAACGGCTGTGGGGATATCGGTTCTGAATGAGTCTATGATTATACCTATAGGAAAATTGTACATTGGTATCACCTTTATTTCTTTCTTAGTTTTTCATAATTTTTAATAAAGCCGTTCCAGAACATTTCAATTTTTTCGATACCGCCCTCAGAATCACTTTCCATATTCACCGGGATTACGGGATCGTGAACGCTCAGTCTCACAAGAAGCCAGCCGTTACCGCACCATTTATTGAAATTGACTCTGAATCCCTCACGGTTATCGTCGGCAGGAATAATAAGCGGGAACTGTTCGCAGTATTCCTCAAAATCACTTATTACCTTTTCACCGTAGGCACGGAAATCTTCTTCTTCAATTATGTAACGGACTTCCTTTTCTGCATAGGGCATTTTAAGAGGTTCAAGAAGCGAATCGAGAGTTTTTCCCTCTTTTCTCATATTTGCCATAAGAATAATTATCTTTACCATAAGATATGCACCGTCGTCAAGGAAATAATTCTCCCTGAGAGCCGCATGTCCCGAGGTCTCAATGGCAAGAGGACAGTCAATACCCTGATTATTCAGTTCAATGGCTTTATTTATTACATTTTTATAACCTCTCTTGAAGCGGTAGTGTTTACCGCCAAGATGAGAATTTATAAATTCACGAAGTCCCGATGAAGTGACGGAATCCGTAACTATTGTTCCGCCTTTTGCATTTTCGAGTGCAATAACTGAAGACAGGGCAATAAGTGCATTACGGTTGATTTCTTTTCCGTCAGAAGCCACACAGGCAGCTCTGTCAACATCCGTGTCGAAAATAATTCCGAGATCTGCCTTATTTTTTGTCACGGCTTCGCATATAAAGCCCATGGCTGTCTTATCCTCGGGATTGGGAATGTGATTGGGGAACATTCCGTCAGGTTCTAAAAACTGTGAACCCGAGGTATCGGCACCAAGCTCATCAAGAAGCTCACGGAAAAATCCGCCTGCACCGTTTCCCGCATCGACCACGATATGAAAGCCGGAAAGAGGCTTTTCTCCGTCATTAATTCCGTCCGTTATCTTTTTCTTGAGAATTTCCGAATACTGAGACATAAAGTCAATCTTATCTGCACAGGGCAATGCAGTTTCAACTTTCGTCAGTTTATCGGCTTTTTCGAGAACAGCCTTTATATCTTCTCCCTCAAAACCGCCTTCTTTGGTAAAAAACTTAAGTCCGTTTTTGTCGTATGGGTGATGACTTGCAGTTATCTGAACGGAAGCCGTAACACCGAGAGTAACGGTAGTCATAAACATGGAGGGAGTAGAGGAAAGTCCGCAGTCAAAAACCTTTACGCCCTCTGCCGCAAAAACGGAAAGCAGGGCATTTTTTATTCTGTCGGCGGAAATTCTCGAATCATGCCCGACGGCAAGAGTTATCTCACCTTTGGGAACGCCTGTTTTTTCGGTAAGATATGAGAGAAATGCCGATGCAATTTTTATTATCGCTTCATCCGTAAGCTCAACATTTTCTCCCACGGCAGTACCGCGGATATCGGTACCGCTTTTTAATTTCATCAATGACATCAAATCAAATCCTTATAAACTAATATTGTGCACGGTAAAAATTGCTCCTGATTTGTAGGATATCACAATCAAAAAAGTGGTTAACCATGGATTTAATGGTATTTGGGTAAGTAGTCACCGTGTGCTTCAATGAGGTCATCGCAGAGAGAGATGATTTCATCAATGGAAAGTTCGGAAGATGTATGAGGATCAAGAAGTGCTGCCTGATAAATGGCATCCTTCTTGAGTGTTACTGCGGCTTCGATGGTAAGAAGCTGAACATTTATCATAAGTCTGTTCATGGCTGCTAACTGTTCGGGGAGTTTGCCCTGAATACACGGCTGAATACCGTTCTTGTTTACAAGACAAGCAACTTCTACGCAGGCTTCACGGGGAAGGTTTTCAATGAGACCGTTATTGATAACGTTACCGCCGATTTTATAGGGAACATCTGTTGTAATTGCTTCCATAATATATGAAGCATATTCGTGTGTTCTTTCATGCTTCACATCATCTGTGAGATAAATCTTTCTCTCATCCTGCCAACGGGCAATCTGATGGATACAACGGCGGGGATATTCGTCAAGAGGAATGTTATATCTTTCGATAAGCTCGGGATATTTTGACTTGATGAAAAGGTTATTGTATTCTGCATTGTGTTCACTGGATTCTGTGCAATAGTGACCGAAACGGCGGATGTATTCATATCTTACAAGGTCGTGCTTGTCTGTGTGATCGCCGTTTAATACATCAATAGCTCTTTTTCTGATTTCAGGATAAAGGTCTGTACCGTCTGCATCTTCAATTTCAAGAAGCCAGCCCATGTGGTTGATACCTGCAATTTTTTCTCTGATAGGCTCGTGGAATTCGATGCCAAGGTCTCTGAGAAGTCCTCTGGAGCAGGACTGAACGCTGTGGCAGAGACCGACGGTTTTTATGGGAGTATATCTCTGCATAAAACCTGCAAGCTGTGCCATGGGATTTGTATAGTTGAGGAAATATGCATTGGGGCATACTTCTGCCATATCGTCTGCAAAGTCCTTCAAAACGGGGATGGTACGAAGAGCTCTGAAAATACCGCCTATGCCGTTGGAATCTGCAATAGTCTGACGGAGTCCGTACTTTTTAGGAACCTCAAAGTCAATAACCGTACAAGGCTCATAAAGCCCTACCTGAATTGCGTTTACAACGAAATCGGAGCCTCTTAAAGCTTCTTTTCTGTTTTCAACACCGAGGTGCTTTGTTACAACTGCTCTTGATTCGTTGATATTCTTATTAAGAGCAGATATCATGATATATGATTCTTCAAGACGCTGAGCATCGATATCGTAAAGGGAAATTTCACATTCGCGAAGAGCGGGTGTGAGCATGACATCACCTAAAACATTCTTTGCAAATACGGTGCTTCCTGCACCCATAAAGGTTATTTTCATTTTGTTACCTCCCGTAGGAAAAAATTAAAGTCATAGACCGAAGCCTATGACTTTAGTTTACTTAAAGAAAACATTTCCGTCAAGAGATTATTCAAAATCTTCCTCTTTTTTTCTGTTGAGAGTCATAAACATAACTGCACCTGCAACTGTCAGAACGGCAAAAAGAACAAGCATAAACACGACTCCCGTACCTCCGCCGATAGTTGCGGGATGATTTTCAGAAATGTTATACTCGGGAATGACACCTGTTCCGTTATACTTCTGCGTTTCTTTTGTATCACTTATAACAGGTACCGTGAAGCTTTCCGAACCGTTGTATGAAGGAACGGTAGCTGCAACATCTCCCGAAGAAGGTCTTGTGACAGTTTCTTCATTCTGAGAATCGGAGGACGGAACTCTTGTAGTGGGTTCTTCAGTCTGTGAGCCTGAGGACGGTACTCTTGTAGTATTTTCCTCTCTTTTCGTGGTGCTCTCTTCTCTCGGAGCCTCAGTGGGATGCTCAAGATCGTATATTATCTGATTCTTTTCTTTATAAGGATTGACTTTATGTATCTTTGCAGCCGTCTTTATGTCGGAATCTGAAACACCGACGAAGGAAACGGGAATAAGGTCAGCCAGAGCTATTGCTGCAATGGGAGTCAGATGTGCTCCGTCAGGTGTAAAGGAAGGGCAAAGAGCATATTCATCCGCAGGATTTGCAAGAGGAGAGCAGTCTATATAACCGTCTGCAAGTTTATTTGTCTTTATCCACTTGTTAAGCTCGTCGCACATGTTCTGCATTTCTTTTGTCCATACGACATCGCCTGTCTGACCGAGAAATTCTCTTTCATAGCCCTTCCAGGGGCTTTTGGTAAAGAAATATATCTTTATTCCCTTGGCATGTGCCTTTTTTACAAGTGTCTTATATCCGTCAATTATATCATCAGCAGAAGGATGAGGAACATCGGCACCCATACTCTTTGAGAACTGATGCAGGATGTCATTAAGTCCTATTTTTACAAAAATATACTTTACTCCCGAAATATCAAGAGCATCACGTTCAAAACGGTCAATAAGTGCATCTCCGTAAAGATTTCCGATAAGTCCCGTTCCGCCACTGAGAAGCTTATTGGCAACGACAGCTTCATTTACAACACTGACATTCTTTACACCTGCATTTACAAGCTTTTCTGCAAAATAAAGATAAGTATCATTTACAAGAGTTGAGTCACCGATAAATACGGCAGTATCAACATTGCCTGAGCTTACATAAGTATCAATTTCAGCAAGGAAGGGAGTGGTATGATATGTTATGGTGCCCGAGGCTATATTTACTTCCCTTGCACTGTTGATGCGGGGTTCATAGCACTGGGAAACATCTTCTCTGAAAATTGAACGCAGTCCCATAAATGTTCTTGCATTTGAAAGTCCTGCAGAGGTAATATATGTTGAATTTGCAAAATAAAGGCTTACGCTGAGAGAATCGAGAGCCTGAGTTTTATACTCTATGGCATCAGACCATATAGTTGCTCCCTTGGGCACAGACACTGATTTATTTCCGTCAAAGGTAATGGCACAGGCAGTTGAAGCATCAATGGCGGCATTTCCCGCACCTGATGTCTTTGCCACTGTAGCCTCACTTATGGTAATGGCTGCGGCACCGTGTTCATTTGAAAACTTGAAACGCAGTTTGTCTCCGCCCATTGTAACCTTAAGCTCTATTCTTATGGTGCTTCTTGCAGGAATTATGTCCTGAAGACTGAGACTTGAAAGGGTAACGGATGAGTCAACAATACTTGTAGCCCATGAACTTACCCACTTTCCCGCGGCAGAAGCTTCATAAGTAAAAAGTCCGCCGGAAGGAGATAATATTAAAATAAAAGCAAGTACAAAAGACAGAATGGCAGTTATCTTTTTCATAAGGTTTCGTCCCTTTTTTCATAGTTATTTTAATTATATATTAACGCATCTGATTTTGCAAGATATATTTACTGCAGGAAAATTTTTAGCATAAAAAGGTCAAAAAAACCTTAAACCGTCAGCGATTCAAGGTTTTTTATCAAATATTTATTATCAGGCCTCTGTATATACAAGCTCATATTCAGCACCGTCTGTTATTTCAACCCCGTCAGCACCGGTAGAGGCAGCTTCACCGTTAACAGTCAAGGACCAGTAGGCACCGTCTGTTTCATATACGGCGGAAATTCCGTTGACCTTCTTTATATAAAGACCGTAAGGGCCTTCTTCACCCTCACAAAGTCCGGACTCGGTAAGGGCATCTCCGAGAACGGTTTTATCTGTCATAATGGTTATCTTCACGGTTTTATCGGGAGTTTTTACGCTTACGGATACTGCGTTTTTGCCTTCTCCGACAGTAGTATCTTCCTCAAATATTACGGAAGCTGACGATGTTGCATTTTCCTGAGATGCTCCTGTAGTTTCATCTCCGTTTTGAGGTGTTTCGGCTTTTGTACAGGAGACAAGGGAAAAAATCAATGCAACGATAGAAATACTTATCAACAATTTTTTCATTTTACTCACCTTTTGACTTTTCATTTATAATTTTTAAGCTGCTCTTCCGAAGGAAGATAATCGGGGTCTGAACAGCAGGGATATGAAGGAGGTGTTCCGTCAGAAAGCCAGAAGGGAGACAAGGTATCATTTCTGTATTTGTCCCTGTCCTCCGCCTTTCTGAAATCGGGGATTTCATAAGGACGGCTTCCTTCCATTATGCTTCTGTGGGAAAGTATGGCAACACTTGCCATAGCTGTGGCAAAATACACATCAAACTGATGGGACTTTTTATTCCTGATGCTGTCAAAAAATTCTTTTATTACAAAGAAATCGCCTCCGCCGTGACCTGCATTTCTGATAAGCTTCTTTTCTTCACGGGGAATTTTCGGCGTATAAAAATTCACTTCCTTCCTGCCATCGGGTATCTGCCAGGAATTATATCTCAGCATCACTTTATCGGTTCCCCTGACATTTTCTATCTGTCCTTTTTCACAGCAAAGCCGGTAAGAATTTCCGTGGGCACCGAAGGCTGAACAGCCTGTTACCTTAAATACCGAGCCATCATCATTGAGTATTGATATAACGGAAGCGGCGTCTGCAACATGGGAGGCGGTGGGACAGTCATCAGGCAGAGGTCTCAATACGGGCATGGCAGTAACTCTTTTCGGGAAAACTCCCGTTGCTGCCATAAGAGGAGCCAGAGAATGTGTAATATAATATGTTCGCGGGAGAAAATTTCTCCAGTGCTTTTCAAAGGGACGGATGGATATTACAGCCTTTGTATCATACCAATCCATCGGATGATTGTATTCTCCTTCACCGTACATTATCTTTCCGAGAGAACCGCCCTCATATACTCTTTTCATTTCACGGTTGAAAATCATGTAGGGATAATTTTCAGCAAGCATATATGTGGCATCACTTTTTTCTGCGGCTTCACAAAGCTTTACCCCTTCTGCCATTGTACCGTTTGAAAGACATTCACTCAGGACATGAATGTTTCTTTCAAGTGCCCTGACAGCATATTCTGCGTGCTCGGGACAATAATTTGCAAGAAGCACTGCATCCATCGGGTGTTTTATAAATTCATCAAAATCTGTATATACGGCAGCATTATTGAGAGAGGGAAGAACGGTTTTTGTATGCTCCTCATCCTTTTCACAGACTGCAACAATCTCGCCGCCGTTACACTTTATTTCATCAATAAAATCAGAACCTCTGCGAAGTCCGAAAATACCGATACGTATTTTTTCCATTACACTCATCCTTTACACAAACATTAATATCAGAAGTGCGGCAAAGGATACTGCCACACCTAAAATTTCTCTCTTTGACGGCTTATCGGGAGTAAAGAAGCTTATCACCGTGGAAATTATCATAACTCCGCCCGTAACAAAGGGGTACTGAGCAGATGCCGGGATATGTGCAAGAGCAATAAGTAAAAGGAAATTTGCTACTCTGCAAAGCACTCCGTAGCCACCCATGCTGAAAACTGCTTTTTTAGTAAGCTTCTTACCCTTTTCCTTCACAAAGGGCAGGAAAAGAAGCGATATCACGAGAGTGGCAACAGATATCAGAACGGAATAACCCGCTTCGGAAGTTTTTTCATAAGGTGAATTCTGAAAAACCGTTGAAAGAACACCGGAAAGACCGTTTAAGACAAATACTCCCATGTAATAAATATAGCCTGATTTCTGCTCTCCTTTTTTTACAGTAAGCAGGAGCGACAGTATAATGAGAGCAAAACACAATGCCTTTCCCGCAGTGAAGTCCTCTTCATAAAAAAGAAGACCTGTCACCGAAGGCAGTATCATACCGCCAAGCATAGCAAACATCGAATACAGAGAAAGGTTTATCCGACCGAGAGATTTAAGACTGAAATATGTATAACCGATGGAATCAAGTGCAGCTAAAAAAGCCATCAACATGGAAAAATGCGTATATTCTATCTTAAATCCGTTGATTATAAGAAGCACGACAAGTCCTGCAAGAGACGAGCCTGCAGAAAAAACAAACATCGCCCGAATCCCGTTACCGTACTCCTTCTCAAATATTCCGTTAAATAAAAACTGGAAGCTGAACATAGTAACAGCCGCCAGAAGTAAACCGTAATAAATCATAAAAACACCAAAAATCATAATTTATATGCGAATTTGCCTTGAGTTACTGTAAGGTGTCGTCCCCTACAAATTCGGCATGTTCGCCCACATCAAACATTAATAATAAATTATGATTTACTCAACAGCCAATCAATTAATTCTGCTTTGTAGGTATAGTCCCATGCGTTATGTCCTACACCGGGAAGACGGGTGTAGATATAATCTCTTCCCGCCGCTTCAAGCTTTTCGGCAATTTCGTCGGAATAGAATACATTTACGACGGTATCGGCATCTCCGTGCACCATCCACACAGGCATGGTTATCATAGAAGCATTCCAAGGCATACCTCCGCCGCATACGGGAGCTATTGCGGCAAAAAGCTCTTTTTTTGCCATAGCAGTAAGCCATGTACCGTAGCCACCCATACTGATACCCGTAAGATACACTCTTTTTTTGTCTGCCTTGTAAAACTCAATTTTTTCTTCAATAAAACGAAGAATTGATTCAACCCTTGCAGTCCAGAAAGTATCCGAGGGGCATTGAGGCATTATAAAAATGCATTCTCTGTCGTTATTTTCAAGAAATTTTGAAAAGCCGTGCACATCCACCAATGCCAGCTCGTCTTTTCCGTTTCCTCTCTCCCCTGCTCCGTGAAGCTGAAAAACTATGGGGAGTCCCTCTTTCATTTGTTCGGGAGAATATTCAACATAAGAGAAAATCTCATTTTCCGTATATTCCTTTCTTATCATATCATATCTCTCTTTCAATAAGCTCTTCTATACTTACGGTGATGTTATCGGCAATTTTCTTTATTTCCTCAACACCGTTTTCCATTGCATAAGAATAAAATTCTTTTATCATCGCTTCATCGTTTATATTGTCCCCAACGGCAATGACATCCTCATATTTTCCGTCAGCTTTATCAAGGAGAATATATATTCCCCGTGCCTTGTCCATACCTGCAGGAACAATATCTATACATGTCCCGTTCTGAAGGGGATTTAGATATTCTCCGAATTTTTCCCGCACTTTTTCCGTAACAACGGCTGCCTTTTCAAAACTGTCCAGTGCCGTACTTATCTGATTAAAGGAAGAAAACTTTATATCGGGAGTATAATCAATACCTTTTTCTTCAGGGAACGATTCGTTTTTTATTCTTAAAAACTCGTCACCGCAGAAGAAAACAAAGGGACAACCGAGTGAGAAAAGAAACTCGGTCAATTCGTTACCTATATTTTTTTCACAGCGGACATCACTCACGGTATTATAATCCTTATCGGTTATCACAGCACCGTTACAGCCGAGAAAAAAGTCTATGGGAATTCCTTTTTCCTTCAGTTCACAAAAGAAGTTCTTCTGCCTTCCGCTGACGATACAGAATAAATTCCCTTTTTTCTGCCATTTTTTAATTGCTTCTATTTTCTTTTCCGTAATTCCCCCGTGATTGAGAGTTCCGTCATAATCACTGCAAATTATTTTCATATTATAAAGCCTCAAACATATCTGCCATTTTTCTTACTGCTGCATAAAGGTCTTTTATGCCGTCAAAAACATTGTCAGCATTGAGCTTTTTAAGATAGCTGTCTGCCTCAAGAGTGAAATAACCCTGATAATTTATACTTTTGAGTGCTCTTACGACCTTAGTAAAATCAATATTCATTGAAAACGGTATCTGATGGGAATCGTGCCACATATCGTTATCATGGATATGAAGTGCCTGCAAAGAAGAACCGAGAGTATGTATCATCTTTTCAGCCGTGGTATCAAGTCCCTTCATCTCTGCATGTCCGATATCAAGACAGGCTACAAGGAAGGGGTCATTGACAGCATCTATGTGAGCTTTGAAGTCATCGTGATGAGAACAGGCAGCAGCGGTTGCATGGTCTGTCTTATCATCCCAGTTCCACATATTTTCGGTGGCAATTTTAACATTATGTTCCTTTGCAAAGGGCAGAAGTTCAAAATACATCTCGGCATTTTCTGCAGCCGATTTATTGTTATCGGGATGAATTACACAAATCTCACCGCCTGCCTCGGCAGTACATTCAATGGCTCTTTTAAGATGATCTCTTATAGGCTTTACCCGAACGGGAAAGGGGGCATGGGACTGGTTGCAGACAATGCCGTTGTCAAGACCTATCTGCTTTAATCTTCTTGCAAATTTAAGATAATCGTTTCCTGCAAGAGGGTGGGAATTGGGGCGAAGCTCACCCTTATCCCAATCGTAGCTGCACATCGTGAACATAGAAAAATCCCATGCATCAAAACCTGCTTTTGCTATAAGTTCAACAGTTTTTTCTTCACCTATATAATTTGAAGCTACTTCAATCTGGGTTGAAACCTTCATATTTACACCACCTGACTTCAGAATTTTATCTTCGGATCTTCAAATTCCGAAAGTCTTTTATTATAAGCTTCCATTGCTTCTTCTCTGAATGCCGCTTTTTCCTTGCCGCCTGCAAGAGATATCAGATGTTCAGTAAAAAGGGGATTTAGAGGAAGAATGGGACCGAGACAAGTGGTACATATAAGATTTTTCTTTCTCATACCTTCAAGCTTACTCTCTTTATTGATACCGTCACCCCTTATCATTTTAAGGAAGAAACAATCGGAATTGTCTCCGTAAATAAAACTGAACTGGGAACGGAAGCCCACTATTTTTATTCCGTCGGTCTCACCAAGCACTTTGCCGTTATATCTTTTGAAAAGGTCTGTCTTTACGCTGAAAGGGAAAAATCCCAGTGCTTTTACCTCTTTTTTCTCTGTAATATATTCTATTTTATCACAAAAAAGCTCCGCAGCATTTCCCGTTGCAAGAATTACAGTACCCTTTTCGGTAAGTTCATTCAGTCTATGCTTCAGAGGTTCAAAAATGCCGAGAACCCTTCTCTGCATTTCTTCACTCATAGAGCCTAAGAGAATGATGTCGGGCTCATTCTTCACAAAATAAGGTTCACTGCAAAGGTCTGTATAAATAAACTCTGCTTCGGGAAGGCTGAGACGCAGATATTCTGCATTCTGTGCATCACCGTAAAGACCGCATACTTCGGGATAAAGAATTTCAACTGTCATTATTTTGTTCCCTCCCCTAAGTTTTTGAGCTGAACACGCATTTTGTCAGCATCAGGCTGTCTGTAAAGCTCGTAAAGCACATATATGTCATTGAATTTTTCGGTATCTATAAGACTTACTGCCTTTGTGACATCCTCGCAAAGAACTATTTTGTCCTTTGAAACACCCTGAATAAGTGCCCTTAAAAGCTGGTCACGGCATCTGGGACCCGCAAAAATTATCTGAGCAATACTCTCATCCTTAAGATAAGAGTAATCGCAGTCATAAAGCCAACAGGTACTTTCACTTTCTCCGATGTTATCATGAAGGTCATCAACATCAATAATAAGAAGCTTGTTTTTAACGGGGATGGATGCCATATAGCTGTAGCATCTTGCACAGGCAATGGGATTTTGTCCCTTTGCCATCTGGAAAGTAATATTGAGTTTACCTGCCTTCATGGTGTCAAATCTTGTTTTTACAATCTCTGACTCACTGAAACCTTTTTCTGTTTGAGAAATATCCAGCCCTGCTTCCGTAAGAAGTGCTATGGCACCTGCAAAGTTATAAACATTTACTATGTTATCGTTTATAAGATTGAAGGTATGCTCTTTTCCTTTGAGAGAAACGGTAAACTTTTCATTTTCACGGTCAATGTCAGTCACAAGATAGTCTCTTTCGGGAGATTTTACCTGACATGAAGTACAGTGCATCCTGCCGATATGGTTATATCTGAGATATTCACTTTCAAGAAGATTTCCGCACTCGGGGCAGTAAACAATATCACTTAAAAACGGCTTTTCGCTGATTTCGGGCTTTTCGGCATCAAGACCGAAATAAACCCTGTTCTTACACTGCTTTGCAAGTGAAGCAGTTATAAGGTCATCGCCGTTGAGTATAAGCTTCGTCTTTTCGGGAAGAGAAGACGAAATTATATAGCTTATAAATCCCGTATGAGCGTTTCTCTTGATGGAGTCACGCATAATGTTGTTTACAACAAGAAAATCGGGCTTTATATAGGGATATACAAGAAGTGAAGACCGCTCGTCCACCTCAAGCACCGCAATTTTTTTCTTCGCTCTGCCCAGAATATCCGAATCGGCAAGAAGAGCCGCGGCGACACCTGCCTGAACATTTGAACCGAAGGAATTATTAGTTATGTCATATCCGTTTTTTGTAAAAACTGAAGCAAGAAGATTGCTGACCGTAGTCTTACCGTTAGTACCCGTGACACAAATGACGGTCTCAGGCATTTTAAGATGACCTAAAAAATCCTTTGATATTTTAAGTGCAACCTCACCCGGAAGATAAGTTGCATTTCTTCCGAGCATCTTCAGAAGAAGACGTGCAAGCTTTGCCATAAACAATGCAATAAAAAAACGTAATTTATTCATAAATTTCATTTCCCTGTATTATAATTAATTGCCGTCGGGAAAAAGCTTTCCCGACAGCATTATTATCAAAGAATAGCCTTTATGCTTTCTTTAAGTATCTGAAGTCCCTTCATGAGAACATCATCCTCAATTACAAGAGGAGGCATGAGCTTAAGAACATTGTTATCTCTGCCGACTCTTTCAACAATAAGACCGTTCTTGAAGCATTCCGCAATAAGAGCCTTTGTCATATCCCCGTCAAACTGAGAAAAATCAACACCCCAGATAAGACCGACACCTCTGAAAGAAATACGACTGTCAAGAGGGCATACCTCATTTTGAAGGAAAGAAGCTACAATATCGCCTTTTCTCTGAACTTCCTTTTCAACATTTTCCTCAACTATCTTGCGAAGACCTTCTTTACCCGCAATAAGGGAAAGCTGGTTTCCTCTGAAAGTACCCGTATGCTCACCGGGTGTCCATATATCAAGCTCCTCCTTGAAGAGAACAAGAGCAAGAGGCATACCGAAGCCGCCGATGGACTTTGAAAGTGTTACCATATCAGGTACGATACCTGCCTTTTCAAATGAGAAGAATGTACCTGTTCTCGCATTTCCTACCTGAATTTCATCAGCAATAAGAAGAATGTCGTGCTTTGTGCAAAGTTCTCTTAAAGCCTTTAAGAAATCCGCTTCAAATGCATATATACCGCCGTCAGCCTGAACACATTCAAGAATAACTGCGGCAGGCTTTTCAACACCTGAATGGTCATCTGTGAGAAGAGTCTCCATATACTTTATCACATCAAGCTCGGGGAACATATAGGGAGCAGGAATATGAGTCACATTGTGAAGAGCCTGTCCCGCACCTTCTCTTGAAGAAGCATCGGTTGTAAGAGAAAGAGCACCCAGCGTCATTCCGTGGAAAGCACCCATAAAAGCAAAAATGTTTTCTCTCTTTTTATTTTTTCTTGCAAGTTTTATTGCAGCCTCTACGGCATTTGTACCTGTAGGACCTGCAAACTGTATCTTATAGCTGAAGCCTCTGGGCTTTAATATATTTTCCTGGAAATATTCAATAAAATCTCTCTTGGGAGCGGTATACATATCCATTGAATGAACAATACCGTCATTCTGAAGATATTCAATTACTTTTTCTACCATACAATCGGGATTGTGACCGTAATTGAGTGCACCTGCACCTGCAAAAAAGTCAACATATTCCTTGCCGTCCTCGTCTGTCATAACAGCACCCTTTGCCTTTGTAAAAACAGTGGGAAAACTGCGGCAGTATGAACGTACATTTGATTCATAACTTTCAAAAGCTTTTGTATTCATATCAACACTCTTTTCTGATAATTAGTCATTTAACGGCATCTTAAAGTATATCACAGTAAAAATTCAAAATCAAGGTTCGTAATATAATAATTAAAAAAAACATAATATGAAAATAAAAAATCTATTAATTTTCCCTATTTTTCTCCCGTACATTTGACAATATGAAACAAGTATTGATATAATATACTAAAAATATTTATCGGGGAAGTTACAATTATGAAGAATTTCAGAAAAAGTCTTTCGCTTCTTCTTGCATTGATGCTGTTTTTCTGCTGCTCTGTTAATGCTGAAGCAGCTTTCAGTTTTCTCGGGATGCGTTCGGGTGATGTGGATTTTGACGGCAGTATTACCGCTGAGGATGCAAGACTCATTCTGCGTGCTGCGGTAAAACTTGACAGTCCCGCATGGTTTCTCAGGATATTTTATGACCTTGACTCGGACAGCCAAATAACATCAGCCGATGCAAGAACGGCACTGCGTATTGCCGTAGGACTCGAAGAACTCACGGAAAATACATCCTCTTATGAAAAAATGATGTCGGGGATGCTTGAGGGAGTTTCACAGAAAAACCTCAACTCTCTTATGAAAAAACTGTGCAGTTTAGGCTCCCGCAGCATAATATATCCTAAAAATAATACGGCGGCTCAACAGTTTATCACAGATGAACTGACCTCATACGGATACGAACCGTCAAAACAGCTTTTCACCTATGCATCCATTCAGACAGCAAACATCATTGCAACGCTGAATCCAGGCAAAAGCAAGGATATTCTTCTTCTGTGCACCCATTATGACTGCTGGGACGGTGCTGAAGGTGCAATAGATAATGCTTCAGGTGTTGCGGCAATGCTTCATGTAGCAAAGCTTCTCAAAGAATCGGACATTGAGCTTAACAAAGAGGTGCGTTTTGCTTTTCTGTCAGCGGAAGAATACGGCTATCACGGAGCCTATCATTATGTCAGCAAACTCTCAAGTGCTGAAAGAAACAGACTTATTGCCTTCAATGTGGATATGGCGGGCAACTCCGACCTCGGCGGCGGCCGCTGTCTCACAGTCAGCACAGAGCCTGTTTCGGGAAGCTATACATGGCGTGAAGCAAAGCACAACGACGTAAGCAAAGCCATAGATAAAGCCAAGAATTATCTCGGAAATATCGGAGAGGAAAAATATTATTCCCCTGTTGCTGCAGGAAGACACGACAGTGTTCCCTTCAGAGAAAACGGCATACCCGCCGTCACTCTCTCATGGAGAGAAATACGAAGCTCCGGTTCGTACGGTTCGGATTACGGTCTTGCCGCCCCCTCTCAGATACATACAACTCTCGACACTTATGAAAATTTCAACAATAAATCGCTTTTCAACACAACAAAGCTCATATTCGGCTCGGTTCTTACACTCTGTGCACAATAACAAAAATTATTGAAAAAAACACGGTTTCAGGTACTGAAAGTTTCCTGAGACCGTGTCGTTTTAATACCTTTTACGGAAAGTTCAGATGATCCTTAAATCATAATTTATATAATTCCCCAACTTTCTGTAAAATCCTTTTAAATTACATTCTTTGCAACAAAAAAAACAACCCCGCAGGAAAACCTGTGGGGTCAGCGAAAAGTCAATTAGAACCACTTTTCTGTATCGATAACATATTCGCCCTTACTCATCTTGATAGCATCAAGGATGTTGAAGATAAGAGTAACAAAACCACCGATACCTGTGCAGAAGCAAAGAACTATTCTGATAATAGCTTTTTTGGTCTCACCAAACATAAAATAAGGAAGACCGATATTTCCTAAGAAAATAGCTAAAATCATCATAATTGTGGGGTCTTTGCCGCCAAGATAATCGCTGTTTGCAGGATTGGGATTTACGTTAACATTATTGGGAGCAGCATTTACATTAGCTCCGCAGTTTGAGCAGACATTCTGACCGGGCTCGATGGGAGCACCACAGTTGTTACATACCATAATAAAAAACCTCCAAATATTTGTTTTTTTTATTTTATATCATTATTAATAATTTGTCAACAAATTTTTATATATCAGAAATACAAAAAATTTACAAAGAAAAATGTCTGAAAATCGCAAATCCCCAATTTATAAGAAATCCGATACCTATGGAAATAAGTATTATCCTGTCTGCTTTTTTGCTGATAACGGGCATATCAAGAAACAGATATATAAAAACAACGGGAACTGACCAGAACATCAGATGATGTGAAAAGGCACCAATAATATCCAGATGCATTGCGGCATCAAATGCCCTTGTCATACCGCAGCCGGGGCAAGGTATATTGAAGAATTCAAGATAAAAGCAGGGCAAATTAAAAAGTCTGAAAACAAGAAGAAACAAACTATAACCGCCAAGTGCGATTAATTTATACTTAATTTTAGTAATTTTAGGTTTTTTTATTTTAATCATAATATTTAACGTCTCCGTCATTTTACGACACAAAAACCTGCAAATCCGAAAGCAGGTATATGTGATAAAATTATTTTATCCTCTGAAAGTTCACCCGAACAGTTTATGAAACTTACGGTGGAATACTTTTTATCTAAAACTATTTCCGGTGAAAATATTTCATCGGCAAAAAAGTTCCAGAGTCCTACCGACATGGCATTTTCATTTTTCTTGCACTGCATATAGAGTGCAGGATGTCCGTGACAGGCAGCAGGAAGCTTTTCTCCCGACAACCAATACACACTTTGGGTATACTGACGGTTTCTTTCATAGTGCCTGAGCACATTTGGATTATTTATATCGGGGATAACATTGAGAACGAGAAATCTTTGTCCCTGATTATTTTCATAGAGGAAAGACATTGGAATCTTCACGCCGTCTTTTTCGGTAAAACTGAGAAGCTGAACTCCGTCTTTTAACCTGATATCCCTAATGGGACAAGACATGGCACTTATACGGTTATTTGTATCGGTAAATATTTCGTATTTCCCTGCTTCCGTTTTTTCACCGAAGCACTGCACTCCCGTATCAATACCGTTTTCGCTCAGTATCTCAGCGGCTGAAATATCAACAATAAGTCCTTTTTCAAGGGCATTAACGGGAAGATGCCTTGCATTTTCCCCGAAAACAGCACCGCATACTCCCTGTCCTTCATATACGGTGGGAATCGTATTATAAGAAAGTGTACGGGCACACAGAGAAAAAAACATATTATCTATACTTATCTCTTCCCTGAAATGAGCCTGTGAAAGCTTCTGCGGAGCTTCGTACACGCGTACCCCCACACTTTTTTTATCGGAAAAGTACTTTTCAATATCTTTATAAAGTTCACGGTTTCTGATATGATATGCGGCATAGCCTGTTTCATAAGAAGCATCTGATACATAATCCATACCGTATTTAAGAATTCCGTCAGTACAGCCTGCCGCACGCAGTGCCGTATCAAAGCCTTCAAGGTAGGCTGCAGGTACAAGTGTCCTCGGACGGGGATACACATCACCTTCGGAGAATATTTCCATATTACGGTCCTTGACCCATGAGCATTCCATACGGGAAAGCTCGACAGAGTCCTGCAAAGAATTCCCCCAAGCATTAAGAGCAGCCCAATAGGGTGCACCTATGAGACGGAAAAAAGGCTTTGTTTTTCCTGCAAAAATTAATGAAAGCTCCTCTGCCGTAACTCCGTCAATATCCCATGAATTAAGACATGAACAAGCACCCAGCCGTATTGACGGGTCAACCTTATCAACAGCCTGTCTCATTCTGACGGCAAAGTTTTTCAGGGCTTTACCGTTGGCTTTTATATAAGCATCACGGTACTTGTTCCCCATGCCTGAATGAACTTTTTCATTAATAAGTTCCGCAGTAACATTTTCACCCACAATTTCACTTATGAGTTTCAGATGATGCTTGCAGACACAGCCGGGAGCATTTCCGAGAAAGCCGTACCTCAGGTCATCGTCATACATTATAATATCAACACCTGTTTTTGCGATATCCTCGACATAAGAAGCCGCGAAATCAATAAAATCATCATCTGCGGGGCACATATTTTCAGAAAACTTCTGTCCTTTGAGACTTGTCATACACGTAAACGGACTGTCATTCATCATGAATGCCCATATCCATGCTCCGACTTCATAACCTTTACTTTTGAAAAACTTACAGTTTTCTGAAAGACTTTTAAGTACAATTTCTCTTTTATATATGTCATTCTCGTATCTGTCAAGGGCAAGAAATATCCTGTCAGGCTCAAATTTTCTAATCTCCTCATACACCTTTACGGGAGTACAGCGGGTAACATTTTCATCCATAACGGGAACGGATATCTTATACATACTACGCCACCTCGGAATAAACACTTCAAATGTATTTTTTTATAATTATATCAGAACAATAACCTCTTTTCAACATAAGCCGTCCCGAAAGAACAGTTTAAGACAAGAAAAATATTCCTGAAAAAACTTTTAAATAAAATTAAAAAAACTCTTGACACAGTCTGAAACTTGTGATATATTTATTAAGCATTCCAACAGGAAATGCTGGTGTAGCTCAGTTGGTAGAGCAGCTGATTTGTAATCAGCAGGTCGGGGGTTCGAGTCCGTCCACCAGCTCCATTTTTTTAATAGGGGAGAATTCCCGAGCGGCCAAAGGGGGCAGACTGTAAATCTGTTGTCAACGACTTCGGTGGTTCGAATCCACCTTCTCCCACCA
>SVQH01000003.1 GCA_015065425.1 Oscillospiraceae bacterium
CCGGGTGTGGCGCAGTTGGGAGCGCGCTTGACTGGGGGTCAAGAGGCCGTGAGTTCAAGTCTCGCCACTCGGACCAAAAAAGCATCGACTATGTCGGTGCTTTTTTTACTTCTTCACTGTTCACTCTTCATTATTCACTAAACCCCAAATCCCTTATATATCAACAATTCCCACAATATTAACACCAAAAAATCAGACTCTGAACAAGCATTTTATGCCTGCTCAGAGTCTTTTTATTTTGCCCGAAAAATACGCCCTGGTGTTTATTTGGTGTGTACCATGAACACCAGTGTAGCTGACAAATCAGATTTTGTTTTGGTTTTTAATCAGGATATGTAACCTGTCTGCCTGTAAAAAGTTCAACGACGGATTGATAAAGCTTCATAAAGCCTTCCTGAACACAGCCCTTTACTGCAAGCTCAAAAGCAATTCGCTTTGAGTATTTGTCACCGTTGTCTTTTGCAACTTTTATATAACCAAAGTCAAAAACATCATAAAGGCGCTCAACTCTTGTTGTATAGGTTGAGGTATCATTTTCATCAATCTCAACCACACGGTAGCCGTACTGTGTAGTATAAGCAAGGCCTTTGTAACGGGTCATAGGAGAAGTATAAATATCAATTCCCTGATTTCTTACTCCGAAAGCGTTTGTGTGATCGTGACCGGTAAACATTGCGAGCACATCGCCGTTTTCAACCAAAGCATCAAACTGTCCGTCATTATAATATCCGGGACAAGGCTTTTCGTTAAGCATGCCGTAGTTAACCTCTTCGGGGTTAAAAGCGTAATATTCCTCTTTATTGTAGATATGTTCAATTGCATAAGGCTGCTTAGAATCCACTTTTTTAAGTACATCATAAATTTCAGGCACAATTATATGCTGAAAAACAACAGAGTTGACTGTTTCACCGCCGTTTTCCTCTTTGAGCTTTGCAGAGGTTTCCTTATACCATTCAATCTGTTCGGTACGTACACGGTCATAATGTCTAGGATCGTCCTCATCATAATCGCCTGAGTCAAACACCCAGAGATTGAAATTAACCTTGTCGCTGTCGTAAGCAAGAACGGGAATGTTGAAGGTTGCGCAGTTTTTGAAGCTTACTGATTCATCTGCTGTGATTACGCAAGAGAAGGTGCTGTAATACTCCATAATATCTGCTCTTGTCATCGGTCCCTTCTCAGCATCGTGATTGCCGAAGGTTACGGCAACGGGAATGCTTCTTGATTCAAATATATTCATAAGAGCATTGATAAGCGTTTTTGTTTTTTCGGGGTCTTCATTGGGATGAGTATTATCACCCGTAAGTACAACAAGGTCAGGCTTTTCAACATCGCAGGCTTCAGCAATTACCCATATTGATGCATCAAAATGCTTGTCAAAGTTTAGATGCGTATCTGCAATATGCAGTATTTTAAGCTTGCCGTCAGAATTGAATCTTATTGTTGTATCTGTTTCATTCTGTAAATCAGCAGGCTCATAGCTAATATTTTTATTTTCGGGCTCGATTTCAAAATAAACTATTCCCGACACAAAAATCACCACCAATACTAATGCAATAATTCCTATTGTTTTTAATATCCGTTTTTTCATTGCGTAATCTCTCGCTTTCGTATTACTTAATACTTTTATTTCTCGATGTATATGAATTTATTTCAGAGAAAATTCGGCATTATTATCCGAAAAGCCTTTATTGTTTCCGATAGTATCAAGAAGCATGCCTCTTAAATCAATCTTTTCACCGTTTTTACTGAGCTTAGGCTCAAACCTTTTAAGCACAAATGAAAATCTCGTGAGAATGCCTGAAATAAAGTTATACACAGGCGTACCCTCGGTATGAGGACCGTCACCAAGAAATATCCCCACTCCGACTTCACCGACGAGTTCCTTCAGTTTTTTGTTTTTAATGGCTTTATCTCTTTTTATGAAGAGCAGACGCTCAACTGCTCCTACGGTGATTTTATCAAAGCGTTTTCTTCCGAAGGCTTTAAGAATCTTTACAATTCCTTTGCCGCCGCTGAGAGCACCTCTCACACGGGCGATAATTGCATCGTAGAACTTCTTATGGCAATATTCCTGTGCCGTCAGACCGTTCATATCCCATCCGAAATCCTCAACATCAATTGTTTCAACCTTCAGTACAGACTTTTCATCTATTTCGATTTTTCTGTATTTTGCGGGACTGCCCGCAAGACAGGCTGTGCAGATGTCAATCAGTCTGTTGCCTTTTTCGGAATAACACTCATTTATGCTCTGAATGTGCATATGACCCGTTAAGATAAACTCAATTCCGTTGTCGGCAAGGAAAGAGGCAACCTTCCTCCATTCCTTGATTTTTGCATCTCCGACCAGGTCGAATACGGGTACAGACGGAATGATCGGATAATGGCATATGGCAAAAATTGAGCAGTTATCCTCTTTTGCTTTATCAATCTGCTCTTTTGCCCAGGCCATGTGTCTTTCATCCATTGCTCCTTTTGGCTGATCCTTACTGTCACAGCATATAGCAAGCATTCTTACACCTTCGGTAATTTCGGCAACATAAGAATGTGTGGGATCATCAATTGCAATGGCATCTCCGTAACCGAAATCACGGTACATATGGGGAAGCTCGTTGAAATCAGTGCCTTCAACCTGAATACGCTCATCATTTCTGAATGCGTATGAAAACTCTCCGTAATCGTGACCTGCGGTTATGACATAAATCTTTTTACCGCTTTCTTTAAGCTTGTAAAGCTCTTTTATAAAGCTTTTGTGACTTTCTTTTTCACCGTTCTTTGTAAGGTCACCGGGAATTATAACAATATCCGTTTCCTTATCCTCGCTGATCCGAGCAAATGTTGATTTTACGATTGCACTACTTTCTCTGACAAAATACTGCTCGGTCGCCATCTTTGCTTCAAAGGCTTTTCCCTCTGCACCCAATTCATTTTCAAAATAATGGGTATCGGTTACAAGATAAAAACTAACAGGCTTCATTTCTCTTCATCCTTCGTTAATATACTTTTTATTTATTATAAAGAAAAGGCATAACAGCAACAGCCATAATAGGTGCGTGTTTTGCAAATTTAATCATATCACCGATAAAACTCATAATGATTCTCCTATCTGAATTTCATTAAAAAGAAGCTTTTCAATAGTAATCCGAGGACGCCACCAGTTTCGTGCTTGTTCATATTCGTCTGTGTACGGTGTATACCACTTCCAGGTAATATCAAATCCGCCGTCTTCCATCTGCAGCTTGCCTAAAATATCCTTTTCCGCATTAATTAACGGTATAATTTCAGGAGTGATAAACTCCATATATTTTCCGGTAAAAATAACGGATGGCATCGGTACATATTCAACACCGTATTTTGATATATCTTTGCAAATACAATTTTCAATAGCCTTTGACAGCGAGGTTTTGAAAGCATTCAGATCGACAATATCATCGATGCTGTGTGATGTTAAAAGCTCATAAGCCAGCAGATAACAATTCACAGCATCTCCGCTTATTTCTCCGTCTTTTAGATACTCTATAGCCTCTTTTATAATTTCCTCATAAAGGGAAGTGCGCTTGCCGTAGCAAACCATAAATGCAGCTAAAGAAACTGAGGGATTGAATTTACTGATACCGTCATCCTTTTTCTCCCACCATATTGCGTGAGGATAATCCTTGTTGCTGTCTATAGCAAACAACCAACGCTTTTTATCTTCATTGAATGAATCGTGAGATTCAAGATACCGTACTATCCCTTTTACCATTTCGGAATCCCTGTCAAGTGCGTTCACTCGGGAGAGAGTAATAATAGCATCATTCGTCGCAATGGGACTTGAATCGGGATTGAAGAAATCAGGCTCAAGAGCATGCCCGAAGCCACCGTCAGTATTCTGAAACTCTGCAAGCTCATCAATAACAGCTTGCTTTGATTCATTCTCAAAGAAATACTTGTAAACAGCCAACTCAAGCGGACGTGCGTTTTCTAAAACATATTTTATTGCTTTATTCTTATCCATTTTATTTTCCTCTGTTATTGACTTACTTCATTGGAGGATTGTTGTCCCATGCCCATTTTAATTCATCAATGATGGATTCTCCATTATGTAAAGCCATGATTTCTTTGACACATTTTTCTGTTGCCATTTTAATGAATTCGTCTGTCATTTCTTCGGTAAAGAAAAATGCAGTGCCGTTGCTATATGGCTCAAAATCTGTTTTGAAATCAACTGATAGTTGTTCTATACCAAAAGGATAAATATAAAAAATCGATTCTTCTTTTATTCTGTCGGGAATTATAAGACTATCAGGAAGTTTGTATCTGTCAATAACATAATTATTCAATAATCTGTAATCATTATGTAATCGTTCAGTGTTTCCCTTCGGATACGGATCCCAATTGTGAAGAGAATACACGAAGTATCGGAAAATAGTATCTTGTATCAGATGCAAATAATAGCCGAGATATAAATCATCATTTTTTAACTGTTCTGAATAAGTCTTTCTGAACCAATCTAATTTGTATGTCTTTTTTGTGCCGTCTGCGGTTGTATATTTCAAATGACTGTTGTTTGCAGTCTGAACATTGCGATTATAAGCATCAGGTAGAATTATTCCTAATCTGAAACGATTATTGTCGTTTATCAGTACTTGTTTCATTATTTCTGCCGCAACTGCCAGATGCATAACCCTTGATGCCATATAACCACCTCACATAATTGTTTTGAAATAATTATACTCTTTCATATACAAAAAATCAATCCAAATGGAAAATGAATTGACGGCAGAGATTTTAACCTCTACCGCCGGTTTTGCTAGTTGAATATTATTTCATTGTTAACGATTTCTCTTGCCCTTGCCTCAATGTTTTGCATACGGCATACCCATTCCAACTGATTTTCTTCTTTCAGTTGCTCGGTTACGCATTCACTTTCTTTCATCTGTTCAATAAGAGTATCATACATATCCTTTGCCTGTTTTTCAATCTCTGCACAGTGCTGATAAAGTTTGCCTTGGGTGAGTAGTGTTGTAAACAGCACTTTCTTGTGTTGCATAAGATAATTTTTATGTAACATACCCCATTTGCCGAGGGTAACACTTGCTTCTTCGGGGGGTAAGATAAGGTTAGGTATGTTGTAATCTCCAACTTGTCTGTATTGAATATTTGCATTGTTTTTCATAGTAGCACTCATCCTTTCGTATTCTTAACAAATGTGTCGTATGTAAACTTTGATCCGAGCCTGAAGCCTAATATAAAACTGTCTGCATTACTTGTTGTTGAAAATTCAATGTAAGCACTTACATAGTTTTGAAACAGCTCCTTATCTTCACTGGTCAGCCTTGTGGTAAGCTCTTCTTCTTTCTCTGCGAGGTTACTCAGTTTCTTTTTGAGTTTAGGGGTTAATTCTGAATTGACCTCTTGTGGCTCAATGTTGCCGTAATATAAATCTTCAATAATATTTGACATTATGTATTCCTCCGTATCTGAGGAAATATATTAGAGTACGAAAGATAGAATATGCATCGCCGGAGAACTACTTGTGTTATGAACATCCGTACCATAGTGAGTATTCATAACACAAGTGAATACTCACTTTTCTTTTTTACATTTCCTTACAGTTAATATTGTTATGTATTGAGCAGGTTTCTCACCTGCTCTTTTTTCACTTTATAGGAAATTCCCCGAAAATATAAAGGGTAAAAGAATTGTCCAACGCTCATCCTGATTTATACTGAGAATTTAATCAATTGATTTAAACGATCAACCCAAAAATATTTCTGTATTATTATGGTTTTCAGTTGTTTTATAGGTGAAAGGAGGTTTTAAGATGTATTCCAATACCGGTAACGAATACATAGAAAAGGCAGTTCGGAATTACAGCAAAGCGATGTTTAACGCCGCTTATTTGATATTAAGGTCAACAAATGATGCCGAAGATGCTGCAAGAGGCTTTCTTGAAATATATATAAAAAAGACCTGTGTTTAACAGTGCTGAACACGAAAAAAAGCTTCAATCATATCTTTTGCAATTATGGCTATCTCGGTGTAAAAAAGCATCTCAGAGGAGATGACGAAGGGGCAATCAGTTGTTTTGAAGAAGAAGTAAGGCTTGAAAAAGCATTTGACAGTTTGTCGGACATTTCCATAAGCACATCACCTGTTGTTTGTGATGCAACTTTTGATAAAGCAAAAAACAATCTCGGTACCACTAAAATTCAAAACAGAGTAAAGCACCTTTTAACAGAGAGATATTCGCCTTTAGAAGATTTCAGAAGAACCTCTGCATTAAAAAAATCGATAAATAGTATTGAAAACTAAATAAAACATCCGCATCGTAGCAGATTGCCATGGTGCGGATTGCTGCTGTTCGTTGAGTTTTTGAAATATTGAAATACAGTTCAATTTATGCTAGTATTAATGTGTAAAATCATTTTGAAAGAAGCGTTATACTGATATGAATAAAAGTATCTTTGATTATATAGCTGAAAACTTAAGCGGTGATATGCAGCAGACTGCTTTAGATTTTGCAAACTGTTTACAGGATAATAATATTGAATTTATAAAAGACAACGGTTATTGGAAAGAAAAGATTTATTATCTTTGCAAATTCAATGGTGAATATGTCTGCTTTATTGCAATTAAGGACCCCGACGAACCTGATAATCATTGGACTATATGGTCTGAGGACAGCAATGCCTATGAAGATGTAACTGCTGATGATAGTGTAAAAAATGCAGCGTGGAAACATATTGACCATTGCGGTAATTGCGGCTCTTGTGGTGGAGGAAAAATCAAAAATATCTTCGGCAAAGTTTTTGCCGATGTATGTGGTTGCACTTTCCGAATTGATAATGCAACTCAGAGCGATTTACCGTTTTTGATGAAAATGATTGAATTACGAATTGCCGAGATTTCAAGCAAAAACATATAAGTTTTTGAGGATAATGATATGAATAAAGATTTTGATAACATATTGGAAGAGCGTTTTAGTAAAGATTCTCTTATATCAATTGCGACAGTTGATGATTGTGGTAAGCCGTGGGTGAGAACAGTTGATGCAATTTATATTAACGATGCATTTTATACCATAACTCACAATTCAACAAATAAAATGAAACATATCAGAGAAAATCCTGTTGTTGGAATATGTGGCGAATGGTTTTCGGGACACGGTAAGGCTGAAAGTTTAGGCTATATCTGCAGTGAAGAAAACAAAGAGGCAGCTGAAAAATTAAGAGAAGCCTTTGCATCATGGTATGATAACGGTCACACCAACGAAAATGATGTAAATACCATAATATTAAAAATCACAATCACAGACGGTATCATTTACAAAGACGGAAAAAGATTTGAGTTTTAAATGTTTTTGTCCATATAAATCAAGAAAAACTATTGATTTATTGCTATCATATTTCAAGGGTGTCTTATGTTCGATTTAGAAATAGTTGTTGCTGCACAGACCTATATAAAACAATATCATAACAATGCTGATTTCAGCATCGAAAGTGTTTGCAATGCTGTCGGATATTCCCGCCGACAGCTTGACAGATTGTTTCGCAAATTTATGCAGACAACACTTTATGAGTATATAAATTCGGTTGTGCTGAGCGAGAGTGCTAAGAAACTGATAAACACAGATGATAAAATTCTTGATGTTGCTTTAGACAGTCATTTCAATTCTCATGAAGGCTATACAAGGTCTTTTGCAAAAAGATTCTCTGTTACTCCTGATGAATATCGCAAAAGTAAAATTGCTATACCTTTGTTTATTGGTCACCCTGCAAATCATTATCATATCTTGAAAGAGGGACAAGTGGTGGAGAACACATCAATCTGTACCGTAATACCTGTAAACAGACCGGAAAGGAAACTAATCTATCTGCCGTCAAAATCGGCAACAGGTTATTTGTCTTATTGCGAAGAGAAGGGCTGTGATTGGGAAGGACTTCAAAACAGTATTCCCGAAAAGTTTGATACGGCAGCAATACTTGAATTGCCTGATTTTTTACAAGAAAAAGGTTACAGTAATATTGCTTCAGGTGTTGAAGTTCCTTTGAATTATCGGAAGCCTTTGCCTGACGGCTATAAAATAGCAGACCTTCCCGAATGTATAATGCTTTATTTTCAGAGTGAACCTTATGATAATCCCGATGACTTTGGTGTTTACATAGGTCAGGTTTATAAAGCATTGGAAAACTACAACTTTGAACGCTACGGCTATAAAATTGCGAATAATATTGCTCCGACATTTAATTTCGGAGCCGAGACCGAAATCGGTGCAAGAATTGCCGTTCCGGTGATAAAAATATAAAAGTTAGGATAGCTCCGATTAAAGAGCTATCCTTTATGTTTTATGTATGAATAATTACCACTCGTATTCCACAATTTTGCCGTCGATTTCCCATTTTTTCGGAGTTAAGTTATCAAAAATATCTATAGGCTTGATTGTATGAGGGGTATTGAAGACTTTGTAGGCTTCTTTGATGTCGGCTTTACATTTATCGTCTATCTTGTCTGTGCAGGAGATAAACAGGGGAGTGTTGGAATAAGAAAGAAGATGCAGCCATTGGCTGTTTTTCTCCCAAGGGATGTTGTTATCTAAAATTCCCACACAGTCGGCATCGCACATATAAAATGCTTCGTTCTGAGGGAGTCTGAATGCGAGGGTGTTTACGCCCATTTTTTTTGTTCTTTCCCATTCTCTTCCGCTTGTGTCGTCACCTGTTCTTGAAAGATGTACAAGTCCTGCACTAAGGTGAGATATTGTGTTACATCCTATAATATACATATCTCCCGCAGCTTCTTTGATGAGCTTATAAAAATCAATAACGATTTCAGCATTTGTCTTTGTTTTGTCATAAAAGTGCCAGTTATCAGTTTTTGTTATTACTGCATCAAGCTTGCTGCCCCATTCACAGAAAAGATCATAGGTGGAAAAATCGTGCTTTAACAGTTCATATCCCCAATCCCTGATTCTTTCGATATCGGCCCTGATAAAGTTCTGAACCTCAGGATGTGTGGGGTCAAGGTAATGTTCTTCGCTTTCACGGTTGATTCTCATATCATCGGTAATTGCTTCATCGCGATTATGAAGAAGTCGTACCCATATTCCGGGACGGGCTCCGATTTTTTTTATCTCATCGGCGAGCTTTTTCATATCACCGAACTTTTCATTTGGATACCAGGGACCCTCGGTGGAATTTATCTGCCAGCAGTCGTCAATGACCTGAAACGGTCTGTTGCTGATTCCTTCTGAAAGCTCAACCTGAAGCTTTGCATCAGAAATTATCTGTTCGTAACTGCTTTCTCCGTAGGCATAATACCAGTTATTACCGCCGTATATTCTTTCTTTTGGAAGAACAGGGGAGTCGCACAGCTTCTTGCAGTAGTCCTTAAGATTTTCAAAAACATTTCCGTTGTCATACTGCGAATATACAAAGGTTGCAAGGAGAAGCTTTCTTCCGCCCAGATGCACACCGTTTCCGCCGTTTCTGACGTCAACAAGGGCAGTAATGCCATTCATATCGTATCTGAAGCTGACGAAAGAATTAGGCAGGGTTTTTACACCGAAGCAAAAACATTTTTTTGAGTCGGTTGCGATAAAATACCAGGGCATATATCTGTCGTTTTCTGTGAGTTTTCGGAATTCAAGATCTCCATAGCTTCTTTCCCATTTATCCCCCAAGACGACCATATTTTCATTACAGGTTACATCCCAATGAAGTTCAATAAATTTCGGCTTGTCCCGAGTGGCACTGAGTATTAAATCGAACTCATTTTTTTTTGATACCGTTTCAATCACGGCATCTGAAACCTTATCTTCGCAGATTAAAGTTGCAGTATATTTATTTATATCAAAATTCATACCTTACCCTCGCTTTCGTAAATCTGATTATATATTATCATTGAAAAGGTACTTGTTCAATATTTTTTTTAATACATTGGAACAGCAGTGAATTTGTTGAAATAATTTAGTTGCTGCTAAATTAATTGAATTAAAAAAGAATTTAAAATAATAATATAATTACAAATGTCAGAGGTGCTATATAGCCACGAGTTATAAATAAAGCTATTATGGAGTTTATTCCTGATGAAAACGAGAAAGGAAGGGAAGCTTTGAATTGATAAAATAAATATTCTCACTGTAAAAAATCGTATGTTAAAATAGATATGACATAGTGTGATTGTAGGGAGAGAAAAACTTACAATCACATTTTTACTAATATTTTTATATTGTATACAAAGAATGTTTTCCTTTTTTAATACGGTGAAAAAATTAAAAGTATGTTTATGAAGAAGTAAAAAATGCATCCTTATTTATAGTACAAATATCGTTAATATCAGAAAAAACTGCCGGGTCATTATCATGTGTGATCGGCAGTTTTTATGTTATATAGTCAGTTATCGGAACAACTTACGGATTTGCACTTTTTACAAGCTCATTAAGGACCGAAATTGTTGTTGAACCTGCTGTGCTGCCTGCTGAAAGCATCTCTTCATAATGTCTGTGGTAGGGACCGAAGAGTCTTTCTGCACCGTCCATATCCCAGATAGTATCTGTAATAAAGTGTGCATAGTCATTGTCGGGAAGGATATATCCTATTGCATCATTACAAAGCCCCATTACAAGAACGGTTTTACCTTCCGGTACAAGACTTGCGGTTGCTTCATAAGTCCACTCACTACCGTGATATGAGTCTTCAGCAGAAACAACATTACCGTAAACAAGCTGAGGAACAAGTTCACCCGGGGCAGTCAGAAGAACAATATCTGTACCTATTTCTATATAACCTGCTTCCGTAATTATTGAATAGCCTGTTTTACTCGAACAGTCTTTTACTGTTGTAGTTCCAATAAAGCCTTCTGTTGCACCGTATCCGAAAAGACCTGTTTCAAGCCGGACTGCATACTCCGTCATTTTAACATTGAGTATAGGTTCAATCTCTTTAGCATTGCTCTGAGCCTCAAGTATAAGTCTTGCATACTCATAACCGAGAAGTATGGATGTTTTGTAATCCTCTGCAGTGGGATTTTCGGCAATTTTTGCATTGACCTCACTTGCAACAGGGTCAGGTATCTCAGCCCATTTATTTACGGAAACGGGAGCCTGTGCACCCTGAATGAACATGAAATTCATGCCTGTGTCGTTGATTTTTTCTTCCGTAAAGGCAGGAAAGTCCGCAGAAAGAAGTTTTGTTGATTCGTCAACAACAGTGGGGTGTGCACCTAGGTTTGCAAAGATAGTTCCGACAGATTCATTGTTATCCGGAACAAACTTGAAGCAGGAGAAACGATGGGGATACCCTTCAGTGTAATATCTCTTGTTGTAAATGTAAGAATATTCGTCATCGGGATACATGCCTGTGTTGTCATCTTTACCTACGCCGACGGTTTCAAAATAGTAGAGTGAACCTGTTTCCATATTCATATATGCCTCAACTATTGCATCGGATGTATTCTCAATCATAATTTCAAGAAATTCGGAATCTGCTGACCTTTTTGCTCCTCTGAAGAAGCTGAAGAAAATTTTAGCCAACAGATCAAGTCCTATACCCTGTGTATCAATAACCGTATGACAGTGTGTTGCATTTATATTGATTGCATTGATGTCGCTGTTAATGCCGTTTACTTTGAGTTTTTGTTCAACTGCACCTCTGATGGCACGGATATCACTGTTATTCACGCCGATGCCGTCTATTGATGCAAAAATTGTTGTGCCCCTGCCCGAACCGTCATTAAGAGCGATTGCTATTGCTTTCTGGTCGTCGAAAACACCGCTTACCTTCTGTGTAAAATATCCGCCGGTATAGTATTTTTTAGTGCCGTCAAGAAGGTTTGCGGGGACAAGGCTTTTCTTGCCGAAGCCCAGAGACCATTTTGCTCCGTCCGCTGCACTGTCTATGAATTCTTCTGTGCCTTCATAGAAGTTTTCGCTGTCAGATGCGAAATATTCCTCAACTGTGAGGTAGTCGGGGGTTGGGGTCAATAAACCTAAAAAGCAGATAGCACCGTCAATAAATCCGCCCAGTATGTTTGTTACGGTATTAATGGGATTGCTGTGCTGTTTTCCGTCAAATGCTGCTGATGCATTTACTGAGAAGAGCATGGTGAATACAAGAAGCAATGAGATAATTGGGTATATGAATTTTTTCATTTTTGCATCTCCTTATCATGTTTTTATATTTTATAAAGTAGCAAAACCATAAATATAAAGTGCAAAGAATCGTTACTCTATCAGCTATTGTACAGATTTAAGCAGGCTTTCAATTTCGCTGAGAATAATTGCTCCCGTTTCGGGTCCCGTTGAGTTTGTTTCCTCATAGTGGTCTCTGTCCATATCGTCAGTAGCTTTGTTGATATACGGCAATGTTTCATTTAACAGGAAATCGTTTTCTGCAAGAATATAGCCAAGTTCATCATTGCAAAGGCCTATAACAAATTTGTGTCTGCAGTCTGTCATATCGGCAAGTACTTTTTTATAGGTTACCTTTCTGTGGTTAGCACTGTCCTTTTCTGTGAGAAATTCACCGTTATAAAGCTCGGGGAATAGTTCGCCCGGAATAAGAAACACTGCGACATCCTTATTGCCCAGTTCCATGTAGGCAACCTCAGAAAAAATGCAGACCTTGTTTCTCTTTTTTGTTCTGCCGATATCGTTATTGAGAACCTTAAGATATCTTGCAAGAATAAGCACCGTGTTGTCACCGGGAACCATAATGCCCTTTGATTTTATATTGAGAATCGGTTGCAGTTCCGTTTCGTTTGCAATGGAAAGTGCAAGTGTGCCCAGTTGTTTCCCGAAGCCTTTCATATAAGCTTCACAATCTATTGAATCTCTGTAAACTTTTTTAATTTCTTTTGCGGAAATCATACCGCCTACGGCACCGTTGAAAAATACAGCGTTTGAGTTAGGTGCTTTTTCTTCAATTTCTTTTATAAGGTATGCGGGGAAGTCGGCACTGACAAGTGATGTTGTGCCGAGCAGCTCAGCGTGTGAAGCAAAATTTACTATGTAAATGTCACCCGAATTGTCATTTGGGGAAAAACGGAATCTTGTAAGGTTTTTGTCATAGGTTTCGGGAGTTCTGACATCTGCCTGCATATCATCAATAGGTGTATAACCCATAAAAAAACTGCCGTCTTTTCTGTTTTTATAAGCCGAAACGATAGCCTGAGCCGCTTTTCTTTTGAGATTTTCCATAAAAGCGTTGTCTTTGCCGCTTTTGTAAATCTTTTCGCCCCATAGTCCCTGGGTGTCAATTCCTGCGTGAGTGTGAGTTGAAGAAATGTTGATTGATTTCATTTTCCCGAGGCTTCCGCTTTCGAGAGCATATTTTCTGATATCATTTATATCTTTTCTGCTCATGCCTACACAGTCAAGAGCACAGAAAATTACACCGCCGTCGCCCCTGTTGTCGTCAAGGTAAACCGCTCTTGCGTACAGGTCGTCGAGCACTCCCTTTACAGGGTTATTTGAATCGTAGCCGGCAATATAATATGTTTTATTGTTGTAATCGGCAGGGGTATAAGACTCCTTTCCGAAGCCGCAGGTCCATTTTTTACCCGGGGCAGAAGAAAACTTTTCGTTACCTCTGAGCATAAATTTATCTGAGTTTTCCTGCGTCGTAAAATGCTTTTTCGGTATAGTTGAAATAAGTAAATTTGTTAGGGCTGTTACTGCTGATTTTGTGATACTGTCCCGAAAATTCATAATTAGCTCTCCTAAAAACTGTATATCTTTACTATACACTATTTTTTGAAAAATACAAGTATTATTTTCTTGCTTTTCTTTTAATAATGTGTTAATCTTAATTTTGCAAACCGGATTGAGGGTGGTGATTTATATGATATTTATCAGAAAATACGAGGAAAAAGATCGTGCTGACGTACACTTTGTCTGCCATAACAGTGAGGGCCCCGAAGAAGTGCCGAATTATTTAACAGGTCTGTTTTATCATAACACATTCTGCAATTACTATATTGAGCATGAGCCTGAAAATTGCTTTGTTATCGATGATGACGGCAGGGCTGTAGGCTATATTCTCTGTGCGGAAAATTTCGACAGATTCAAGGAAATTTTCGACAGAGACTATCTCCCTCGTTCTGACAGCTTCGGTGAGGACAGATATGAGTGGGCTTCTACCGCATACAACGCCCAGGAAAAGTTCAAGGACGAATATCCTGCTCATTTTCATGTTGATATTCTTCCCGAATATCAGAGAATGGGTATGGGAGGCAGACTTGTTGAAACTCTTTGCAATCATCTGGCTGAAAAAGGCGTTTCGGGTGTTTGTCTTACCTGCGGACCGAGAAATGAAAGAGCAATGAATTTCTATAAAAAATATAATTTCACCCTTTTGTCTCTCGATTATGATGACGCATGTTTCGGTAAAAAAATCAAGTAAAAGCTTTTAGACAAAATTAAAACATCAATCTGTTTAATACGAATAGGAGAAATAATTATGGCTTCACCTGCTTTAGTTGAACAGCTTTATCAGGCACTTCCTGATGAGACTAAAGAATTTTTAAATACTGCTATTGAACAAGTCGTCAATGTAAAAAAACGCGGCGGCAAGGTTGCTGCTGTTATAGGAAGCGGTCCCAATCTCCATGAGGGTGTCACAACTCTGATAGCAACGCTTATTCATGCAGGTCTTATTGACGGAGTAACAACAAGCTCAGCCGTTATTTCACACGAAATGGGCGGTACACTTGACCGTGTAAAACGATTTGATGCAGATGTTCTCGGTGATAAATTCCCTGAGGAATTACGTCCCCGCGGAAATATTTATGAACTCACTCAGCTTCCCGCTGAGGAGTGGGCACGCATCCGAACGGAACTGCCTCTTGATGAAGAACTTGTATCTGTCTGTGAAAAGGCAGAGGGTAAGGTCATCATCAAAGCTGCAGGCAATATGGCTTACCCGGTAGGCTATTTCAATGAAACTGTTGCAACAGAGGTTATGGTTGCTGCACAGACTCTGGGCGAAAGTTTTGAATACGTTGCAGGTCTTGGTGCAGATCCACGAACCATGATTGGTGCGGGTGCTATTAAGGGGGTACCTGTTCTCGTAAGTGTTCCCCAGCTTATCGGCGGCGGTCAGGTCGGTCTTTGCATCTCTGACAGTATCCCCGTAAGTCAGCGTTGCAAACGTATTGCAAAAATGCTCTCTGAAGCAGATGTTATTATCGAATCTGCAGTTGCTCTTACGCAGGAAATTCACGACGGTCCCTTTGAAACATACACAGGCCACGGTATTTGGGCTTCAATGAACGGCCTGCCCACATACAGCCTTAAGGATAAAACTCTCATCCGTTTTGACCTTGATGAAAATCTTAAGCGTTCATGGGATCTTAATAAACAAAGTGAACTTATACAGAAAGCGATTAATGAAGGACTTCCTAAGACAAAGCTCACAAAAATTCCGTTCCGTATGGAAATGTCAGCATTCACACGTCTTGAAAACAGTATCCCCGTTATCGGTGATATCGGTGAGTTGTGGCCGATTTTTGTTGACCGCATTTGTAAAGAACTCGGTGTAACTCTTGATTTCACTTCTGCTCCCCAGAATACGGAGGAAGGCAAAGCAATGCGTGAACGCATTTGTGATGAAATCAAGCCGTTTTCTCTCAATAAAATGCGTAATGCACTGCGTGATAAATACAGTTTTTGAATTTAATAAAAAGGAGATTTTAATATGAGTGCTAAGGTTTTAGGTGTTATTCCCGCCCGTTACGGTTCATCCCGTCTGCCCGGAAAGCCCCTTAAGGATATATGTGGTAAACCCATGATTCAGCATGTTTACGAAAATGCAAGTAAATCAAAAATTCTTGACAGGGTGGTTGTCGCTACCGATGACAGTCGTGTATATGATGCAGTTATCGCATTCGGCGGCGAAGCTGTTATGACAAGTGTAAATCATCCCACAGGCTCTGACCGTGTGGCAGAGGCTGCAAGTAATTATGATTGTGACTATGTTATAAACATTCAGGGTGACGAGCCGCTGGTTCCCCCCGAAATTATTGATGATATCGGTACAGCACTGATTAACAGCCCCGATTGCGTTATGGCAACAGGCAGTGTACCGATTGAAGGAGATTATGTGCTCAATAACACAGTTGTCAAGGTTGTCACCGATGTCAACGGCAATGCTATTTATTTCTCCCGTTCACCTATTCCTTATCCCCGCCATGCTGAGGCAGCAAAGTATTTTGAACACGTAGGAATTTATGCATACACACATGAGTTTCTTAATACATATACAAAACTTGCTCCCACCCCTCTTTCTGAGGCAGAATCACTTGAACAGCTCAAGGTTTTGGAGCACGGCTACAAAATCAAAATTGTTCCTGCCCCCGCACAGTATGAGGCAGTCAGTGTAGATACCGAGGAAGATCTGCAGGAGGTTATCCGTATTTATAAGGAGCGTCACGGTTGCTGATTGTATTATCTGATAAGCTTATTCCCGCTCTAAATACTATGGTTTTGAGGGGACGTTTTTGCGAATGCTGTAAAAATATAAAACAGCAAAATATGTGAAAAATCCCCGTACTGCAATTCAGATAACGTTTTTATTACAATAATTTCGGTGAGAAAGCCCCCCGTTTTGTTACCGATACAGTAATATCAGATTTAGGAGATGTGAATAAATGATTAAAGCTGAGCTTTTATATCAGGAATATATCACAACAGAAGGCATTAATGAAGAAACAGGCGAATGTCATGCCGCAACGGTTGCAATTTGTAACGGCAAGCCCACGGCAGCCTGGTTCGGAGGTATAAAAGAAAAAAATCCCAATGTGCGTATATGGTTTTCTCGTCGTGACGGTGAGTGGAGCACTCCCGTTCCCGTAACGCCCGACGACGGTGAGGCAGACTGGAACCCGACTCTTTTTGCAGAGGACGGTGTTCTCACAATGATTTATAAAAGCGGTATTGATGAGGGACATTGGTACTCAATGAAAACAGTTTCCTCGGATGACGGCAAGACCTGGTCAACGCCAAAAGAGCTTGTTCCCGGTGACATTGGCGGCAGGGGACCTGTTAAAAATCAGATGATAAGACTTTCAAACGGTGCACTTCTTGCTCCCGGTTCAACTGAGGATCTGTGTGACCGTTGGGAGTCCTGGACAGATTACAGTGAAGATAACGGCGAAACATGGAAGCTTTCAGCACCCGTTGCATTCCTTCTTCCCGACGGCACAATCTGTAACCGTAAGGAGGAGCTTCCCAAGGATGGTGAGGGACTGATTCAGCCTGCAGTATGGGAAGACAGAGCACACGACGGCAGAGTTTATATGCTTGCCCGTACAAATCTTAATTGGATTTATCGCAGTGAATCAACGGATTTCGGGCGTACATGGTCTGTCGCAAAGCCTACCGATATGCCCAATAATAACAGCGGTATCGGTGCAGCGATGACCGATTGCGGTGTTTTAGGTCTGATATGTAACCCCGTAAGTGAAAACTGGGGTGACCGCACACCTCTTTGCCTGTTTCTTTCCGAGGACAACGGTGCTGAATATCCTGTCCGTATTGAGCTTGAAACTCAGCCGGGCGTAGAATTTTCATATCCCTCTATTGTTGCAGAGGGCAATCTTTTCCACATGGTATATACCTGCGGACGTAAGAAAATCGGCTATGCTCTGGTTCGTGTAGAAAAATAACATAATTTGTGGAAGGTAATTGTATATGGAAACTCAAAACATATTTGTATTTCTGGCTATAAGCATGATTACCATGTGCTTTGGCTGGGGTATGCGAGGCTCCGCAATAGGTGGCGAAAAAGGTGCTATGTTACCCGGTGCATTTATGGGTATTCTTTGTGTCTGGTATACCGGTTCAGAGCTTCTGATGGAAAATGTATTCTTGTTTGCAGCAGCTTGTGCTCTCGGATATTTTTATGGTGGTATGGAGCCCTACGGCTCAACAATGGGACTTGTCCTGGATCACGATAAACCCCGGTATAATCCGTCTCTGGGCTATCTGGCATTGGCTTTCAAAGGCTCAATATGGAGCGGCTTGGGTGCAGCGTTTCTCGGTATCAGTTTTTCCGCTATGAGCGGTGTTGTTTACAAATGGTACGATTTCGTTATTTTCTTTGCACTTGTTCCCCTTGTGCAGGAAATCGGTTATCGTATTTTCAACACACCCTATGACCCCGAAAACGGAAGGATGCCCAAAATCGGCTTTTCAAAGGACAGCCGTGAGGAATGGGGTCGCAATCTGGTAATCGTAGCAGGTCTGTTGGTGCTTATGGCAATCCGTCGTGATATTTTCGGTATTATTATGTGGGTTGGCGGTGCACTTGCAGGTTCAGTCGGATGGGTTGTTGCTATTACATTCTATGACAAGCAGATGCATCCGCTCAAAAACGGAAAATGGCTTTTTGGAAAGCTTGAAGAACTCAAGGTTATTGACGGCTGGAAGATTATGGAATTTACGCAGGGCTGTTTTAACGGTCTCGGAATCAGTGCTGCTTTTGCCCTCGGTTGGCCTCTTGCTGCAAAGAATCTTGAACAGGCAGAAGCCGCAGGCAAGCTCTGGTATATGCTTCCGGAAAAGGTTGATATTACTCTTTCCTGGATATTCTGTGCACTGATTATTCTCACTATTTTCCTTTTCATAATTCCGTACCGCAGAAACGGCAACAAAATCACCCGTGCCTTCGGCGAGGTTGATATGAACATTGTAGAAGTGCTTGAACGCCCCTGTTATATGGTGGGTCCGCTTGCACTTGTTATGCTCGGTTCAACTACTATGGCAAGTATTATCTGTTGCTTTACAATGTACTATGTTATCGCACAGCATGACGGTCTTGAACGTTACTGGGATTACAAAGGCATCAAATTAATCCGCATATTCCTGATTCTTGTGGGTGCCGTTATTCTTGTCGGTCAGATTTTAAGAGGCTATACCCTTTGGGAAACATGGGTTTTCTACTGTGTAGGATATATTCTCTTCGACCTTGCATACTTCTACCGTCCCAAGAGAGTAATCGAAAACTACAGAAAATCGAAATCCGTCAAGGAATTCCTCATATCCTTCGGCGGCGATATCACGGTTCTTCCTTTCTTCCATGTTTTAATGGCAGGACTGCTTGTTTTCGGTTATATGAACTTCCGTTAAACTACAAACAAAAAGCCGGCTCATTTTGATGTACCGGCTTTTTTTCAGTAATAGGCAAAAACACTATAAAGGAGTTTATAAAAATGACTGAAAGTCCTGCACTTTTTATTGTTTTCAGTATGCTGGCTATGTGCTTTGGCTGGGGTATTCGCGGCTCGGCAATCGGTGGCGAAAAGGGTGCTATGTTTCCCGGTGCCTTCATGGGTATTATGTGTGTATGGTACACGGGTTCAGAACTTCTTATGGAAAATGTGTTTCTGTTCGCTGCTGCCTGTGCTCTCGGTTATTTTTACGGCGGTATGGAGCCTTATGCATCAACAATGTTTCTTGTGCTTCACCACGATAAACCCCGATATAATCCGTCGCTCGGATATCTTGCCCTTAGCTTTAAGGGTGCAATCTGGGGCGGTCTCGGTGCGGCTTTTTTAGGTATCAGCTTTTCTGCAATGAGCGGTGTCGTTTATAAGTGGTATGATTTTGTTATTTTCTTTGCACTTGTACCCTTGTCGCAGGAAATAGGCTATCGTATTTTTAACACACCCTATGACCCTGAAAACGGCAAAATGCCTAAAATCGGTTTTTCTGAGGACAGCCGTGAAGAATGGGGACGCAATGTTGTAATTGTTGCTGAATTATTGCTGATGATGGCAATACGCGGAGATATTTTTTCAATTATTATGTGGATTGGCGGTGCTTTGTTCGGTGCAATCGGTTGGGTTATCGGTATAACTCTTTATGATAAAGAGTGCCATCCTCTCAGAAACGGTAAGCGTATGTTCGGCAAACTGGATGAACTTAAGGTTATTGACGGTTGGAAAATGATGGAGCTTGTTCAAGGTCTTGCTCAGGGTTTCGGCATTTCCGTTGCATTTATAATTGCCTGGCCTCTTGCAAAAGAAAAACTTGCTGTCGCAGAAACGATAGGTTCATTGTGGCATCCCTTTCCGCAGAATGTTGATACCATTCTCTCCTGGGTATTCTGTGTGTTAATTATTCTGACAATTTTCCTGTTTATCATTCCTTACCGCAGAAACGGTAATAAAATTACCAAGGCCTTCGGCGAGGTTGATATGAACATTGTAGAAGTGCTTGAACGCCCCTGCTATATGGTGGGACCGCTTGCACTTATTATGCTCGGCTCAACTACTATGGCAGGAATTATCTGCTGCTTTACCATGTATTATGTTATAGCTCAGCACGACGGATTGGAGCGTTACTGGGATTATAAAGGCATCAGATTTATCCGTATATTCTTGATTTCTCTTGGTGCAGTTATTCTGGTCGGTCAGATTTTAAGAGGCTATACTCTTTGGGAAACCTGGATCTTCTACTGCTGCGGATATCTTGTATTTGAAGCATTCTTTATGTTCCGTCCCGGACTTGTTATTGAAAACCGCAAAAAGACGAAAAATATCGGTCAGTTTATTGCTTCTTTCGGCTGTTCTGTAACCGTATATCCTACATATCTGCTTATGATGACAGCACTGCTGATTTTCGGCGGAATTTATTTGAGATAAATAAATATTAATAAGGTGATATTATGGAAAAGCTTGATTCTTTGGAAATTATTTTTATCAGACACGCAGAGACTCAGTATGATAATATCGGCGACCGTGACCCCAGTGACGGTGAACTTACCGCAAATGGTGAACAGCAGTGCGTTCAACTGGGCGAAAAACTTAAGGATTTACACATAGACGCATATATTACAAGCTCTCTTTTGCGAAGTTTTAAGACTGCAACAGGAGTTTGCAAAGCAAAAGGTGATAACCCGCTTCTTGAAATCTGTCCCGAACTTGTTGAGTGTGGTTGTACACCGGGCTATTACGGATGCAGTGAAGAATACCTTCGTCGATATTATAAAAACACAAAAATGTGCGAAAAACTTTTCGCCACAGAAAATTATGAATTTGGTTGTGAGGCTTTTGAGGATAATGTTATCCGTGCACAAAAAGTGATTTCTTATATTAAAAACAGATTTTCATTCGGTGACCGTGTTGCAGTTTTCAGTCACCACGGATTTCTTGAATATCTTATTCCTACGGCATTAGGAATAAAACCCCATATCTTCAGATTTTCACTTGATAATATTTCAATGACAGTTGTTGATTTTTGTCAGGACGGAAATGTTGTGCTTCGCAGTGTAAACGAATGAAAACAGCATAAAAGAGGATTAAAAAGTCAGTATAGGGAGGGATTTTATGACCGGAAATAATATAAAATATCTTTTAGGCATTGACGGCGGCGGAACAAAGACGGAGTTTTTGTTGACGGATATGAATAAAAAGAAAATCAGACAGATATATCTTGGTACATCAAATCCCGTAAACTGCGGAATCGAAAACTCAGAATCAATACTGAGACTTGGTATTTCAGAAATATGCGAAGCCTTGAATTACAGTGAGATATCTGTCTTTGCAGGATTTGCAGGAGGCGGTTCAAAGGACATAAAAGCTGAAATTCACCGATTTCTCGGAGAGTTCGGTTTCGGTTCTTATGCAAACGGCAGCGATACCGACAGTACATTGGAACTCGCATTAAAAGGTGAAAGCGGAGTTGCTGTCATTATGGGAACGGGCATTGTTGCCTTCTGCCAATCGGACGGAGAGCGTCACCGTATAGGCGGTTGGGGGTATATGATAGACAAAGGCGGGAGCGGTTTCCATTTAGGGTCGGATGCTCTTGACAGTGCTTTTGGTTATCTTGACGGCAGGGGCGGAAGCAAGTTGATTTCAGAGCTTGTTGAAAATAAACTCGGAAAAAGCCTTGAAGATTCGCTTTCGGAGATTTATTCGGGCGGTCCAGCTTTTATTGCTTCTTTTGCCCCGATAATTTTTGACGCGTTTGAGCAAGGTGATGGGGAAGCGGAGAAGATTTTAGACCGCAATGCCCGAGAGGCGGCAAAAATAATTACTACCGCACAAAGTTTTCTTAAAAATAATGAAAAAACCGTTATCTGCGGGGGACTAAGTAGGCAGAAAAATATATTAAAGCCTTTTTTACTTAAATATACCGAAGATGATTATCCCCTTATTTTTTCGGATGAGCCGACAGTGAGCGGTGCAGTATCTCTTGCAAAATCAAATATTTCAGGTGGTGAAATAAATGCTTAAGACTGAAATGAGAAATCGTAATACTTATGATATTGACAAGATGTCCACATATCAAATACTGAAGATAATAAATGATGAAAACGCCAAGGTAACAGCTGCCGTGGATAAAGCACTTCCCGAAATTGAAAAAGCTTGTGATGCCACAGCAGATGTAATAAAATCAGGCGGTAAAGTGTATTATATCGGAAGCGGAACTTCGGGCAGACTTGGTGTGTGCGATGCCGCAGAGTGTCCGCCTACCTTTGGTGTGCCTTATGATTTATTCAACGGAATTATTGCAGGCGGAGAAAAATGTATGTTCAAAGCCGCCGAAAATGCAGAAGATAATGCTGAAATGGCGGTTAATGATTTGAAAAATCGCAATTTCAGCAGCAAGGATATATTAATAGGAATTTCCGCATCAGGCTCGGCAGCTTATGTTATTTCAGCAGTGAATTATGCAAAAAGCATAGGTGCAAAAACAGTTTCCGTCACCAACAATCCCGATACAGAACTTGGAAAAGCTGCAGATGTTGATATCTGTGCCGATACTGGACCCGAGGTTATTGCCGGCTCAACGAGAATGAAGGCGGGAACTGCTCAGAAAATTATTCTTAATATGATATCAACCGCATCCATGGTTAAATGTGGCTGTGTTTATGAAAATCTGATGATAAATCTCAGACCGACCAATAAAAAACTCAGAAAAAGAATGATAGGAATAGTTACTGAAATTCTTGGCTGTTCCGAAGAGAAAGCAGAAAAACTTCTTGAAGCAAACGGCTGGAATATCCGTCCAGCAGTTGAAGGAGACAAATAATGGGACTTTACAGAATCGCCGCAAACGGCGAAAGCAATTTTCATATAGTGAATCATCAGTATTCAGACGAAACGGTGCGTTACGCTGCATCCGAGCTGCAGAAATATCTGCTTAAAGCAACCAATGCGGCTATTCCGTATTATTCAGACAGATGCCCCATGCGTGGCCCCGAAATCCGTATTGGCGAAAATGTAAGAGGTGAAACAGCTGTTGAAACTGACCTTGATACAGAGGGTTTTTATATCAGAGGACAAGGTGAACATATAACAATTACCGGAAAAACCTCAAGAGGTGTTCTCTACGGTGTATACCGTTTTCTTGAAATCTTTTGTAATTTTCGCTCTTTTACGAAGGATGCAGAGCAGATTGACACAATAGATGTACTTGAAATAGAGCTTGATGAGATAAAAGATGAACCTGCTTTTGAGTTCCGAGATGCATATTTCCGTAATGCTTTTGACGGAGGCTTTGCATCAAAAAACAGATTGAATTCGGGACTTTGCGATATTTCAAAAGCAAAGGGCGGCAGAGTTAAATGGTATAATTTTCACCATTCTTTCTGTGACCTTGTGCCTGAAAGCCTTTATTTTGACGGACATCCCGAATATTATTCAGAGGTTGACGGAAAAAGGGTCCCGAACAGTCAGCTTTGCCTGACAAATCCCGAGGTTCTGAAAATTGCTGAGAATACACTTCGGAGATGGATTAAGGAAAATCCCGAATGCACAGTTTTTTCTGTTGCACAAAACGATAATATGCTAAGATGTACCTGTCCGGGCTGTTCTCAGCTTGAAAAAGAGGAGGGAAGTCCTGCAGGACCCATTATTCATTTTGTAAATAAGCTTTCCGATGCGATAAATGCGGATTATCCCGATATTCTGCTTCACACTTTTGCTTATCAGTATTCACTGCCCGCACCGAAAAAGGCGGTTGCAAGGGATAATGTGATAGTAAGGCTTTGTTCCATTGATTGCAGATATGATAAGTCCTTCGAAACTCTTGCAAAGCAGAATCCCGACGGCAGTGAAGCAGTTTTTGTTAACGCACTGAACGATTGGAAAAGTCATGCCACCCGACTTTATGTATGGGATTATGCCGTTAATTTTGAAAACTATCTTCAGCCGTTTATTCATCTTCATACACTCAAAGAAAATATCAGATTTTTTAAGCATATCGGTATAAAGGGTCTTCTTGAACAAGGAAATTTCGCCTATGGCGGCGGTGCCGCCTTTGATGACCTTAAAGCTTTTGTTATAAGCCGTCTTCTCTGGAATCCGGAGGCTGATATTGATAAAGAAATGTCCCTGTTTCTTGACGGAGTTTACGGTAATGCGGCAGGTAAATTTATAAAAGAATATGTTGCACTTGCTGAAAAAACATGTTCATCCGCACCGCTTTCAATTTATCAGAATCCTGATGCGAAGTACATAACCGATGAATTCATTGAAAAAGCGGATTTGCTGTTTAACAAAGCTATGCAAGTGGCAGAATCGGATGAAACAAGAAAGCGTTTGGACAGAGAGTATCTTTCTGTTCGTTTTCTGAAACTTGCACGCATGGAATTGAATGTACCGGGTCGTACAGAACTGATTGAAAAATTCATTTATGATGTCAAAAAACACGGTATGACGGAAATTATGGAGCGTGCATCGCTTGCTGTTTCAAAGCAATGTATGATTAACAGCCGATATGCCACTGACCACACAGGCGAATACAGAGTGTACTACATAATGCAATAAAAATGACCGACAAAGGTGAGGGGATGCTAAGGACAGAAAAAGAGGTGATACGCATACGTGTTGCCTCTCATTTTTTTATCCTTTCACCCTTGGTAGTGGAGTAAGTGTGCCGTTCTTATTTCGGATAAATTAAATGATATTCTGCCCGGCGGCAGAGTGTTATTTTATTCTCCACAAAACTTGCGAAGCAAATAATACTATGCGAAGCATAATAAAACTGCATAGCAATAAAACTTGCCGACAGACAAATAAAATTGCCGAGTGTTCTTACAAACACTCGGCTCTAACAGCAGATTTGTCGGTTATATTCATTGAAGTTTCAGCCCGTAAACGGCACAGTTTTTCATTTCTTCAAGCAGAGTAAAACCATATTTGTCGTAGAAGCCTCTGCCTTTCTTGTTTTTTATCCATGTTGTAAGCATAATTCCCTTGATGCCTTTACTTTTCAGATGTTTTATGAGTGCATCGGTCATTTGATGCCCCAGCCCCATTCTCTGATATTCGGGAAGTACATCAATATGAAGGTGTGCCGGGTAGTTTTTCTTGTATTTTTCGTGAGGAATAATTGACCTTAGTGCTGATTTTCTGCGGCGGAATTCCCATTTTTTGATTTTCGGGTAATATTCGCTTATAAAACGCTCTTTAAAAACAACAAAATCTTCCGTGCAGATAATATATCCTATTGCTTTATCGTTTTCATCGACTGCAACAAAGCAATTTTCGGGTTCCTTTTCGATATAATAATCACAGTAAACCGCAAGGCCGAAGTTTATCCCTCTTTCTGAACTCTTGCAGGGACCATCGCTGTTCAGACAGACGAAACGCACATTTTCCTTGTCCTTTGCTTCATAAGGTCTTACTGTCATATTACCACGCCCTTTCTTTTGTAAATTTTAGCATCTGAGGCGGATAAAATCAAGTATTCAATATTGTATTATCAATAAGAATGGTGTATTATTGTAAACAGGAGGGATGTTTATGTCTGATATTCCCGCTTTTCATGAGCTTTTCGGTGATGTTTTGAATGATTTTGATATAAGTATTTCTTATCTCGATTCGAGGCGTACCCTATATTGCGAAAAATCTCATAGAGTAACTGATGAAAAATTCATACTCAGTATTTGCGGCAGAAAGATTGATATTGAATGTTCCGGAGAAAAAAGTGCTTTTTATGCACTGTGCGATGTCGCAAAACGGCTTTCTGAAAACCGTATGTGTGACGGTGAATATGTCTGTTCTCCCTCATTTTCCGTTAGAGGATATATTGAGGGATTTTACGGTACTCCGTGGAGCCACGAAAACCGAAAATCCGTTATGGCACTTATGGCAAAAAACCGTATGAATACAGTATATTATGCCCCCAAGGATGATTTGTATCACCGTGAAAAATGGCGTGAAAAATATCCCGAAAAAGAGCTTACAAAACTCAAAGAGCTGGTTGTTACTTCAAAGAAATATTATATGGATTTTTATTGGTGTATTGCCCCGGGTCTTTCTATGAAATACTCCGACAATGATGAATTCAATGCACTGATTGAAAAAACAAAGCAACTTTATTCAATCGGAATCACTTCTTTCGGACTGCTTCTTGACGATATTGACGAAGAGCTTGAATTTGAAGAGGATAAGGTCTGTTACGGTGAAACGGTCAATGCCCATATTGACCTTATTAACAGGTATTATGCCGAATTGAAGGAGCTTGACAGCTCGGTGAAACTCAACGTTTGCCCTACTCTTTATCACGGAAAAGGTAACGAATATTATATTTCAAAGCTCGGTCAGAATATACCTCCCCGTGTTTCGGTTTTCTGGACGGGAAGAGATATATGTTCAAGGGAGCTTACAAGCTTTGAAGCTCTTAAATTCATTGAATGTACTCATCACAAACCACTATATTGGGACAATTATCCCGTAAACGATTGTTCTATGTATAATGAGATGCATATTTCACCGATTATTAACCGTGATGCAGATTTATGGAAATATTCAGAAGGCATAATTTCAAACTGTATGGAATATGCAGAGTGCTCAAAAATTCCCCTCATAACCTTTGCAGATTTTTTGTGGGACAGCGAAAATTATGATTCGCAGTTTTCGTGGGAGAATGCTATAAAGCAGGTAATTGGTGAAAAATATGCTGATGCATTCACTGTTTTCGCAGACCATCTTTATACCTCCTGCCTCAAAGATGCAAATTCAAGGCGGATGTATGAAGCACTTGATAAAATTGAATCTGCATTCAAAGCGGGGGATATGCAAAAAGCAATTTCACTCAGCGAAGAATATCTCGGCAAAATGAGTGCCTGCAAAGAATTTCTTATGAAAGATTTGCCGATTTGCCGTGAACTTTCCAAATGGTCGGAAAAATTTTATGTTTTCTGTGATTTGACAGAAAAGATTTTTGAATATATAAAAAGCAAAGATGATTCTCTTAAAGAGAAGATATTCTCTCTGATTGATAAATACAATACAATGCCTGCCCGTCTTTCAAACGACACCGATATAAAGAGTGAACTTAAAAATTTGTTTGCGGCGGTAAACTAAGAACACGGAGGTTTTTTTATGGCAGTTATAATCAGATGGTTAACGGCAATTTTAGCGGTACTTACAGGTCTTCCCCTACTTCTTTCCTCAGTTTTTCAAAGTGCGACAAAAATCGGTTACGAAGAAAGACCAACGGAAGCAATCAGTGCAAATTTTCTTGAGGGGGACGAAAACTTCATTGACGAAGCTGCGGCAGAGTACTGGTCAGCAGGTTATGCCCGCAGAGTGCTTACTCCCGATGATATTGACAGCACAAGATATTTCCTCGGCGGCTATCTTAAATTTCCCGCACAGGAAGTAACGGGTGTTATTGACGATTTATGTGTAAGAGCAGTTGTTCTTGACGATAATTCAGGCAGAGGTGCGGCTGCATTCGCATGGATTGACGGTGTTGGATTTATGAACGCTGATATCAAGGAAATCCGCGAAAAACTCAATGATATTACAGGTGTCGGCAAACTGATAAGCATTGATGTCGGCTCCACTCATACCCACAGCGGCATTGATACGCAGGGACTTTGGGGCAACATTCCTTTCAGCGGCAGAAATCAGGATTATATTGATAAGGTTGTTTCAAAAACTGCCGATGCAATAAGAGAGGCTTATAACAACCGTTGTGACGGTACACTATATTATTCTTCAAAAGTTTGTCCCGAAATGTTCTATGACGGAAGAGCCCCCTATGCCATTGATGAAAAAATTCACCTTTTCCGTTTTGTGCCCAATGACACAAATAAAAAAGAAATTTACATTGCAAATTTCGGTGCTCATCCCGTTAATCTTGACTGGAGTAACACTGAACTGTCAGGTGACTTCCCGTTTTATGTTGAACAAACTGTTACAGCAGAAAAGAATGTTGATTTCATCTTTATTCAGGGTGCAATAGGCGGTGCAATCCACATCAACACGGATGCAAAAACCGGAATTCCCGAGGAACTGACAGCCTATGAAAAAATGAAGGAGTACAGCAAACTTATTGCAGATATTCTTTATGAACTTGCAGCAAGCGGCGAGGCAGTTGCCCCCATACTTAATGTAGCTCATGCTCAGGTTGATTTTGAGGTCAATAACTTTATTTTCCTTCTTGCAGAGCGTGCAGGTCTTTGTAATGCCACCGCTTTTAAAGAGGACGGAAAGATTTATCTTACAAGTGAAATCGGCTTTATTGAAATCGGTGAAAATATAAAAATCCTTGAAGCCCCCGGCGAAGTGTTGCCCGAACTTGTTTACGGCGGATTTTTCTCAGCTGATGAGGCGTACAGCGGTACAGAATATCCCTATTCGGCACTTAACAATTATTTCGCAGAGAGCGACGAAGTGCTTGTTTTCGGGCTTTGTAACGATGCTGTAGGATACATCGTGCCCGATAATGATTATTCCGCTTCAAATGAAGAAGGTCACTATGAAGAAACCGTTTCAACAGGCTCATTTACCGCATCTGCATTTTCAAAGGCATTTGAGAAACTTATAAAGGCTTGGAGGTAAGATTAAATGGAAGTATTACGTTTTTTAGGTCTTCCCGCTATGGTAAGGGGGATTATTTCAGCTCTTTTATCATTGATAATAATCATTATGCCAAACTCTATGTTTACGACAGAGACGGATGAGGCTCAGTATATGCTCACGGGTGACGGTATATTTTCAGATGTCGCAGGAGATTTCTGGACGATTGGTTTTGCAAAAGAAGTGCTCTCTCCCGAGGACATAACTTCCGACACATATTATATCGCAGGTTATAACACGAACAATCCGGCAAAGGATATTCTTGATGATATGTATGCAAAAGCTGTTTATCTTGACGATAATACCGGCAGGGGCGGTGTCATTGTATGTGCCATTGATTGCGTAGGTATCAGCCGTTCAGATATAAATGACATAAGACGAAAGGTTATTGAAAGCGGCGAGATTCCGAATCTCAAATCAATCAATATCTGTGCTACACATGCCCACTCTGCTATAGATACGCAGGGACTTTGGGGTAAAGCTTTTTACTTCGACGGCAAAAATGATGATTTTATGAATTCTCTTAAGGAGAAGACCGCCGCTGCAATTATCGCTGCATATAAATCACGGGAAAACGGAAGACTATATTTCGGAACTGCAGAAGCTGATGGTATGCAGGCAGACACAAGAACTCCTGTTGATTTTGATGCAACTGTTACAAGTATTCGTTTCGAGCCTGCAGATGGTGGCAGGGATACTTATATCGTAAATTACGCTTGTCATGCTGAGATGCTCGGAAGTAAGACCAATGTTGTCAGTGCAGATTTCCCTGCATATATGACAAAAGAAATTGATGAGAAAACAGGTGGGGCAAACGTTGTTTTTATAAACGGAGCAATAGGCGGACTTGTTACAGGTGCTGAGATTGATAACTTCCTCAAAGGTGAGCTTTCAGAATGTATTGAGCACACCAAAGAATACGGCAAACAAATTGGCGGTTTGGTTTTAGGTATAAACAATGAAAAGGAACTCTCTCCCATAATAAATATAAAATCCCGAACTGTGAGCGTTGTTTGCGAAAATACCGCACTTCTTCTTGCAAGATTTATCGGAGTTCTTAACAATGACGTTGCATTGAACGGTTTGACTAAGGTATCCATTATTACGGAAGTTTCTTATGCGGAACTTGGCTCCCGTCAGATAGGCATTTATATGATACCCGGTGAGCTTTATCCCGAACTTGAAAGCGGCAATTTCCTTTCTGCTGAAGAATCGGCAAACGGAGTAGCGGCAGATTATAAATCACTTTCTGAAATGTCACGCTGCGAACATAACTTTGTTCTCGGTCTTTGCAATGATGAATTGGGTTATATTATCCCCGAAAACGATTTTATGCTTCACGAATGGCTTCCTTATTTCAATATACCGTATGATTCATTTGACAGAAAACACTATGAAGAAACAAACTCTGTCGGTCCCAAAACAGCAGGCACATTACTCGAAGCTATGGATGAACTGATAACTTCAATCAGATAAACAAAAATACAGGTGCAACAGAGATTAATTTCTGCTGCACCTGTTTTATTTGCTTTTGTATTATAATAGCAATTTAGTTTTTGTACTGATAAGCCTTTACATAGTCTACGATGAAAAATGCATCGTCGGCGGGAGCATTTTCTCTTTCGGAAGGAATTCCGTTTTCGCCTCGCATTTCAACCGAGAGTATGAGGTATTCTTCGTTCTGACTTACTCCGCCGAAGTCTGTGCGGAAGGTTTCAACACCGTTGATATAGAAAATATACTCATTTTCATTCCACTCAAGCCCGTAGGTGTTGAATTCTTTATAGGGGTTGTTTTTAAGAAGGAACTGTGTTGCACCGTGTTTTTGATGTGAATCTCCGTAGCCGTCAAAGTGGAGATTTGATGTGATGCTGTTGGGGAGAGTCTTTCCGTAACAGTCGCTCTCAAAAATATCAATTTCAGTACCGTCACGACCTGAACCGTCTTCAACATAAACGCCGTCATTCATAAGCCAGAAAGCACTCCATATATCTGCACCTTCAGGCAGAATGCAACGGCATTCAAAATAGCCGAATTTCTGACTGAAGCCGTTGGGTGCATCGGAATCTGTGTCAATACCTGCGGAATACCAGCCGGCACCTTTTCCGCCCATTCCGTCTTCAAGATAAGTTATAGGAATAACGAGACTTCCGTCTTCCGTGTAAGCAAGATGCTGATTCCAGTAGCTTCCTTTTCGTGCTTCAGAGGTTGTTCCGTACTGATAGTGTCCTGACCATACGCTGCGGTCAAGCTCACCGTCAAATTCTTCCTCAAAAGTTAAATCGAATTTGTCCATATCAACCTTCTGTCCCATTGGATAGCATGGAATATCAAGTGCTACACAGATAGTGATGAGAATGGAGCAGAAAAAAGCGGTAATTTTGCTGAAAAATGCAAACATTTTTAATTCCTCCGTTTTCTTAATCTTATTTGAATAATACTATAGTTTGTTGCTTAAGTCAATTCTGTTTTTCGATACTATTCAAAAATCTGAGGCATTTTTATAAAGTGTTTTAATCTCGGACTTTATATTGAATAAACTTTTAATTTGATATATAATATCTTAGATAAGAAATCAGACACCATATTCAGTACAGAAAAGAGGTATAAAGAATGCCCCTTCAGATAATCAGGCAAGACATAACCAAAATGCAAGTTGATGCTATTGTCAATACAACCAATGAAGAAATGACAGGTTACAGTGGTGTAGATCTGGCAGTTCATAACGGGGCAGGAAAGCGACTTGACAGAGCTTGCAAAAAACTTCGCCCGTTAGGACTTGGTACGGCAAAACTTACTAAAGGATATAATCTCCCTGCAAAATATATCATTCATACATCAGGACCCGTATGGCAGGGCGGACTTCATGGTGAGAGTATTATGCTGAAATCCTGTTACATAGAATCCCTTAAACTTGCGGTTGAGCATAATTTCAGCTCAGTTGCATTCCCGCTGATTTCTTCAGGTGCTTACGGTTATCCTAAAGATAAGGTTCTGAAATTTGCAATTCAGGTCATAACTGAGTTTTTATTTGAACATGAGCTTATGGTTTATCTTTGCGTGTTTGACCGTGCTTCTTATGAATTCAGTAAGACTCTGTTCTCGGAAATCAGTGATTATATCTATGATGATTATTCTGAAGTCCCGTTGGAAAAATGTTCGTTTTATGCCTTAATGCTTAACACTCCGAAGCCGCTGTATGATGCAGAAGTTCAGGAGTTCAGTGCTTCATCAATGACCGCACCCTGCCTTGCAGATTATTGCGGTGTTAAGGAAAAAAGCTTACATGAATATATGAAATCCATGGACAAGTCGTTTGCTTATAAGTTATTTGAACTTATAGATGCCAGCGGTATGACAGATGTTGAATGTTATAAAAAAGCCAATATCGATAAAAAGACTTTTTCCAAAATCAAGTGTAATCCCGATACTTATAAGCCTTCAAAACAGACAGCAGTTGCTTTTGCAATAGCACTCAGACTTGACTTTGATGAAACACAGGACCTATTAGCTTCTGCAGGACTTACTTTATCCCGAAGCTTTACATTTGATAAAATAATCCAATATTTTATTCTGAAAGGCATTTATGATATTTATGAAATAAATGAAGCACTTTTTGAATTTGATCAGGTGCTTCTCGGCTGTTGAATTTTAACTTACAGAGGATAAAAAAGTGAATGAGGAATGTTTGATTTGTAAAGCACCGCTCAAATATCTTGAGACGGATGTTACTATGGAGTGTGAGTTTTGTCATAAAAAACAGAACAGCAAAACAATCTGCGTAAACGGTCATTTTGTTTGTGACGAGTGTCATACAAGCGGTATTGATGAAATTTTTACTATATGTCTTAATGAGAAATCCATAGCTCCCATTGAAATACTGGAAAAAATGATGTCTTTGCCTTCATGTCATATTCACGGTCCCGAGCATCATACTATGGTAGGCTCAGCACTTCTTACAGCATATAAAAATGCAGGCGGTGATATTGATTTGCCGTTAGCTCTTTCTGAAATGAAGAAAAGAGGAAAACAGGTTCCGGGCGGTGTCTGCGGATTCTGGGGTGCCTGCGGAGCAGGAATCAGTACAGGAATGTTTATTTCCATTGCCCTTAAAGCTACACCTTTATCAAAAGAAGCATGGGGACTTTCAAATCAGATGACTGCACGGGCTTTAGATTCCATCGGCAAAAACGGCGGTCCCCGTTGCTGTAAAAGAGATTCTTATCTTGCGATTACTGAGGCTGTCAGATTCACAGAGGAAAAATTAGTCATCACGATGGAACTGAAAACGATAACTTGCACCCGTTCAAAAATGAACAATCAGTGTATTAAAATCAGGTGTCCGTTTTACTGAACCGTTAAATAAAAATGAATTCAATTTTCATTTAATGCAAAAAAACATAGTGTAAATTATGTGCTTATTGATTATAATTACAAAATTGGTATTGATTTTTAATGGTTAATTTGAGCTCATGGAGGCGTAATATGTCTGAATTAGCATTTCGATATGCCGAAAAGAAAGACTGCGGATTGATTCTTAATTTTATTAAGGAGCTTGCATCTTATGAAAAAATGCTTGATGAAGTAATAGCAACGGAAGACCTTTTGTTGGAATGGATATTTGAAAAGAAAAAAGCTGAAGTGATTTTTGCATGCGAAAACGGACAGGAAATCGGATTTGCATTGTTTTTTCATAACTTTTCCACTTTTCTTGGAAAAGCAGGAATTTATTTGGAAGATCTTTATGTTAAGCCTGAATTCCGAAACAAAGGGTATGGCAAAGCAATATTGAGGAAACTTGCACAGATTGCAGTGGAGAGAGACTGCGGAAGACTGGAATGGTGGTGCCTTGATTGGAATAAACCGAGCATTGATTTCTATTTGTCTCTCGGAGCTGAAGCTATGAATGATTGGACGGTTTATCGTATTACAGGTGATACTTTGAAGAAATTATCGCAATGATATGTCCAAAAGAGCCAACCTTGACAATGTAAGAATTTATGTATAGAATGTTATTTCGCATATTATTATATCTTTTTTTAAGGTGAGGAAACTGAAATGAAGATGTTATTTTTTAATTTTATACTTATACTTCTGACTGTTTTCAGGGCAATTTTTCCCGTTGACTGCAACATAAATTATAACATTCTGCCGATTGATTTTGATATAGAAAGTGTAAGCGATATATATGTGCCGTCAGATGAAAACAGTACGGTCGTATCAGAATATCCTACAATAATAAAACTTTGTCATCAGAAAAACAGTGAGGATAACGGTAAACTTCTTGCGACTTTTGAAAAGTGGGGAAGCAGATATCCTGTATATGAAAGTACCGATGATGCATTAACCTGGCATTATGTAAGTTCTGTAACAGATAATATTAATGAAGATTTTCGGAATGAATGGATGCCGTTTTTATATGAATTACCTGCAGATATGGGTGAATTTGAAAAGGGAACCATAATTCTTGCTGCAACATCCGTTTACGGTGAAGGGGTTACCGACAGTACAATAACTTTATATTCAAGCTCTGACCTTGGCAGAACTTTTAATGCATTCTGTAATGTTGATAAAGCAGGCGGCACAGATTGGGGTGTATGGGAACCCTATCTTATTTATGAAGAAGAAACAGGCAGACTTTTCTGTTTCTATTCTGATGATTCCGACTCTGAGTATTCACAGAAACTCGTTTATAAATTTACTTCTGACCTTGTTAACTGGAGTGAAAAATTTGAATGTGTTGCCTGTGAGGACTCATCTCTCAGACCCGGAATGGCATCCGTTACAAAAATGGGTAACGGCGAATATTTAATGGTTTATGAAATGGTAGGTATAGACGGGAATCCTATATATTGCAAAAAATCCACATCCCTTGATAATTGGGGAGATGTTTCAGATTACGGTACTATAGTTTCAGCCGCAGGAAAAACCTTCGGTTCATCGCCTTATGCTGCGTGGACACCTGCCGGCGGAGACTGCGGAACACTCATAGTTGTCGGTAAACACCCGATTAAAGGCGGAAGTGATACAGGAACAGATATGTTCATAAGTTTCGACTACGGAAAAACATTTGCCCCTATTGATAATCCCATTCCGTATACATTAGCCCCTTATGAAAGATGCTCATACAGCCCGTCACTTTTCTTCTCATCCGACGGCAGCACACTTTACTATGTAAACAATCCTCCGTGTTATGAGGAGACTTATAAAATAACGGTTGCAAAGATAAAAATATCATAATGATGCAATAAAATAAAAATAAAAGTCGCCCGACGAGCGACCAATTTAATTAAATAACAGGTATAATATGGTTGTAAGGTAAGAAAAGCCTTATAACCATATATTTTTGGAGGTATAAAATGATAGGTGCAATTATAGGCGATGTTGTCGGTTCAAGATTTGAATTCAATAACTTTAAGTCAAAAGACTTTGAGATATTTAATGCCGATTGTTTTTTTACGGATGACTCGGTTATGACCCTTGCTGTAGCAAAGGCACTTTTAACTGATACAGATACAAGTGACCTTGAAGCATTCAAGAAAGAGCTTATCGGTGTAATGCACGAAGTCGGAATGAGATACCCCGGATGCGGATACGGCGGCAGATTCTACGATTGGATGATGAATAACAGGACTGAACCTTATAACAGCTACGGTAACGGATCAGCAATGAGAGTTTCACCGGTAGCGTGGTATGCAAATTCGCTTGAAGAATGCGAAGCTCTCGCAAAAGCCAGTGCTGAAGTTACTCACAATCATCCCGAAGGTATAAAAGGTGCTGTTGCCGTTGCAGGTGCAATTTATCTTGCAAGAACTAAACATAATATGGGAGAAATCAGAGAGTATGTAAATAAGTTTTATGACATCAATTTTACTCTCGATGAAATCAGGGAAGAATACGGGTTTTATGAAATTTGTCAGAAATCAGTGCCCGAAGCTCTTGAAGCCTTTTTTGAATCAGAAAATTTTGAGGACGCCATAAGAAATGCAATTTCCATCGGTGGTGACAGCGACACTATTGCTGCAATTACAGGCTCGGTTGCAGAAGCATTTTACGGCATTTCCGAAGAAATGAGAAAAACTGCACTTTCATATCTTGATAATTATCTTTTGAATATCGCAGACAGCTTCAGCAATAAATTTATGGGATAAGGAGTTTTAATTATGGAAAGAAAGAGTAACATTACAGAATTGGTTTTTATTTTAGACAGAAGCGGTTCAATGGCAGGTCTTGAATCAGACACTATAGGCGGATTCAATGCGATGATTGAAAAACAGAAGAGGGAAGAGGGAGAATGTTTTGTTTCCACGGTTTTGTTTGATAACGAAAGCGAAGTTTTACATGACAGAGTGAAGCTTTCAGAAATCAGACAGATGACAGACAACGATTACACTGTAAGAGGATGCACAGCACTCATTGATGCCATTGGTGGTGCAATTCATCACATCGGCAATGTACATAAATATGCCCGTCCCGAAGATGTGCCCGAAAACACAATGTTCATTATTACAACCGACGGTATGGAAAACGCAAGCCACCGTTATACAAGTGACAAAGTTAAAAGCATGATAGAAAGACAAAAAACAAAATACGGCTGGGAATTCCTTTTTATAGGTGCCAACATAGATGCCGTTGAAACCGCAGGGCGTTACGGAATCAGCAAGGATAAAGCAGTAAACTACAACGCAGATAAAGAAGGTACAGCTATCCTATATGAATCAGTCTCTTGTGCCGTTGCAGAAGTCCGAGCAAACCGTCCTCTTTCTGCATCATGGAGCAACAAAATCCATGAGGACTACATGAAAAGAAATAAGAATGATTAATCAATAAATGACAGTTACTCTGTTTTGAGATAACTGTCATTTTTGCTGTCGATTCCAATTATTCCGTACTCACTGAATAAATAATTAAAACCATCGGTTAATGGATGAATCATCAAACCGATGGTTTTTAAGAATATTAATCTGATTAACCTACCCAGGTCTTTACTGCCGTTTCAATAAGTGTTGCTACTTTATCAACAATAACATCGTCGTCTTCTGCAAGGTTCAGGAGAGGTGCTCTTACGCCACCGAGCTGAAGTCCGGCTCTTTTCTTAAGAGCTGCTTTTGCAGTTGCGTACATATTACCCTTGGTTGAACACATAGTGTAAATTACTTCGTTGATATCGTCCTGAAGTTTACCTGCATTTTCAAAATCGCCTGCTTCAATAAGACTGTTGAGTTTTACAAAAAGCTCGGGCATTACACCATAAGTACCGCCGATACCTCCGTCTGCACCGATAAGTCTGCCGCCTACAAACTGTTCGTCGGGACCGTTGAAAACAACGATTTCTCTGTTGTTGAGTTTTGCCTGTCTTTTGAACATCTGAATGTCCTGAATGGGCATTGATGAATTCTTGACACCGATAACTTTGGGATTTTTAAGCATTTCATCAAACAGAGAAAGTGTAAGAGAAACACCAGCAAGCTGAGGAATATTGTAAATTATGTAATCGGTATTAGGTGCAGCTGCCGAAATATCATTCCAATATTTTGCAATAGCCCTTTCGGGGAGTTTGAAATATATGGGAGGAATAGTCGCAATGGCATCAACACCGAGAGACTCTGCATGATGTGCAAGTTCACAGCTCTCTTTTGTGTTGTTGCAGGCAACATGGGCGATTATTGTTATTCTGCCCTTTGCAACTTCCATAACAGCTTCAAGTGTCTTTTTTCTTTCTTCAACCGTGAGATAAATGCATTCACCTGAAGAACCTCCGACATAAAGACCTGAAACGCCTTTTTCAATAAGGAACTCTACTAATTGTTTTGTACCCTCAACGGAAACATTGCCTTCATCATCATAGCAGGCATAAAATGCAGGGATTATCCCCTTATACTTTTCAAGACTCATTAAGTTTAACCTCTTTCCTTAATTTTGAACAGCGTAAGAATAAATTGCAATAAAATACAATAATAGTGCCTGTTTATTGCAAATTGTACAGAAATTATATCACAGGATTCTTATACAGTAAAGTATAATTCTGTGTTTTCTCAGTATATAAACATAGTTTTTCTTGTTTAATTAATATTCATCATCTTCTTCATAGAATTCAGGATACTGAGCGGGATTATCTCCGGCAGAACGTACAACCTCAGGAGTAAAAGTCGGCTCTGTCAAAATCTTCAGTACTTTACATTTAAACGTCCATTCTTCACCGAAATCAAAGACATAAACAAATTGGTGTTTATCCTTCAGAACTTTTTCAAGAGTGTAATTACAGGTAAATTTATTTTCATCTTCAATATACTTAGAATAATATCCACCGGATGTCCATTTTTTATTGTTCATAAAAAACGCATGTGCGTGATCATCTTCAAAGCCAAATGCATAAAGTATGGCATCATGCAGTTCTTCTAAAGTTGCACAACCTGAGATTCTTATATGCCTGTAGCAGCCGGAAAATAATGAAACAGAGATAACGTAAGAATCTGAAATCCAGTATTTTTCATCGTAATCATCGTATTCTGTTTCGTCTTCAATATAATCATCCTCATCGTAGAAGTCCTCGTCTTCAGAAATCCCATAAGACCCTTCTTTATGCAGGTGTTCAAAAAGACTCTTAAGAGCTTCTTCTGTTTTTTGCAGCTTCTTTTTCTGAAACGTTACATTGATACCTGTTTTTTTGCAGAAATCCTCAATTATAAGACGAATTCTGTCGTCATTAATAATAATCTTTTTTGGTTTTCCGACCTGATAGCATACTTCTGTTATAATTCTCAATATTTCAGATTCCAATTCTTTGTCGTATTCTATCATAAGGGTTTCAAAAACGAATCCGTCTTTAGCTTCAATCGCTGTAATAAGAAACGGAAAGAAAGTAATGTCTTTCTCATCGTCGTAAAGCGGTTCAGGCAGACACCGTGCATCAATTTCCAATGAAAGATTCTGTGAAGGCATTTTTTTTATTTCTTTTATAAAACTGTTGTTTCCGACTGTTAAACCAAAATCAAGCTCTTCTTCAAAGAATTCCCATGGAATCGGAATGTTATGCCATATACCGTTTCCTGCATACTTCCGCATAAGTGCATCACCTTTTTTGAAGTCTATTTGCAAATTTTCTTCAAATACGGCTTTAAGCATCATATAAAGGTTTCCTAATGCATCTGCAAGAAGCTCAGCTTCACTGTCAGTAAGATCACGCGGCAAAAGTCTTTCCTCATACTTTTCAAAATGAAGCCAACTACCGTCACCCATACATTTGATTTTTAAGTCCTTAAGTCGTTTTTTGTTTTTATCTGAAACATTTTGTTGCTCATCCCAAAAACCGGTAATTGCATTCTGCATATAAAGAGCAGGTTCATTTTTCGGATTACTGTTGATTTCAATGTAGTGTGCAAAATAAAAGTCTTTTATATTAAAATAGCACGATATTCCGCAGTAATCGTAAGTATAACCCCATATCTTAAAAAAGCATACACTTTTTTCATCTTTTGAGGAGCAAAACAATATATCTTTTTCAGTAATAGTATCCCATGGCTCGTATTCAGCAATGGAAAGGGCAAAGCCATAAATTTTTTTCCATACTTCAAGCTGATTTTTGTTCATTATAACTCTTTTCCTTTAATACAAGAAATTTTTAGAAATTATTTATATCTTGTTACGTCGCAATGTCTTCCGATATTAAAAAGGAATTCGGGGAAGCATAGCTCTTTTCCGCACACTGTTATACCGTCAAGTTCGACCTGTACGGTATTAGTGTTACTTCCCGTACCTGCTATCTTTGAGGGGAGATAAGAAGTGTAGGATATGTTTCGGTATACTACATTTTTAATTTCAAAATTCTCTTTTTCTTCATCATAAATTTTTACAAGGATTGCTCTGCCTTCATCACGGAAAATTTCAATATTTTCAAAGAGGACTCCGTCAATACTTCCTTCGCACTGTTCGGCAACAACAACCAGAGAACCGATTCTGTCATTGTCCCATACACCGTCACGGTAGATAACGGCACAGTCACGGAATGTAATATCTGAGATTTTTTTGTTGACTTCGCCTGTAATTCCGAAGCATCTTGCGTAGCCGCCCCAGGCAATGCAGTTTGAGAAAGTGACATTCTTGCTGTCCATTGTTCCGCCGAGAGCTTTTACTTCAAATGAATCATCCGCAACTCTTGCGAAACAATTATTTATCGTTGCATTATGGCTGTTACAGATTGCAAAGCCGTCACAGTTTCCGCGGTTTCCGATGATATCAACATGTTCAATAGCAAGATTGGTGCAGCAATAAGCTATAAAAGACCATTCGGGGGAATTTATTATTTTTATACCGCTTACATTGATATTATTGCAGTTGGTAAAAACTACGCCGCGGCGTTCTCTTCTGTCAAGTCGGGTAAGGTCAATTACACCTCTGCCTGTGAGCGTAACATTATTACAGTTATAAAAATTTACAAACGGATATCTTGTAAGACCTATTGAATTGTCTTTGGGGGCATCCGGTTCAAAATATATATTTTCGTCCTCGGCACTATTGATATCATAATAATGATTTGCAATAATGTATGCTCCTTCTTTGAGATAGATTACCAGATTATTAGCTCCGACAAAATTAGAATAATCAAGCTCATGGAAGCCTTTTTCAACTACGATTACATTTTCTTCACCGTACTGTTCAATATAACCTGCAATTTCTGCATCTTCATCAATTTTTTCACGGACAAAAAGGGTGTATCCGTAATACTGATTTGCACCGTTGAAAAGGAAGGTATAAATACCCGGTTTATTTATGGAAGCTTTCACTGTGTTATCTTCACACAGAGCCTTTACGCCGTGAGAGGCGGGGAGAACTATTGCATTTTTAAGTTCGACCATAGCACCTGTCAGTTCAATATTAAATGAAAACTCGGTGTCAGGCTCAACATAAATCTCAGAATATGAGTGAAGTGTTCCCGTATCATCGGCTCGGATAAAAACGACGGAGGCATAAACAGGAATTTCCGTATCACTTATTTTTGCAGTGTAATAGGGTGAAATAGTAATTCCGTTGATGTCATCATATCCGCCTGACTGTACATATTCGGGGAGCTCAGCCGAAGCACGTCCCACAAGCTCTTCCTCGGTAAGTCCTGCCTCTTCCAGTGTAATAATTGCTTCATCAGGATACTGAAGATATGAAAAATCAAAGTTTTCACTCTCAGGAGCAAGTGTCACAGGACAAAAAAGATTTGTAAGAAAAATTGAAATTACGGTAAAGACCGTGAAAATGGGTTTGAGTATAGTGTTCATAAGCATCCTTCTTTTATAAATATATAATTATATATTATCAAATGTTTTTGAAGAATTCAACCAGAAATTTAATAAATAAGCCGCAACATCTGATGCTGCGGCTTTTATTAAAAGTTTTCAATTACCATACATGGTTCCAGAGTAATTTTTTGATTATTGTAACAAAAATACCGTGACCGAGAGTCAGATTGAAAATATCAATAAATCTGCGGAAAACCATAGAAAGGTCAAAAGTTACATAAACGTCAGAATCATATTCCACACCGTCAGCCATTGTTACAAAGGGCTGTGAATAAAGAATACCTCCGGGACCTGTTATCTGAAAACGCACATAGCATCCGAGTTCATCCTCATATTCATTTAGGTCAAGAGATGTAAGATTTTCTCCTTCAGCAATAATTTTTCCGTCAGATATCCACTGAACATTACTAAATTCGCTGCCTGTAAAAGAAATTGTATCTGTTTCGTTATCTATATAAATCCGTGAAACTGCGGGAGGTAAATTACCGGTGCCGTTGAAATCGTCACCTAAATAATAAGTATCAACTCTACCTACAGAAAACCATGCACCGCTTCTCATACAGTCTTCAAAGGCTTCTTCCGTAAGCTCAGGCATAAGCATCATAGTAAAAGCCCAGTCATTATCTTCAATATCATGAGAATCTGAGAATGCAATACCGGGAACATTTCTTCCCTTTGGAATTGTAAGCTGTAAAATTTGATCCCATATAACCGAATCATAACGTGTACTGTTTACGTCGAATGCAACACAGGAATCATAATCAAGAAAGATATTTGCAAATTTGTTTGCATAATAAGGCTCGTAAGCACGCCACTCATCCTCTAAATTTCTTCCTACATATTCTCCTGTATGGTCAAGGAAAGAAAATCCGCCTTCTTTGTCACAGTCTCGGACGACGGTTTCAAAATCTCCGTATACCCCCATTTTGGCACGGACACTTGTGCAGCCGAACGTGTTTATGTGACAGTCATTTATGGGTGTCGCACCGTTTGCTTCGCAAGAGCCTGTAATTTCAAGCATACCGCCCAGTTCATAACCCAACTGTTCTGCCAATGCATCCCGTTCAGCACTTTCATAAGTGCCGTTTATTATCTGTTCCCGTTCTTCAGATGTAAGCACAACGGGATCTCTCATTCCTGTTCTGCTGAACTTGAAAAAGCGATATATCGGGACAGTTTCAGGTACTTCATCCCAACGGGTTCCGAGTACAGCATGATCTGAAATTGCCAGTATCTGATATCCGAGATCATAATGCTTTTTTACACTGTCTGCAATGCTCTGATCGGCATCACTTGCATCCGTGTGTGAATGCAGTGAAGCCTTATACTGATTCCAGTTATCCCAGTCTACGGAATCATAGGGGCTTGTGATTGTATAGTCATACTGTCCTTTTACGTCATTTTCCGCTATTGCAATGACCGATGTTGTGAAAAGAAGTGTCAGACAAAGGGAAAACGCAATTATTTTTTTGACGAGCTTTTTCATTGTAATGTCTCCTTTTTCTGTGCTTTGTTAAAATTAAGACTCAATGATTTTATCTCTTTAAGTTCGGAAAAATTTCACTTAGTTTAGCAATGAAATCATAAAGAATGAAATTAATTTTCGCAATCAAGTCACGCAAAACAAGATTGATATCCTTAAACTCGTATTCAATCATAACCAAAACACCTTTCTGAACATAAGATAAGTACAATGTACAAAATAATGGTAATAAAAACATAATAAAATGTCAATAGTACTTTGATGATTATTGCTAAAATTTTCAGAATATTCATAAAAATTTTAGTGAAATAACAAATGAGTGTTTTTACTGAAAGAAATATCTATTCAATTATTTTATATGACAGCATAATAAGAATTATTTTGAATATGTTTAATTTAATAATATTGAACAGGACACTTTTTTATGTTAAAATTAATTAAAACTTATTACGGAGGGTAATTATGACGGATATAAAAGGTTATGTTCTTGCTGCATTCGGAGGTTTTCTCGGTGTATGCGAACATGTAAAGCTTAATATATATTCAAGACGGGCATGGAAGATGCAGGAGACCAATGTCCGCCGTCTTATGCGAAAAAATAAAAGTACCGTTTACGGTAAAAAGTATCGCTTCAAGGATATCAAAAATGTAGAGGATTATCAAAAAACAGTGCCGCTGTCAACTTATTCCGATTATGACGAGTATGTATGGCGAATGGCAGAGGGCGAAAAAGGTCTTATAACAAATATGTTTGTAAGACGCTTTACTGAAAGTTCGGGAAGTACGGGAAAATCAAAGCTCGTTCCGCTGTCTTATTGGGCTGAATGGGTGGCTCAGTGCTATGGCTTTTCCGCTCCCGTCGGTTGTGCTGTTAAATATTTTCTGAAAGAGGGGAGACTTCTCCCACCTCAGAAGGGACTTCTTACGGCTGAAACCTCCTGCAGAAAGCTTAAAGGCGGTACAGTCAGTTGCCTTTCTTCAATTCCTCTTTTGAATCTCAAGCCTCTTGTTCCTTTTTTTGCAACTTCTCCTAAGGAAGTGCTGTTTCCCGAGCAGAGTGCAGATATGGATATGCACTATCTCAAACTTCGTTTTTCTCTTATTAACACAAAAACAAGCTATCTCGGCACGATTTTTATAACCACACTTGAATCTATGTTTTTCTATATGGAAGAAAACTGGGAAATGCTTTGTGATGATATTGAAAAGGGTATTATAAATGACAGTATAAAAATGCCCGAAGAATTAAGAAAAAAACTTAGTAAAAAACTGAAGCCCATGCCCGAAAGAGCTGAAGAACTGCGTGCTGAATTCAGAAAAGGTTTTGATTTTTCTCCCATAATTCCCCGAATCTGGCCAAAAGTAGAATGGCTTTACGGTATGGGAACAGGAGCACTGTCCTTATATGCAAAAAAGCTTCGCAGGTATATTGGTGAAGAAATGCCTATACATTATCTCGGTTATACCGCAACGGAAGCATTTATGGCAGTGCCTATTGAACTTAATTCTTTTGAATATGTAATGTTGCCGCAAAACGGATTTTATGAATTCAGACCTATAGATTCTCCCGATTATGATAATTTACTTACCATTAAAGACCTCGAACCGGGGAAGGAATATGAACTTATTCTTACCAATATGAGCGGTTTTTACAGATATCGTATAGAGGATATCGTGAAGTGTACGGGGTATTATCACAAGTCGCCTAAAATAACCTTCTGCTACCGTCTTAATCAGATTGCAAACATAAGCGGAGAAAAGATAAGTCAGATGGCTTTTGATGAAATGGTTGATAATTTATCCGAATATATGGATGATTTGTATATCGGTTACAGCATTTATCCCGACCGTTCCACATCTCCCGGGCACTATGTGCTGCTTCTCGAAACGGCTTCTCCCGTAAATGATGAAAAGAAGGAGAAATATAACGTGGCATTTGAAAAGATGCTGTGCAAAGGAAATGTTTCCGTTGAACCGTTGATAAAAAGCGGTGCTCTCGGTCATCCTGAAGTAAAATTCCTTCGCCACGGAACTTATGATGATTACAGAGAAGTTCTGAGAAAAAGAGGTGCAAATCTTAATCAGGTAAAGCCTATAAAAGTAATAGATAATGATGAAAAGAGAGATTTCTTCTTCTCTCATGTTGAAGAGTAAAAACGGTGATAATTATGAATTTGAAAATTACACTTGATTACGGTACCGAAGCAGAGACACTCCGCAAAAAAGGCATCACAGATGAAAAAGTAATTAAAGACCTGATTTCTTTCAAGGAGAAACATCCTCATATCCTTAAAAAGAGATATCCCACCGAAATGTACGATAAAGTCAATCTTATGTGCAGAAACTATATGGACAGACTTGCACGTTTTGAAATGGATTATGATTTTGTTGTCGATATCGAAAAATTCAGAAATACGGCTGTATGCTGTCTTGAAAGTGTACCTTGTCTGCACTCACAGGTGATAAATCATCCCATAGCACCTTATTGGAAGGTTTGTGATTATACAGTTGATGAATTTGTCATTGTCAGTGAAACAGACGATATAAATAAGGCAAAAGAAGAGTTTTTCTCCCGTGAAATCCCCTTGAAAAGCAACATTCAGATGAATATAGGACTTTTTATTTGTAACGGAAAAACTTATGTTTGTTTTATTTGGAATCACATGTGCATGGACGGCGGCGGTTTCAAGATGTTCTGGAGTGATTTCTGTAAAAATTATTCTGAATATGTAAATAAGGGCACTTCTCCTCTCGGCTTTTCCACGGGTTCAAGAAAATATACCGATGTATATAAAGACCTCGGAAAAGAAAAAGCAAAAAAGGCAAAACTTCAGTTTGCTAATGTGTCCCCGAAAATCAAACACCGTTTTCCTTTTGAAAATGATAATAAAGAAGACAGTGTAATCATTGTTTCAAGAAAAATCGGTGAAGCAGATTTTCTCAAAGCAAAAGATTATGCTAAAAGCATCGGGGCAACGGTAACTGACTTGCTTCTCGCTTCCTACATTGATTCTCTTTCAAAAATTGCGGATATCGGTGCAGATGAAAAAATAAGTATCTCTTGTGCTACTGACCTCAGACGTTATATTAAAGACCTGTCTTCCATAGGTTACACAAATCATGTTTCCTTTACTCACTGTTCAATAGACAGAAAAGGAAATAATCTCAAAGATACGCTTCAACTTGTAAGAGATAAGACAAGAGAAATAAAGAAGGATGAATTTATGGGGCTTCACGGACTTCCGCTTCTTAATATCGCATACAAAACAATGGTATATCTGCAGGCGGAAACAGTTGTAAAACTATTCTATAATAACCCCACCTTTTCCGTAAGTAATGTAGGAGTAATAGTCCCCGAATTATTCACCCTCGGAAAAGAAGGTCCCTTCGATGCCTTCGTAGCAGGTGCCGCAAAAAACAAACCCTGTGCAGTAATGACTGCTCTCACAATAAATAACACACTCTCAGTCTCAATGTGCTTGAGAGGAACCGAAAAAGACAAAGAAATCCTCGAAAATTTCTTTACGGAATATGAAAAAAATATTCAGTCTTTTTAGTATTTACCTGCTTATTCAGGAGCATCGGAGTATAGAATCGTGTTTTATAGTTTTGATATGTTGAAAGTCTGTGAACAGAGAGTAACTGTTTTCTTAATTATTGTTCAAAGGAGAGATATTTTGTTGTAATATGCGATTTTCTATACTATAATCTTCATTGAATTGAAATAAAAGGAGTACATATTTTTATGAATAATAAATATCCTTTACTTTTATCACCTGCTAAAATTGGCAATGTTACTCTCAGAAATAAAACCGTTATGGCGGCTATGGGAATGAGTCAGGCTGAAAACGGGTATGTAAATAAGGCGGTGCTTAACCATTATGCCGAGCGTGCAAAAGGCGGTGTCGGTGCTGTTATTGTTGAAGTTACCTGTGTCGATTCCCCTTTAGGGCTTAATACTAAGGGAATGCTTATTATTGATGACGATAAGTACATACCGGGTATGACGGAACTTGCAGGAGTTATACATGAAGGTGGTGCAAAGGCATTTTTACAGATTTCCCACACGGGTAGAGGAGCAAGAAGAGCTATAATCGGCTCTCAGCCCGTAGGTCCCAGTGCTGTGGCAATGCCGTATTCATTCATGATGGGACTTGAAAATGAAACACCGAGGGAGCTTACAATATCTGAAATAAAAGCCATTGAAGAAAAGTATGCACAGGCGGCTCTCAGGGCAAAAAAGGCCGGCTTTGACGGTGTTGAAATACACGCTGTCGGATATTATCTCGGACAGCAGTTTTTATCTTCAAAAGCCAATATCAGAACTGATGAATACGGCGGCAATCGTGAAAACCGCATTCGTTTCCATCTTAATATAATCAAGAGAATAAGAGAACTTTGCGGCAAGGATTTTGCGATAATTGTCAAGCTTTCGGTAATAGAAATGGGTAAAGACGGCGGCATTTCAATGCTTGACGGTGTGTATTACTGCAAGAAATTACAGGAAGCGGGAGTAGACGCCATTGAGGTTCTTGCAGGAAAATGGTCGCAGGAAGCAGGCAAAAAAGAAAAGCCCGAATCTGCATATCCCGACTGTATGGCTGTGGCTTTATGTCAGGTAATGAAAACCGGTCTTTTCCTCTCTACAGGTAAAAAGAAAACCATTCCTCTTATCGGCGGCGGCAGAGCACAGAATCCCGTAGCGGCAGAAAAGGCACTCAAAAACGGCACTTGTGATCTCATATTTATCGGTCACGGACTTCTTGCACAGCCTGATTTGGTAAATCTTATTGATGAGGGCAGAGAAGACGAAATAAGACCCTGTATCGGCTGCGGACACTGCATTGACCATCAGCTTCAGCATGGTGAAAGAGCCGTTTGTTCAAGCAATGCCGTACTTGCAAGAGGCGATAATGATTATACAATAAAACCGACACTTAAGAAAAAGCACGTAGTTGTTGTCGGTGCAGGTGTTGCAGGTGTCGAGGCAGCAAGAATTGCCGCAAAAAGAGGTCACAATGTTGAAATTTTTGATGTAGCAGGTGAAGTAGGCGGTCAGGTAAATCTTGCTTGCAGACCTCCTTATAAACAGCATCTCGGACTTCTGAAGCCATATCTTGAAAGACAGCTGGAACTCAGCGGAGTAAAAGTTCACCTTGGCACAAGGGTAACGAAGCAGGACATTCTCGCTTTATCACCGGATGCGGTTGTATGTGCTACCGGTGTCAATCCCATAAAACTTAATATTGAAGGTGCAGACAGAGCAGTAATTGCCAATGATGTACTGCTCGGTGCTGATACAGGTAAAAATGTTGTTGTTATCGGCGGCGGTTCCGTAGGTTGTGAAACAGCAGAATTCCTTGCACAAAAAGGTAAAAATGTAAGCATTGTGGAAATGCTCGATTCTCTTGCAGGCAACACAGGCAAAACAGCACAGACAATTCTTCTCGGACATCTTAAAGGACATAATGTAAAAATGTATACGGGAAGTAAGGTTGAAAAGATATCCGCTTCTGAAGTCAGTGTCAGAAATAATGACGGAAAAGTATTTGTTCTGCCTGCTGATACCGTAGTATTTGCAGTAGGAAATAAAGCAGAAACTTCTCTGTATGACTCATTGAAGGATGAAATCGCTGAGATTTATAATATAGGCGATTCAAACGGTACAGGCATCATTCCCGATGCTGTTTATGAAGGATATACAGTGGGTAATTTGTTATAAAATTTTATATATTGTCAAAATACGCTTTTTCGATTATAATCAAAATATAATGAAAAAAGGGAGTTTTGTTATGTCGTTTGATATGCCGAAATATTTTCCTCCTGATTTTACACAGGAAAAATTTATTCTTGCCCCCGATGTTATAACCGAAGAAGTGCTTTTTGACGGAGTTGCCCCTGAAAATTATCACAGTACCTCCATGTATCCCGAATATTTCAAAATAAAAGGAGAGTGGAAGCTCGCCAGTGAAAGCCGTATGGATTCCTGCGTTGTTATCCGTGAAAACTGTAAGCTCTGTGTTGTCGAAGCAAGAAATCTGAAAAAAGGTGATAAGGTTATTCTCGGCAGAAGTGAAAACTGTGAAGACGGCATTTTTCTTCATGCAAACGGTTTTTCTGATGATAAAGAGAATTTGGAGGATCAGTTTGTTTTCCGTCAGGGAAGAAGCAGAGAAACTTCATATTCCCGTGATTATGACAATCTTTTTGAACTGCTGAAACATGAAAAAGAACACGGAAACATAGTTTGGGTAATGGGTCCCGCTTTTGCATTCGATGCCGATGCAAGAAAGGCTATGGAACTTCTCGTTGAAAACGGATATGCCCACGGGTTACTTGCAGGAAATGCCCTTGCGACACATGACCTTGAAGGAGCATTGCTTCACACTGCTCTCGGTCAGGATATTTATACACAGCATTCACAGCCCAACGGTCATTACAATCATCTTGATGTGTGCAACAAAGCAAGAAAAAGCGGAAGTATTGCACAGTTTATTAAGGATTATAATCTTGATGACGGTATAATGTGCAGTTGTGTAAAACACGGTGTTCCATTTGTTCTTGCAGGTTCCATTCGTGATGACGGACCCCTGCCTGAGGTTATCGGAGATGTTTATAAAGCTGCCGATGCCATGAGAGAAATTATAAAAAATGCTACTACTGTTATTTGTATGGCGACAATGCTTCATACCATTGCAACGGGTAATATGACCCCCTCTTACCGTGTGACGGAGGATGGCAGTGTGCGTCCCTTATATCTTTATGCAGTTGATATTGATGAGTTTGTTGTAAATAAACTTCTTGACAGAGGAAGTCTCAGTGCAAAAACCGTTGTTGCAAATGTTCAGGATTTCATAACTCTCATTGCAAAGGGTCTCGGACTTATGTAATAAGAATATAATCAAAATAAGGTCTCACCGTAAAAAAGTGAGACCTTATTATTATTCAATAATAAAAGTTGTAATACTGTTTTCTTTAAGAGTGCAATAAAATGTATTTTCAGACAGCTTTATTTCGGGAAGACTGCTCCAATGCTCTCCGCTTTTTATATCTCCGCTTGTTCGTACTGCATTTACGGTATCGGAATTTATGTCGATATCTCTGAAATCAAATGAAATTTCCTTCTCCATGCTTTCACGGTTCATTGCAACAATAACCAATTTTTTGCTGTTTTTATCGTATGCAGCGAGAGTTTCACTGTCATCAGTATGAATAATTGTCATACCGGGTCTTATATATCTTGTAAACTGACCGAAAGCATAATACTTTTGCGTAAGATATATTTCTTCTTTGTCTATATCCGCGAAGGCTGTTCCCCAGAACCCCTGTGTAAGGTCGGGTATACCCGGCATATCAAGTCTTCCTTTGCTGTCGGGGACTTTTGATATATATGCTGCAACAATCTGCCATATTACCCATGCAGTTGGTGAAAAGGTGTTTATATCTTCAATTATTTTTTCGCAAAGCCACAAAGCTGGACCCATTTCTCCGCTGTCAATACCGCAGACACCGCTCCAGTCGCTTTCATCCATCCATAAGTTTTTGCTGTGTGACCGCGAAAATTCACCGATTTGCGGAGTGGCTTTACTGTAAGTGTGGGTACTTATTCTTCCCACTGCAGCTAATGCTTTTCTGTTCATAAGCTTCATTGAAAAATATTGAAGCTTAGTGTTTGTTTCATCTGAAGCTGTTACAATAATATCAGAAAGCCCTTTATTTTTAAGTGCATATTTTGTTGCAAGAATTACGTCACTCTGCATTTTGCCGGGTGAAATATAACAGCCTTCTTGTTTAGGTGAATAGGCAGTCCAAAAGTCAGTAAACGGTTCATTCATGGGTGCGAGACTTCTGATAATAATACCGTACTTCTTCTGAATACAGAAACAGACATCAGAAAGATATCTTGCAAAAGGCTTTATTGCAGATTTTTTCAGATTGTTCCTGTATTTTTTAGTATGTCCCGATGAACAACCGCTGACTGTCATGAAATAAGGCGGCGAGTTTGAAAAGGCTTCCACGAAGGCGTCTTTACCTGCAGCTTTGTACGCTGCTTTCAGAACTTCTAACTGATTTTTATCGGTATCGGGATTGAATACAAACTTTTTTATTTCTTTATCATATTTCCACCAGCCGGGCATCTCTGAATCGGTTCTTTTTATATGATCATGAGACGGGTCATCACCGCCGCCGATGTTGTATCTCATAATATTAAGATTAAGTCCTTCTTTTGAAAAGAAGAGTTTTACACTTTCATCAACAAGCTTTTCGCTGAATCCGACTCTGTTTGCCCACCAGCACAGGCTTGTTCCCCAGCCTTCAAAAACTCCGCTGTTTGTTTTTGAAAAATTTTTCTCGGATAACAAAATATGTTTCATATAAATTTCTCCTGAAAACAGTAATTATATTATTATTTTAACAATAATGAAATATATTGTCAATTTTAAGTTACTGTTTTCAGGAGCTTGCGTATTTTACATATTCTCATCTTTAATAGCAGTTAATATATCTGTTTTCTTTATTTTTCTTACAGAGTATATCATACTGATGAAAACAATTATAAATACACTTAAAACTGCTATGATATATGCTTCGGGCGGAAGATAGAATTTAATTTCATATCCGCTTTCCTGTATGATGAAATATATAATAAATGTGATAAGAGTTGATACCGGAAGTGAAAGAAGAAGACTCTTGAAGCCGTAAAGAAGAGATTCATATATCATCATTTTATGAAGTCCTTTTTCGCTGAGACCTACTGATTTCAATGTTGCAAATTCACGTCGGCGAAGCATGATGTTAGTTGAAATCGTATTGAAAACATTTGCAGCCGCAATAAGCGAAATAAGGATAATAAAGCCATAAGCCAGTACCTTTGATATTATAACTACACCACGTATTGTCTCTATATCGGAAGCATAGTTATAGCACGAAGTTTTATCGGTAAGTCCGTTTTTCATAAGGGCTCTTCTGACCGCTGCTTCCGTTTCTGTGTGATGTGTTGCCTTGAAATAACCTGCAACGGAATATGAATAATCAGAAAACGGGGAGTATTCTTTCATGCTTGCGGGATATATAACAGCACAGCCGGGACCTCCCACAAAAAACGGTTTTTCAGGCAGAACCTTACCTATGTTGATACTGTAATTGATTTTTGCTTCACTTTCGGGAAGAATTATACTTTCATTCTGACTGAGGTCTTCTCCCTCATCTCCCCCTTTTCTGTAACGGTAGTAAGTTGTGCCGTTTTCTTCGTAGATTTCCTCTATGAAAAAATCTGTAATATTTTTTGTTTGGGACAGATTAAGTATACAGGGGAAAATGCTTTTGTCAAAATATGAATAAGTGAAAACATTTCTGCCGTCGCTATCATAATATATGAGAGTCTGATTGTCGTATAGCAATGCTTTAGGCATATTTTTATTGAAATATTCTTCCTGCGGGATGTTGTTTTCCTTCAGACATTCTTTGAATGCATCATCATTTATAAAACAAACCGAAACAGTATTATTCGCATAGCCGTTTTCATAAACAGATGATATGTTTCCGTAAAACTCAATATATGCTTCAGAAAGATATTCAATGTTAACTTGTGGGTTAATATCGCAGTTTTCATTTACGGCAAAGCTGTCGGCTTCTTTAATACTCTTCAGTGAAGTAATAAAATTTTTCGTTTCGTCTTCGTTGAGATTTTTGTCAGCAAAAACAGAAATATCATAGTTCATATCCTGTGCTTCAGTTTCAACTGCAGAGGTAAAATAGGATGACAAAGATGATGCAGATATAAACATAACAGTGGAAACAAACAGGGAAAAAACCGTAATTGCATATCTTTTTTTGCTTCTTTTGAAATTTTTTGCCGAAATCATCCCTTCAAACCCGAAAAGCTTTTTTGTGAGGGGAGATATTCTGACATGCCTTTTTTTGATTTTTATATCTTTATTCTGTCTTATTGCATCAACAGGGGATATCCTTATTGCCCTTTTTGCCGGGATATATGCCGAGAGTATTATTGTAAGTGTACTCAATAGTGCTGACATGGTAAGTGCAGGGAAGGAGAGAATAAATCTCATTTCCATTCCCGAAAATTCGCTCATGAGCTGTGTTATTATTCCTCCGAGAGCCTTGAAGGTAATGAATATTCCGACACAACCTGATATCAGACCTATGGGAATTGCAATAAGGCACAGGACAAATGCTTCAAAGATTACGCTTCTAATTATCTGCTTTTTGGTAGCACCGATAGATTTCAGAAGGCCGTACTGTCTGGTTCTTTCGCTGAGAGATATGGAAAATGAATTAAAAATGAGTGCTACAGAGCCGAAAACAATAATAGCTACAAGTACCGCAGCAAGACCGTAGAACATTCCTTCATAAGCATTATCATGCAATTCAAGGGAAAACATCAGAAGGTCCCTGTTGATTTTTACGGTTCCTTTGTTTTTGTAATCCTCAGAAAATTTATTAAAACCGGAAGCATCTTCAAGCACACAGAACATGGTGCCTGCAGTATTTTCGTTTTTTGTTTCTGTAAGTGTGTATGCTGTGTATCCCGGTGCAGTTCTCGGCTCAAAACCGTCATATTTCCCTCTTTTACAAAGACCTACCACCGTATATGTTTTGGTTTGTATGTCGCTGAGAGCTTCATTTTCATGCTGATAAGGTATTTCCTGTCCGAGATACTGAACTGAGGCATCGATACTTTCTTCAATGCCGGAAGAATCTTCCGATAAGACTCTTTTACCTGTTTCAAGAGTAAGTGTGTCTCCGACATCTATATCAACACCGCCGTTTGATATTATATGTTCCGACAATATAATTTCTGTATCATTCTGAGGAAGTCTGCCTTCAATTACAAATATAGCAGATGTGTCTGTATAATCTGACGGAACACCGGCAATAAAAATATACGGTTTATCCTTATTGACGGATTCGGATTTTGCATATCCGATATCCTGAGCGAAGGTATATCTTTTTATTCTGTCATCCTCTGAAATTTCTTTGTACTCTGAGGAGCTGATGCCGTGAAAAGATACATGATATGTGCCCGAATTGGATGTTTCATAATCTATCAGAAAATTATAAACGGTAACAAAGGATTCGGCAGTAGCTGTAAACATGGCGACAGAAAGAATTATTCCTATTACCGTAATGAGGGTTCTCGCTTTGTTTTTCTTCAGATTTCTCAGTGTATATTTTTCAAAAATACTCATATCCGTCACCTCATGTACGGATATGAGTATCCGAAGATATTCTGCCGTCGCTTATTGTTATTATTCTGTCTGCCTGCAAGGCTATTGATTCGTCATGTGTGATAATGATAAGCGTCTGTCCGTATTTTTTGTTTGCTTCTTTAAGAAGAGCAATTATTTCACGGCTGTTTTTTGAATCAAGATTTCCCGTAGGTTCATCAGCAAGAACAACTCCGGGAGAATTGATAAGTGCACGTCCTATGGAAACACGTTGCTGCTGTCCACCCGAAAGCTCATTTGGCAGATGATACTCCCTGCCCTGAAGTCCGAGAGTGCTTATCAGCTCCTGAAGATGCTTTTTGTCAGGTGTCCGTGAGTCCATAAGAAGCGGCAATGTAATGTTTTCCGTGACATTAAGTACGGGGATGAGATTATAAAATTGATAAATAAGACCTACTTCACGACGGCGAAAAATTGCAAGTTGGTTTTCATTCTGTGCATATACATCCTGACCGTCAAGATATACCTTTCCCGATGTGGGTTTGTCAACACCGCCAATAATATGAAGAAGTGTGGATTTGCCTGAGCCTGAGGCCCCTACAATGGCAAGAAACTGACCTTTCGGTACGGAAAAACTCACATCGGAAAGGGCGTGAACGGCATTTACACCACTGCCGTAGGTTTTGGATAAGTGTTCAATTTTAAGAATATCCATACTTTTTGTCTCCTTTTCTTTTTGTGAGTTCATTATATTACATTAAAATGACATCACGGTGACTCTTAAGTGACAGATATGTCACAAAGAGGTCACCGATGTTTTATCAGATAACAGTTTTATATATTCTTATTGTGAAACGTGCACCGCCTTCAGGGACATTTTCGGCTTTAATTATGCCGTTCTGATTCTGAATTATGGTTTTTGCAAGATTGAGTCCTATTCCGAAGCTTTCCTTTGTTGTATTCTTGCCTTTATAAAACCGTTCAAATATATGGGGAAGATCATCTTCCGAAAAGCCGCAGCCTGAATCAGTTATCATAATTTCGGTATACAAAGGATTGTCAGCAGCGAGAATTTCTACATGACCGTTCTCGGGAGTGTGCTCCACACTGTTTTTCAGAATATTGGAAACAGCTTCCGTTAACCACAGCATATCCCCCTGTAAAGTAAGATTCTCGCATTTTTTGTGAAGAGTGATGTTTTTTATATCCATAGAAATCATGAGAGGCTCGGCTGCTTTTCTGATAAGCTCATCAATATCAATTCGCTGTGACAGAAAACGGATACTTCCCGCATCTATCTTGGATATTTTCAGAAGTGTGGTAACAAGATTCTCCGTTCTTCCGATAAGAGATGTAAGTTCCATTAAAAGTAATTCTCTTCTGTCGTCCGTTATTTCAGATTCTGACAGCAGAGAAAGTGTCAGATTTATGCTTGTAAGGGGAGTTCGTATCTGATGAGAAATATCTGCAATGGAATCGGCAAGAAAAGTTTTTTCTTTTTTCAGAATATCCTTCTGCTCGGCAAGACGTATAAACATTTTTTCTACCTGTGTTTCAAGAACAGAAAGTTCTCCTTCTTTGAATTCTCCGATGGAAAGCTTTTCTTTTCCCTGAAGGATTTCTTCAATGGCATCGGTAATATTTTCGATTTTTTTATATCGGTTCTTTGTAAAAACAAGAAAACCAATGAAACAAGTAATTGCAAATATTAAGAAAAGGGGAACTGTGTCCGCTGAGATGAAATATAAAACAAAGGAGAATAAAACGGTAACACCGGCAAAAAATGCACAGAATTTTTTTATTTCAGGATTGTTGAACAGCTTCATTGTCTGCCTTCGAGACGGTATCCGAGCCCTCGTACGGTAAGTATTATTTTCGGGCAAGTTGCATCGTCTTCAATTTTTTCTCTGAGTCTCTTTATATAGACTGTAAGAGTGTTGTCATTTACAAAATCTCCGCTGACATCCCATATCTCAGATAAGAGTTTTGTTCTTGTAAGAACAGTATCGGGATTGTTGAGAAATACAAGAAGAAGTTTATATTCAAGTGCTGACAGGAAAACATCATTTCCGCCTTTTGTTACCGTTCCCTTGTCCATATCAACAGTGACATCATACAGTTTAATTAAGCTCTGCGTTCTTCCGCAACGCCTTAAAACATTTTTTATTCTTGAAATAAGCTCTTTGGGTCTGTATGGTTTTTCAATATAGTCATCAGCACCGATGTCAAGTCCTGTTACGACACTGAATTCATCAGAAGAAGCAGTAAGAAAAATTACGGGAGTATCAGTATATGATTTCAGTTTTTTGCAAAATGCAAAGCCGTTTCCGTCGGGGAGTCTTATATCAAGCAAAATGAGATCAAATCTGAGTTTTTCAAGAAGCTTTTCAGCATCTTTTATATTAAGTGCATAGGACGGAGCAAATTTTTCAGCACGGAGTATTTCACTGAGTGCTCTTACTATGCTTATGTCATCCTCAACAATAAGAATGTTTATCATTATTATCACCATATATATTTTTTTTCAATTATATCTTTATTGAAAACTATTTGTCAACAATTCTTACATATCAGTCACTTTTCATTTGTATTACTGATTTATACTATTTTTATTTTAATTTTATTTTTACATAATAAAAATAAAATTAAAAATAACTATTGACAAATTCTGACTTTTAGATTATAATACCAATGCATTCGGAAGCTGAATGTATAAATGCGCTTCTAGCTCAGCTGGATAGAGCAACTGCCTTCTAAGCAGTAGGCCAGGGGTTCGAGTCCCTTGAAGCGCGCCAACGGAGAGAACAGACCGACCTGTTCTCTCTTTTTTTTATTCACGGTAAGTTATGATTTATGGAATCTGCCAATTCTCTGTGATGAACCTTTTATATTGCATTTTGTTTTCTTTGTTGTATAATTATATCAAAGGAAGTGAGCGTATGGCTTATCGGTTTATGTGTTATCCCGGCGGTGTCAGAAAGGCTGTTACTTTCAGTTATGATGACGGAAGTGTTGATGATTTAATACTTGAAGAGATATTCAATAAATATAACATGAAGGCAACCTTCAATATAAATTCTGACCGTCTTATAAACGGAAACGGTATTTCTGTTTCTGACGCCAAGTGTTTTATTGCTGACGGTCATGAAATTGCCGTACATGGAAAATACCATAAGGCAAACGGTATTTCAAGAACAGTTGACGGTATAAGGGATGTTCTTACTTGTCGCGAAGAACTTGAAACTGTCCTTGGTAAAATAATCAGAGGTATGGCATATCCCGATACGGGAATAACTAATTTTTTTAACGATACGGATTATAATAAGGTGAAAAATTACCTCACAGACCTCGGAATTGTTTATTCAAGAACCCTTGGCGGAGATAATAACCGTTTTGAACTACCTTCAGATTGGCACGCGTGGATGCCTACTGTTCATCATAATAATCCCGATATTTATAAGTATATTGATGAATTTATATCCCTTGACCTTGAAAATAATTATCATGCAATGCGTCACCCGAGACTTTTTTATGTGTGGGGACATTCTTTTGAATTCACTTCAAACGATAATTGGAAGCTTATTGAAGATATATGTAAAAAGCTTGGCGGCAGGGAAGATATATGGTATGCTACAAATATGGAGATTTATGAATATGTCAATGCCTATAATTCTCTTATATGGAGTGCTGACGGAAAAACTGTGTATAATCCTGCTTTATATGAAATATGGTTCTCTGACGGTAATACCCGATATTCGGTTTTATCGGGCGAAACATTGATTGTTGAATGAGGTACTGTTATGAGAGTTATGGAAAAATTGATGCTTGAATATGACGGACTTGTTAAAAACGGTCCTATTAATATCGTAGCCTTCGGAGACAGTGTTACCCACGGGGCAGTGGCACCTGATGAAATAAATTATGACACGGTATATTGGAATCTGCTTCGCAAAAAACTTAATAATGTAAGAAATTATGTTCCCGTGAATGTTATAAATGCAGGTATCGGCGGAATAACTGCTTCAGGGTCAATTTCAAGAATGGAGAGAGATGTGTTTTCCCATAATCCCGAGCTTGTTATTGTTTGCTTCGGTCTTAATGATGTAAACGGAAGTCTCGAAGAATATATATCTTCTCTTGAAACAATATTTTCTGAGTGTAATAAAAGGGGAGTTGAAACGGTGTTTCTTACACCTAATATGCTTAATACCTATGTTGCTGAGGACACCCTTGATGAATTAAAAGGCTATGCTGCGGTAACTGCCGAGATTCAGAACAGCGGAAAAATGGACAAATATATGGATGCTGCAACAGCACTTGCAGAAAAAATGAATATTAAAGTCTGTGACTGCTATAAAAAATGGAAGAAAATAAGTGAAACGCAGGATGTGACAATGCTTTTGGCAAACCGCATTAATCATCCGATTAAAGAAATGCATGAGCTTTTTGCAGCTGCACTTTTTGATGTGATTTCAAAGTAGATAAATACAAGAACGGAGTACCTTTTTTTGAGGGTACTCCGTTCAATTTACGCTGTAATGCTTGAAAGTTTGCTGAGAAGAACTTTTACAAGTGTTTTTGCAATAGTCTTAAGTCCTTCACTGCTTTCACCAACAGAAGCAACAATAACAGCTGCATCTTCAGTACTCTTAAGCTCTGTGAGATTAATGATACTTTCAATTATTTTTTCATTGACCGCATAATCAATAAGAAAATCAATGGTTTTTTGAGAATCTGCGGTATAATATGTATTTCCGTCGGGAAGAGTCGTTGCTGTTGCACAGGCAAAAAGTGCAGACATATCCATATCAGGCATATCGGCATAATCAGATTTTGAAATAAGTTTCAGAAGCCCGTCAAGAAGATTGTTAAAGGAGCCTGAAATGTCAATTCCCATTTCACCGATAATGTCTATAAGTGAATTTCCGAGATTGTATATCTCTCCGTTTTCAAAGCCCATAACAGCTGAAGCAAGCTCATGGAAAGTTCCGTCCATTTTAAGAGAACGCATGCTCTCGCAGAGTTTTCCCGATTCTATTGCATAAGCAAAATTAATAAGCATGGAAGTAAGTCCGTTTACAGGATCGGTTGCAGTTTTTTCAACGGCGTAAAGAACAGGTTCGAGAATTGCTTTCCATATATCTGAAAGCTGAGTATATTCACATACCTCTGAGGGCGAGGGGTATTCACCGTCAACAAGTCCCAAAGTATTAAAAAGAGTTACGAGGCAGGTTTCATATCCGCTTTTCTGAGAAGAATTATAAATGGTTGCGGCATCAAGGTTTATGGGAATTGCATCAGTTTTAAGAAGAAACTCGATGACATTGATGTTGACAACACGGGATTTGCTTTGAACGCATATTTCAAGAACACCTCTAAGCCCTTCGGACATGTCGTCCATTGCTGAATAGAAAGTATCTTTATCGCTGACTCCCCAAACTATAGAGTTCCATAAAGATGTGGTTTTAATTGTTCCGTCTTCTGCTGTCCATGAAACTTGGGTGTCCATATATGACCAGTCAGAACCTACATTATTAAGAACATCCGTAAGAGATTTTCTTGTACCGTCCTTGTCTACACAGGTATATGATGAGCCCTGAATTTTTGAGGCATACAAAGGACCCGTCGGATAGAGGTCGATATTGGTGGCAAAATCCATCATTTCGAGGTTTGTAAGCACATTGAAAAGCAGGGGATATGACATAGACATAATAGTATTAACTATTGCATCAGAATATATAACCTTTTTAACGGCAGATGAAATACCTTCAGGTGAAAGTCCGTTTTCTCCGAGTCCTTCTGTTATGCTTGAGACTACAGAACTGATTTCAGATGCAATACCTGATGTATCAAGGTTAAGTTCAATGTTAGCAGGTTGTGACGAAGTATCTTTTGTTAAAAGCATAACACCTGAGAACACAAGTGCGATGCTTTCAAAAACAAGGGTAACACAGAGAATAACAATAAAAATGTTTTTAATGACATTTATTTTACTTTTATTCTTTTCTGACATGATTTCTCTCTCCCTGAAATTTATACATTAATTGTTTATATTGTATCACTAAAATTGATTTTGTCAATAAATTTTTCATAATTACTTCATATTGATAACACAATGTCGGAAAATTAATAGAAATTTTATGATAAATAGTATTTGTGATATGATATTTTCTTACAAAATTATGAGAAAGAGGTATTTTTGTGCAAAAAAACAGCAATCCGGTCTGTGTATTGCAGGATTGCTGTTTATACAATATTGAATATAAATTAATAGCAGATCAAGTATCTTTTTTCTTTTCTCTTATAACCTCACACAGCTTTTCAGATCTGTTGGCAAGATAAAATTTTGAAAGAAGCATTGCACACTGGTCACTTGTCAGTCCCATTGGATCCATAAACCAATGTATTAGAATATTTCTGAACCCGCCGAGAGTGTAATACATGTGACAGATGTATTCTGTTGTTTCTTCAACGGGCAACAGGCCTTCTATTTCATGGGCAAATTTTTCTTCCGCAAGAGAAATGATTCTCTTAATAAGAGTTTCACCGTGTGAAGACGTGAGGAAAAGCTTATAGTAGTTCTTGTTCTTTTCAAGGAACTGAATGCTTGTGATGATAACTTCCGTGGGATCAAGAATAATGTTGTCCATGCCCACCTTATCTATGGTTTCATCAATCGCCTCTACTATATTGGATTGAATGGCAGCATACAGGTCATATACATCAAGATAATGAGCATAGAATGTGCCTCTCGATATATTTGCTCTTTCTACAATATCAGTAACAGTGATTTTTGACATGTCCTTTTCATTGAGAAGTTCCGCAAAAGCCTGCTTTATAAGGTGTCTTGAACGAGCCGCATTTTTATGTGTTGATTTCTTGCCGACTGCCATTGTTTGTCCCTCCTGAAATTTGCTGGCGGTTTTATTTTTTCTTGGAATACTTTGTTTTGTAAATAATTCTCATTAAAGCGGATTCCAACGGATTGATATATTTGTCTTCTTTGCCGTATGCTGCAGCAGCAACAAAAGACTTGCATCCTTTTTCTGCAACAAGCTTTACTGCATCAGCTTCTTCCTTTGAAGAGCCTACGCATATAGCACCGTTGTGTTTAAGCATTACTGCATCGCGGTGTTTCATCTTTTTTACGACCTTCTTTGCAGAACGAAGACGGTTATTGGGATTGTATTCAGCATTTTTAAGAGAAATTCCTACTATCTGTGCGAAGTCATCAAGGAAAGGCTTTATTGTTATACCCGTTCTTGACATGGCAAGAGTTGCCTCTTCTTGTGAATGTGTAATGGCATTGACATCTTTTCTCTTTTTATAAATCATTGTATGAAGCTCTGCAGTTTCGGGATAATCTGCAGCAGTGTCAAGAGGCTTGCCGGAGTCAATGTCAATCATTATTGTGTCGCCGCCTTCGGCAGGAGTCATCTCAATGACACTGTAAAACTTTTCTGAATTATAAGCGGGCAATTCTTCTGCAACAACTTCACTCATAAGATTGTTGGAGATATATTCACAAAGAGAAGTGAAGGTTTCAATCGTTCTGCCGGTGAGTTCTCTGTGTCTTTCAAGGAAAATTTCCTTACAAGCCTCTTCAAGCTGATTTGCAACAAGAAAAGCATTGTCAAGATCCGTTCCCATGCAGACAGCACCGTGGTGCTGCATGAGTATTGCTTTTGATGAAGAACGCTTGATTGCTGCCGTAACAGCCTCACGCAGAGTCTTTGTTCCGGGAAGACCGTAAGTAGCAAGAGGAACGTGTTTTCCGATTATTTCTGCACTTTTTCCGTCGAGATGATTTATATCATATCCTCTTATTCCTGCAAGGGAAGCCATAGTCTGATGGGTATGAATAACAAAATTGCAGTTCTCTCTGAGTTTATAGCAGGCTGCATGAACGCCTTTTTCAGATGAAGGCTTGATATCTCCTTCATAGGAAAGATCATCAATGTTTACTATAACAATATCGTCGGTAGTGAGGCTCATATAGTCTCTTCCGCTGGGAGTTATAGCAAAGGTCTTATCATCAATACGGCAACTTACATTGCCCCATGTGCGTTGGATAAGTCCTTTTTTACAAAGGAGTATTCCGGCTTTTACGACATCTGATTTTGCCTTTAATATATCCATGGTAACACCTCTGAATTAAAAATGAGATAATTATCAGTCTTCCTTGACAGCAATATTTTCAAATACGCGGTCAAAACGAGCGAGAGCGTCGTCTATGTCAGCTTCTGTATAAGCTGCACTTGTGTAAAGACGGCTGCCTGCAAGAGTTACAAGACCTTCTGCCATATAAGCTGCACCCATGTGAGTCATTTCTTTCTTTCTGATGTCTGTCTGCTTGAGAACAGAGGGAATTGTCCAGGGCTTGCACCAGTTGATTGAGAACTGAAGAGTGCCTACTGTTTCAAGATGACAGATGGAGCCCTGATTGAAGGCTACGAAGGGAAGGTGGCGTCTTTCAATGATTTCCTGAAGTCCCTTTGTGATTCTGTCGCCCATGATACCTGCCTTCTGACAAGCATTGGTTCTGTCCATTTCTTCGAGTGTAAAATATCCTGCTGCACAGGAAAGGGGATTTGCAGAAAGTGTACCGCCGCAGAAAGCCTTCTTAACCTTAACAGCACCGTCCAGACCTGCACCGAGATATTTCATATATTCTCTCTTGCCGCCGACGCCGCCTGCTCCGGGATATCCGCCTGCTATAACTTTACCGAATACGGTAAGGTCGGGTGAACATCCGAAATATCCCTGAGCACCTGCCATACCTACACGGAAGCCTGTAACAACCTCATCAAATACGAGAAGTGAGCCGTACTTTCTGCAAAGTCTTTCAACGCCCTTGCAGAAATCTTTATCAACGGGACGAGAACCGCTTTCAGGACCGAGTGCCTCAAGGAATACTGCAGCAGTACCGCCACGGAGCATATTCTTTCTGAGAACTCTTTCAAGAGAATCAAGGTCTCCGGGGAAGAATTCCTGAGTATCTCTCATAAGTCTTGCGGGAACGCCGTTAGCCTGTGTTGATTTTGTTCCGGGAATACGGATACCGTAACCGAGCTGATCAGACCAGCCGTGGTAAGCACCGCCCATTTTTACTATATTCTTATTTTTTGTTGCAAGTCTTGCTATTCTTGCTGCAAGCATACAAGCTTCTGTACCTGACTGAAGCATACGGAACATATCAACAGTTTCAATGCAGTCAGAAATTTTCTTCGCAAGCTTATATTCAAATTCATGGAAAAGACCGGTAGAAGGACCGCAGGTGTTGAGAAGGTCGATTACCTGTTCACGGACTTCGGGGGGATTTGAACCGAGAACTGTGGGGCCGCCTGCCTGAAGGAAATCGTAATATTCGTTTCCGTCAATATCATAAAGCTTACAGCCTTCAGCCTTTGTGAATACAAGGGGGAAGGGATAGTTGAAAGCGAGATTGTGCTGAACGCCGCCGGGGATAATCTTCTTTGCTTCATCGATCATCTCTTTGGATTTTGCACACTTTTTTTCAAAAAAGTTTTCTTCGTAGGAAGCAAGAGCCTCGGGAGTGATTGTGTAAATGGGTTTTTTAATGAGTTCATTGAGCTGTGCATTTACGGCAGCAGCATCGGGATAATTTGATATTGCAAAACGAGTATCCATGGTATTTCAAATCCTTTCCGAAATTTTATAAGATTTTAAATATTATCTTAAAGTAAATGTTAACACAAAAAAAATATAAAAACAAGTACAATAAATAAGTAATGTGTTCTTTATTTAACTTTTATCATATTTTATGCACAATGTTCAGTCTTCATCATTTAGCTGACAGTGGGTGATTTCAATGCCCCCGTAATGTTTTGTGATGATACAGTATCTCCTGTTCATGACGCTTCCGGGATTTATAAGAGTAACATCTTCATATTGTTCTTTTAACGGAATATGGGTATGTCCGAACAGTGCGAGAGTGCATCCGTTTTCCTTTGCGGCATAAAACAATGCACCAAGATCGTTTTTGACATTATATGCATGACCGTGGCAGGCAAGAAACTTTGTGTCGCCGATATATGAAATCAGCTTTGGCGGGAAATTATAAGCTGAAATATCACAGTTGCCCTTGACCTGGTAGACAGGTTTCCCTGCAGTATATTCATTCATTTCAAGCATATCTGCTCCTCCGTCTCCCAGATGAATAACGGCGTCACAGCTCCGCTCTTTTTTCAGTATGCTTTTTACTGTTCCCGAAAAACCGTGTGAGTCAGACATAACAAGAATTTTCATTAATAAACCTTCTTTCATTTGCATATTCTGTATTGATTAAATTTATAATGCGGAGGCGTTTATATGAATCAGAAAGATATTGATGCTCTTTTCAGTGCACTAAACAGCGGTGACAGCCGAAATATGGAAAAAATAGGAAAATCTGCGGCACAGAGTTTGTCGGAAGAACAGAGGAAAACCGTTGATAAAGCACTTTCGGATCCCGAATTCCTGAATTCTGTGTTGTCCTCAGAAAAAGCTCAGAGTATTTTGAAAAAACTTCAGGGAGGAAAAGAATAATGGATATTTCCTCACTTCTTTCTTCTCTTTCAGCGGAAGATGTTGAAAAACTCAAGGAGACAGCAAAACAGTTTTTCGGAGATTCCGAAAAGAATAATCAAGTCATTGCAAAACCTGATGATTCAGAAAAATTTCAACTGCCGTTTGACCCAAAATTGCTGTCGGGGGTGGCAGGGCTTTCGCAGATGTTCAATGAAAACGATGAACGGTGTGCATTTATTACGGCTCTTAAACCGCTTCTCAGTGAAAAGCGACGTCAAAAAGCGGATGATGCAGTTATGATGCTGAAGTTTATGAGAATTATAAATACATTACAGGAGAACGGCAGATGAGCGATTATTCTTATAATGATATGCTTCGTATGCAAAGTGAAGCAAAGCAGCGTGTCCTTGAAATGCAGAAACGCTCACGTACAGCTGCGGAAAATTTTCAATCGAAAAGCCAGAAATGCAGGGAAGTGCAGGATGAGCAGCTTCCCAGTGTTCCTAAGGCTATAAGTTTTCCTGCAGATATACGTAACGTAAGCAGTACGCATCGCTCAGGTGTAACACACAAAAATAATAATTCAACACAATTTGATTTAAGAAAGTCACTGTATAATGTATTCGGTAACCTGACAGGTGATGATTATGAAAGAATGTTTATAATGTCACTGTGCCTTTTGCTGGCTGAAGAAAACAGGGATGATTCATTGATTTTTGCATTGATGTATCTGCTGACTTAGTATATTATATCGATAACACAAAATCAACAAAACCGACAAATTATAAGTAATTTGTGGAATATAAATAAAAATTAAGGCGAAAATTTGTTAAATAAAATTGCAGGTTTTTGTTAGAAAAAGGCTGATTGTTCATGTTTTGTTAATAGTTATGTGATATAATTGCAATGAAATTAAACATTAACCGAAAGTGAGTGTTGTTCAGATGTTTGAAGTACTTATCAATTTTATATTGTCGATAGTCGATATATTAAAGAATTTTGTTGCTGCTTTCTCCGGAATTGCGTAAAATTGTAGTCCTGTAAATGCTGATTGAATTTCAGTTTGTTATTCAGAACAAAAATTACCCGGACCGTCCGATTTTTTTCGGGCGGTCTTTTTTTCGGGCAAAATCAATAAATATAAGTTGACTTTGTTGCAATCTTTTGTTAAAATGTATTGTGTCTAAATATTTTGGGACAAAATCCCGAATGAAAACGGAGGAATGAGTTTTGACAGATGCAAGAACATTGGCATACATAAATATGTATGGTATTCTCGGAACACTCGAGAATCTTTGTGAATTGGATGAAAATGCAAGAGCCCTTCTTACCAATAAAAAACCTATATCCATAGGTTTTGAGGTCAAGGACGGTCCGGCAGCCACAATTACATTTAAGAACGGATATTGCCGAATGGAAGACGGATGCCGTTCAGACTGTACCATCAAACTTCCTTTCTCATCCTGTGAGAAATTCAACGGAATGATTGACGGTACTGTTACCCCTATTCCCAGTAAAGGCTTTTTACATATCGGTTTTCTTCTTAAATCTTTTATCGGTCTCACCGATATGCTGACAAAGTATTTAAGACCTGAGCCTGAAGACCTTAAAGATGAAGTGTTCTTTGAAAAAAGTACTTATCTTATGTTCTATCTGATAACAGTTGCTCTAGCTCAGATCGGCAATCAGGATGCAATAGGCAAGTTCAGTGCCGATCACATCGTTGACGGTGATGTGCTTATGAGTATCGCAGGCGGTCCCAAGGCAACCCTCAGAGTAAAGAATCATCATATCGTTACAATCAAAAAGGATATGGGAAATCCCCGTGCTCTTATGGAGTTTCAGGGAACAAAGCTTGCTCGTGACCTTTTCGACGGAAATGTCAATTCCATCGCTTGTATCGGTGAAGGAAAAATCATTATGGGCGGCATGATCTCAATGATAGATAATGTCAACAGAATTCTTAACAGAGTTGCACTCTATCTTGCTTAAGGGAGGAAAAAATAATGGCAACTAAAATCAATACATATACAAAAAGCCGTGAGTGGTTTGACAGAGCTACAAAGGTAGTTCCCTCGGGTGTTTACGGACATCTGGGTCCTGCTGAAGGTAATTTCATGCCTGTTACTTCTTTCCCTCTTATGGGTGACAGAGCACAGGGCTCATACTTCTGGGATGTTGACGGCAACAGATTTATTGACTATATGTGTGCTTACGGTCCCAATGTTCTCGGTTACAATGATCCCGATGTTGATGCTGCTGCAATGGAACAGCTCAAAAAGGGTAACTGCATGACCTCACCTTCTTATAAGATGGTAGAATTTGCAGAGCTTCTTGTTGATACTGTTGCATGTGCTGACTGGGCATTCTTTGCAAAGAACGGTAACGATGTTACAACTGCCGCTATCATGACTGCAAGAGCAGCAACTCACCGTAAGAAGATAGTGTTTATCAACGGCTACTATCACGGTGTTTCCCCCTGGACACAGAAAATTGACTATCCCGGTATCATTCCCGAGGATGTTGCAAACAATCTTTATATCGATTGGAACGATTTTGACCAGCTTCAGAAGGTATTTGACGACAATAAAGGTGAAATTGCTGCATTTATTTCAACACCCTACATGCATGGAAATTATCTTGATAATGCACTTCCTGCAGACGGATATTGGAAGAAGGTAAGAGAACTCTGCACTGAAAACGGCACGGTTCTTATTGTTGACGATGTGCGTTGCGGCTTCAGACTTGACCTTGCAGGTTCCGACCATTTTTATGGATTTGAAGCTGACCTTATCTGTTTCTGTAAGGCTCTTGCCAACGGATACAATGTATCTGCCCTCTGCGGTAAGGATTCTCTTAAAAATGCAGTAAGTTCTCTTTCATATACAGGCTCATACTGGCTCAGTGCAATGCCTTTTGCTGCAGGTATTGCCTGTATCAACAAGATGAAGGAGCTTGACACCCCCAAGATGTTCCGTGAACTCGGTCTTAAACTTACAGACGGACTTAAAGAAGTTGCAACTGCAAACGGATTTAATATGGTAGTTTCAGGTGAACCCTCACTCTTCTATTTAAGACTTGCTGATGATGATTCACTCTTTATCCATCAGGACTGGATTCAGGAATGTGTCAAGAGAGGCATCTTCTTTGCCGGTCACCACAATCATTTCATCAATGCTTCTCTTACGGAAGATGATATTAAGTTTACTCTTGATGTTGCTGATGAAGCATTCAAGGCTATCAGAGCAAAATATTGATATAAATTTAAGGTTTTTACCTTATAGTTTTATAAATTAAGGAGGACAAAATTATGCCTTTAACAAAACAAGAATGGCTTAATCTTGAAAAAAAGGCCAACGAGCTCCGTAATCTTACCCTTGATACAACATATTGGGCAGGTTCAGCTCACATAGGCGGCGGTCTCAGTGTTCTTGATATTATGACCGTACTTTATCATAAGTACATGAATATCAAGGTTGATGATCCGGGCTGGGAAGACAGAGACAGATTTATTCTTTCAAAGGGTCATGCAGGTGTTTCTTATGCTGCAACTCTTTGCGATCTCGGTTTTAACGATGTTGAAATGCTCAAGACCTTCAACCTTTCGGGTTCAAAGATGGGTATGCATCTTGACTCTAATAAGGTTGTCGGTGTAGATGCTTCTACGGGTTCTCTCGGTCACGGTATGTCAATAGCAGTAGGTACTGCTCTTGCAGCCCGTCTTCAGGGTAAGGATTACAAGACATTTGTAGTTCTCGGTGACGGTGAATGTGACGAAGGCTCCAACTGGGAGGCTGCTATGAGTGCCGTTCATTATAAGACCACAAATATGATAAGCTTTGTTGACCGTAACAAGTGCATGATTGACGGCAGAACAGAAGATGTTATGAATCTTGAACCCTTCTGTGCTAAGTGGGAAGCGTTCGGCTTCATCGTTAAAGAAATTGACGGTAACAACATTAAAGAGCTTTGCGAAGCTATTGATTTTGCTTATGAAAACAAGACCGATAAGCCCGTTATGATAGTTGCAAATACTCTTAAGGGCTGCGGTATTGACTTTATCGAAGACGATTATCTCTGGCATTACGGTGCATTTGATGATGAAAAGTACGAGAGAGGTAAGAAAGCTCTCGAAGAATCATATAAGAAGAGAATCGCAAGAGTAGAAAAGGAGGCTAAATAAGTATGGCAGGCGGAATGACTTATACAGCTGTTGACTCTACATCACTTTCAACTGCTGAAATTTACGGTAAGGCTCTCGTTGAACTGGGCAGAGCTCATCCTGAAGTTGTAGCACTTACAGCGGACCTTGCAAAGTCCACAAAAATCGGTGATTTCCAGAAAGAATTCCCCGACAGATTTTTCAACGTAGGTATTGCCGAACAGAACCTTTTCGGTGTTGCCGCAGGTATGGCTAAGGCAGGTCTTGTACCCTTCCTTTCCACATTCTCACAGTTCGCATCCCTTCGTGCTGCTGACCAGCTCTCCACTGACCTTTGCTATCAGAATATCAATGCCAAGGTTATAGCTACTCATTCGGGTACATCCTTCGGTCAGGCAGGTTCAACTCACCATGCAATCACTGACCTTGCTGTTACCCGTGCAATGCCCAATCTCACCGTTATCTGCCCTGCAGACGGCGTAGAAACCTATAATGCAGTTATGGCTGCTTACGAAACACCAGGTCCCTTCTATATCAGAATCAACCGCGGATTTGACCGTGTTCTTTATAAAGATTCTGATTACGGTTTTGAAATCGGTAAGGCTGTTACTGTAAATGAAGGCACAGACCTTACAATTATCGCTTGCGGCTCATGTGTATTTCAGGCTGTTCAGGCTGCTGACTTCCTTGAAAAGGCAGACGGTCTCAAAATAAGAGTTCTTGATATGCACACTATTAAGCCCATTGACAAGGAAGCCATCGTCAAGGCTGTTATGGATACACGTCGTATTATCACCGTTGAAGACCACAATGTTCTCGGCGGACTTGGTTCAGCTGTTGCTGAAGTTGTCGTTGAATCAGGTAAGGGCTGTGCGTTCAAGAAGCTCGGTGTGCCCGATAAGTTTGCTCCTATTGGTCTTCATGAGGATATCATGGCTGATCTCGGTATTGATGCCAACGGTATCATTGCTGCAGTCCGTGAGGTAATGAAAGCTGATTTTGAGCTTGATGATGACTGGGACGATGAGATCTAATTTAAGAAAGGGTTGAAAGTAATGGCATCAGAAGCAATTTATACAAATAAAATATTCCTTTGCGGTGCTCTTCCTCTTCTTAAAACCATCGTTAATGATGTTCCGTCACTTAAATCAAAGTTCAAGAAAGTGCACTGTGTTTATCAGGTTAGCTGTCTTGACCCTGAGGCACCTGACGGAAAGTGGGCAACACATTTCGTTGTAAACGGTGATGACTGGCTTGTTCATGCAAACAAGGTTGCTCACAGAGTAGGAAAGCAGAAATATGTAGAGCTTGAATTTAAGAGTGTTGATGCAATGAATGCATTCTTCAAGGGACAGATAGGTCCCGCAACACTCCCCAAAATGAAGGGTGTGAACTTTGTCAAGGAGTTTGCCGCTTTTATGATGGCTCTTCTGAAAATGGCAAATCTCTTAGGTCTTGAAACACCTCCCGAAGACGAAGAAACAAAGAGACTTCTTGTTAAGTGTTATTTCTATCTTCTTTCTGTCGGTATTTCCACGCTTAACAAACTCGGACATGAAAAGATACATGAGTGGGCACTCAAGAGTCCCGACCGTGTTTATGCATGGAAGGTCAACGGGGAAGACAGTGTTTCTGCATTTATCCGCATAAAAGCAGGTAAATCAAAAGCCGGTAAGGGTGAATATAAGAGAGCAATGCCTTTCTTTACCATGCGTTTCGATTCACTCGATTCTGCTCTTGGTATACTTATGTCCATAGATGATATGCTTGCTTCCGTAAGAAGCGGAAAGCTTATTATGGACGGTGCTCCCGAATTCGGTGCTCAGATAGGTGAGTATATGATGCTCGTCGGTGCACTTGCAAAATAATCAAAGGTAATATCAGCCGCCGATCGGCTCTTTCTCCGGTCGGCGGTGATTGATGTTTTTATGAATAATCAAAAAAATGAAAAAAAGCGTTTCTGGTTGAAGCTTGATAATGCCGCAAAAGTGTTTCCCGGTCAGAATTCCAAAACCTGGTCGAATTCATTCAGAGTTTGTTATGAACTGAATGAAAGAATTGATCCCGATATACTGCAGAGGGCACTTATTGATATAATGCCTCGTTTTTCCTGCTATGATGTACGAATCCGTCATGGCTTTTTTTGGTATTATCTTGAGCTTAATGATAATTCCCCCGTTGTATTACCCGATATAAAAAATCCTTGTCACAGAATAAAATTCAATGAAAACGGAAAGTTCCTGTTTAAGGTATATTATCACGGGAACCGTATTGCTGTTGATGTGTATCATGTTCTGACGGACGGACACGGCGGAGCTGTCTTTTTGTCAACCCTTGTGGCTCAGTATCTGAGACTGAAAGGCAAAGAAATCCCTGAAGGCGGATTTGTTTTGCCCGTTTGCGGTAACAATACTCCCGGTGAACTCGAAGATTCCTTTGTAAAAAATGCAACTTCAAAGGTAAAATATAAAAATTCCGACAGACCCGCATATCATGCTAAGGGAACGAAAATGCCGAGACATACAGTAAATGTTACTTCGGGAATAATTCCGTTTGATGACCTCCACAGACTTTCAAAGGAGAAAGATGTGACCGTTACGGAATTTCTTGCGGCAGTGATGCTTGATGTGCTTTGCAAAAAACAGCTCAGGGAAAGAAAAAAACAAAAAGATGTAAGTATACAGATTCCCATTGATTTAAGACGAACGTATGATTCTGAAACATTAAGAAATTTTACTATCTGCCTGAGAGTAAAGGTGGATCCAAATAAGGGTATTTATACCTTTGATGAACTTTTAGAACAGGTCAAATATCAGTTGCGTCTTGCTAAAAATGAAAAAGACCTCAATACGATGATAACCTCAAATATGGGGCTGGAAAGAAATCCCTTTATAAGAGTTATGCCCCTTATTGTAAAAAATCTTGCTATAGGTATTTCTTTTGCAATAACAGCAGAAGCATGTACCTCTTCACTTATAACAAATCTCGGTGCCGTGAATATTCCTCCGGAAATGAGTATGTATGTAAATAAGTTTATATTTATGCCGGCCCCGGGAAAAGTCAATGCATCAAGATGCGGTGTAGCCACCGTAAATAATAATCTTGTAATTACTTTTGCAAATATCTATGAAGAAAGTGATATCGAAAGAGAGTTTTTTACCTCTTTTGTTAAAATGGGTCTTCATGTTAAAATAGAAAGTAACAGAGAATAATTTTCAGGAGTTGATAACTTTGTCATACTGTGTCAACTGCGGGGTTGAACTTGATGTCAGTGCAAAAAAATGTGCTTTATGTTCAACACCTGTGTATAACCCTAATATAGTGCAAACTCCTTCTGAAGAAAAACCTTTTTCGGATACTTTGCAGATACCTAAGAGCATTAAGAAAAGATTTATTGCTTTTGTTGTTTCAGTTGCAATGCTTGTTCCGAACATCGTTATGTTTTTTCTCAATGTGTTCTTTATAAAAGGCAGCTTCTGGTCAATATATGTTTTTTCTTCATGCCTTCTTGCCTGGGTGCTGTTTGTTTTTCCGTTTTTTACAAAAAAGCTGAAACCGTATCTGCTGTGGGCTTTTGATACACTGGCTGTGTCAGCATTTTTCTTTGTTTTTCTGCGGCTATTGAATATTCCCGGCTTTGTTCTCAACAGTGTTATTTGTGTGGTGCTGTCTTTGTCTGTTTCAGTTTTATTTTTTATGCTGTGGATAAACAGAAAAAAAAGACACTGGACTGCCATTGTTCTTGTGGTTTTTCTTGAAATCGCAATAGTGGCTTTGTTGACCGGAGTGATGGTTGCAGTGTTCACTCAGTATTTCAATTTCTTTGTTGTCGGAATAGTAATTTCCGTCTGTTCAATAGTCATGATGTGCTTCTTTATCTATTGTAACAGAAGCAAGCATGTCAGAGCATGGCTCAATAAGGCATTTTATCTCTGACAATTTTTGTGCAATTTGTAAAAAATGATTATTTTTTTCAATTTTTGCGTTTTTACTATTGATTGTCAGACATTTGTCGGTTATTATATATATTAAGTCTTTTTACAGGAGGAGACATAAATGTCGAATTGCAAGAAAGTTTTTTCATTGCTCATAACTTTTGCACTGGTATTATCTCTGACAGCCTGTTTTACAGGTCCTCTTAAGTATACAAGCAATATTTATGAACACACAACGGTAGTTAATCAGGGTACTGTTATTCCTGATGTTATTCCTACCAACTCTCAGGTTCCCACAACAAATGCTCCTGTTGTTGAGCCTTCTCAGAATACGGAAACCACAGCTCCTTCGCAGGAGAGTACAACTGCTGATGTGCCTGAACATACAACAGCTGCACAGACAGCTGACCCTTCCTCTTGGACTACTGTCGAAATTCTCGAGTTTGTTACAGACGCCGTTACAAAAACAAAGGCATATACTTCTCAGGTTACCGTAAATCATCAGGAATCATTTACTGCTAATGTTACAAAGGCTCCCGGTGGTGCAATGATAAAGAATATTGCCAACGGTATTATCGAAGGCTTTATAAAGCCCACCGATGAGGTTTTGACATTTAAGGGTGGTAAGACGACTACCGACGAGGGTGAATTGCCGCTGCTTCTTCCCAAGAGAGGTGCATTCACTCTCACAAAAGACGGTGTTGCAAATGCAACTGCTAAGAAGAACGGTGATAATGTTGTCGTTAAAATTACTCTTGTCAAGGAAATGGGAACTTTGACATCTATTCCTTCCCATCATGCTGCAAGTGTCGGTTATCTTGATATTGCTGATGTTGATCTTATGGGTGTAAAGCTCAGTTATCTTAATATAACCTACACAGGAACTACAGCTGAGTTTGTTATTAATCCTAACGGTTATGTTGTCAATGCAGATTATTCAATTCCTGTGCATATAGCTTGTGAAGGCAGTGCTATGGGATTTAATGCTGAGATTGAATGTGAAGGTGTTCAGGGCGAAAAGTGGAAGATAAATTGGTAATAACTCATCCCGGCAGAATTAATCTGTCGGGATATTTTTAAGGTCAATATTAAATTTTTGTTATAAAATTAATTATTATGTTGAAATTCTATAATAGCTGGTGATATAAAATGCTCAGAATTGAGAATCTTACAAAAATATACGGTGAAAAAAAAGCGGTAAACTGTCTTTCCCTTCATATAGAAAAGGGAGAAATATACGGTTTTATCGGTCATAACGGAGCAGGAAAGACAACTACCATAAAATCCTGCTGCGGTATTCTGAATTTTGATGAAGGCGAAATATTTGTCAACGGTTTGTCTATAAAAGAAAATCCGATTGAATGTAAGCGTCTGATTGCTTATATTCCCGATAATCCGGAGCTTTATGAATTTATGTCGGGAATACAGTATCTTAATTTTATCTCTGACATTTTTAAGGTGGATGCCGAAAAGAGGCAAGAGAGAATAAAAAAATATGCGGATATGTTTGAGATTACAGGTGAGCTAGCTCAGCCCGTAAAATCATATTCACACGGAATGAAACAAAAACTTGCTATTATTTCTGCACTTATTCATGAACCAAAGCTTGTTATCATGGACGAGCCTTTTGTGGGACTTGACCCAAAAGCCGCACATCTTCTTAAAGGAATCATGCGGGATATATGTGATAAAGGCGGAGCTATTTTCTTCTCTACACATGTTCTTGAGGTTGCAGAAAAACTCTGCGATAAGGTTGCAATAATTAAAGACGGCAAGCTTATCATATCAGGTAAGACAGAAGAAGTAAGAGGAAATGCCTCGCTTGAAGATGTATTTCTTGAATTGGGTGAAAATGATGCTTAAAGCTTTATTGAAAAAACAGCTTCTGGAATTTTTTTCAGGAATGTTCAGAAGCGGAAAAAACAATAAAAACTCAAAAAAAGGTGCAAAAGCAGGCTTTATTGCCCTGATTGTTCTTTTTGTGTTTTCCATGTCTGTGATGTTTACCTCCATGGCATATCTTCTGGTGCCTGTAACAGAAACAGAATATTCATGGGTATATTTTGCCGTTTTCGGTATTCTGGCATCAATGCTCGGAATTTTCGGCAGTGTTTTTATGACATACAACACTATTTATGAAGCAAAGGATAATGACCTTCTGCTTTCAATGCCTATTCCATCCGGGCTTATTCTCTTTGTAAGAATGGCCGGTTTGTATGTTACCGCTTTGCTATATGAGGCTATGGTTCTTTTGCCTTCTCTTATCGTATATTGCGTATGTGCTCCGTTTGATATGTCGGTATTGTTTATTTCTCTTATAAATGTACTTATACTTCCTTTTTTTGCTGTATCTGTTTCGTGTATTCTCGGATGGTTTATTGCACTGTTCGCATCGAAAATCAGAAATAAGGGAATTATTACAGTTGTTTTTTCCATTGCATTTTTTGCGGTGTATTATTTTGCCGCCATGAGATTTAACAGTATTATTAATCTGATTGTCTTGAATACAGAAGCTGTCGGTGCAGCAATAAAAAAATATCTGTATTTGTTTTATAAGATGAGTCTTGGCTGTAACGGCGATGTGTTTTCATTCCTCCTTTACTTTGCTTTGGTGGCTGCATTTTTCCTTGTAATATATAAACTTATATCAAAGAGCTTTATAAAACTGACCACTGCAAAAAAAGGAATGAAAAAGAAAATTTACAAGGAGAAACAGATTAAAATATCTTCTGCTCGAACCGCATTTCTCAGAAAAGAGTTTCTTTATTTCAAAAGTACCCCTGTATATATGCTTAACAGTGCTCTCGGGTCTGTTCTTCTAATCATTTTCACGGTTTTTATTGCATTAAAAGGGGAGAGTGCTTTTCTGCTTATCAGTGTAACCAATCTTCCTCCAGAATTAATTCCGGTGATTTTTTGTCTTGTCTCCTGTTTTATTGCTTCGACCAATAATATTACATCTTCTTCAATTTCACTTGAAGCGAAGAATTTGTGGCTGCTGAAGTCTGTTCCGACAGACATCCGTGATATTTTTTTCGCAAAAATAATGTTGCACGTAATAATAACCGGTGTTCCTGCTATCGTATGCAATGCTGTAATCAGTATTGTTTTCAGCAGCGGAATTTTGCTGAGTATTCTCAGTATGTTGTTTTCTGTTTTATTTGTTATCCTTTGTGCTGTCAGCGGGCTTACTGTGAATCTTATTTTCCCGAAACTCAATTGGACCAATGAAGCAGTACCTATAAAGCAAAGCCTTTCAGCGACGATAGGTATGTTTATAGGGTTTGTTTATCTCTTGGTGGTTATTGTTACATTTTTGGTTACAGCTTCAATTTTACCTGCCGAGATATTTTTATCAGGATTCAGTGCTGTTGTTGCTGCTATTTCCGTATTGCTTATACGAAGACTTAATAAAAAAGGTGTAAATCAGTTTATTAATATGTAATATCATATATAATTTTGTTTTTTTATAATTGACTTATAAATCAATTTATGCTATAATGAATCTGATTTTTGCTTTGACGCAAAAGTGTTTTTTTTGTCAAAACAGCAACTTCAGAAAGGAATGTAAAAATGGATTCTTTGGGATTTATGTTTGAACATTTTCAGTATTTTGATCCGAAAATGATCATTATGTGGATAATTGGCGGTGTGCTTATCTTTCTTGCAATTAAGAAAGAAATGGAACCCACGCTTCTCCTTCCTATGGGCTTCGGTACTATTATGGTAAACCTTCCTCTTACAGGTGCCGTTACTCAGATTATAGACAATGTGGTATCTGAAGGTCCTCTGAGTACATTGTACGATATGGGTATTTCTAACGAATTGTTCCCGTTGATACTTTTTATCGGCATAGGTGCCATGATTGATTTCGGACCGATTCTTTCAAATCCGAAGCTTATGATTTTCGGTGCAGCGGCTCAGTTCGGTATTTTCTTTACTCTTTGTGTCGCTTCCTTGTTCTTTGAGCCCAAAGATGCTGCTTCCATTGCAATAATCGGTGCTGCAGACGGTCCTACCGCCATTGTTGTTGCAATGAAACTGGCTTCAAACTATCTCGGACCTATTATGGTTGCTGCATATTCGTACATGGCTCTTGTACCCATTATCCAGCCTCCTGTAATAAAGCTTCTTACCACAAAGAAAGAACGTCTTATAAGAATGCCTTATCAACCTAAATCCGTTTCCAAGCTGACAAGAATTCTTTTCCCTATCATTATCACCGTTATTGCAGGTCTTGTAGCTCCCTCATCTCTTGCACTTATCGGTTTCCTTATGTTCGGAAACCTTATAAGAGAATGCGGTGTTCTTGATTCTCTTTCAGAGACAGCTCAGAAGGTACTTGCAAATCTTATTACCATTTTCCTCGGTATCACAATAGCATCTCAGATGCAGGCTGAACAGTTCCTTAAACCCGAAACACTTCTTATTCTCGGTCTCGGACTTATAGCTTTCATATTTGATACTGCAGGCGGCGTTATTTTTGCAAAGGTTCTCAATCTTTTCCTTAAGACAAAAATTAATCCCATGATCGGTGCTGCAGGTATTTCAGCTTTCCCCATGTCCGGTAGAATTGTTCACAAAATGGGACTTCAGGAAGATCCTCAGAACCATCTTCTTATGCAGTCCATCGGTGTAAACGTTTCCGGACAGATAGCTTCGGTTATCGCAGGCGGTGTTATACTTAATATTTTCCAGTAAGATTTGTACCCGAAGAAATATCTTCGGGTGCATTTTCAGTTTTTTTAATACTTACAATCGGATTTTTTAATTAAGAAAATTAATTAAATATGTTGACAATGTACGGTTTCAGGTGTATTATGCATACATATCGATTTAAGTATTTAAAGCGATGAAGAAACGGAAATTCCGAAAGGAGAAAAACAATGAAAAACACACTTAAAAAGGTAATTTGTGTGCTCGTAGCACTCTCAACAATGGCTCTTTGTCTTGCTTCATGCGGCGGTGACGCAAATGAAACAACTGCACCTGCCGGTGATACCACTAATACAGCAGACGGTCAGACTTATACCGTAGGTATCTGTCAGCTCGTTCAGCATGTAGCTCTTGATGCAGCTACTGAAGGCTTCAAGAAGGCTCTGACCGACAAGCTTGGTGACAATGTTATATTTGATGAACAGAATGCATCAAATGAGGCAACCAACTGCACAACAATCTGCGGCAAGTTTGTTGCTGATAAGGTTGATCTTATCATGGCAAATGCAACTCCCGCACTTACTGCTGCTGCTACAGCTACCGATTCCATTCCGATAGTTGCTACCTCCGTTACAGATTTCGCAACTGCTCTCGGTATCACTGACTGGACAGGTGCTACAGGTTATAATGTGACAGGTACTGCTGACCTTGCTCCTCTCGATGAACAGGCTGCAATGATTAAGGAACTTTGCCCCGATGCAAAGAATGTCGGTATCCTTTATTGTTCAGCAGAACCTAATTCAAAATATCAGTCTGATGTAATTCAGGGATATCTTACTGAGCTCGGTCTTACTTCAAAGGAATATACATTCACCGATTCAAATGATGTCGCTTCCGTAGCTGCACTTGCTGCTGATGAATGTGATGTTCTTTTTGCCCCCACTGATAACACTGTTGCTTACAATGCAGAAGCAATCAACAATGCTATTGATGGCAAGAATGTTCCTCTCGTAGCAGGTGAATCAGGTATCTGCAAGGGCTGCGGTATTGCTACTCTTTCAATCGATTATTTCGATATCGGTTATAAAGCAGGTGAAATGGCTTACGAAATCCTTGTAAACGATGCTGATCCTGCTACAATGGAAATCGAATATGCTGATGCTCCCGCTAAGATGTATATGCCTGAGCGTTGTACAGCTCTTGGTATCACAGTTCCCGATACTTATGAAGCAATTACTGAATAAACGATAAGATTACTAAGAGTTCATAAAAGAAACCGAAAAAAGCGATAAGTGTATTATCGCTTTTTCGGTGTAATATTGAAAGGAAAGCAGTGCTTTATACCGCACTGCAATTTGTAGTTTATGATGAATTTCCTCGCTTCCTTGCCTACTCCCGTTGCACAGGGTATGATCTGGGGTGTTATGGCAATAGGTGTTTATATTACTTATAAGGTTCTTGACCTTGCTGACCTTACTGTTGACGGTTCATTTGCAACAGGTGGTGCTGTTCTTGTTATTCTTACTACTGGCGGAATGAATATATATCTTGCCATGCTCATTTCTTTTATCGCTGGCTGTATAGCAGGTTTTGTTACGGGAATACTTCATACTAAGTTTGGAATTCCTGCCATTCTTTCGGGTATTCTCACTCAGCTTGCCTTATATTCCGTAAACTTAAGAATTATGGGAGGTAAAGCCAACACTGCTATAAGCTGGAGAAACTTTGACCTTCTCGTTTCTTCAAGAACTGATGTTATTTATAATACAATAATCGTATGTGTGATTTTTATTGCTGTTCTCATTGCTGTTCTTTATTGGTTCTTCGGTACTGAAATGGGACATGCAATCCGTTCCACCGGTTGCAATCCTGCTATGTCAAGAGCAAACGGAATCAACACAAATACATGTAAAGTTTTAGGACTTGTTCTTTCCAACGGTATTGTAGCTCTCGCAGGTGCTCTCCTTTCTCAGTTCCAGGGATTTGCTGATGTTAACATGGGCAGAGGAGCCATTGTTATAGGCCTTGCCGCTGTTATTATCGGTGAAGTTGTCTTCGGAAAGATATTCAGAAACTTCGCACTCCGACTTGTGTCCGTTGTTATCGGTGGTATTATTTATTATATTGTAATTACAATCGTTCTGAAACTCGGACTCAAGACAGATGACCTGAAGCTTTTATCCGCTCTCGTTGTTGCACTCTTCCTTGGTATACCTTACTGGAAATCAAAAGTTCATTTTAAGAAAAAATATAAAAAGGAGGTTAAGGCCGATGCTTGAAATAAGAGATGTTCATAAGACCTTTAACGCAGGTACGATAAATGAAAAAAAAGCATTATCAGGTGTTAACCTCACCCTCAATGACGGGGATTTTGTTACTGTCATCGGAGGTAACGGTGCAGGTAAATCAACTCTTCTCAATATGATAACTGGTGTTTACCCTGTTGATAAAGGAAATATTATTCTTGACGGAAATGATATTACAAAGCTTCCTGAACATAAAAGAGCGAAATTCCTCGGTAGAGTTTTCCAGGACCCAATGACCGGAACTTCTGCAGGTATGCAGATAGATGAAAATCTTGCCATTGCTGCAAGAAGAGGAAAGTTCAGAAGCCTTCTTCCCGGTGTAACGAAAAAGGAAAGGGAAGAATTCAAGATGCTTCTTAAAAAGCTTGACCTCGGTCTTGAAGACAGACTGTCTTCAAAGGTAGGGCTTCTTTCCGGCGGTCAGCGTCAGGCTGTTACTCTTCTCATGGCATCCATGCAGAATCCGAGACTTCTCCTTCTTGATGAACACACGGCTGCTCTTGACCCTCAGACTGCCGCAAAGGTTCTTGCTCTTACGGAAGAAATAGTCAGTGAGTCAAAAATAACCACACTTATGATAACTCATAATATGAAGGATGCAATAAGACTCGGCAATCGTCTTATAATGATGAATAACGGTCAGATAATCTATGATATTTCAGGTGAAGAAAAGAAAAATCTCAAAGTATCCGACCTTATGGAGCTCTTCGCAAAAGCAAGCTCAGGCGAATTCGCCAATGACAGAATGCTTCTCAGTTAAATAAATATTTGTATATTAAAAATCGACGGGGAATTCCTCGTCGATTTTTTGGTTAATATAAAGATATAAATGAATAATTATATAAGTGTAATTTTCTTTATAACAACAGGTGTTACGGGTCTGTCGCCGAAGGTTGTTCGTGTACATGCAATTTCGTCAACAGCATCAATTCCGTTTACAACCTTTCCGAAAGCGGCATACTGTCCGTCAAGATGGGGAGCATCCTCATGCATGATAAAAAACTGAGAACTTGCTGAATTGGGAGACATTGAGCGAGCCATTGAAATGACACCCTTTGTGTGTTTTATGTCATTCTGAGCGAAGCCGTTGGAGGCAAATTCGCCGAAGATTTTTTCTTTTGAACCACCCATGCCTGTTCCTTCGGGGTCTCCGCCCTGAATCATAAAGCCTCTTATAATTCTGTGGAAAGTAAGACCGTCATAAAAACCTTCTTTGACTAATTTTTCAAAGTTTGCAACTGTTCCGGGGGCCTTATCGGGATAAAGTTCGATATCGATTATTGCACCGTTGTCCATTTCTATTCTTACCATAATATTTTCCTCCTTGTGTTTCCAAAATATTTTAGCATATCATAAATTATATTTCACTAAGCAATTTTACTAAAAAGTAAAATCATTTTTAGTAAAAAGATATATTTATATACCTTTATTCATATATTTTACTGAATACAGATAAGGAGACAGCTTATGGACGAAATAAAGGTAAAAAAGCCCCATACCGTATATCTTGATAACAGGAAAAATATTGTTTTTACCGGTATTACGGATGTCGGTGCTTTTGATGAAGACAGCATTGTGCTTTACTGTGAATACGGTGAAATTATTATAAAAGGTGAAAAGCTTCAGGTCAATACCGTAAATACAGACATCGGAGAAGTAAAAGCAGAAGGAAAAGTAATTTCACTTACATATACAGAAAGACCTGCAAAAAAACTGAGTTTTTTCGGCAAGGTGTTCAGATGATAACAGGTTTTGAACACAGTGTTCAGTTTTCAGTATTCATAAAATCTATAGGCACCGGTTTTTTTATAGGTATGCTGTTCCTTGCAGTGATGGTAATGAACAGATTTTTCGGTAAACATATTATATCAGTTTTTATCAGAGATGTGTTTTTCTTTATTGTTGCCGCTTTTCTTACTTTTCTTTTTCTGCTGAAATATAATGCAGGCATGGTTCGTTTTTATCTTTTGGCAGGAGAGGGAATAGGTTTTATACTTTGCTATATGTTCTGCGGAAAAATTGTTACTGATATCTCGCTGAAGATATATGAAAAAATTGAAAAATGCTGTTTACAGATTTTAGCAAGGCTAAAAAAATCCACAGAGTATTTTTCTGAAAAGATAAAAAATATGATGAAAAAAATTAAAGGAAAAATGCATACTAATAACAGTCAGAAAATCAAATCAATCCATAAAAATCTCTTTTTCCGTCATAAAAAAATAAAGCATATCAATAAGAAAAAAAATAAATAAAAAATCAGGCATTTTTTTGAAAAAACACTTGATATCAATTTATCTCTGGTATATAATTACTGTAAGAAATTATTTATTACAGAGAAAGTCGGTGTAGTGGTGACAAAGTCTACAGGTCGTCGCAGTATAATTCTTGCCTTTTTCGTTATAACCATACTTTGCTTTTCAATAGGTCTTTTTGCCTGGTTAAATATAGATTCAAATGAAAAACAGATCAAGCTCGATTTTCTTAATGCTCAGTATCAGCAGCTTCAGCAGGAAAATGATGAAAAAGAGTATCTTCTTGAGAATGCCGATGAGGCAGAGCTTTATGAGCATCTTGCCCGTGAACGCGGATATGTATATCCCGATGAAAAAGTTTTTTATGATGTAACTCCGGGTAACTGATTTGTTTAATGCCGATTTTTCGGTTTAATATTACTCTATTTTTTTCAGGAGGACCCTTTTATTTATGCAGTCACTGGTTGGCGAAATTTATGAAGGTAAGGTAACGGGCCTTACCACATTCGGGGCATTTGTTAAAATGTCCAACGGCGAAACAGGTATGGTGCACATATCTGAAGTTGCATCTCAGTATGTCAAGGACATAAATGAGCATCTTGCAGAAGGTCAGGATGTCAAGGTTAAGGTTCTTGCAATAAATGAAAACAACAAAATCAGCTTGTCAATCAAACAAGCAGCACCGTCTGCACCGAAGACAAATGAACAGAATGGCAGAAGACCTCAGCAGAGCTTCCGTTCACAGAGAAATTCCGACAGAGCACCTTCTCCGAATGTACAGAAGACTTCACCTGCGGCACCTGCATCCATGTCATTTGAAGACATGATGGCAAAGTTTAAACAGGAAAGTGACGAAAAAATATCCGTCCTCAAAAAAAGCGGAGATTTTAAGACCGGTTCCCGTCGTGGTTATAACAAATAATTTTTTACATAATAATCCGCTGATATGCTTTTGTATGTCCGAAGCATGCGGCGGCTTGTTTTTTTGTTTTTGAGGGAAAATTATGAGAGAAATATCAGCTTTGCTTATCACAGAAAAAATTAAAGATGCCGTAGTTCAAGCTAACATTTGCTTACCTGAATCAATTAAGCATCTTATTGACATGTATTCAAAAAATGAATCTTCTTCCATAGCAAGAGAAATATTTTCTGACATGAAAGAAAATATAAGAATTGCTGAGGAAGAGCATATTCCCATTTGTCAGGACTGCGGAATGGCTGTAATATTTGCAGAAATCGGGCAGGAGGTTCATATTACTGACGGATATTTTGAAGATGCAGTAAATTCAGGTGTTGCAAAAGGTTATACGGAAGGTTTTCTGAGAAAATCAGTAGTTAAAGACCCTCTGTTCAGGGTAAACACTGAGGATAATACACCTGCAATAATTCATACAAGACTTGTTAAGGGAGATAAAATAAGATTTACTGTTGCACCGAAGGGCTTTGGAAGCGAAAATATGAGCAGAATAAAAATGTTCAATCCCACTGCTGCAAAGGAAGATATTATTGATTTTGTAGTGACTGTTGTCAAAGAGGCAGATGCAAGGCCCTGTCCTCCAGTCGTGATTGGGGTTGGTATTGGCGGAGATTTTGAATATGCGGCATATCTTTCAAAAAAGGCGCTGACATCACCATTTGATGTCTCTGATAAAAATGAATATTACAGTAAAATGGAACAGGAAATTGTTGATGCCGTAAATAAGACAGGGATCGGTCCTCAGGGTTTTTCGGGAGATTGTACTGCACTTGCCTGCAAAATAGAAACTTATCCTACTCATATTGCAGGTCTTCCCGTTGCAGTAAACATCGGCTGTCATGTAACAAGGCATGTTGAGGTTGAAATATAATTATTTTTTTGTTGATTCTTACAAAGCTTATAAAATAATTTCGTAAAAATGTAAAAAAATAGTAAAATTGTATAAAAAATCTTTACAAATCCTCTTATTGGTGGTATAATACTATTGAAACAGAAAGAAGGGCGGTGTTAGAAGGAAAGAAATTTTCTTCGTCATCGTCCGGTTTTTTTGTTAATCTAATCCAAAAGGGGATGTAGTTATGAAAATTACAGTTATAGGCAGAAAATGTACTCCGAGAGATTCTTTTAAGGAACATGCAGAGAAAAAACTCAGCAAAATTGATAAATTCTTCGGGGATTCAGCCACCGCAAAAGTAACTGCAACCGTGGAGAAAAGCTCTCAGACAGTGGAAATTACAGTATTGAACGATGGGATGATTTTCAGAGCCCAGGCTAAAGCGGATAATATGAATGAAGCACTTGACGATTGTGTTGACCTTCTTATCCGTCAGATTCGCAAAAACAAGACAAAGCTTGAAAAGAGACTCCGTACAGGTGCATTTGATGATTATGCAGGTATGGAAATTGAAGAAGAACCCGAATTTGAGCTTGTCAGAACAAAATCTATCCCAATCAAACCGCAGTCCGTTGATGAGGCAATTCTTCAGATGAACTTGCTCGGACATCAGTTTTATATGTTCCGTAACTCAGCAAATGAATCCGTTGCAGTAGTATATCGCAGAGATGACGGAGGCTATGGTCTTATTGAACCTGAATCAGATGAATAAGTTTGCTTGACATGCCTCAAAGTTTTTTGTTAAAACACTTGACAAATGTCATGTATTAATATAAAATACCCTTAACAGCAATGGGGCTGCAGATAACTGCAGCTCCGATTTTTTTTAGAGAGAGGTAATATTATGGCAAAGGTCAGTGAATATTTCGGATCTTATGTTTTCAACGATACTGTAATGAAGGAAAAGCTTCCTCATGAAACATATAAGCTTCTTCAGCGAACCATAAAACTCGGAAAGCATCTCGAACTGGGACTTGCAAATGTCGTGGCAAATGCTATGAAAGACTGGGCAATAGAAAAGGGTGCAACTCACTATACTCATTGGTTCCAGCCCATGACAGGTATAACTGCCGAAAAGCATGACAGCTTCATTTCACCTGTTGACGGTAATAAGGTTATTATGGAGTTTTCCGGAAAGGAGCTTATTCAGGGTGAACCCGATGCTTCCTCTTTTCCCTCAGGCGGACTTCGTGCAACCTTTGAAGCAAGAGGATATACTGCCTGGGATGCTACATCCTACGCTTTTATAAAAGACGGTGTTCTTTGCATTCCCACCGCTTTCTGCTCTTATGGCGGACACGCTCTTGATGCAAAAACTCCTCTTTTAAGATCAATGGAAGCCATAAACAGACAGGCAATGCGTGTCGTAAAGCTTTTCGGTCATGAAAGTGTTACAAGAGTTCTTACAACTGTCGGTGCCGAACAGGAATACTTCCTTGTGGATAAAGATGTTTTTGAAAAGCGTAAAGACCTGATTTATACGGGAAGAACTCTTTTCGGAGCAAAGCCTCCCAAAGGACAGGAACTTGATGACCATTATTTCGGAACTATTAAACCAAGAGTAAAGGCGTTCATGACTGAGCTTGATGAAGAGCTTTGGAAACTCGGTATTTTTGCAAAAACAGAACATAATGAGGCTGCTCCCGCTCAGCACGAACTCGCACCCGTATTTACGACAACAAATATTGCAGCAGATCAGAATCAGCTTACCATGGAACTTATGCAGAAAATTGCAAGAAGACATAACATGGTTTGTCTTCTTCATGAAAAACCCTTTGCAGGGGTAAACGGAAGCGGTAAACACAACAACTGGTCTATAACCACCGATACGGGAGTAAATCTTCTTAATCCCGGTGATACACCTGCTGAAAATGCACAGTTCCTTCTTTTCCTTTGTGCTGTTATAAAGGCAGTTGATGATTATCAGGATCTTTTAAGAGTATCTGTAGCGGCTGCCGGAAATGACCACAGATTAGGTGCACTTGAAGCACCTCCCGCTGTTGTTTCAATGTTTCTTGGTGACGAGCTTACGGAAATTCTTGAAGCTATTGAAGCAGAAGAGTCTTACGGTTCAAAAGAAAAAGAGCTTCTCAGAATCGGTGTTCATACTCTTCCGAAATTTCCTAAGGATACAACAGACAGAAACAGAACTTCTCCCTTTGCTTTTACGGGTAATAAGTTTGAATTCAGAATGCTCGGTTCTTCAAATACCATATCAAATGCAAATGTTGTTCTTAACACTGCAGTGGCAGAAGTTCTCAGACAGTTTGCTGATGTTCTTGAAGGAGCTACCGATTTTGAAACAGCACTTCATGAACTTATAAAAAATACAATTTCTTCGCATAAGAGAATAATTTTCAACGGCAACGGCTATGATGATGCTTGGATATTTGAAGCTGAAAAGAGAGGACTTCTCAACATGAAGTCAACTCCCGACGCACTTCCCAGTCTCATTGCTGAAAAGAATATCGCTCTATTTACATCTCATAAAGTTTATTCTGTCGAAGAGCTTAAAGCTCGATATGAAATAATGTCGGAAAACTATTGCAAGATAATTAACATAGAAGCACTTACAATGCTTGATATGGTCAATAAGGATATCCTTCCCGCAGTTTCAGGATATACCCATGTTCTTGCTGATACTGCACTTTCCAAAAAGAGTCTTTGTGCTGACATTCCCTGTGATTATGAAACAGAGATAGTAAAGGAACTTTCTTCTCTTAACAGTGCTGTTTTCGCAAAGAAAAAAGAACTTGAAGGATATATGATTGAAGCACTCGATTGCAGTGATAATACCGAACTTGCTCTTTTCAGTAAGGATAAAATTCTTTCATGTATGACAGAGCTTCGTATACTTGTCGATGAACTTGAAACAAAAACAGATTCTCAGTTCTGGCCTTATCCTTCTTACGGGGATATTCTTTTCAGCGTAAAGTAAGCTGAACTTCGTTTATAAAATCATATAAGCAGACTTACTTCAAGGCACACTCCGTATGAAAGTGTGCCTCAGTTATATTCACCTGACGGCGAGTGATATTGCTTTAATGCTACGCATTGTGATATTATCCTTCGGACAGTTTTAAGGGCGATATTTTTCCGCAAGATGCATCTTGCTACGAAGAATGACAGTGCTATGCACCTTATTGAATATCACCGAAAACGCAAGGCTTCAATATCACTTTTGCCATTTTGCAAAAAGATTACTGCAAACTTTTAGTTTGCGATGTCACTTTACGTACCGAAAAAAGAAGCATTATTTTCGACGGTATTACCTTTCTTAAAGTATTTAACTTCTATGACACTTTCACAACCGCTGTGCAAAGTGTCATTTACTTTGTTAAGATAAAAGCCGAGAGAGACAACTTCTTTACGAAGTATCTTTCTCGCGAGGTCTGCATTTTTTGTTGCCAAGAGAAACCTTTTGTGTTAATATTATCATGAGGTGTTTTATGTATGCAAAAATTAGATTTTGAATTTTTCAGTGCTTGTGCTGAGTATGTTAAGAATATTATAAATGATGAGCCTGAAGTGGGAATTATTCTCGGTTCGGGTCTTAAAGATTTTTCAAAAAGAATAATTGACCCCGTTGTTATACCTTATGAAAAAATTCCCAATTTTCTTGTGTCTACTGTGGAATCGCATGAAGGAAAACTTATTTTCGGTTCTCTTCAGGGCAAAAAGATAATATGTATGTCCGGAAGATTTCATCACTATGAAGGATATCCCTTTGAAATGCTCACATTGCCCGTAAGGCTTTTTAAGCTTCTCGGAGTGAAAAAGACAATAATTACCAATGCGGCAGGTGCCGTAAATGAGTCATACCGTCCCGGTGATATTATGATAATAAAAGATCATCTGAAACTTACGGGAGCAAGTCCTCTTCAGGGGGACAACATACCCGAATTCGGACCGCGATTTTTTGATACCACCGATATGTATACCAAAGAACTCAGAGAAAAAGCCCTTTTATGTGCAAAGGGAAGCACTCTCAATATACATGAAGGTGTTTATATGTATTTTACGGGACCTCAGTTTGAAACTCCTGCTGAGATTCGTGCCGCAAGAATTCTCGGTGCGGATGCCGTTGGTATGTCAACTGTAACGGAAGCACTGACGGCAGCACATTGTTCAATGCCTCTTTTGGGATTGTCCGTTATGACAAATATGGCTGCGGGAATCCTTGATAAAAAACTTACCGATGAAGAGGTAGGAGAGACAGCTGCTATGATAAGCGGCCCATTCGGAGATTATGTAGAAAGGATAATCGGTGAAATATAATATGAAAACTCTCTTTTGTAATGCTACGGTATTGAATTTTACTGAAGATAATATAAATGTGGCAAAAAATGCTTTTCTTGCCGTTGACGGCGAATATATAACTTATATAGGAATAGAAAGACCTCAGGGAGATTTTGATGTAATCAAGGATATGCACGGAAATATTCTTATGCCCGGTCTTTATAATTGTCATACCCATTCTCCCATGACACTTTTAAGAGGTGTCGGAAGTGACCTTCCTCTTGATAAATGGCTTTTTGAAAAGATATTCCCCATTGAGGATAAGCTTACCGCAGAAGATATCGAGGCAGGTAGTTATCTCGCTCTTATGGAAATGGTATCTTCAGGAACAGTAAGTTTTTCCGATATGTATTTTGAACCTGAAAGAACCTGTGAAGCCGTGGGAAAAGCGGGACTTAAGGCAAATATTTCCCGTCCCGTTCAGTGCTTTGACCCACAGGAAAATCCTGCTGATTCTGAAAGAATCAGACAGTCTCTCAGTTTATTTGACAATTATCACCAATCTTTTGACGGTAGAGTTCTTGTTGATTTTTGTATACATGCAGAATATACCTGTGACGAAAAAACCACACGCTATTACAGCGAGCTTTGTAATGACAGACACGGTAATATGCACATACATCTTTCCGAAACCGAAAAAGAACACAATGAATGTGTCGCAAAATATAATAAAACCCCGTCACAGTGGTTTTCTTCTCTCGGTGCTTTTAATTCCCGTGCCTTTGCCGCTCACTGTGTCACTCTTACGGATGATGATATTGAAATACTGAAATCACATAATGTTTCCGTTGTGCACAACCCGACGAGTAATATGAAGCTCGGTTCAGGCTTTGCCGATATCAATAAATTTATGATGAGCGGATTAAATGTCGCTCTCGGCACAGACGGATGTGCAAGTAATAATAATCTTGATATGCTTGAAGAAATGCATCTGGCTGGAGTTATTCATAACGGGTATCACCGTGATGCAACAATTATGAGTGCTGACAAGATAATAAGAATGGCAACACTCAACGGAGCAGTGCTTCAGGGAAGAGAAAACTGCGGTGAACTGAAAGTCGGGAACAAAGCGGATATTATTGCTGTTTCTCTTGATTCCCCCAATATGATTCCTTGTCTTGATGCTGTTGCCGCAGTTGTATACTCCGCAGGAAGAAGCGATGTTGTGATGACCATGTGTGACGGTAAAATTCTTTATGAAAACGGTGAATATCTTACAATAGATAAAGAAAAAGTGTATTTTGATGTCAGAAAAGCTGTTGAAAGACTTTATAAATGAGGTGAAAATTTATGGAACGGGCTGACAAAGAACTTGCTTTTATGTTACAGTATGAAAACATAGCCTGGTATGAAGACGGTGCTGTGAAAATTCTTGATCGCCGTATATATCCCGTGAAAACTGAATTCGTAACATGCAAAAACCATCTTGAAGTTGTAAAGGCTCTTAAGGATATGGTTACTCAGAGTGCGGGACCTTACACTGCCGCTGCAGCAGGCATGGCTCTTGCCGCTTATGAGTGCCGAGATAAAAACTTTGCAGAGCAGTCCGAATATCTTAAAAAGGCTGCATATAATATTGCAAATGCAAGACCTACCACCAAAAAGCGTATGGAACTCATTACAAACGGCTGTCTTGATGCCGCATTCAAAGCACTGAGTGAGGGCAGAAATGTTTCAGAGGCTATTATGGAATATACAGTTAATGTAAATAATATGCGTTACAATAAAGTCTACAAAATGGCACAATATCTTGCAGATATGATTCCTTCTCACGGTGCTGTTATGACGCAGTGCTTCGGTGAAACCATTGTAGGACAGATGTGCCGTGTTCTTAAAGAACAGGGAAAGAATGATGTAAGGATATTCTGTCCCGAAACAAGACCGTATTTTCAGGGAGCAAGGCTTACAGCTACTGTTTGCAATGATATGGGCATGGATGTTACGGTAATTACCGATAATATGCCTGCTTTTGTTATGAAAAACGAAAAAATTGATGTGTTTACTTCCGCTGCCGACGCAATTTGCATGGACGGATATGTAGTAAATAAAGTAGGTACTTTCCAGATTGCCATTGCTGCCAAGTATAATCATTTGCCGTATTTTGTAACGGGTGCCCCCGATCATGTTCACCCGACCATAGATACCGTTAAAATTGAAATGCGTGACCCCGAGTTTTCTCTTCAGACAATGGGCGTCAGAACTGCTGCAGACGGTGTAAAGGGCTATTATCCTGCTTTTGACATTACTCCTCCTGAGCTTGTCAGCGGTGTTGTAACAGATACGGGAATTTATGCTCCCTATGACCTTAAAAGATATTTTGAAGACGGAAATATGGGCGAATATGAAATGGTTATTTAAGAGGTGATTTTATGAGGCTTATTCCTCAGCCTGAATCAATTTCTATGTTTTACGGCTATTCTTTGTCAGATGAAATTAATGAGAAACTCATAAGCGGAGAAATAACTGATGATGAAGGATATGAACTTTATATTTCTCCCGATAAAATTACCGCAACGGCAGGAAGCGAAAAGGGTCTTTATTATGCTGAGGTTACCTTCAGACAGATAAAAAATCTTTATGCTAAAATACCTTGTATGAAAATAAAAGATAGACCGAGATTTTCACACAGAGGATTTATGATAGATTGTGCAAGACATATTTTCAGTGTTGACGAGCTTAAAAGCATGATTAGTACCGCTGCGGATTTTAAGTTCAATAAGTTTCATTGGCATCTGAGTGATGACCAGGGCTTCAGAATGGAGCTTGAAAATATGCCTGAACTTACTGAAAAGGGAAGTGTCAGAAAGTGTGATACTTTCAGAAACTGTCATAGTGACAAGGAATACGGCGGATATTACACTAAAAAAGATATTGCGGAAATTACCGACTTCTGCAAAGAAAGATATATCGATATCATCCCCGAGCTTGATATGCCGGGGCACCTCAGTGCATTTCTTCATGTTTACCCGGAATTTACCTGTTCCGGTGAACCGGTTGAAATTAAAACCAAGCAGGGTATTTTCAGTGATATTCTCTGCATCGGTAATGAAAATGCTTTTGACGCACTTTGCAGAGTAATTGATGAAATGTGTGAAATGTTTCCTTACGGTAAATTTCATATCGGTGGAGATGAGGTTCCTAAACATAACTGGAAGACCTGTCCGAAATGCCGCAAAATGATGGCTATACAAGGACTTTCAGATGTAAATGAACTCCAATGCTATTTTACTGATAAAATGGCTGATTACCTTAAAAACAAGGGAAAAACGTGCATTGTGTGGAATGACAGCCTTAAGGGTGGTAATCTTTCAGACAGGCTTACCGTGCAATATTGGAACGGCAGCAAAAAGAAAACCGTTTCTGCCGCGGAAAAAGGTCAGAATATTATACTTTCTCCGTTTATGCCGTATTATGCTGATTACCCCTATTCAATGCATTCTCTGAAATCAGTCTATGCTTTTGAACCTTCCTCCTTCGGTGGGCTCAGCGAAGAGGGGATTAAAAGTATTGAAGGAATTGAATCTCCCGTATGGACGGAATTTATAACTGATATTCAAAGACTTTCATATCTTTGTTTCCCAAGATGGTTTGCTGTAGCAGAAACCGCATGGGCAGCGCCTGAAAACAAGAATTACAGAAGCTTTTGTGATGTTACAAAAAAGCTTGTTAAAGTTTATAAGAATAAGGGGATAAATTCAGCTCCCGAAGCAGACTGGAATCCTTCCGTATTTTCCCGTCTTAAAAATACTTTATCATTTTTTCTTCCTTTATAAATAAATTAATACAATAAGAAGAAAACTCTGCACCGTTTTTTCAGTGCAGAGTTTTTTGTCATTGCATTACATTATTTACGGTTTGCATCTTGAACAAGGTTTATAACCGCTGTCAAGTGCTGCTGTACGGTCAGAGAAATATATACGGTTTTCCTCTTTTGGAAGAGAAGAACAGGTTGGAAGGTGCAATATCTGCGAATTTTTATTACCGATATATGACAAAGGTGTTGCAGGCCTTTCCGTGGGATTTGTTTCAATATCCTTATTTTTCTCCGTGTCTACTGTAAGATTCTTTCCGTCACTTTTTATAATGATATTTCCTTGCAGATCAGTTCTGTACACTTTTGTATCAGCATCACGAAGTCTCGAAAGTGCATCCTCTGTAGGATGACCGTAATTATTTCCTTCACCGACGGAAATTACAGCAATTTCAGGCATAATCTCTCTTAAAAACGGGTATGTTGTAGAATTTTCACTGCCGTGGTGGCCAACTTTCAGAACATCGGCAGTAATATCAGCACCGCTGCTTAATATATCCTGTTCAGATTCTCTCTCTGCGTCACCCGTAAAAAGAAATGAAGTCTCATTGTAGGTGATTTTTGTAACAATAGATGTGTTGTTGATATCAGTATAATTTTCTGTGACAGGACCTATAAATGTGACTTGTGCACTGCCGAGTGAAAATGTATCTCCGCATTCGGGTTTTGTGAGTATCTTGTCCTGCTTTTCTACAGCAGAAAGAAATCTTGCATAGCACTGAGTGTCAGAAGAAGTCTCAGGAGCAAAAATACTTTCTGTAACCGTGAAATATTCAAGAGGTCCGTATAAGCCTCCCACATGGTCTTCGTGAGCATGAGTACATATTACATAGTCCAGTTCGGTTATTTCTTCATTTATCAAATATGATACAATACGCTCACTGTCCGCAACATTTCCTCCGTCTATAAGAAGGCTCTCATCATCACAAAGAATCAAAGCACAATCTGCCTGTCCGACATCAATAAAATGTACTTCAAAATATGAGTCATTTTCGACGTATTTATACTCTTCGAGACCTACAGAGGTTCTGAGAATAAGTCTTGCATCAGATGATGAAATTGCAGAATCACCGTCTGCATCGGAAAGTCTTTTTTGGGAAGGAGTCAGTTCTTCCAGCCCTACGGAGGCTCTGAGAACGGTTCTTGCATCAGATGAATCCACTTTTCCGCTGTTGTCTACATCACCGAGAAGAGCAGCAAAAGATGAAAAACTCATAATTGATATCAGCAGTATCGTCATTATAACAGAAAAATAATGTAAGATTTTCTTATTCATATTATCACCTGTTTTTTATTATATCACTTCAGAATATATATATCTACTTTAATTTTATTGAATAATATGAGTTATTCTCAAAATATGTTCAGAATAACTTAAGCAGAAAACTGAATGCATTCTTTTTTTTTCACATAATTTGTCCCGCTGAATAGTATAAACCGAGGGGGATCCTCAAATAAAATGAAAGGAGAGAATGACATGATAAACGAATGCGGTAAAGAATTCGATTCCTTCAAAGTAATCGGAGCTTTACCTGAGGATATGGTAACGGCAATGGCTTATGTGCCTTATCAGACAGATAAATCAATGTTTGACACGGAAGTTGCCCTCAGTAAGGGAACGCTGTTTACTGACCTGTATAAGCCTTTCCTGAGAGGTGCATTAAAGTGAGTAACAGAGAAAAACTCTTAAGAAATCTTTCTTCTGTACAGTTTGCTTTATGGGAGCTTCATCTGTATCTTAATACTCATCCAAATGACCTGAGTGCACTCAGTATGCATGAAAAATATAATCTTAAATTCCGAAAACTCAAAGAAGAGTATGAGGAAAACTATGGCCCGCTGTCTCCGAGAACAGGAGAAGGCATAGAATGGCTTAAGAATCCTTGGCCCTGGGATGTAGGAGGTTGTGACGGCTAATGTGGACTTATGAGAAGAAATTACAATACCCCGTAAAAATAACAAGATGCAATCCGAAACTCGCACAAATCATTATATCGCAATACGGCGGTCCCGATGGTGAGCTCGCTGCTTCTCTGAGATATCTGTCACAGAGATACTCGATGCCTTATGCGGAACTCAAAGGTTTGCTTACAGATATCGGTACAGAAGAACTTGCACACTTTGAAATGATAGGAGCTATTGTTTATCAACTTACAAGAAATCTTTCAAGACAGGAAATTGAAGCTTCCGGTTTTGATAAATACTTTGTTGATCATACTGCAGGTATTTATCCCGTTGCAGCTTCAGGTGCCCCGTTTACTGCAGCTTATATCCAGTCAAAGGGTGATGTTATCACAGACCTTCACGAAAATCTTGCAGCAGAGGGTACGGCATTATAAGAGCAACCTAAAAATAAAAAGCCTTATTTATAGCGCTTTCCGAGACTTTTTACGTTGAACTTGCCTTTTACTGTAAATAAGGTTTAGATTATCTACCATATAAAAAACAGGCAGGACAAGCTGATTTCTTCGTCAAATTTATCAGTCAAAAAATACACGTTTTGACACAATATTCATCCCATACTCCAAGCCAAAATATACGCAAAAAGCGGAGAGTAAAACTCGTTTGAGTTCTACTCTCCGTGCCTTTTTGCATTTTGTCAATTAAGGGGTATGGGATAATATGGCTTTATCAAGCCGTCTGTGACAGTATATTTTCAAGCCTTTCAATTCTAGCTGTCGTATAAGGATGTGAAGCCTTTAACCGTTCTGTCAATGTCGCTTTTCTCGGCATTGATATTTTAGATATAACATACAACGCACTTTTCAAATCTTCACCAAAACCGATTAAATAGGAATATTCATCTGCCAAATATTCGTTGTATCTGCTGTTTAATGCAAGTATCACGTCACCGATAAACATAAATAGAAACGTGGCTACATCAACAAAAAGGCTTGCAATAAATGTAATAAATGCAATCACGACAATAACAATATTCTTTCCGCTTAATGCATTTGAAATTGTTTGAATAATATTCATTACAATCCTTAATACAAAAATAATAAGAGAGAAGAAACCGTTTCCGACTAAACTCATCAGCAAAGCCTTTGTGTCACCGTTTACTATATGTCCCAGTTCATGACCGAGAATGCCTTTTAATTCATCTGCACTGAAAGTATATACAGCACCACGTGTAACTGCAACCGTTTTTCTGCCGACTGCAAAAGCATTAACAGACAGACTGTCAGTTATATATAGCTGTATATCCTGATTTATACTCGGTGTCAATTTCTTTGCTTCTTCATAAACTTCCTCAAAAATAGGAAGTAAATAATCTTTATCATCCTGTGTTTGTATCGGTCTTGCTCCTTCCATTAGCCGAACAATAATCTCACCTACAGGAGATAAAGCAAGTCCGATGCAAGCACCGTAAATTACAGCAGTTAAAATAATACTTACAAGAATATCATTAGTAAAAAGCAAAACGGTAAAAACTGCAAATGAAAAATAAAGGCAAAACCAAATAATATATGCCCAGTTGGATTTGAAGAAACCGCCGTTTTTCATTTTGAGTTCATCTCCTTAAATATAATTTTTCATTTGCCCCTTAATCACTAAACAACGGATTTTTTATTACTGTCATGGGCGGTCTTCAGACCGTTCATTTTACCCTTGACAGTAATTGAAAAAATCTGTTAATACTTTTCAAGGGTAAATGAAATAATTAAAAAGGTTTATTGATATTTATTTTAGAATGAAAATTCATATCCTTTGACATAAAGATTCCTTTACCGGTTTGCAAAGCCTTAATGTCGTCAGGGTGATAATAGAATTCCCTTACACGTCTTGCACTTCCAAGACCTGTATCTGATGTTTCAAAAAAATATTTTCCCTGTTGCAATTGATATGTAACATCAATAGTTGATTTAGTTCCGAGTACATTCGCCCAATGCTCGGAATTAACTGCACTGTTCTGACGAAGCACAATATAATTATTTGTATTTTCAATTACTTGCTCCTTAAATGCTTCATTACAGGCAAAATCCAAATCGGCTAAACTTTGAGTTGCAAGCACAGAGGTAATATTTGCACTTCTTGATTTATTGATAAGGTCAATTAAAGCCGGGGAAGCATAACTGTTAATCTCATCAAAAATATAAAAAGCTCGTTCAAGTCCTGAATTAAAGCATTTATTTACAGCCTGTTTTGCATCAATCAAAATCAATCTGCCCATTAGAGGAGAAATTTCAGGATAAAGCAAAGGATTCAGGACAAACAGAATAACAGCATTTTCTTTTATTGCCGAATATATATCAATACCGTCATCATCAAAAATACTGCCGAACTCACTTTCTGCGATAGTGCTGAACCTTGCAGAAGCATTTTGAGCAATTTTACCGCATACTTTTGAAATCTCAAGGTTTAGCAAATGGTCTTGTTTGCTGATTTCTTCTTGCTTCAAAAGGTTCGCACTTAAAGCATTGAAATTATCAATCGGCATATTTTTGATAATAGCATGAAAAGAAAGCGGTATGTTATTCTGTTTCAGAAGCACAACAAGCCTTTGCAAATATCTTTCTGTATTCAGCTTGTAATGTTCTTCGCTCCATTCTGTCATATTGATTAACATATCCTTGCACATAGTAGGTGATGCATTACGGAACGGATTATATTTTGCAGAATTTGAAGGGTCAGAAAGAGAAACAATATATACTTTTTTACCCTTGCAAAAATGCTTAGTAACTTCAAGTATCGAACCTTCACCGACATCACCTTTACCGTCAACAATCAGCATAGGATAATTACTTTCAGCACCGTGTTTGATAAAATTAGAAAGTGCAACGGTTTTTCCGCTTCCCGTTGTACCGCATACAAAACAATGCTTGCAATTATCGGGAATGTATACAGGTCTTTTATGGCTGTACCCGATAAAAGTACCTGTCTTTGTTGTAGGTACATTTGCTTTGTTCTTTCTGTACATACGTTTCAACTCTTTCCAAAAATTGAAATGCTTTCTGATAATTCGTGTTCTTCTTGAAGATAGAAGAATAATAAATAAAGAAAATGCAATAACTGAAACAAAAATATAATTACTGTATCTTCCGACACCGTTCAAGAAGTTGTATTAAATCCATAGTCTTTCACCTCTTTCAATTCAATAATTTTGATATTCGGATAATCTTTTTTCATATTCAAAAGATATTCCGTAACGGATGAATTCTTATCGGGAACTACCCATATCTGAATATAGTAATCTGTAAAATTAGAGAGTATATTATTTGAAAACCTGTTCTTTGATTTCAAACTTAATTCAACTTCAACACAAATCAAATTATTGTCTTTAGAAAATACAAAATCAGGTCTGTGTTTACGAACACCAAAACCGTCTTGTTTATGTAGTTGCTTTTCAGTTTTTATATCCGAAAAAGCAATACCGAATTTTTTGTTAAAATATATTGCAGTATCTAACACGGCAATATCATGTGCAATCTGCTCAATTCGTATATGCTCGGCTCGGTTGGGAACGCTCAACAATTTCTTGCCTGTAGAGGTAAGACTATAAATACCGGGGAAACCGTAAATATATTTCTTTCTCCTGATAATACCGATGTTTATCAATTTATTTAATCTTCTGTCACAGGCTCGCTGACCTGAAAAACCGCACATATAGCAAATGTGCTTGCCTGTAATAACGCGCCAACGGTCAATTTCTTTTAATATTAAATAATCTCTGTCTACTAATTTAACATTCACAAAAACACCACCAATCCCAAAGCCTGTCTATGATAAATTTTATGAATGTTCTTGTATAAAAAGAACATATATTAAAAACTTAAAAATATAATATGTGCATGTGAACACTGTGCAATTACTTCTCGGCAAAATCCGAAATGTAATTGCACAGAGAAAAACTACAGCCGAAGGCAAAATATGTATACAGGAAACTGTATACGCAGCTCTGCTGTAGTGCTTTTCCCGTCAGGGTGCATTTTGCATATTGCCGAAATTTCAGATTCATTCAGATCTGAAATTTCGGCAATAAAAAGCTGTAAAAAAATCACAGGTACATATTAAATATTAATTCAAATCTCAATCTATTATCTATCTCTATCTACAACTACAAACACAACTATACTAACTAACAACTTACTTACTAAACTAATACATAAACAAAAAACAATAAGTAAATACATAAAACACACAACACACATAAAAAACAACAAAACAGCAACTGTACATACAATACTATGAGATGTAACAACATGATGAGCGGGAGGGGTCTCGGGAACTTGCCGAGACCCCTCTCGCTCGTTGGTGCATCGAATGTATTGTATTTTAGGGCAGTTGCGGAGTTTAAGATGTTCTTCCTGTTATTCTGAAAAGTGTTCTTTTGTGGCAGGAATACTTTTGTTACATAAAAAAAGAACACTTTGTCGCAAAAAAAGACAAGCTTTGACAGCCTGTCTGTGTTCTAATATATATGTAACATGAATATGATATATTGAGATTTGAAATTGATATTTTTCGTGAAGTTTATACCTTTGCGAAAATCAAAATCCGCCGATTTCTACTTTAATAATACAGAATAAGTGATAAAATGTCAATAAATCCGTTGTATATATTGCTGATTTATTTATTATATAGTTGATACAATGCTGAAAATCCTTTGTTTTTCATCTATAAGGGGTCAAAGAAAGGGTCAAAAGAAAGGGTTGGTTCAATGCCTAAAAGAGGAGAAAATATCCGCAAACGAAAAGACGGTCGCTGGGAAGCACGAATAATAACCGATACAGGTAAACCAAAATCAATTTATGCACATTCCTACCGTGAAGTAAAAGAAAAAATAAAGAAACCGCCTGATGAAACGGTTACTTCATTTGATAAATCTGATTTAACATTCAAAGATATTTGTAATCTATGGCTGACAGATAATGAAATACTAAATAAAAAATCTACCACCGCTAAATATAAAAGTTTATGCAGAAATCATATTTTTCCCTATTTTGAAAATATAAAACCAAGTGAAATACAAGTAAATCATATAAACGCATTTATAAGGCAAAAGACATACCAAAGTACACTTGAAGCAAAAACAATACACGATATAATTACACTATTAATGCAGATAATCAGGTACGGTGAAAAAAACGGATATATACCGCCTGTTAAGAATAATATACTATCTCCGAGTATACCGAAAAAAGAATTGGATATTTTGTCCGAAACAGAGCAGAAAACTCTTGTAAATTTAATTAAAAATAATATTACTGCTGAAAACATAGGAATACTTTTATCTCTTTTTGCAGGTTTGCGACTTGGCGAAATATGTGCTTTGCAATGGGGTGATATAGATTTTAATAACGGTTTAATATCTGTTACAAAGACAATGCAAAGAATTGAAGTTGAAAACAAAGCGACAAAAACGGAAATTATAATTGATACTCCCAAAAGTCAGAAATCAATCCGAAAAATACCGATACCCGATTTTTTAACAGCTCAATTGAAATTACTTTCAAAAGGCTGTAGCAATGAAGCCTATATTTTAACGGGAAGCAAAACCCGATTTATTGAGCCGAGAGCATATCAATATAAATTCAAGAAATATTTAACACAAGCAAATATACGAGATATAAATTTTCATTCATTAAGACACACATTTGCAACAAGAGCAATTGAGCAGAATGTAGATATAAAAACATTAAGCGAGCTATTAGGACATTCAACCGTAAATTTTACTTTAGACAGATATGTACATCCCTCATTCAGCCTTAAGAAACAGAACATTGAAAAACTTGCAGTTTGTTATTAGGGGTCAAAAAAGTGGTCAAAAATTCAGCGGAAGCCAAACAAATCAAGGCTTCCGCTGTTCTTTTTCGTAAAGGTATAAACTTCACGAAAAAGGGGGCAAAGGGTCTTTTCTTTTTAGCATTGACTGCTTTTGCGAAAATTATACATCATTTTAGCCGAAAAATTAAGGAGGTTTATTAAAAAATGAGTAAGGTAAAAAAAATCATATGTTTATTGCTTTCTGTGATTATGGTGTTATCGCTTAATGTGCCTGTATTTGCGAATGACAATATAAAGGATATATCAAGAAATATTTCAAATGTTTCAAATGATGAACTTTTTGAAATTACAGTATCAACTGACAAAAGCAGTTACAAGACAACAAATATTGCAACTATTAATGTCACGGTTAAGAATGTAAGTGATGAAAGCCTTGAAAATGTAAAGGCACAGGTTGTATTTGATGATTTACAACCGGTATCAAGAAAAAACAGCACAACAAGCAAGGAAGTATCAGTTTTGCAAACAGGGGAATGTTTTGAATTCTCTTATAAGGCAACTTTGAACATTAACAAACATAAACTCAATATTTTCCAAAAGATTTTTCTATGGTTTGTAAGGTTGTTTAATGGCGGTTATACAGCAACTAACAACAGTATTGATGTTGTTGAAGAAAATGTAACTGAAATTAAATTTGGTAATTTTAGTGCGAACAATATTATTCAGGTTGGATATAAAGAAACTGTAACTTCGAATGTAAGCATTGAAGAACAAATTGAACAAACGGAATATATCCAAAATAGAATTGATGACTTTTGTAATAGCAATGAGTATAAAAATAGCAGTTTAGAAGAACAAATATCATTAATTAAGAGTTTTTTGAATGAATTAGAGAAAAATGGAGAAATAAAAAATATAATCTTTGAAGACAAATGTGTCTCTTTTGACTTTAAAAACGGATGGGGTGGCGGAATTGAACTAGTAGATGGTCATGCAGAAGATTGTTTTCAATCATCAGCTTCATCTGCTTACATAGATGACACTCGGTACATAACAGAAATAATAACACTATCTGAAAATACATATTCAAACAAGTTTGACAAGTGGATATTTTCAGTTGGCACTGCTGACTCTTGTTATTCAATACAAGAATTGGCAAATCAATATGCTGCTTTAGGTGTGCCTATAGAAAGAAAGGAATTAGCAACAGTTCAAACATATAAAGAATTTTCAGGCAGTGAATTTATTTATATACAATCACATGGAGATACAAAAAATGGAGTTCCTGTGATAAAAACAGAGGAATTTGCTACAAAAGAAAAAGAAAATTCTTATGCTGATAGCTTAAGTCTTGGCGATGTGGAAATATGGGGAAATGCAAAAACTAACACATGGTACTTCTATATTTATCCATCTTTTTTTGAAAATAATTATAAAAACAATAAACTAAACGATGCAATTGTATATATAGGCTCATGTAATGCATTTGGTAACAATAACATCGAAAATTATTCGTTTTATGATAGCTTTAAAAATGCAGGGGCAGGTACAGTAATAGGATTTTGCAATTCTGTAAATGTAAGTTATAGCAATTGTTTCGCAGAGAAACTTTTGTATTTTTTGTCGTTAGGTTATACCATAGGCGATTCATTTACACAAACTGTAAGAATATTGGGTGAAAATGATATTGATTTTTGGGAGCAATATGCTGAATATGATGAAGAAATGGCTGGGGCTTATCCAATAATCTTAGGCGATAGAGATATTACCCTATTTGATAAGCAAATTGAGGGATTGGGCACATTTACAGCTAATATTTTAGATAATTATTCAAAGCAACCAATAGAAAATGTTGCTGTTGAAATAAAATCAAATGCTAATGCTGAACTGTTTCATATGGTAAATACAAATGAAAATGGAACATTTGCAATTAATTTGCCTGAAGGAAATTATACATGTTCACTTATACATAATAACTATGTTCGTAAAGACTTTGAATTTGTTGTTGAAACAGATAACAATATCGTTATACTGAATTCTTACTACTTAACACCAACCACAAATTTAATGGGATATGTTATCGAAAAAGAAACTGAAAAACCTATTGAAGGTGCAAGTATACTGTTACAACAAATTGATGAGGGGGGAATGATTGTCGGAGAAATCACCTGTTCAACAGATGCCAACGGTCAATTTTCAGTTAATATTCCAGTCGGAACATACACATATACAATCAACAAATTGGATATGTTTGAGGAATTATACGAAACTGCAACAGGTAATATTACGGTAGAAAAGGCTGACGGAAATATTCTCGGTACGGTATATCTTACCCCTGTAGATGTAAGTTTAATCACAGGATTTGTCAGAGATAAGACTACCGAATTGCCGATTAGTGATGTAACGATTGAATTTTCTGTTTCTAAAAACGGAACAACTGAAACAGTTTTTGCAATAACTGATTCAAACGGATATTTTGAACTGAACCTTCCAAAGGGAACTTACACTGTATCTTTTTACCATGACGACTATAAGAATACACAATATGATATTGTTGTTAATGTCGAAGAAGTCGAAATAACCGAATTTCTTGAACAGAGTGATGCCCGTCTAATAATAGATTCGGGCGAATGTGGTGAAAATGCAATATATACTCTTTATGATGATGGTGAGTTAGTTGTTAGTGGTTATGGAAATATGTATAATTCAGGAATTAATTGCATAAAGAGTTACATAAATAAAGTTACTGTTTGTGAAGGAGTAACTAGCATTGGGGCATTTTCTTTTAAGGCTTGCAAGGCATTGGAAACTGTAACAATTCCTAGTAGTGTTGTATCAATTTATGCGGAAGCTTTTTCCGGTTGTGAAAATTTAACAGATGTAAATATTCCGTATGGCGTTGTATATATTTGGCGTGAAGCCTTCTTTAATACTGCTATAACTGAAATTGCAATACCTGGTAGTGTTAAACTTATTGCTGAATTTGCTTTTCAACATTGTCATAATTTAAAAAGCATAACAATTCAAGAAGGACTTGAAGAAATATATAAGTATGCTTTTTATGACTGTAGAAAATTAGACAATATTATAATTCCAAGCAGTGTGAAAACTATATATCGAGGTGCTTTTGAGGGGTGTGTTTCACTCAAAAACGTAGAGCTTAGGAACGGAATTACAACAATTGAAGGATATACTTTTTATGGAACCGCTATTGAAAATATTACAATTCCAAGTTCTATTAAAAGATTGTATTATTACGAATATTCTGGTGGTTACAGTAATTATATATCTTGCTTTTTTGGTGCTACAAATTTAAAGAGTGTCGTCTTTGAACATGGAATAACAAGCATACCTGAATATTCATTTAAAGAATGCAACAGCATTGAAAGTATAATTATTCCGGATAGTGTAATAACTATTGAAGAATATGCGTTTTATAATTGTGACAGCATTACAAACATTACAATTTCAGAGAGCATAACAACCATAGGAGCTTTTGCATTTTATGATTGTGACGGCATTGCAAACATTTCTATACCTATTAATTTAACAAGTATAAATCACTTTACATTTTATAGCTGTGACAGCCTTATAAGCATTGTAATACCTGATAGTGTAACAAGCATTGGTGAATCTGCATTTTATAATTGTGACAGCCTTACAAGTATCGTAATACCTGATAGTGTAACAAGCATTGGTGAATCTGTATTTAATAATTGTGACAGCCTTACAAGTATAAAAGTAGATAAAGATAATTTATACTATTCCTGTGATGAATATGGGGGGTTGTTTGATAAGCATAAAACAACATTAATTCAGTATCCAATTGGTAATGACCGAAAAGAATATAGAGTGCCCAATAGTGTAATTAGCATCTTGAGCAATGCATTTAGGGAATGTTGTAACCTTATAAGCATAACAGTACCCGATGGTGTTACAAATGTTGGTGCAAATGCGTTTCGTGAGTGTACTAATCTTACAAGCATTACAATACCTAATAGTGTAACAAGTATAGGCAGTTATGCGTTTGATAATTGCGTTAACCTTAAAAACGTGATAATAGGGGATAAGGTAACGAGTATAGAATATGGTACATTTTATGGCTGTACCAATCTTACAAGTATAACAATACCTAATAGTGTAACAAATATAGATTCTGTCGCATTTAGAAATTGTATAAATCTGACAGATGTATACTACAAAGGTACACAGGAAGAATGGCAATTGATATCAATAGATGATGATTATTATGATTATAACAATTCTCTTATTAATGCCACTATTCACTACAACAGCTAAACAACTCTAATTTACATCACACCCCATTCAACCACCTGTTTGAATGGGGTGTTCCTTTTGTCCTGAAAATTTCATAACACATATACAATCCTCATAGACTTTAACGAGGTGGTGTATGTGAGTGAATTTACACAAAGCATTTTTAAGGGAAAAACGGAAGATGAAATAAGTACAGATTTCAACAAAAAATGGATTGAAATTATAAACAACTGTGCATATAAAATAAGTAAAGAAACCCCAAAAAGAAGTTTACAGCAATCGGACAAACATGGTATAATATCACTGACGGAAAATCAGACTTGTTCTGCAAATCTTGAAAAAAGAGGAGCTGAATAAGTTATGAGAAACAAAGTTGCAATATATCCGAGACTATCAGAGGAGGACAGATACAAGAAAAACCAAACGGACGAGAGCGAAAGCATACAAAACCAAAAATCAATGCTCATTGAATATGCCCTTGAACATGATTGGGAAATCTACGATATTTACTGTGACGAAGATTGGAGCGGAGCAGACAGAAACCGTCCCGAATTCAACAGACTATTGAAAGATGCCGAAGACAAAAAGTTTGACATTGTACTTTGCAAAACACAGTCAAGATTTACAAGAGAACTTGAACTTGTAGAAAAGTACATACACGGGCTTTTTCCCATATGGGGGATTCGCTTTATCAGCATTGTAGACCATGCCGACACGGACATAAAGGGCAACAAAAAAGCAAGGCAGATAAACGGTTTAATCAATGAATGGTATTTGGAAGACTTATCCGAAAATATCAAAAGTGTTTTTGCAAACAAAATGCGAAACGGTCAGCACATCGGCGCATTTGCTTTATACGGTTATCAGAAAGACCCCGAACAAAAAGGACATCTGATAATAGATGAAGAAGCTGCCGAAGTTGTAAGAGAAGTATTTAACCTGTTTGTACAAGGCAGAGGAAAACAGGATATTGCCCGAACGTTAAATGCAAGGGGAATACCGAACCCTACCGAGTATAAAAGGCAAAAAGGGTTACGATACAGTCAGCCGAAATCACAGGTCAGCACCCTTTGGAAATACTTTGCCATTTCTAATATGCTTACAAACGAAATCTATATCGGTAATATGGTACAAGGCAGATACGGAAGCATATCCTATAAAACAAAGCAAAACAAGCCAAAGCCAAAAGATGAATGGATAATAGTTGAAAACACGCATGAACCGATTATTGATATAGAAACGTGGAACAAAGCTCAAGAATTGATACGACAAAGAGCAAAACCGTTTAATACAGGCAATATCGGCATTTTTGCAAGAAAAGTAAAATGTATGAAATGCGGTTATATAATGCGTTCGAAAAAACACAGGGACGGCACTCATTATCTGACTTGTGCAACCCGTTATACATCTGTTGAAGCCTGTGACGGAGCAATGATAGCAGTAAAAACTCTTGAAAGAGTTATTTTAGAAGAACTGCACAAGCTTAATACTCAATATCTTGATGTAGAACTCATTGAACAAAAAGCAGATTTTAACACAAGAACGCATGAACAGATTAAACTGTTTAGTATGCAGATTTCAGAATATGAAAATAAATTTTCTGAATGTTCCGAACAGGTCAAAATGCTTTATAAAGACAAGTTGAAAGGTATAATAACAGAAGATGAATTTATTGACCTTTCAAGAGAATATCATAAAGACAAAGAACGATTTGTTCGCCTCATTGAACAGGCAAAGGAGCAAATAGAAATTTTAAATCAAAAACTGGAACAAGCTGACAACAGCCGCGAACTCGTCAAACAATATACAAGTGCCGAACATCTTACCCGTGAAATGGTCGATATTTTGATTGACTATATAGAAGTCGGGAAAAGAATTCCGGGCACAAGAAACAGACCGATAGAAATTCACTGGAATTTCTAAAAAATGGAAAAATCATAAAAAGTCGAGAAAAATCGAGAAATAACGAGAAAACGTGAGATAATTGTGCCTCTTAGGCAAACCGAACAGAACAAAAGGCAAGAACAACCTACGACAATATCCTGAGATTTGTTGATGATCCCGATGTTGCCGATCCTATTAAATTCCTCCGTGAAAGAGAAATCGTACATTTCCAGCGATTCGGTGAAGGACTCAGACTTGCAACTGACAGACTTGACAGTAAGAATTTCTATCAGTGCAATCCTTCTTTCGATAAAAACTGCAAATAATGAGATTTGTTAACTAAAATTTTTCTGCAATAACCTCCGAAGAAGTTTTATATAAAAAGGATTACTTTTAAATTTCAATTTACTAATATAAAAATAACTCCCGTTGTCTTCAATAAAGACGCGGGAGCTTAATTTAATCATATTATTATTCTTAAAAATGCGGAGTTGCAGGTATCAGTTTTCAGTTTTCAGTTTTCAGTTTTCAGAAGCCTCTTCATTAGTTGCATCTATTACTTCAGATTTTAATTTGTCTATTTCTTCCGCAACATCAAAGCCTTCCGTGCTTTCTTTGCTGAAAAGAACGGGAACAGTAAGGAAAATAAGCTTGATATCCATAAGAAGAGAGTAATTCTGTATATAAATGAGGTCAAGTCTTAATTTATCGTAGGCCGTTGTATTATACTTTCCGTATATCTGTGCATATCCTGTAAGTCCGCCTTTAACATTCAGTCTGAATACAAACTCAGGTATATCTTCGGAATACTTTATTACATGCTCAAGACGTTCGGGACGGGGACCTACAATACTCATGTCACCTTTAAGGATGTTTATTATCTGAGGAAGTTCATCAAGTCTCAGAGGACGGATGATACGACCGACTTTAGTGATTCTCGGGTCAAGTCCTGTTGCTGGAATGGAAAAGCCTTCCTTTTCTGCATCAACTATCATGCTTCTGAATTTTAATATGTCAAATTCCTTTTCACCAAGAGTGGCTCTCTTTTGCTTATAAAACACGGGACCGCCGTCTTCGATTTTTATGAAAAGTGCTATCAGAAGAAGAATTGGAGATGTGCCTATAAGAGCAGCAAGTGAAAGACATATATCCATTGCACGCTTGAAAAACTTTTCTGTGGAGGACAGTCCGAATTTATCGATAAGCAGAAGAGGGGTGTCAACTCCGTGAATTTCCTGTGCACTTCTTGCGATAATATCAGTAATTTTCGGAGCAATATACACCGGAATTCTGTTTTTATAGCAAAATTTAAGAACTTCATTTCTTGCTGCAGCACTGAGATCATTTATTATAACTGCATCAAAATTTTTAATTATGTCTGTCATTTTTTCAAAACCAACAGATTCGGGAACAATTTTTGATACCCTGAGTTTGTTTTTCTGATTGTCAAGCTTTATTTTGAGGGCAACAGCACTGTCCCTGCCGTATAAAAGCACGGTATTTCTTACAGGTGTCTTGATATTAACTATTTTCTTGATGACAACTGAAATAAGTGTTGCAATTACTATGCCGCATAAAAATGTCAGAATTATCGGTAAGGGATTGACAATACTTTCTGTCATCAAACAGTGAAGGATGTAGAAAATAAAATTTGTTGAAAAAAGTGACAGATACTGCGAACTGAGTAGATTTATTATTTTCTTTGAACTGAAAAAATAAGCTTTGGCAGCTCTGAGGATAAGTGTAAGAATTACAGTATATGCACCGGGAAGAATTAAGGAATTAATTATAAAAGAGGAAGAGGCATTTATATTGAAATCTAAAAATACGAAGAAAAAAATGTAAGTAACAGTAGTCAGAATTATCTGTAATACGCAGGCTATAAAGTCGAGTGTATGAAATCTGCCGGACGAAATATCAGATTTGTGTTCCAATAATATCACGCTTTCATGTTTTAATTTGTATAATAAAAATATAAATCAATTTATCTGTCGACATATTATTTAAAAATTATACAATATATCTATAGATATGTCAACTTGAAATCCTGAAAATTAAAATATCAACAGATAATAAACAAATTTGCATTTATGGCTGAAAAAACAACTCCCCGTAGGGAGTTGAAACTGTGTGCTATATTAATAAAATCAAACATCTGCTACTTTGACGGATGTACCTGAATTTTTTCGTCCTGAAATAATCGTTGCACCTTTTCGTCTGCCAAACCAGACTATCTCTTTTGCGAATTCCTTCCAATCGCTGTAAGTTTTATCTGTACTGAATATATATCTGATTCTTTCTTTTTTTAGTACAGATGATTTATTTGAAATTATTTCATTGAAAAAGGTCAGAAAATCGTAATTTGAAAAACATTCTCTGTTATTCACAAAGCAAGTCCGGAGGGAGCATATCTGAAAATCCTTAAGCTGAAAATACAACTCATCATCAGAGAAAAACTTTCTTAAAAACGGCTCGAAATCATTAAAAGATGTGTCTGCTTCCTTAAGAAGTTTCAGATAAGCACCTTCTTCAAAAGCCCAGGCTACATCTCCGAATTCGGGAGATGTAAAATTCCAGTTTCCTGTAAGTGATGAGGATAAACGTTCTTTGAAAACGTTAAAAAGGCTGTGAGCTACAGTGTTTTCAGAATTCAGGATATATTCAAGCAGTGAAGTGTAAAACCTGTAATATGAAACTCCATTTTCTTTGTTGAGATAGAGGGCAAAATATCTCAGAAAACCAAGAGAATGAAAGGTCTGTACACAAATTGAGAAAAGATTGCAATATATCCAATCGTCTTTTGACAGGCTTGCGGTTGACTGTACTATGTTGGAATATTCCTGAATCTCGTTTTCTTGTTTACTGCTGTGCATGTGATTGAACTTTATTTTGACAGACTGAAGTTTATGTTTTGTAATGTAACTTTTCTGCGACATTTCGGAATTAGGCAGCATTTCAAGATAGTAAATACTGAGTGAATTGTGTTGTCCCGATTCAAGTATTCTGCAGATGCCGTTGCAGAAGCTTTCCTTTGTCTCTCCGGGAAGCCCGAGAATAAGTTCAGAATATGTCGGAATATCAGCGGAATTATATTTTTTTAATAAATCCGAAAAATGCTCAAGTGTGAGATTTTTTCGGTTTATATTCTTAAGTGCATCTTCGCTTAATGTCTGATAAGCAAGTGTTGCTCCCTTATCCATTCCGGCGTCATTCAGTATTTTTGATATATTGAATACATTTTCATTGCTTTCTTTTGCAAAACAGGTTCTGAAAACTTTTGGATAGCCGTATTTGTTTTTCATTTCAGCCGCATATTTTGCAATATCTGTATCGCGGGGGAATATACCGAAATTGGAATCGGCACAGAAGCAGTATTCAATATTTTGACTTGCAATCCATTTAAGCTCAGAAATAACTTTTTCATAAGGAAATGTTCTGACCCTTCTGCCTGCACACCAATCGCAGTAAGAACAAGAATATGGACAGCCTCTGTTTGTTTCAAGAACACATAAAAGTGAAGAATGGTCTTCTTCCGATAAAATATCATCGAAAATCCCTGTAAGATACGGAGAGGGAAAGTCGCTTAAATCAGGCGGCTCTGCTTTCGGGGTGGAAATAATATGACCGTTTTTTCTGAAAGAAATATTATCCGTTTTTATAATGGAATCGGACAGCAGATTCTCGAGAAGTGAATAAAATACAACTTCTCCCTCGCCTGATATCAGAATATCAATAAACGGATAATTTCTTAGATAATGCGGGTCATCAGTTATATTATGTCCACCAAAAACAATGAGACAGTCGGGATATAAATTTTTGATTTTTTCTGCAAGAACAAGATTAAACTGCTCATTCCAGATACAGCAAGAAAAACCGACAATATCCGGATTCTTGATCCTTTTTACAATACTGTCAGTTGGTTCTCTGCGGTAAATAAATCCCGCAAGATTAAATTTTTCATTGAAGCAGCCTTTCTTTTTAAGATATGCAGCTATCGAGCCCGTAGCATAGGGGAGATATATGTCTTTATCAAAAGAAAAGCCGACTTCAACAAAATATAAGTTTTTTTTCATCAGATTATTCTAATTGCCTTTACGCCTGTGATGGATTTAAGTTCATCTATAAGAGTGTCTGTGACATCATTATCAGTGTCGAATATCGCATATCCTACGTTTTTTCTGAGTCCGGAAGCCTTCGCCGAGACACTTACTCCCTGAGAAGAAAGAACCTTTTCAATATCTTCACTGATATCGCCTTCGGAAACAGCGGTTATTCTTACTGCACCGTTTTTATCAAGCGAAACAGCAGGGAAGTTTACTGAGTTTTTTACATTTCCGTAACTGAGATAATCGGAGAGCTGACAAACAGCCATAACTGCACAGTTTTCTTCAGCTTCAGGTGTGGAGGCACCAAGATGGGGAATTGCAATAACACCGTCAACGCCGAGCTGGTCATCTGTGGGGAAATCAGTTACGTAAGCGGCACATTTTCCGCTTTCGAGTGCTTCAATTATATCGACATTATCAACAAGTTCACCTCTTGAGAAATTGAGAACTCTGATACTGTCCTTGCATTTTGCAAGTGTATCTTTGTTAATCATTCCTCTGGTAGAATCATTGAGGGGAGCATGAAGTGTGATATAATCAGCATTTGCGAATATATCATCGAGGTCCGCAGTTACGGTAATCCCTTCATTAAGTGCTGCTTTCGCGGTATCACTGATAAAGGGGTCGTATCCGATAACTGTCATACCGAGAGCTTTTGCTGCATTTGCTACCTTGATTCCTATTGCACCAAGTCCTGCAACACCGAGAGTTTTTCCGAGAATTTCAGGACCGACAAAATTGCTTTTGCCTTTTTCTACAAGTTTGGATACTCCGTCACCGTTTCCTTTGAGGGTATCACACCACTTTGAACCTGCAACAATTTTTCTTGAAGCAAGGAAAAGAGAGCAGATGACAAGCTCTTTAACAGCATTTGCGTTTGCACCGGGGGTGTTGAATACACAGATACCGTTTTCGGTACATCTGTCAATGGGGATGTTGTTAACACCGGCACCTGCACGTGCAACTGCAAGAAGATTTGACTTGAATTCCATATCGTGCATTGCGGCACTTCGTACAATAATAGCATCGGGTGCATCAAAATCATCTGCACACGTAAATTTATCACAGTCAAAATTTGAAAGACCGCTTGCAGATATCTTATTTAATGTGAGAATATTATACATATTGAAAACTCCTTTGATTATGCGTTTTCAGCTTCAAACTTTTTCATGAATTCAACAAGCTTTTCAACGCCTTCAATGGGCATTGCATTGTAAACGGAAGCTCTCATACCGCCTGTTGTTCTGTGTCCCTTGAGATTGATAAATCCTGCTGCAGTGGATTCTTTTACGAATTTAGCATCAAGTTCTTCATTTCCTGTAACAAAGGGAATGTTCATAAGAGAGCGATCCTCTTCGGGAATAACGCTCTTGAACATTTTTGACTGCTCAAAGAAATCATAAAGAAGCTTTGCCTTTTTGATGTTGTTTTCTTTAACTGCTTCAAGACCGCCCATGTCCTTTATCCATTCAAGAACGAGCTTACACATATAAATTGTAAAGCAGGGGGGAGTGTTATAAAGAGAATCATTGTCAGCGTGAATTTTGTAGTTGAACATTGTAGGCGTGATATCCATAGCATTACCGAGCATATCCTCTCTTACGATAACAACCGTAAGACCTGCAGGAGCAATGTTTTTCTGGGCACCGCCGTAAACTACTGCAAACTTTGTCACATCAAGAGGTTCAGAAAGGAAGCAGGAGGAAATATCCGCAATAAGAGGAACATCACCGGTATCGGGGATATAAGGATATTTTGTGCCGTAAATTGTATTATTCATACAATAGTAAACATAGTCTGCTTCGGGGTCAATATCTTCCCTTGTAACCTTGGGAATATATGAATATGTTTTATCTGCAGAAGAAGCGATAACTCTTGCATTACCGTATCTCTTGGCTTCCTGGAACGCCTTTTTTGCCCATACACCTGTTTCGATGTAATCAGCCTTATTGTTTTTATTCATAAAATTCATGGGAATCGCGGCAAACTGTGAGGAGGCACCGCCCTGAAGGAAAAGAACCTTGTAATTGTCGGGAATATTCATGATTTCACGCATAAGCTTTTCTGCTTCTTTGATAATGCCGTCAAAAACCTTTGAACGGTGGCTCATTTCCATAACGGACTGACCACTGCCTTCATAATCTAAAAGCTCTGCCTGAGCCTTTTTAAGTGCTTCAAGAGGAAGCATTGAGGGACCTGCTGAAAAATTGTAAACTCTTGCCATTAGTATATCTCCTTTGTAAGTGTAATTTCTGAATTAAATTCTTGCAACTCCGCTTTTTCTTGCGGCTTTTGCCACGGCGGCGGCTACTGTTTTTCCCACTCTTTCATCGAAAGCGGCGGGAAGTATATAATCAGAAGAAAGTTCTTCGTCTGAAACGAGTGATGAAATGGCTTCGGCTGCTGCAAGCTTCATTTCTTCATTGATATCAGAAGCTCTTACGCTTAATGCACCTTTGAAAATGCCGGGAAATGCCAGTACATTATTGACCTGATTGGGAAAATCACTTCTTCCCGTGCCGACAACTGCAGCACCTGCTCTTTTCGCCTCATCGGGCATTATCTCAGGTACCGGGTTAGCCATGGCAAATACTATTGCATTTTCTGCCATGGATGATATCATTTCCTCCGAAACAATTCCCGGTGCTGAAACTCCTATAAAAACATCTGCTCCGACAAGTGCATCTGTAAGTGAACCCGTCTTTAAGGAGTTGTTTGTAATAGCAGCAAGGGAACGCTGGGCATTATTGAGTTCGCAGTCTTTGCGATTAAGTATACCGTTTTTGTCACAGACTGTTACATCTCCGATTCCGAAGGAAACGAGCATTCTCGCTATTGCAGTACCTGCAGCACCTGCACCGCAGATAACTGCTTTGCAGTTTTCTTTGTTCTTACCTATAAGCCTAAGAGAGTTTATAATACCTGCCGTAACTATTATCGCAGTTCCGTGCTGATCATCGTGAAAAACAGGAATGTCACATTCCTTTTTTAGCCTTTCTTCAATTTCAAAGCACCTTGGTGCTGAAATATCTTCAAGGTTGATTCCACCGAAACTTTTTGAAATTAATCTTACGGTGTTGACGATTTCATCGGGATTTTTAGAATCGATGCATACAGGAAGTGCATCAATATCTGCAAATTCTTTGAATAGGATACATTTTCCTTCCATGACAGGCATACCGGCTTCTGGGCCAATGTCTCCGAGTCCCAGCACAGCCGTTCCGTCAGTTATTACTGCTACTGTATTCCAGCGTCTTGTAAGTTCATAAGATGCAGTCGGATCTTGCTTGATTTCAAGACAAGCCTCTGCAACGCCCGGCGTATAGGCAAGGGAAAGATCTTCTTTTGTTTTTACGGGAACTCTTGAAACTATTTCAAGTTTTCCTTTAAGTTTTCTGTGTAATTCGAGGGATTTTGCTTTTATATCCATTTCAGTGATGATCCTTATTTGTCTTCGATAGTTTCTTCCCATTTCATAGAGCGTTCAACAGCACGTTTCCATCCACGGTATAAATTTTCTCTGGTTTCATTGTCCATTTCGGGGGTGAAAACCTTCGATACTTCGCGAATCTTTTCAATTTCTTCCATGTTATTCCAAAAACCAACTGCAAGACCTGCAAGATATGCAGCACCGAGGGCTGTTGTTTCAACGCATTTGGGACGGTTTACGGGAGTGTTTATCAGATTTGCCTGAATCTGCATCATAATATTACTTACACTGGCTCCTCCGTCAACTCTGAGCTCCTGAAGTTCAATTCCAGAGTCTGCTTTCATTGCTTCAAGAAGGTCTGTCATCTGATATGTTATAGATTCAAGAACCGCTCTGCAAAGATGTTTTTTGTTAACACCTCTTGTAAGGCCTACCATGCAACCTCTTGCATACATATCCCAATAAGGAGCACCGAGTCCCGTGAAAGCGGGAACAAGATAAACACCGTTTGAATCGGGAACCTGTTCAGCATATTTGTCGCATTTCTGTGCACTGTCAACTATCTGAAGCTCGTCTCGCAACCACTGGATGACACTTCCTGCATTAAACGCGGAGCCTTCAATACAGTATTCCACATTGTCACCGATTCCCCATGCAATACCCGTAACAAGATTATTCTGAGAGTGAACTCTTTCTTTGCCGGTGTTCATAAGAAGGAAACAGCCGGTTCCGTAAGTGTTTTTTGCCTGACCCGGATTAAAACATGCCTGACCGAATAGAGCAGCCTGCTGGTCACCTATTGCCGAGCATATCGGAATTCCTGCGAGAGCTTCAATTCCGGGGATACCCTGTGCTACAGCACCGTATACTTCACTTGACGGTGCAACTCTGGGGAGGATGGACATAGGAATACCAAGTTTTTCACAAAGATATTTATCCCAACTGAGATTATCTACATCAAAAAGCATTGTTCTTGATGCATTTGAATAGTCGGTAACATGAACACGCTTACCTGTAAGATTCCAAATAAGCCATGTATCTATTGTGCCGAAGAGAAGATTTCCTTCCTCTGCAAGTTCTCTTGCACCCTCAACATTGTCAAGTATCCATTTTATTTTTGTTGCAGAAAAATATGCATCTATTATAAGTCCCGTATGTTCCTTTATGTATTCACCGAGACCTTCCTCTTTAAGCTGCTCGCACATTGATGCAGTTCTTCTGCACTGCCATACTATTGCATTATATACGGGTTTTCCTGTTCTCTTGTCCCACAATACCGTGGTTTCTCTCTGATTTGTTATGCCGATAGCGGCAATTTCTTTTGCCTCTATTCCGCCGTCAATGAGTGCATCGGCGAGAGAGCGGAGCTGACTTTTGAGAATTGCATCGGGATTATGTTCAACCCAGCCTGCCTTCGGATATATCTGCTCGTATTCATACTGAGCTTTTGATACTATTTCGCCCTGTCTGTTGAATACAATGGTTCGTGAACTTGTTGTTCCCTGATCCAACGAAAGAATGTATTTAAGCATAATCATCCCGCCTGACATTTTTCTTTAAATTTTAATCTTTTAATCAGCGATTGTCAAGATGTTAACAATAATTAAATGAGAAATAATTAAATAAATATAAAAGCATCGGAGTAAAGCCGATGCCTTTATTAATTAAAAAAAATTATTTATCCGTAAGAACTTCTTTTATACTTGTTGCAAGTCCTGCAATTCCTTGAATATCCGAAGGAATGATTATCTTTGTAGCCTTGCCGTCTGCTGCCTTTTCAAATGCTTCAAGACTCTTGATTGCAAGAACAGCATCTGCAGGTTTTGCATTGTTAATAAGCTCAATACCCTTTGCAGTAGCTTCCTGGATGGCAAGAATTGCCTGAGCTTCACCTTCTGATTCTCTTATCTTTGCTTCCTTGACAGCTTCTGCACGAAGAATAGCCGATTGTTTTTCACCTTCCGCAGAAAGAATTCTTGATTCCTTTTCACCTTCAGCAACAAGGATTGCGGCAGCTTTTTCACCTTCAGCTTTAAGAATTGCCTCGCGGCGTTCACGTTCTGCCTTCATCTGCTTTTCCATTGCTTCCTGAATTTCTCTGGGCGGGAAAATGTTTTTGAGTTCAACTCTGTTAACCTTGATTCCCCATGGATCTGTTGCTTCATCAAGTATCACTCTTATTTTTGCATTTATAGTATCACGGGAAGTAAGGGTATGGTCAAGCTCCATTTCACCGATGATATTTCTGAGAGTAGTTGCAGTAAGGTTTTCAATGGCGGCAATGGGATGCTCAACACCGTAGCAGTAAAGCTTCGGGTCAGTTATCTGATAGAAAACAACAGTATCTATCTGCATCGTTACATTATCCTTAGTAATAACAGGCTGGGGAGGGAAGTCGGCAACCTGTTCTTTCAGTGAAACAATTTTTGCAACACGTTCAATAAGAGGTATTTTGAAATGAAAACCCGTCTGCCATGTTGTATTATAAGCACCGAGTCTTTCAATAACATAAGCCTTTGACTGAGGCACGATTTTTATATTGCTGATAATAATAAACAAAATTATTGCAAAAATAAAAGCCAAAATAATAAATAGTTCCATAAAATTTCCTCCTTTATTCAACTATAAGTTTCACGCCGTCAATTTTTTTGACGGTCACGGTAGTACCTTTTGAAATGTATTCGCCCGATTCCGATCGTGCAGTCCATTCAATGCCGTTGATTCTTACAGCACCTTTTGCATTGATATTGTCGATATCCTCCGTAACGACAGCCTTTTCTCCGATGCACCTGTCTGCATTTGTGGGCTGAGACCTGCTGTTGATAAATTTTTTTACCAGCGGTCTTGTCGCAACCAGAAGGATAAGCGATACTGCAAGAAAAACAACGACCTGAATAATAAGATTGTCAACGCCGAAAGCGGCAAGAATAAGTGCTGTCAGAGCACCGCCGGCTAACCAGACTGTTGTAAGCTGTACAGTAAAAATTTCAATCAATACAAACAAGACCAGTAATGTCAGCCATATCCAGACCATATATTCACTCACTATGCATCACCTCCTTAACAGTATTATATAATAATATTATATATAATGTCAACAAAAATCGGATTAGTACAGAGCAGATTTAAAATTTGTTAAAAAATCGGCAAAAAAACTATTGCAATCCGGAAATTGTTGTGCTATAATTGTCGAGCAAAACGCACGCGAAGACTTCGTACAGGGTGTGCAAAGGTCTGACATAGCCCTTGTTCCCGTATGATATAACTCTTTGCGGAGGTTTAACAAAAGGAGGAAAATAATATGTCAGTAGTATCAATGAAGCAGCTGCTTGAAGCAGGTGTGCACTTCGGTCATCAGACCAGAAGATGGAATCCCAAAATGGCTCCCTATATCTTCACAGAAAGAAACGGAATTTACATCATCGACCTTCAGAAGACTGTAAAGAAGCTTGAAGAGTCCTATATGTTCATCCGTGAAATCGCAGCTGAAGGAGGCGAAATTCTTTTCGTAGGTACAAAGAAGCAGGCTATGGATTCCATCAAGGAAGAAGCTCAGCGTTGCGGTATGCCTTTCGTAAATGCTCGTTGGCTCGGCGGTATGCTTACAAACTTCAGTACAATCAAGAGAAGAATCAAGAGACTTGAACAGCTCAACAAAATGGAAGAAGACGGCACATTCGATCTTCTCCCCAAGAAGGAAGTTATCAAGCTTAAACTTGAAAGAGAAAAGCTCGAAAAGTTCATGGGCGGTATCACAGAAATGAAGAAGCAGCCTGCTGCTATGTTCATCGTTGACCCCAGAAAAGAAAGAATTGCTGTTCTTGAAGCAAAGAAGCTCGGTATTCCGATAGTTGCTATCGTAGACACAAACTGCGATCCCGACGAGGTTGATTATGTAATCCCCGGTAACGATGACGCTATCAGAGCAGTTAAGCTTATTGCAGGTGCAATGGCTGATGCAGTTATCGAAGGCAGACAGGGTGAAACAGCTCCCGCTGCTGCTGAAGAAGAAGTTGTTGAGGAAGCAGCTGAATTCGCTGAATAATTAAACAGTTAATTTTATAAGCCCGTATTACTTGCGGGCTTTATTTCGATAATATATCTGAAATTAGGAGGAAATTAAAATGGCATTTACAGCTAAAGACGTTCAGGCTCTTCGTGAGAAGACAGGCGTTGGTATGATGGATTGTAAGAAGGCTCTTGTTGAAACAGACGGTGACATCGACAAGGCTATTGATATTCTCAGAGAAAAGGGTCTTGCTTCCGCAGCTAAGAAAGCAAGCCGTGTTGCAGCAGAAGGTATTGTTGCTACATGTTCAGACGATAAAGCAGGTGTTCTTGTTGAGCTTAACTGCGAAACAGACTTCGTTGCAAAGGGCGCTCCCTTCGTAGAGCTTTCAGCTAAGGTTGCAAAGACTGTTCTTGCAGCAAAGCCCGCTGACCTTGAAGCTCTTCTTGCTACAAAGGCAGTTGATTCAGAAATGACAGTTGAGCAGGAGGTTCAGGAAGTTTTCCTTGCTCTTCGTGAAAACCTCAAGGTAAGAAGATTTACCGTTGTTGAGGGTCACACAGCAACTTACATTCACGCAGGCGGCTCGGTAGGCGTTATCGTTGCTTTTGATACAGACGATGCTACAGCTGCAAAGGCTGAATTTGCAGAAATGGGCAAGAACGTAGCTATGCAGGTTGCAGCTATGAGCCCCGAATTCTTAAGCAAGAACGATATTTCTGCTGAAGAGCTCGCAAAGATGGAAAACATCACTGTTGAAAGTGCTCTTAATAAGCCCGATTCTCTTCCCGTACCGATTCTTAACAGCCTTATCGCTGAGGTTATTGACACAAAGAAGTGGAACGAAGAAGACACAGCTATCTATCAGGGACTTGATCAGCAGCAGAGAAAGAACTTCTTTAACTTCATTTCCAAGGAAGCTTATGCTGAGCTTGCTGCTCTTGCAGTTTCAAAGAAGGCTGAAATCGTTGAAAACAAAATCTTTAACGGACTTGTTCAGGGTCGTCTTTCAAAGCAGCTCAAAGAAGTTTGTCTTCTTGAACAGGCATTCGTTCGTTCAGACCTCTTTGACGGCGATGTAAAGGGCTATGTTGCATCAGTTGCTAAGGCTCTCGGTGTTGAAATTACAGTAAAGAGCTTCACACGTTTTGCTAAGGGCGAAGGCATTGAAAAGAAAGTTGACGACTTTGCTTCCGAAGTTGCAAGTATGATGAAATAAGTCACATTAAAGTGATATTTACAGAGAGAAGTTTCGACTTCTCTCTTTTTTCGTTTGACTTTATGCTTTTTGAATGTTAATATCAAAACATAATATAAA
>SVQH01000051.1 GCA_015065425.1 Oscillospiraceae bacterium
TAATTATACAAAATAAATATTTTGTATAATTCAGGGGAGCCAAAATGGCTGTTTTTTACGAATTTCACTTAATTTAAGTGCTTGTTATCACCGTGTGTTGATTTTTTTATAGTTATTTTTATTTTTCTTTGCAGGTAAATTTATGAATGAAAATTATAAGGCAACAATGCCTCAGGTTGTTATACGATTTTTTAATTATCAATCCAATGTAAAAAATAAATCCGAGCTTACTATTGATGAGTATTGCCTGGATTTAAGATTGTTTTTTAAATTTCTTGTTATCAGTTCAAAAAAAACTAAATTTTCTGAAGATGAACTTGATGCAACCGATATTTCGGGGCTTACAGAGGCTTTTTTCTGTAAAATAACCCTTGATGATGCATACAGATTTCTCAGTTATTGCAAGAATTTCAGAAATAATCAGGAAAAAGCACGTGCAAGAAAAGTTTCTTCCATAAGGACATTTTTTAAGTATCTTAAAATGAACGGTTATATTGATGATAACCCTATGATTAATCTTGATTCACCGAAGCTTAAAAAGAGTCTTCCTAAGTATCTGACTGTTGAGCAGGCTCAGAAGCTTCTTATGTCTGTTGAAGGAAAAAATAAGGAACGTGATTATTGTATTCTGACATTGTTTCTTAATTGCGGACTGCGTTTATCAGAACTTGTATCTATAGATTATAATAAAATTTTGTTTGATGAGACAAATAACAGTTTTTCAGTTGTAATTACCGGTAAAGGTAATAAAGAACGTACCGTTTATTTTAATGACGCCTGTGTTTTTGCCTTAAAATCATACCTCAGAGTACGTCCTAAAGACGGTGTTAAGGACCGTAATGCATTGTTTTTATCAAACAGACTTACAAGAATAAGTATCAAGACTGTACAGCATATTGTTGATGTTTATCTTGAAAAAGCAGGTCTCGGTGGTCAGGGATTTTCAACGCATAAACTTCGTCACACTGCAGCAACTTTAATGTATCAGACGGGTGAAGTTGACATTCTTGAGCTAAAAGAAATACTCGGTCATGAGAATCTTAATACTACGCAGATTTATACGCATCTTCTTGACGAAAAACTTAAAGAGGCTGTTGCTAAGAATCCTTTGTCGGGATTTAATGTCAAGAAATCTACAGACGATAATGACTAATTTTAATGAAATATAAAATTATATGACGGAATGAACTTTATTTGCTGTTCATTCCGTTCTTGTTCTTACAAGCTTAATGTAACAGCACTTATCAGAGCTGCAACGCCACCTATGAGAAAATATATTGTGAATTTTATAAGGTAATCCATGGAATTTTTTCTCGGTTTGCCGTTAATGAATACTGTGGCTGCAAGGTCTGCTGACATTTTAAGTGCTGTGTTATAAGCTACGGTTGAAACTGTTGTGAAAATAATAATTCCCGGTGCAGACTGAAGCAGAAAAGAGCTCATTCCTGCCATGACTCCTTCCGAAAGATAAAATCCCGAGCATATTCCTACAAAAAAACCTTCAACAAGAGGAAGACAGCATATCAGAGGAATGCCTATTGAGCAAAGTCCGGCAGTAAATGCAAACAGAAGAAATGCAGAATTCATTGTAAGCTGCGTAAGAAAACAATTAAGAAAAGCACTTTTAGTTGTAAAAAAACAGTTCAATAATTCACTGAATTTAATTGAAGCTTCAGAGTCAGTTGCAAAAACAAAAGAACATCCGAGTATTATTCCTGAAATCAGTATTGAAAAAAGTAAAATATAATTGCTGTTTTTACCTACTGCTTCTATTAAATTTTTATAATTAAACGGTTTGTGTTTTGTGTATATCATTATTTTATTCATATTCCCACTTCCCTGCTGTTATCTGAGATTTGATGCAATTATTCCCCCTACTGCTCCGGGAATCACTTCAAGAGGTAATATAAGAAGTGAGAACAATGCTGTTTCTGTTCCGTTATATATGTATATAAAAATTAAAAGCACCAAAGCAGAAACAAATGAGGCTATACTGCCCCAAAGAATACCTTTGTTTTTAATGAGTTTTCCTGCAGAAAAACCTGATATTATTCCGGATATCAATGCTATCGGAATCCAGAAAAATTTAATATATTCGTGGGGAATGTCGTTTTTTGTAAGCAGAAAAGCACCGCACAGTATAAGCAAGGCGGTAGTAATGATGCCGAGTAATATACTGAGCACAAGTCTGATAATTTCATTATTTGTTCGTGAATGTTTATTCTTTTGCATGTATAGTCTCCTTTTATTTTGTTGTCCAATAAAAAGTATGACTTATGTCCTGAATATATGCAAAAAAATACCGCAACAAAAAAGTTGCGGTAAAATTTTTATTCTTCGTCAGATTTCTTTGATCTTCTTTTTGAAGATTTCTTTTCTTCTTTTTCTGCAGCCTTTGCAGCTTCAAAAGCAGCCTTTTCACTTTCAGCTCTTTCATTTGCTGTATTATTAGTTTGAATTGCCCAACGCATGAATTTAAGCTTTGTTCTGTCTGCACCTGTTTCAAGAACTATGGAATCTTCCTTAACGGTAACAACTCTGCCGTTTATACCGCCGATTGTAGTTACCTCGTCACCAATCTGAACTGAATCACGAAGCTTCTGTTCCTCCTGCTGTTTTTTCTTCTGTGGTCTTATCATTACAAAATACATAACGACCATAAGACCAACCATCATAACGATCATGCCGATTGATGAACTTTTGTTGGCTGTGCCGTCTGCAGCAGTACCTGTGCCCATGCAGAGAAAGTTGAGTGTGTCAAATAACATGAGTTTTCCTCCAAATACAATATTGCGTTTATTATACTTGAAATAATATATAATTTCAAGTATTTTACAGTAAATATTTTTTTATTTTATTATTTGTATAATACAGCTCTTTTATCGAGAATATTGATGTATTTATGATAGAATTCATCAAAATTACCTTCATCAAGAGCATTGCGTATCTTTTCCATAAGTGAATTGTAGAAATAAAGATTGTGCATTACTGCAAGACGAAGCCCGAGAACCTCTTTAGCTTTGAGAAGATGTCTTATATAAGCTCTTGAATGCCTTGTACATACCGGGCAGTCACATTCACTGTCAATGGGCGACATATCTTTTTCAAAGCAAGCATTGTTGATGTTTATTATGCCGTTCCATGTAAAAAGGTGTCCGTGACGTGCATTTCTTGACGGCATTACACAGTCGAACAGATCGACTCCTTTTCTAACTGCTTCAAGAATATTGCACGGAGTACCGACACCCATAAGATATCGGATTTTGTTCTGCGGCATATAAGGCTCAACTGCGGAAATTATCTCATACATCACTTCTGCAGGTTCACCTACTGCCAATCCTCCTATTGCATAACCGTCAAGGTCAAGTTTTGCTATTTCCTGCATGTGCTTTATTCTGAGGTCAGGAAATGTACAGCCTTGATTTATGCCGAATAAAAGCTGTTTTTTGTTTACTGTATCATGTAAAGCATTTAACTTGTCGTGTTCTTCTTTGCACCTGTAGAGCCATCTTGTTGTGCGTTCACAAGAAAGAGCAGAATATTGGTGTGTAGAAGGGTTTTCAACACACTCATCAAAAGCCATTGCTATGGTCGAACCGAGATTTGATTGGATTCTCATGCTCTCTTCAGGTCCCATGAATATCTTTCTTCCGTCTATATGTGAGTTGAATGTAACCCCTTCTTCTTTGATAGAACGGAGTTTTGCAAGGGAAAATACCTGAAAGCCTCCTGAATCCGTCAGTATGGGTTTGTCCCAACCCGTAAATCTGTGAAGACCGCCCATTTCACGGATTGCTCTGTCCCCTGTTCTTACATGAAGATGATATGTGTTGCAAAGCATTACCTGACAACGGATATCCTGAAGGTCGTAAGAAGACAAACCGCCTTTTATGGCAGCAGTCGTTGCAACATTCATAAATCCGGGAGTCTGTACTGTTCCGTGTACGGTGGTGAACTCACCACGACGGGCACTCCCCTCTTGTTTTATAAGTCTGTACATTACACTCTCCTCAGATTTCATCAGTAATTATTGTAGAATCTCCGAAAGAAAAGAAACGGTACTTTTCTTCAATAGCTTTTTTATACGCGTTAAGTGCAATTTCTCTTGAACAAAAAGCAGAAACGAGCATAATAAGTGTGCTCTCAGGCAAATGAAAATTTGTTATAAGAGTATCAATACACTTAAATTTGTATCCGGGGTAAATAAAAATGTTTGTTGAATTACTTGTAGGTTTTACATAGCCGTTTTCATCGCAGGCAGATTCAAGTGTTCGGCAACATGTAGTTCCTGTGCATATAATTTTTCCGCCGCTTCTTTTTGTGCCGTTGATAGCTTCGGCAGCTTCGGGAGAAATCATGAAATTTTCGTAATGCATGTCATGATCTTCAATGTTTTCTGCTTTTACCGGTCTGAACGTACCTATTCCTACATGAAGAGTTATATATGCGATTTTAACTCCCTTTTCTCTTATTTTTTCAAGAAGCTCAGGTGTATAATGAAGACCTGCGGTAGGTGCAGCAGCAGAGCCGTCGTTTTTTGCATAAACTGTCTGATAACGCTGTTTATCGTCCAGTTTTTTTGTGATATAGTGAGGAAGGGGCATTTCGCCTATTTGCTCAAGCTTTTCAAGGAATACTCCTTCATATAAAAATTTTACAAGTCTGTTGCCGTTTGAAAGAACTTCTGTGACTTCACCTTTTAAGATGTTATTGCCGAAGGTGAAAACAGAGCCTTCTTTAGCACGTTTCCCGGGGCCTGCAATACACTCCCAGATATCATTTCCTTTATTGTTGAGTAACAGAAACTCGACTTTTGCACCTGTGTCTTGTTTTATTCCGTAAATTCTTGCAGGAAGCACCTTGGAATTGTTAAGAACAAGACAGTCTCCTTCATGCATATAATCAAGAATATCATAAAAGTGTCTGTGTTCAAGATTTCCCGAATGTTTTCCTATAACAAGTAGTTTTGAATGGTCTCTTTTTTCTGAGGGGGTCTGAGCTATCAATTCCTGCGGCAGCTCAAAATAAAAATCACTTTTTTTCATAATAAACAGTACTTTCTGAAAATTGCGGTAATAACACCGTTCAAAATGTGTAAAATATCCTAATTTATCAGAATATCTTATAATAATTATCATCTTTTTTTATAAGATTTGCATAATAACTGATTGACACAAGTAAAATAAGATGATAAAATTAAAAAATCGAAAATATGTTAACACAAATATTAAAAAGAAGCAAGACCAAAACGGACTTTTTGAATATAATATTTGTGACGGAGGTTTTATTATGAATAAAAGTTATAAGGTTGGCATAATCGGTGCTACAGGTATGGTAGGACAGAGATTTGTTTCTCTTCTTCATGATCATCCCTGGTTCAACATTACCGCACTTGCTGCAAGTCCCCGTTCTGCAGGTAAGACTTATGAAGAAGCTCTCGGCGGAAGATGGGTAATGAAGACAGAGCTCCCTGAAAGTGTAAAATCAATGGTTGTCATGGATGCACAGGCTGATATTGAGAAGATAGCTTCTCTTGTTGATTTTGTGTTCTGTGCAGTAGATATGAAAAAGGATGAAATTAAGGCTCTTGAAGAAGCTTATGCAAAAGCTGAGTGTCCCGTAGTTTCAAACAACAGTGCACATAGATTTACACCCGATGTTCCCATGCTTGTTCCTGAAATTAACGGAAATCACTGTGATGTTATTGCTTCTCAGAAAAAGAGACTCGGAACAGAAAGAGGTTTTATTGCTGTTAAGTCAAACTGCTCTCTTCAGAGCTATGTTCCTGCTCTTTATCCTCTTGATGAAAAGTTTGGTGTTGAGGATGTACTTGTTTGCACATATCAGGCTATTTCAGGTGCAGGTAAGACATTTGACAGATGGCCCGAAATGGTAGATAATGTTATCCCCTATATCGGCGGCGAGGAAGAAAAGAGTGAAAAAGAACCCCTCAAAATTTGGGGTAAGGTTGAAAACGGTGAGATAGTTCCCGCTTCCAAGCCTCATTTTACTGCTCAGTGTCTTCGTGTTCCTGTTTCAGACGGACACATGGCTGCTGTTTTCGTAAGATTTAAGAATAAGCCCTCAAAAGAAGAAATCATCGAGGTATGGAAGAATTTCTCAGGCCGTCCTCAGGAACTCAGCCTTCCTCATGCTCCTAAACAGTTCCTTAATTACTTTACTGAAGACAATATGCCTCAGACAAAAATGCACAGGGATCTTGAAGGCGGTATGGCTGTTTCAATCGGCAGACTCAGAGAAGATACTCAGTACGATTACAAGTTTGTTTGTCTCTCTCATAATACACTCAGAGGTGCAGCAGGCGGTGCAGTTCTTGCAGCTGAACTTCTTTGTGCGGAAGGTTATATCGAACCTAAAAACTGATATAAGGTGATAAGCATTTGAAAAAACACATTTTTTCAGGCTGTGCAACGGCTCTTATCACGCCGTTCACAGATGACGGAAAAGATGTTGATATCAAGGCATTTGAAAAATTGATTGGATTTCAGCTTGATAATAATGCTGATGCTCTTGTTGTAGCAGGAACTACAGGTGAATCTCCTGTGATTACATCGGAGGAAAAAGCTTTGTTATTCAAAACAGCATGTAATATGTGTTCCGATAAAATTCCTGTAATTGCGGGTACCGGTTCAAATAATACGCAAGAAGCTGTAAGAAAATCAAATGATGCAGAAAAACAGGGAGTCGACGGTCTTCTGATCGTGACTCCCTATTATAATAAATGTACGCAGGAAGGTATAATAGAGCATTATTTTTATATTGCTGACAGAGTTTCTGCTCCGATAATAGTATACAACGTCCCTTCACGTACAGGTGTCAGCATAGCACCCGAAACATATAAGATATTGGCTGAACACAAAAATATTTCAGGCATAAAAGAAGCAGGTAATAATGTTTCAGATTTTATTAAAACAGTGACTTTGTGTGAAGATAATGCAGATATTTTCAGCGGTAATGATGATATGACAGTCTGTATGATGGCAATGGGTGCTAAAGGTGTTATCTCTGTTGCTTCAAATATTATTCCTGATATCATGCACCGCATTACGGCAAATTGTGCTGAAGGTAATTTCAAAGTTGCTTCAGATTTGCTTAAAAAGCATCTTAATTTAATTAATCTGATGTTTTGCGAAGTAAATCCTGCTCCTGTTAAAAGTGCCTGCAATCTCCTTTTTGATATAAAAGAACGCTTAAGGCTTCCGTTGACGAATATCTCCCAAATGAATAAGCAAAAAATTGCAAATGCATTACATGAATGTAAACTTCTGACTTAAAATGATATATAATAATCAGGGAACAGATTTGCTGCGTAAAGTGCAAATTTGTTCCCTGAATTTTTGATATAATATTTTACTAAGTGTCAAGAGGTCTTAGATTAAAATTCATAGTCTATACTTTCATTTTTATAAGACCGTGTTTATTACAGTAGATATACAGATAACCTCTGCCGCGGAAGCTGATTCTTGTTTCGGCATTTCCTTCGGGATATAGTTTTATAAACTGCACTCTGTCGGAGGTAACATAAGCCATAAAAGAAATATAATGTTTTTTTGTCATTTCATGTTTTACCGTAATAAACTTTTCATCTTCAACAGACTCAATGATTACGGTGTGCTCTTCATCAATTTCCTCTGCTTCAAGAGGCGGTAAGGTAATTCCGCAGCAGCTTATTACGGTTTCACCTGTTGTGTGAATGACATTTCCGCAAACAGGACAAACATAAAACTTTGAACGCAAAATATTTGAAGATATATTTTTATTGATAACAGTATTACCTGACATCAACTCCATAACAGAAACACCAAGAACATAACTTAAAGGTTCAATAAGAGAAATATCAGGTAAGCCTTTTGCTGTTTCCCACTTTGAAATTGTCTTACAGCTCACTCCGATTTGTCCGGCAAGCTGAGTTTGTGTCATTCCTTTTGCTTCCCGCAATCTTTTTATTGCAGAACCGGTTATATAATTATTCATAGTATCAGCTCCTCTGATTTGTTATGAATACATTATAATCCGACAGAAGCTAAATGACAACCTACGCTCAGTAGAATCAAAAACCTCAGTTAAAGCTTTTAACCCATGTTAACAAAGAGCCATGATGTGTATTTTCTCGTACTGTACCCAGCATATAGTCAGTTACAGGACCGTTTCGTCTCATTTTTTCAAGAATTGCTTCTTGAAGTTCTTCGACAGACATATCTTCATATCGTTTATTCGGGTCTATGACGATTTTCTCAGGCTTCTTTTCTTCATGTGTTATTACTGTCTGCGGTTTTTCAGGTTCTTGCTGAATCTCTGTAATTTCCTGCTTTTCCGGTTCGGCAACTACCTTTACTGACTCGGGAGATTTCTTTATTTCCGTTGTTTTAACAGGTGCAAAGCTTTCACTGCAAAGCTCTGCGGGGAGCCAGATTTCACCGGAGTTTGCCGACACACTCACCTGAATGTGACCGTCGTTTACGGATACTCGTTTTCCCGTAAGTGCACCGACATATTCTGCAGAGTTTCCGCACGCAAGGCTCATGCTTACATCATTATTACCATTGTTGACTGTAATGATTACAGACTTTCCTTCAAGGCTTCTTTCATAAGCAAAATGAGTTGTCTGAAGCTCTAATTCCTTATAAGCACCGTAAGCAAGAATCGGCGTATTCTGACGAATCTTGCCAAGTGCGGCAATGAGCTTTGTACAAGGATTTGTTTTCACTGCATCCTTGTAATCTTTGAAATTTAATGCAGGTCTTAAGGAATCATCTGAAAAGCGTTCTTTTTTCCCTTCAATACCGAATTCAGAACCGTAATAGATTGACGGAATTCCCGGCAGAGTATAGAGCATCACATGAACAGGGACAAAATGTGCTTTGTTTACAAGCTTTGTGAAAATACGTTCCACATCGTGGTTATCCACGAAAGTGTAAAGTTTCAGACGGTCTCCTGTCATACCGCTTACATACTTGACTGTATGGGCAACTTCAAAATAGTTATGGTCGTTATGGGCGGAATACAATGCTTTGTGAAGCATATAGTTTGTTACGGAATGCAGTGTTCCGTCATTTGCCCAGCGTGAGTAATTACCGTGAATAACTTCACCCATAAGCCAGAAGTCCGGTTTTACTTCATTTGCCACTTGTCGAAGTGCCTTCATATAGTTAAAATCCATAACGTCCGCAGCATCAAGACGGATTCCGTCAATATCAAATTCTCTTACCCAGAAGCGAATTACATCACAGATATAGTCTCTGACTGCAGGATTGTGCTGATTTAATTTTGCGAGCAGGTCATACCCTCCCCAGTTTTCATAAGTGAAACCGTCACCAAAGGAGTTGTTTCCCCAAAAATTTACATTACAATACCAGTCTTTGTAACGGGAATTTTCACGATTTTGTTTAATATCCTGAAACGCAAAGAAATCACGCCCTGTATGATTAAATACACCGTCCAAAATCACTCGAATCCCCTGCTTGTGGCATTCTGACACAAAATTTGTCAGGTCTTCGTTTGTACCGAGTCTGCTGTCTAATTTTTTATAATCTGTTGTTTCATATCCGTGTCCTACGGATTCAAAAAGCGGTCCTATGTAAACCCCGTTACAACCGATTGCTTTGATATGAGAAATCCAAGGCAGCAGCGTATTCAGACGATGTACGGGCTCTGTGTAAGAATTATGTTTAGGGGCACCTGTCATCCCTAATGGATAAATATGATAAAATACAGCCTCATCATACCATGCCATAGTATATTCCTCCCGTTTTTACGAAAAATACATCAGTTTTATATTATAACCATGCTTCTGTTCATGCTTGGCAAATTGGGATTTGTCATATAGCTTTTCTATTATGACTTTATACTTCATCATTATAATATTTGGTTACAAGTTCAACAATATCTTTTGCAGCTTCACGAATTTGAAAAAGTTCATGCTCCCATAAGTAAATTGCAGAAGCATCCGTTTCACCATTTGCAAGAACACGATAACAGTAATAGTCACCACATCCGTTTGTTGCGAAAAAAACATAGCGATTGACCTTTTCTTCAAATTCGTTTGTTTCAAGGTATTCAGGGAATACCTCACGATTGGTTTTTGCATGATTAATAATTTCCTCCGCTGAAAGTAAAAGCCAATGATCACCGTTTGTCTCTCTCAGCACTTCTTTAAGCTCTTGCGGAAACGAAAATCCAACATACTTTTCAGCTTCTGCAATCTCTGTTTCAGGGCATGGAGGTTGTAACTTTGCCCAATTGTGTCCTTTTATTAAATCTCCGATAAGCTCCCTATACATAATAACATTCTTTCTGAATTCAAATTTGTAAAAATTATTATAGCACAGTCACACAGTTTCATCAATCGAAAATTAATTTTTTTGGTCGGAAAGGATGGAATGATTTGCAAGGAACCTGCACTTAATTATTCTGTATTCATCATAAAATCAGCTAATTTTTTATAAAATATACTAAAAATTTACCCTGCACATTCGACTAACATCTTGTTGTAAGGTAGAAAAAAACTAATCTTACCCTACCACCTGAAGAATCAAACATCCGTCTCGACAAATGGGGAATGTTACATAAGGATTATCTTCTTAAACACAAGAAAGTGCTGTTTACAACATTGCTTACTCAAGGTAAGCTATATCAGTATTGTGCTGAGGTTGAAAATCAGGCAAGGGATATATTTGATACTCTCGTAAAGCAGATGAAAGAGTCTGAAGGTGTAACTGAGAAGCAGAAAGAAGAAAATCAGATGGAGTGGGTACGCTGTGTGCAGAATATTGAAGCAAGGGCAAGAGAAATAGTCT
>SVQH01000031.1:0-2506 GCA_015065425.1 Oscillospiraceae bacterium
AGACAGAAAAAATGCTTATGATGCATATAATAAAAAAGATTACAGCAAATTTATGTTAAGCGGATATTCAGTAGCAAGTAATTATGCTGTAGTGGGCAATGCACTTGAGAAAAATAAGGATTTTGAAAATGTGTATAATGATTTCGCGGACGGAGCAAGAGTATTGAGAGATGTTACCATTAAGGTTCATAACAGTTCTACAGGTGTTCTTGATACCTCCCCGAACAGTGTTGAGCTTATGAAAAAAGCCCTTGATGAAGTAGAAAAATATGAAAAAGAAGCCGTAAAGTCGTTACTTGCGATGGTCGAGCCCTATGAAGACTTACTTAATGGCATTGAAGGTCTGGATAGCTTGATAAAATTATTCTGACACAAAAAAACATAACAGGAGTTGCCCTTTGCGGACAGCTCCTGTTATGTTTTTTTTGTTTTGGAGATATTATTATTGCCCCGAAAGCAGGCTCTCTGTCAGAAATTCCACCTTACCTTTGTTCCTTTCAGTCAGTCTCCGCCACATTTTTATGAGACATATTTCGGATGCATCAAGGGATTGCTCAAATTTATATTCACTTCTGCCTGCGATATAATCAAGACTGACATTATAGTAATCGGCAAGCTGTATTGCCCGCGAAAACGGCAGTTCACAGATCCCGTTTTCATACTTACCGTAATGCTGTGCAGTAGTCCCGAGAAATGAAGCTATTTCCCCCTGTGTTTTATCCGCATCTTCTCTTAAATCTTTTATTCTCTTATATTCAGCCATTTATGACACATCCTTTTTATTAGAATGTATCATAAATGGTTTAATACTATTGACAAAATAATCATAAGTAATTATAATTATTAGATGGAATAGTCTAATATGATTAAAAAATTCAGTATTTCTGTTGAGGAGATGATTTCATGCAAATCAAATGTACAGAATGTGGTAGAATAATAAATTCAACCGACGGAAAACCAATGAAGTGTATATCTTGTCACTTAAATGAATGTATTAAGACAGGAAAGGTCAATTATAATGTCCAATATAATTATAAGAGAAGCGGAGATAAAATAAAAAAGAGGTTTTATCTTCCGGCATGGCCGATTGCTATTGCGAATTTCGTTTTAGTGTTGGTCTTTTTTATATTTTTATGTGTATACAATCAATCTATTGTCTCATTTGAGGAATTGTTTGAGCCCGATATTTATGAAGATATGATTGACGGTTTCAGGGAGATTTTTATTGTTTTATCTGATTCTGAAAAAGTGTTTGACTCTGAGCATGAATTTGTTGTATTGTCAGTTCTTCTTATTGTTTTGTTTTTATTAATTCCAATAAGTTTATTCAATATCGCAGATTTGATATCATCACTGTATTGGATGCCAAAAAGGGATAAGCGATCCAAAAAAAGACGGTGTGAAATAAGAGGTACAGCGATAAAGTGGATATTTTTTTGGCCGTTATTACTTTATATCGGAATGTGGAAGTATATGTTTTCCTTTATAAAAGTTTTTTTAGGTATTGACGAAAACAGTAAATACGTACCTATAAACACAAACACATCATCGGGAATATATTCACCGTCATCTTTCGGCTCATCAGGAAACAATAGCCGTTCTCAGAGCTTTGTTGATGGTGCAGGCGTATGGCGAGATCCGGGTTCGGGATTTGTTGATAATTCAGGCGTATGGCGAGATCCGGGTTCCGGTTTTGTTGACGGTTCCGGTGTATGGCGTGAGTCAGGCTCCGGTTTTGTTGACAGCTCAGGCGTATGGCGAGACCCCGGCTCCGGTTTCGTCGACGGTTTAGGTGTATGGCGAGATGGGAAATAATCAAAAAAGCAAGAGGATAAATAAAATCGGAAAGTAGGAATGATGCTTTTATGAAAAAGAAATTAATATCTTACATTTTAGTGTTTATGATGATTTTATCAATGTTTTCTGTAATGCAAATAACTGTAGTAGCAACAGAAGATACATCAGGGTACTATACATATACTCTATCTAACAATCAGGCAACTATTACTAAGGTTAATTCAGGTCTTAGCGGTTCTGTTACAATTCCATCTTCATTGAATGGGTATACAGTCGTTGCTATTGGAAATAGTGCATTTAGTGGAAATGCAAATATTACAAGTTTAACAATCGGAAGTAAAGTCACTTCTATTGGTTTCGAGGCATTCCGAAATTGCACAGGATTGAAAAGTGTAAGTATACCTAATAGTGTAACAAGTATTAGTACAAATGCTTTTAGAGATTGCACAAGAATTACTTCTGTCACAATGGGAACGGGTTTAAGCGAAATCCCGGAGCGTTGCTTTGCCGGATGTAAGAGTTTGGAAACTGTGAGTATTGGAGCGAATGTTATCAATATAGGTATATCTGCATTTGATGATTGTCCCGCATTGAGTACAATCAACTGGGGTTCACAATTAAAGAGTATTTCAAGAAGTGCTTTTTATGGTTGTACTTCATTAACGAGTTTGACAATACCAAATACCGTTACCACTATTGATAATTCAGC
>SVQH01000031.1:2516-35903 GCA_015065425.1 Oscillospiraceae bacterium
AGAAGTGCTTTTTATGGTTGTACTTCATTAACGAGTTTGACAATACCAAATACCGTTACCACTATTGATAATTCAGCCTTTTATGGCTGTTCGAGTATTACAAGTTTAACAATCGGAAGTAAAGTCACTTCTATTGGTTTCGAGGCATTCCGAAATTGCACAGGATTGAAAAGTGTAAGTATACCTAATAGTGTAACAAGTATTAGTACAAATGCTTTTAGAGATTGCACAAGAATTACTTCTGTCACAATGGGAACGGGTTTAAGCGAAATCCCGGAGCGTTGCTTTGCCGGATGTAAGAGTTTGGAAACTGTGAGTATTGGAGCGAATGTTATCAATATAGGTATATCTGCATTTGATGATTGTCCCGCATTGAGTACAATCAACTGGGGTTCACAATTAAAGAGTATTTCAAGAAGTGCTTTTTATGGTTGTACTTCATTAACGAGTTTGACAATACCAAATACCGTTACCACTATTGATAATTCAGCTTTTTATGGCTGTTCAGGTATAAGGGAATTGACAATTGGTGATAAGGTTACATCAATAGGATATGAAGCGTTTAAATATTGTACAGGATTAAAAGAGGTTGTGATCCCTGAAAAAGTAACTGGTATTGGTGGACATGCCTTTGGTTATTGTGACAATATTGCAGAAGTGTATTTTCCGGCAAGTTTGCAGACCGTTGGTAGTTATGCTTTTAACGGCTGTGAAGGTATAACCGATGTTTATTACGAGAGCAGTGAAAGCGATTGGGGATATGTAACTATTGAAAAAGGAAATGAGCCTATTACAAATGCAATATTCCATGATAATTATACAGAAAAACCCACTGTTTCAATTATTTCCACTAATAATTTGGCGGTAAATCAAACTGTGACATTAAAGATGTCAGATAATGTAGGTGTCGTAAGTTATTATTGGGGAATAAGCAGTTCACCGTCAAGCGGTAGTTTTACAAGCATAACAAGTGCAACGAGCAAGAGTATAACAAAGACTGTATCTGATGCAGGTACATATTATTTGTTTGCAAAAGATGCGGTAGGAAATGTATCAACAACAGCAAGTGTAACTTTCTACAAAACAACATTCAATGGAAATAAAGGAAGTGTTTCTCCGTCTTATGTAATTACAAAGAGCGGAAATTCCTTTAATTTACCCATGGCTTCAAGAGAAGGTTATACCTTCCTCGGATGGTCTTCAAGCAGCAATGCAACAAGTGCAGACTACTCAGCAAACAGCAGCTATAAACCGACGGGAACAAAAACACTATATGCAGTATGGGAAAAAGTTCCTGAACCTATAGTTCTGAAATCTATTGAGGTATATACTAATCCTACAAAAACAATCTATTACATAGGTGATTCACTTAATACAAGTGGACTGACAATTAAATTAATTTACAGTGATGATTCAACAGAAACTCTTACAAGCGGCTTTGCTGTGAGCGGGTTCAACTCTTCAACAGCGGGAACGAAGACTGTTACGGTAACTTACAAAGGAAAAACAACTACTTTTAATGTAACAGTTACAGAGCCGGTTATTGAAAGTGATGCGGTGATATCTGTAACTTCCGCTACCGGCAGAGCAGGTAATCAGGTAAGCGTGAATATTGTTTTATCGGAAAATCCCGGTGTCACATCAATGCTTTTATCTGTTGATTTTGATGAGGATGTACTCAGACTTGTTAATGTAACAGATGCCGGACTTCTTGGTAGTGCTTTCCACAGTAATAATTATTCGTCACCCTATTCATTAAGTTGGGCAAATGATACTGCCACAAGCAACTTCACTGTGAATGGCAGTATTGTAACATTGACATTTGAGATTCTTGACAGTGCCGAAGCCGGCGAAACGGCTATTTCTGTAAATTATGATTACAATAACTATGATATTATTGACAAGGATCTTAACAGAATCAGCTTCGCAACAAAAGCCGGTAAAATAAATGTTACGGATGTTATTATAGGCGATGTAAACGGAGATGGAACCGTGAATACTCTTGACAGAGTTATCCTTACAAGATACATAGCAAACTGGACAGAGTATATTGCAGATGATATTAGTCTTGATGCCGCAGATGTTAATGCTGATGGTGTCGTCAATACTCTTGACAGAGTGATCCTTACCCGTCATATTGCAAACTGGAGCGGATATGAATCCCTGCCATACTAAATATAAAAAGGGAGAATTGATATGAAACGAGTTTTAAGAAAATTCGCAGTACTATTGATGACTGTAGTGTTTTTGTTTGGTGTAGTATCTGCACAACCGTCTGTATTTGCCGCTACACCTTCAATCAGTGTTGAAGAGACACAAGGGTATGCGGGGGAGAATGTTGATGTTAAAATATCACTCAAAAACAATCCCGGCGTTACATCGGTTTTGCTGAAGATTACTTTTGACAGCAGTAAGCTTGAACTCATCGGTGTTACTGACGCAGGAATCTTAGGCAGTCAATTCCACAGCAATAACTACAACAGCCCGTATACATTGTCATGGGCAAATGACACAGCAACAACAAACTATACCGGAAATGGCACAATTGCTACATTAAGATTTCGTATTTCTTCATCATTGGAATCAAACCGAACGATTCCGATTTCTGTAAGCTATGATTATTACAATTATGATATCATTGATAAGGATTTGAACAAAATCAGTTGTGCTACTACAAACGGATCGGTAAAAGTAGTAAATAAAAATGTGGCTGTGCAAGACGTTGGCTTACAAAAACTTTCGGCAACACTGGTAGTTGGTGAAAGTATTGTTCTTAATCCTATAATATATCCTTCAGATGCGACAGACAAAAGAGTGACCTGGAGCAGTGATAATTCAAATATTGCGACAGTTGATGAATACGGCAATGTGAGAGCTGTTGCTCCGGGTAGTACGTATATTACCGTTACTACGGTTTCGGGTGGATATCAGGAGACGTGTTTCGTCAAGGTTCTGCCTTCTGAAAATCCCGAATGTTACGGTATGTATATATCAAGTGAAGGAAAAACTCGTTACTATATAGGTGATGAATTGGATACAAGTTCAATGATACTTTATATTGATAAAGACGGAAGGGGACTTTATAACACAAAAGTTACCGAAGGTTTTACCGTCAGCGGTTTTGATTCTTCAACTCCCGGAAAAAAGACATTGACGGTAACATATAAAGGTTTTACGGATACTTACGAGATAGAGGTACATAAGCTTCTCGGTATCGAAATATCACGTAATCCTTATACGACAACTTACTTTGTAAATGAAGATTTTGACCGTGACGGACTTGAAATTACTGCTTACTATACCGGGGGCTATTCATATAAGACCGAACAGAACTTAACTCTGTCAGGTTTTGATTCTTCGACACCCGGTATAAAAAAGATTACTGTCGAGTATAAAGGAAAAACTGCTTCATTTACGGTAGATATAAAAGAGGCTTTACCTTTGTATATGAAACAGACAATAAGCGGAGATGAACTTATTGTTTCCTTGAATATCAAAAATGCTAAAGGCATAGGCTCAGGAGATCTCGATTTGTATTATGACGATGAAATATTTACCTTTATGACACTTGAGACTTCATCACGCGGCAAACTTGATGCATCTGAAGATGTGGAATCTGACGGCTCGGGAATTTATGGCGTTGACGGTGATTCGTATGCTGTTGCAGTAGGTTCGTACAGGAATGGTAAGCGTTCAGTTGCGTTTGTGTTTATGAGCTGGTCGAGTATTAATTCCGATGATTTTGAAATATGCAGTATCAGATTCAAAATTAACGAACTGAATGCCGGTAAGCAGCAAATTAGAGTTATTTCAAAAAATACGTATATTGCAGATGCATCGGTAAGTGTTAATCTTAATTTTGAACCCGAATATATTCTCGGAGATTTAGATTTTGACGACAGCATCACTTCGGCAGATGCCCGTCTTGCTCTCAGAGCTTCGGTGAATCTTGAAAAGCTCAGTGAGTTGCAGTTTCTTGCAGCTGATGCAGACGGTGACAGTGCAATTACTTCCGCAGATGCAAGATTGATACTTCGTGCATCGGTAGGTCTTGAATCATTTTCATAAATCCGTTAATAATCTGTTATCAGCAAAAATTAACTCCCGCGGAATATTTTTCTCGCGGGAGCTAATTGTTATTTTATCGATTCTATTATTCCTTCAAGTGTATCTGCGGTTATCATACCGGGACGGAGGTATTTTATGTTGCCCTCTGCGTCTATGGCGGCGGTGGTGGGGTAGCTTCTTATTGAAAATGCATAAGCGGCGAGGGTGTCGAGGTCATAATATGTGGGGATGTCGAATCCTTTTTCCTTTATGAAGCTTTCGCCTGTTTTTATGTCTTCGTCGGGGTTTATGAAAACAAACTGAACCTCATCGCCGTATTTTTTATAGGCTGCTTCAAAATCGGGCATTTCCATTATACAATATCCGCACCAGGTTGCCCAGAAATTGATGATAATCGGTTTTCCGAGCATGTCTGTGAGAACTACCTCTTTTCCGTCTTGGTCATAAAACTTAATTCCTTCAAATTGTTTATATTCTTCGCTGTCGGGGGAGAGAGAAGTTTTTTCAGAGTCCTTGTCTTCGGATTGTGAGGTGGTATCGGACTTCATGTTTTCCTCTGCTTTTTTTGAGAGTGAAGGGTATGCAACGGCAGCAACGGCAATAACTGCAACAAGAACCGCAATAATGATTATGAGTGACTTATTTTTCATACTGAGCCTCCTTAGTTTAATAATGAAATGAATTTATTCATAAGTCCCGTTGCCATCAGAATTCCGATGACAATGAGGAAAATTCCGCAGATGATATTTATTGTTTTATAATTCTTTTTTATGAAATTAAATGCTCCCTTAAGCTTATCTATAAGTACGGCACTGAGTAAGAAAGGTACTCCGAGACCGAGGGAATATAAAAGAAGCATTATTATTCCCGAAATAACATCTCCCTGCCCCGAAGCCATGGCAAGTGCAGAGCCTAAAAATGCACCGACACAGGGTGTCCAGCCTACGGAGAATACGACACCGAAAAGGAAAGCCGGAAAAAAGCCCATTTCTGTATTTTTTACGGTTCTGTTGCCGCCTGAGAATATTTTCAGCTTGAATACACCTAAATAATTCAGTCCGAAAACAATAACGATAAGACCGAGAATAATGTTGACAACGGTTTCATATTTTATGAGAAAACTTCCCAGTGTTCCCGCAAGTGCACCGAGAGCCGTGAAAACTACTGTAAAGCCGAGAACAAAGCCCGTAGCTCCGATAAGTGTTTTCTTGGTGCTTCTCTCACCGCCGCCTGCAAAGTACGACAGATATATGGGCAGCATGGGAAGAAGGCAGGGGGAAATAAAAGTAATGATACCTTCAACAAAAGATACAAAGTACTGCATAGGCACCTCCTGAATTTAGAATCATTTTAATTTAGAATCATTATAAAATATTTTTTCAGAAAAATCAATACATTTTTCTCATCTTTATTTTATGTAAAGTGTATAAATTTCTATTTATGTATTGATAAATTTTTAAGTTTTATATATAATATGATAACGGAGTGTGATAAAAATGGTTCGTGCAAGGAATAAAAAAGTGAAAGATAAGTCCATTGCAACGAAAGGTTTTGCAAAGTTCTTGTTTTATTTTGTACAGTTTACATGGGGGCTTCCCGTAAATCTCATAAGCGGTATAATTTATCTTGTATTAAGAAAAAAATACCGTACCGAACGATTTAAGAATGCTTTTATCACATATATTCCCGGCAACTGGGGCGGACTTTCTCTCGGGCTTTTCATATTTATGGCTGAAGGAAAAGCCGAAGGCTGGACCAATAACACGAAAATACATGAATACGGTCACACGATTCAGTGTCTTCTTTTAGGTCCGCTTTATTGGATTGTAGTTGCACTTCCTTCCGCAATATGGTGTAATTTATTTGATAATTACAGGAAGAAAAACAATGTTTCATATTATAAACTTTACTGCGAAAGCTGGGCAAACTCCTGGGGAGTCAAGTGGTCGGGACTTAAGCAGTATGGAATAAAATAATTTACGGAGGTAAATGATTATGAAAAAAGTTTTATGTGTTCTTCTCTCTGTCGTAATGGTACTTTCTTGTGCTGTTATCGGTATTGCTGCTGAAGAAGAAAAGGTACTGAAGTTCAATGAAGACGGAACTTTCAAAATTATGCAGATAAATGATTCACAGGATATCGGTAAGGGTGTTAACGGCAGAATGGTAGAATTTATAGAAGCTGCTCTTGATAAGGAACAGCCCGACCTTGTTGTTTTTGTCGGCGACCAGCTTTCCGATTTCTATCCCTTCGGAACAAAAGAGGATATGATAAAGTCCATTGATAATATTATCTCTCCTCTTGCTGAAAGAAACATTCCTTTCCTTGTAACACTCGGAAATCATGACCACGATCATTTTGATAAATTCAGCAAGGCAGAGCAGTTTGCTGCTTATTCTTCTTATGATAACTGCTATATGCCCACTGACGGTTGGGATGAATTTACCGTAAATGCTCCCATTCTTACCTCTGACGGCGAAAGCGTTGCAATGAGCATATTCATGATGAATACTCACAATAAGGCTGAATCAGGCGGTTATTCAGGTGTCGTTGCTGAACAGAATACATGGTATGAAGAAGTAAGTGCAGAACTTAAGGCAGCCAACGGCGGCAAAAATGTTCCCTCTATGGTATTCCAGCACATCCCTCCCAAAGAAATTTATTCTCTTCTTGAAGTATGTTCATGGAATGACGACGGTGCTGTTTATTCACAGCTTGACGGAAACTGGTATAAGATTGATGAAACCAAGGCAGAAGGTTATCTCGGTGAAGCTCCCTGCAGTGAAGATTTTGACAATATCACAGGTCAGTATCAGTCATGGGTTGCTACCGGTAACATTATGGGTGCTTTCTTCGGACACGACCATGTAAATAACTTTGTAGGCACAACGGATGATGGCATCGTCATGGGCTACAACGGCGGTACAGGCTTCCGTGCTTATGGTGTCGGTGACGGAAGAAGTGTAAGAGTGTTTGAATTCAACGAAAACGACGTTGAAAACTATGCTACAAGAAGTCTTACATATAAAGAAATAGTAGGCAAAGATGTTAATATCATAATAAGCGACGTCTTTTCTCCCACCCTTCTTACAGACATCATGAAGATAATTTACTTTTTCTTCGGATGGCTTATTGACATGTTTTAATTAAATAAGTAAAATAAAGAAAACGGTGTCAGACATTTTTCCGATGTCTGCTACCGTTTTTTAATTATATAGGAAATTACTTGCATCGTGAGTAATTTGCTTATAATTCGCTTTCAGCTCATTGAATGACGCAAGCTTATTGAACAAGAAACACCGATTCCCCCAAGACCCGGGGCAGGGGGGTGAGCAATCGTAAGATTTTTTCTTATATTTACATTATTCTGCAGAAGAATGCGGCGGCTATGTAGGAGGTTATGTCTGCTGTCAGGGCAGCGGGGATGGTGTGACCTGTTTTTGTTATGCCGACACTTCCGTAATATACTGCTACGGCATAAAATGTGGTTTCCGAAGCACCTGCTATGACACTTGCAGTTTTTCCTATGTATGAATCGGGGGAGTAAACAGTGAGTATTTCTTCAAGGGCAGCAAGGCTTCCGCTTCCTGAAAAGGGAGCAATTATGCAAAGAGGAAGTACTTCTTCGGGAATTCCGAGAAAACTCAGAAGAGGAGAGAGCAGCTTACAAAGAATGTCTGTCGCACCTGATGAACTCAGCATAGTTACCGCAACGGTAAGAGCAGTAAGGGCAGGGAGAAGCTCTGCTGTCTGTTTCAGGGCTTTTTCAGCACCCTGAAGGAAAATGGAAAAAACGGGAAGTCTTTTTATAAGCCCCGAAAAAATAATTATTATAACAGTAAGAGGTAAAATAATATTCTGAAAAATTTCCATTTCACCCTCCGAAATACATGGGAATTTATTGACTTATAATTCCCGTTATATTATAATAATTATTTACTGAAGATATTATTTATTACAGGCGAAAGGGGGTATTTACATGGATAAATCACTTTTTTATGATGATGCTCATGTATTTTCCCGTTTATCAGATAAATTTGCGGAAAACAATATTATTCCTCAGAATGATTTCAGCCGTTTCCCTGTCAAAAGAGGACTCAGAAATTCCGACGGAACAGGTGTTATGGTCGGACTTACAAAGATATGTAATGTTGAAGGCTATTACATTGACGACGGCGAAAGAGTTCCCAAGCCCGGTCGTCTTATATACAGAGGTATAGACCTTTACGATTTCGTGGGCGGATGTAAAAAAGATGACAGATTTGGCTTTGAAGAGCTGATATTCCTTCTTATTTTCGGCTCACTTCCCACAAAAGAAGAGCTTGACGGCTTCTGCACACTTTTGTCTGCAAACAGAGAGCTTCCCTTTGATTTCGTTGAGGATGTTATAATGCGTGCACCCTCTCCCAATATCATGAACAAAATGGCATCATCAGTTACGGCTTTATATGCTTATGACGATGACCCTGATGATATTTCCGTTGAAAATGTGCTGCGTCAGTCCATACAGCTTATAGCACAGCTTCCTGCCATAATGTCTTATGCATATCAGGTAAAACGCAGATTCTTCTATAAAAAGAGTATGTATATCCATCAGGTAAAGCCCGAGCAGAAGACGGCTGAGGTGGTGCTTCGTTCCATCCGTTCCGATAAGACCTTTACGGACAAGGAAGCAAAGCTTCTTGATTTATGCCTTATGATACATGCAGACCACGGCGGCGGTAATAACTCAACTTTTACCACCCGTTGTATCTCATCTACAGGTACTGATACATATTCTGCAATAGGTGCAGGTATAGGTTCTCTTAAGGGCTTCCGTCACGGCGGTGCAAATATAAAAGTAACAGAAATGGTAGAGGATATATTTGCAAACGTAAATGATGTTGCTGATGAGGATGAAGTAAAGGATTATCTCAGAAAAATAGTCAGAAAAGAAGTCAATGACCACTCAGGTCTTATTTACGGTATGGGTCATGCCATATATACTCTGTCCGACCCCAGAGCCGTACTTCTGAAGCAGAATGCAAAAGAACTTGCCGAAGAAAACGGACTTCTCAAGGAATGGAACCTTCTTGACTGCATAGAAAGATTGGCTCCCGCGGTATTTGCTGAAGAAAAAGGCATTTCAAAGCAGATATGTGCAAATGTCGACCTTTATTCGGGCCTTGTATACAGAACCCTCGGAATTCCTGAGGATTTATATACTCCCATGTTTGCAGTTGCAAGAGTTGCAGGCTGGTGTGCTCACAGACTTGAGGAGGTTGCAACCTGTTCAAGAATAATGCGTCCCGCATATAAGAGCATTGCCCGTCCTCAGACATATAAAGAGCTTGATACAAGAACAGCCACTGACTCAGATCAGGCAAAAGCATATATACCCAAAGAAGAAAGGTGAATGAAATGAAAATAAAAGGAAGCAGCGGAATTTCCTTTAAGCTTATCTCCCTCATCGGATTTGCCGTATTTGCAGTAATTACTGCACTCAGGTTTTATCATACCTTTGCACTTACAGACGGCACTACGGGATATTTTACCGAAAATAATATTACCGTAATACTTATGTATGTTCTTCTTGCAATAGGCATCATAGGTACAGGCTGCCTCTGTTTCATCTGCGGAGACCTTCCCACGGGAAGAATAAGAAAAAAGGTTTCTTATGTGTCTGCCGCCGCAGGTTTTCTCTTCGGTGCCGTACTGATTTATACGGGGCTTAAGAGTGTTTTCGCTGCAGGTGTCTTCGGACTTTCAAATTATTCCTTCCCGCTTATAAAAGAGGCATTCGGCGGTGTGTTGGGACTTCTTAATGCAATTTTTGCCATTTCAGGCGGTGTTGTTATAATTGTTGAAACCCTTTATGCCGCAGGCGGTAAAGAGATTCCCTCTTTCATGAAGCTTTTTATGCTCATCCCCGTTTTATGGGCATTCTGCGAGACTCTCGGTTTTTTCTCCGTAACGGTAAGCTATGTAAAGGTTTCTCAGCTTTTCTTTGCCATTTTCTCTGTAGCTTTTCTTATGCTTTTCCTTTTCGAGAATGCAAGAATGACATCGGATATCGGAAGAAAAGAAGCAGTGTGGTGCTTTTATGCCACAGGAATCATAGCAGCTGGCATTTCCTTTGCAGCAGGCCTTCCTTACCTTGTCGCCGCATTTGCTGCCCCCGAAAAGGTAGTCAGCTACTGCCCCTTTGAGCTTTATAATATTGCAGGCGGTATTTATTGCGTTGCCGCCATGCTCAGAAGAGTCGGGGTCAGAGAAAATGAGGATGATTCAGATATAAATACGGTAACGGAGACTTTATAAAGTGGATTTTTCGTTGTTTTTTCAGAATTGTTTAATTGCCGCACAGCAGGTAATAATACTTTATATCATTGTTGCCGTTGGTTTTGTTGCCGATAAAAAAGGTGTTTTTACGGAAAAGACTGCCAGGGCAGCCAATGACTTGCTGTTTTATATAATAACTCCATGTGTTATAATAAACTCCTTCCTTACGACAGAATTTAATCCCGAAACTTCAAAGGGTTTTGCTCTTGCCGCACTCGGAGGGGCTTTGACCCATGTTATCGGGATAGTGCTTTCCATTCCGTTTTTCAGAAACAATGATAATAAAAACAATGCCGTTTTTAAGTTTGCCTGTATTTACGGTAATATGGGATATATGGCACTTCCCCTTGCCGAGGCTGTTCTCGGAAGCGAAGGTGTGTTCTATTGCTCGGCAGGTATAATCGTTTTTCAGGTCTTTACCTTTACCCACGGAGTATGGCAGATGAACAGAGGTAACAGGGAAGGCGGAAAATTTGACCCGAAAAAGCTGTTTTTCAATCCGGGTGTAATTGCCGTGTGTATAGGACTTCCGTTTTTCCTTATGAAGGTCAATATGCCCGAAATTGTTATGAAGCCCATATCTTTTATAGGCTCCATGAATACACCTCTTGCAATGCTTATGCTTGGTACTTATATGTCCAATGCCGGACTTAAGACCATATTTAAAAATAAAGAACAGTATCTTGTGGCACTTGTAAAAATTATTGCAGTTCCTGTGGTGTTCTATGTTATAATGAAGGCGACTGGACTTCTCTCAGGTGCACTTTTCACTGCATGTATGATACAGTCTTCTGCTCCCAGTGCAAACAATACCGTAATGTTTGCGGCAAAGTACGGCCGTGATACGGGTATTGCTTCAAAAACCGTGGCATTTGTAAGTTTTGCTTCAATTCTCACAATGCCTGTTATGATAGCTCTTACTCAGGTGTGAATATGGAACGATTATTTATGGGACTGCCCTTCGGGTTCAGTTCATTCGATAAAGTCAGGGATATGCTTATTCCCTGCAGGGCAATAAGCCGTATCCCGGAAAATGCAAAAACCGTCATATCTGTCCTTTTCCCTTATTATCTCGGAGAAGAATATTATAAAAAGGCAAATGTTTCAAGATATGCCGTAAGTGAGGATTATCATATAATAACGGGTGATATAATAAACTGTATTACCGAATCTCTCAGACAGAAATACCCCGAAAATGTGTTTGAAGCATTTATAGACAATTCACCTCTGCCTGAGGTACGTTGTGCCGTAAATGCAGGGCTGGGTGTTATGGGTGTAAACAATCTCTTTATAAATAAGGATTACGGTTCATGGGTGTTTCTCGGAGAAATAGTCACCGACAGAGTTTTTCCGTTTTATGAAGGTGAATATTCTCTTTGTGACGGCTGTAATATGTGTAAAACATCCTGTCCCGCAGGTGCAATTACGGGTAAAGGGATAATAAAAGAAAAATGTCTTTCCTTTCTTTCACAGAAAAAAGGAGAGTTGAGTGAAGATACAAAAGAAAAAATAGCCGCAACGGGCTGTGCATGGGGCTGTGATATTTGTCAGAAGGTGTGTCCTCTCAATAAAAATGCAAAAATCACACCAATTAAAGAGTTTTTTGAAACAGCCGCCCCTTATGTGACAAAGGATACGGATATTGAAAACCGTGCCTTTTCATGGAGAGGAAAAGCCGTTATAGACCGTAATCTTGATATTATCGGTTAAAATATTATAAAAGGAGAGAGAACTATGAAACTTATCGTTGCCGTTGTCAACAAGGATGATTCTTCAGAACTTACCGTCAGACTCAACAAGGCGGGATTTATGTCAACAAAGCTTTCCACCACAGGCGGATTCTTAAAAGCAGGAAATGTGACACTTCTCATAGGTGTTGAAGATGAAAATGTTGACCCCTGCCTTAAAATCATGGAAGAATGCTGTTCCAAGCGTTCTCAGGTGGTATCCACCACTGCAGGAAATTATGCAGAGCAGTTTTTTACCGCTCTCCCCGTAGAGATAACCGTCGGCGGAGCGACAGTGTTTATTGTGGATGTTGAAAGATTTATTAAGATGTGATAAATATGCTTTTTGCTGATAATGAAATACTTAAAAGCACGCGGGAAGCCGTTAATTCAGCAGTGAAGGCGGGAAGGCTTCCATGCAGCATACTTCTTTCCGGGGCAAGTGCCGCACTCAGGGAAAAGTGTGCTTATGAACTGGCTGCGGCAGTGCTTTGTACTGAAAATAAAAATTCGGCACCGTGCATGAAATGCAGTGCCTGTCTTCGTGCTCTTTCGGGTGTTCATCCCGATATCATGAAAATGGTTCCAGAGGACGGAAAAAAGCTTCTGTCTGTAAAATCAGTCAGGGAGAACTGTCTTTCAAGACTTTATACCGCTCCCGCAGAAGGGGATAATAAGGTATTTATTTTTCCTTCTTGTGACGATATGAGTACCGTTATACAGAATGCTCTTCTGAAATCCATTGAAGAACCCCCTGAAGATACACTTTTTATTCTCTGTGCAGATGCAAGAGAAAGCCTTCTTACAACAGTTATATCAAGGCTTACGGAATATCCCTTAGGCGATCCTCTTTCATCAAAAAGCAGAAAGAGTGATGAGGAGGTTATTTCCTGTGCCGAAAAACTTGCACTGGCAATGGCAAATGAAGACGAGTTTTCTCTTATGATTGCGGCGGGAGCTATGCACAAGAACAGGAAAATGATGTCCGCTGTCGCTTCAAGGCTTATACTTATTATAAGAGATGCCATGACAGAGGGAAGCCGTGCAGAGCATCTTTCAGGCTGTGAAATGGCTTCTTATGCACTTTCCAGAAGTTTTCGTACATCTTCCCTATTGCAAATTAAAGAAATAATGGATAAAATAATATCTGAGGCAGCATCCAATGCAAATGAGAATCTTCTGATTTCAAGGTTTTCTTCGGAAATTGCAGTAATCATGAAGGACAGAATATAAAGAAAGGGCGGAGAATATATTCTTCGCATCAGTAATATGGCAGAGATTATCGGTGTAAAATTTAAAGAGGTCGGAAAAGTATATTATTTTGACCCTGCAGGACTTAGTGTTCAGAAGGGGCAGCATGTCATCGTTGAGACCGTAAGAGGTGTGGAATGCGGTGAATGTGCCGTCGCAAACAAAGAGGTCGAGGATGAGGTACTTGTAAAACCTCTTAAAAGCATAATAAGAGTAGCCACTGAAGAAGATTTGAAAAATGTTGAAAAGAACAAGGAAAAGGAAAAGAAGGCATTTTCAATCTGTCAAGAAAAAATTGCACAGTTCGGACTCGACATGGATCTTGTGGATGTTGAATATACTTTTGACGGAGCAAAGGTTCTCTTTTTCTATACAGCTCCCGAAAGAGTCGATTTCAGAGAGCTTGTAAAATGTCTTGCATCAATTTTTAAGGTAAGGATAGAACTTCGTCAGATAGGTGTAAGAGATGAAGCAAAAATGCTGGGCGGATTGGGTATCTGCGGCAGAGGTTTCTGCTGTAAGGAATTTTTACATGATTTTCAGCCCGTTTCCATAAAAATGGCAAAAGAACAGGGACTTTCTCTGAATCCCGTAAAGATAAGCGGAACCTGCGGAAGACTTATGTGCTGTCTTAAATATGAGCAGTCAGCTTATGAGCATCTTCTGAAAATTACTCCCAAGGTCGGTGCTATCGTTGAGACGGCGGACGGCAGAGGAGAAGTGGTCGACAACAATCTTCTCACGGGAATGCTCAAGGTCAGACTTGACCGTCATCCCGAAGCTGCCCCCGGAAAATATAACCGTCGTGATGTAAAACTTATCAAGGATGCTCAGATAAGACTTAACCGTGATGAGATAGCAGCACTGAAGGATATAGAATAATTTATACAACACCCGAAAAATTTTTTAAAAACTATTGAATTTTTCGTATTATGTGTTACAATGAAAAAAAACTCAGAAGGAGGAAATATTTATGTCATACAAAATTACAGATGCTTGTATCGCTTGTGGTGCTTGTGCAGCAGAATGCCCCGTTGAGGCAATCTCCGAAGGCGATATCTATGTAATCGACGAGGACGTTTGCATCGAATGCGGTGCTTGTGCAGATGCTTGCCCCGTAGAGGCTCCTGTTCAGGACTGATTCTGTACAAAAACATAAATAAAGTAGGAACCGTTGTCTTACCCGACAGCGGTTCCTGTGTTTTTAATATGTAAATTTCTGCCGGGGACGACGCCCACGGCGTTCCAGACAGAAAATCGAGGCAAATTTGCATATAAGTTATGGTTTATGGAATCTCTAAACTTTTCAAAAACTATATGTCAATCCGGATGCTCAACTATGCTTCGGGCTGTTTTTCCGGACATTTATTCAAACAGGACATTGATTTTTTCAGAACATTTTCTGCATACTTTTTTGTCCTTGTATCCTATGAGGTCTTCCATTCCCTGACAGAAAATGCAGGCAGGTTCGTATTTTCTTAAAATTATCATGTCGTCTTCTACAAAAATTTCAATAGCATCTTCCTGTGAAGTAAGATGAAGTTTTTTTCTGAGTTCCATCGGAAGCACAAATCTGCCGTTTTCGTCAAATTTTCTTACAAAACCTGTTGCATTCATGCCTATTCTCCTTAGTTTATGTTTTTTCATGTAAAAAATAACATATTTTACCATATTTGTCAATAGTTGATTTAAAATCGTTTTTTCTGTTCCAAATCGCTTTTATCTGCTTATCATAATTTTTCAGCTTATTGAATATATTCTACCATGATGAATTATGTGTGGGCTTTAATGATAGCCTTTTCTTTTGTATGCTCAATATTTACGGGGAATACGGGCGGTCTGTCCAAAGGTATTCTTGATGGGGCTGTAAATGCGGTAAATATTGCCCTGAGACTTCTCGGAACTATGTGTCTGTGGAACGGCCTTATGGAAATAGCCGTAAGCTCAGGTCTTACAAGGTTGACTGACAGAATACTTTTTCCCTTTGTCAAGCTTATTTTTCCTAAATATGCAAAAACCGATGCCATAACGGCTGTTAGTGCTAATATCACAGCTAATCTTCTGGGGCTGGGTAATGCCGCAACACCTCTGGGAATTGAAGCCATGCGGCGGATGAAAAATGCATCGGGAAGTACTTATGCGGACAGTGAGATGATTCGTTTTGTAATAGTTAATTCAGCCGCACTGACCCTTATCCCCACAAGTGTAAGTGCAATGAGAGCTACTGCCGGCAGTGAAGCTCCCTTTGCAGTTCTTATTCCCGTATGGTGTACGGGGATAACGGCTCTTATTGCGGGGCTTATTATGGAAAAACTGTTGTCAAAAAGGTGGAAAAAATGAAAAAATATCTGATTTTGTCAATTATAAGTGCACTTTGTGTAATAATAACCCCTGTGGGTATGTACGGGACAGGTAAGAACAGAAGAGAAACGATGTCTTATTCTGTCAGCGATGACGGTAACATACAGAATATGGGAAATGCTGTTATGGAAGATATTGTAAGAGTCTTTAATTCAGAAACAGATACGGTGATGGAGCTGAATTTCAGAGACTATATCATAGGTGTCGTTGCAGGGGAGATGCCTGTGGAATTTCACAGTGAGGCTTTAAGTGCAGGTGCTGTTGCCGCCGCAACACTTACAAGAAAAAAAATGAGTACCCTCAGTGACGGAGCACTTTCCGAAACAGTAATATCCACAGATCCTGCAAAGCATCAGGCATATATGGCAACTGATGAGATGAAGGAACGCTGGGGTGAGAATTTTGAGGAATATTACAAAAAGCTCTGTGATGCCGTAGATGCTTCAATAGGATATAATATTGTATATGATGGTGAAATCATAACAGCGGTATATCACTCGGTAAGTACGGGGCTTACAGAGAATGCACAAAATGTCTGGGCGGGAGCTGCCCCCTATCTTGTGAGTGTAGAAAGTGAGGGGGATGTGTATTCTCCGAAATATGCCTCTTCATTGGAGGTTTCCTTTGACGAATTCAGACGCTGTCTTACCGAAAACGGTGCCAAGCCTTCAGAAGATAACTCTGTGCTTATAAGTTCTGCCGAATATACCGAAGCAGGAAGAATTAAGACAATAACTGCAGGAGGAAAAGAGTTTACCGGTGAGCAGTTTCGTCAGATGTTTTCTCTTCGTTCGGCTGCCGTGACTTATGAAATTACCGACAGCGGCATTATTCTTGATGTAAAAGGATACGGGCACGGTGTCGGTCTGTCTCAATACGGGGCAGATTATTATGCAAGACAGGGAATGACCTGGCAGGAAATAATAAAGCACTATTATACAGGCGTGGACATAGTTCCCGTAACAATGGGATAAAAGTTAATATTTTCTTAAACTTAAATACCTGTATCGGTGTTGATTTTATTCTTTTTCTATGATAAACTGAATTCCGACATTTTATTTAACGGTGAAGAAAATGAAAAGTTTAAGAAAGTCATTTTTTGTTTTTGTTGCGGTTCTGGTTCTTTTTATATCGGCGGTAATTCCTGTTTCTGCAATTACAGGTTATGAGCAGAAGCTTCAGAATTTTACGGCAGATATGAAAGCCGCCATGATAATCGATGTGACAAATGAGAATGTAATATACAGTAAAAATGCCGATTCCAAAATAGCTGTTGCAAGTACTGCGAAGCTTGTGACCTCTCTTGTGGCTCTTAAGTATATCGATCCGGAGCAGGTATTTACGGTAGGAAAAGAACTTGAGCTTGTAAAACCCGGTTCAAGTCTCTGTCTTATAAAAGAGAGGCATCAGCTTAAGCTTAAAACCCTCATAGCAGGTATGCTCGTTCCTTCCGGAAATGATGCTGCCTATACCGTAGCCGTAAATGTTGCACGGACAGTCGCAAAAAATCCGAAAATGACAGATACAGAGGCAGTAAATTATTTTTCTGCTCTCATGAATACATATTGCAGAGATATTGGCTGTAAGAATACAAATTTTGTTTCTCCTGAGGGCTGGGATGACCCTAAAAACTATTCCACCGCTCATGATATGAGCCTTGTTGCCCGTGAAGCACTTAAAAATTCGGTAATTACCACGATAACATCCACGTACAGCAGAAGATATTATTTTGCTTCAGGTGAAAATATTGTCTGGTCAAATACAAATGAGCTTCTTTCTCCCGGCGGCGAGTATTATTATCCTTTTGCAATGGGACTTAAGACAGGCACTACGGATGCTGCGGGCAGATGCCTTATTTCCGCTGCTATTAAGGGTGGAAGACAGATCTTGATACTTGCTTACGGTTGTCCGTATGAAACGGGAGATAAGGAAAAGGAAAAAGCTGTCATTTTCGGCAATACAAGAGATATATTCAACTTTATATTCAATGCACCCACAAACGGAGATGTGGACCTCAGCGGAGATATATCCTCTGCCGATGCAAGAATAGTGCTCAGAGCCTCTGTAGGACTTGAAGAAATAACTGATGTTCTTCTTAAAAGAGGCGATGTTGACAATGATAAGACAATTTCTTCCGCTGATGCACGTATTATTCTGCGTGTTTCGGTAGGACTTGAATCTCTGTAAATCAGACGCACCGTGAATGCATTCGCACGGTGCGTTTTTTGAAAGGATATTATATGACAAAAAAAGAAATGAGAGCCTTGTTTCGTGAAAAAGCGGCGGCACTTTCAGGTGAATATAAAAAAGAAGCGTCTATGAAGATTCAGGAGATTTTTTTGAACTCTGAAGAGTTTTTGTCTGCAGAGTCCGTCTTTGTGTATATTTCGTCTGACAATGAACCTTCAACCGTTGAGATAATAAAAGAAGCACTCGCTTTAGGAAAGCGGGTATATGTCCCGAAATGCATAAAAAAAGGCATAATGGAAGCCGTAAGACTTACCAATGAAACTGTGCTGGTTGAGGGCTATATGGGGCTGAAAGAGCCTGAATTTTCAAAAGAAACGGTACGGGGTAATATAGATGTTTCCGTAATACCTTGTATGAGCTGTTCTGCTGACGGAAAAAGGCTCGGTCACGGCGGCGGCTTTTATGACAGATTTCTTTTTTTTAATGAAACAAAAAAAATATGTCTGTGTTTCGGTAAAATGCTGTCTTTAGATATTGAGGTCGAGGAGCATGACATACCAATGGATACAGTTATTACGGAAGACGGATTTATCTGCAATTAAAAGTAACATTCAGGTAAAGAAAAAAAGCCCGGAAAAAAGTCAAGGTCCCAATCCTGCTGAAAAGTAAGATTGAGACCGTTATTTTTATTAATTATGGTTTTATATAGGAGACAATATTCAGCAGTTTATATTGAAAACGCCTGATAAACTCCGTCTTTCTGAAGATATCTTTCAAAAACATCGTCGATATCGACATCCTTTTCGTACTGGACATTGAGATGTATTGTAAGCTTTTCATTGCTCTGTGACGTTTCTATGGATGAGTCAAATACCTGTACGCCGTTTGCCTTCAGAAATGCTTTCAGTTCTTTTACTGCAACGGGTGTGTTTTCTATCTGCACAAAGCAGGGAACAAGATTATCGTTTGCAAGAACCTTGTCAAAGCCTATGAGGAATTTGTGGAAAACTATCTGAACGAGAAGCAGCAGGAAGACAGAAATAAGAGCTACTATGTAAAGTCCTGCACCCATTGCCATGCCTACTGCAGCAGTTACCCATATACCTGCAGCCGTTGTAAGTCCCTTTATTGAGATGCCTTTTACAAATATCATACCTGCACCGAGGAAGGATATGCCCGTTATTATGTTTGAGGCAACTCTTGAAACATCGACCTGAACTGAATCAAGGAATACGATGTCAAGAAAACCGTATTTTGAAATGATGACCATAAGAGCCGCACCCATAGCAACTATGATGTGTGTTCTGAAGCCCGCATCCTTTTGTCGGAGTGTTCTTTCCACACCTATTATACCGCCGCAGATACCGGCAAGGATAATTCTTATTACAAGAACAGCATCCGAATAACCGTTAAAAAATTCTATTATTTCTGTCAATTATTATCCCTCCGAAATAATCAATAATACAACATTATATGTATAAAGTACGATAAAATCAAGTAAAAGCAGAAAATTCGGCATAGTGCTGAAAGAAAGATAAGTCATTTGGTTAAACTGTCAATGTTTTTTGGAAAATGAAAAACAGGGCTGTTTGTGCCCTGTTTTTACTGAATTTATCCTACTGTGATTACTGTTGTTATTTCTTCAGGCTCCGTTATAACCGTCGGTTCGGGTGCTTCGGTTGAAGGTGTTTCCTGAACTGCGGGAACGGAAGCATCTTCGTAAACAGAGGTTATGCCGTAATATTCCTCAAGGCAAAGACCGCTGTTGTAGATTTTTTCTGCAACTTCAACACCCACATATCTTATGTGCCAGGGTTCGTACATATATCCCGTCTGAGCTTCCTTATCCTTGGGATAACGGAGAATGAAGCCGTAACGCCAACAGTTTTCCTCTACCCATTTTCCTTCTGCGGTGTTTGCGAAGGAAGACGTTATCTCATTGAGGTCAATGGCAAGACCTGTCTGATGCTCGGAATGTCCGGGACGGGCTGAATATCTGTCTGCGGCTTCTTTGCCGTCACGGTTAGAATATCTTGTGTAAAGACTGCTCTGAAGCTCATAAGAACGGAAACCCGATGCATTCCAGATGGAAAGACCGTTTGAGGATGCGGCATCTCTCATCTGAGAGAAAGCCGATGCACATTCACTGAGAAGGTCTCCCGGGTTATAACTTGCAGGAAGTGCATAAGTTTTGTTTGCTACAAGAATACCGTCAACATAGGTTATTCCGTTTTTAACTGTAATGGGATAGCCTTTGGATGTATATCCCACCAGTTCACCGTCAATGGAGGGAACAGAATTTCCGCTTTGATTTGTTGTTTCTTCAATATCTGAAGATGGGGAATTTGGGTCTACGGGTTCTCCGGGAAGCAGAGGTTCACCCTGATACAGGTTATTGTTCTGATTTTCCTGTGATGCCACGGAAGTTATCTCCTCTGAAGTATTTTCGGCTGTGGTTATCTCATCAAAGGAAGGGATGGTGTGGCAGGAGGTAAGAAAAAGTCCTGCACTGATAAGTGAAAGAAAAAGTGCTATGCGGTATTTTTTCATGATGTGATTTCCTTTATTAAAATAATACAGCCCTATTATAGTCCCTAAAAAATATGATGTCAATTAAATAAATAGTCTTTAAATCAGGTTTTTTTTGTGCTATAATGAAAAAAATTCGTGCTCTGAAAAGAGTCTGGGTAAATTTATTATATTCGGGGTGTTTAAAATGGTTACTTTTGCAAACACATTCAACAAGATATTCGCATTACTTTTTTCAATGCTTCTTATGCTTACGGGAACTGTTAACGGTTTCTTCAACGGGGATGTGAAAGAATGCATTTCCGAACACGGTGTTGTAGGGCTTGAGACTCTTACACGTTCTCAGGATATCACAACGGACGGAGAATATTTTTATTTCAGCGGAAAGCACTCTCTTGAAAAGACAGACCTTGACTGTAAAGAGATAATTGCACTCAATCACAAAGCTCTTGAAGGAGAACTTGAAGATAAGTACAATTCTCAGCATATCGGCGGAATAAGCTATTATGACGGAATCATATATGCCGCTGTTGAAGACAGCAAGCAGTGGGAGCATCCCGTTATCGCCCTTTACGATGCAGAAACTCTTTCATACACTGGTGTATGTTATGAGCTTCCCGTAGCTTTACAGACAAGAGGTGTACCCTGGGTTGCAGTAGACGGTGAAAACGGTGTTGCCTATACGGGAGATTCAAGAAATTATACGGAGATATTCAAGTTTTCCCTTGTCGATTTTTCTTATCTCGGCACTGTAGCTTTCTCAGAAGAGGTACAGAAAATACAGGGCGGTGAAATTTCCGACGGCAAGCTTTATGCAGGTACAAATGATATGACCCGTTCAGTGTACATGATAGACCTTGAAACAGGTGAAGTCCGGAAGCTTTTTGACCGAATAGCTTATGAATATAAGCTTATAGACAATTTCGGCGGCGAGGGAGAAGGACTTACCCTTCTCAGAATGGAAGACGGTTCATACATACACACTCTCCAGTTGGGAGCACTGTTCATAGATGCCACATTGAGGCATTACGAATAAAATATAACACAAAAATCAAGGCTTAGGTTTATTTAAAAATAAACTTAAGCCTTAAATTATAATTTATTTATTATGGTTTGAAAGTGGGCATGAGTTGGAGTTTAAAGAGATTTGCTTTGTGTTTTCTGTCAATGAGTTCTTTGATTTCAGGGTCGTCTATCTTGCCTGTTCTTATATATACATCAAGCTGTGCATAAGTAAATCCGAGGTTTTCTTCGTCTGTCTTTCCGCAAAGTCCGTCTATGGGTGTTTTGTCCACAAGTTCTTTTGGCAGTCCGAGAACATAGCCTATTTCCTTGACCTCTGTTACCGTAAGATTTGACATGGGGGAGAAATCTCCTGCCGCATCACCGTAACGAGTGGAATAGCCTACCCAGTCTTCGGACAGGTTACAGGTATTAACAACTCTGCCGTTAAGGGATTGGCTGACAGCATAAAGAGTTGACATTCTTATTCTCGGAGGAAGATTTATTTTTGCCTGCTGTGAAAGTTCAAGTTCCGCGGGGAATGCACCCAGTATGCTTTCCACTGTGTCTTTTATGTTTATTTCATAGTGCTTTATGTCCAGATGATTTACAAGCATATACGCCATATCTATATCGTGCTGTTCACCCTGAGGCATAAGTACACCGATAACTCTGTCTTTGCCCAGTGCTTCAACACACAGTGCCGCCGCAACAGAGCTGTCTTTTCCACCTGAAATACCGACAACTGCATTGCAGCCCTTGCCGTTTTCTTCAAAAAAATCTTTTATCCACTGTACGCAATCATTCTTTGTCTTAAGAGCATCAAACATCTGATTATACCCCCGTTAAGTTTTTATCTGCTTTATCATATGAAAATGAGAATTTATACAATCTATTATATTCCGCAGAAAAACGCTGTCAAGTGCACAATAAAATTTTATGCCGTAAATAATAATTCCCTATATAATTGAAAAGAGAGGTAAATGTTTTTGGCATTTACCTCTTAAAATATTTTATCTTATAGCACCTTTTGTTAGAAGAATTGTAACTACAATTATGTTGAACTGTTCCTTCTTTTTATCTTTCTTGGCCTTTTTCTTGTTTTTCTTTGCTGCCTTTTTATCCTTCTTTGCCTGCTTCTTAGCTTTTTTCTTTTCCTTACCCTTAAGCTTTGCAGGTGCAGCGGGAGCTTCTTCGGAAACGGGAGCTTCTTCTGTTACGGGAGCTTCTTCTGTTACGGGAGCATCCTCTGCGGATACATCCTCTGCGGATACATCCTCTGCGGGTACATTTTCTGCAGGTACATTTTCTGCAGGAGCTTCTGATGTTTCCTCTGCGGGAGCGATGATTTCCTTGGTTTTTGTGGTAAGAGTCCAGTAGGGAGCGAAAACATCGTACTTTGCATCTGTTTCAAGCGAAGCTGTACCGATTACATCGTACTTTTCAGCAGTTGTCTCGTCAGCGGTAACAGTCTTTGTTCCGTCTCTGAGAATTCCTGCCTTTTTAAGGAAGGAAAGAAGCTTCTTTGCTGCCTTTTTGCACTTTTTAGCCTTTTTCTTGTCTATCTTTTTAGCTTTTCTTGCACTTCTCTTCTTTGTTTCTTCTTTTGAAGCGAGAGAGCCGAACTTCTTGGCAAAAACAGCCTTGAAAGCATCCTGACCTTCAAGAGCATTTACGGTATTTATCCATGAATCGAAAACCCATTCTTTTCTGCCGGTGTTACCTTTTGCAAGTATGTAAAGAGGTTCGTAAAGCTCGGAAAAAGCTTCCGCATTGTCACGAAGACCTATAAGCATATCTTTCTTTGGTGAGTCTTTGAGGTCTTCAAGTACACCGTTTGCGGCTTTCTTTTTTCGGTATATTACCGAAAATACAATAATTGCAACGACAGCAATGGCGAGAAGGGTAAGTATAAGATTTCTGTTGAAGATGAAAAACAGCATAGAAATATCTCCTTCTTTTATGCATAAAAACACATTTTATGATGATAACTATTTTTATTATAAATAAACAGAGTTCATTTGTCAATAAGAATTAAAGCCGTTTACGGAGAATATCTCCTTCATGAAGGGGATGAGGACAGTATATATCCACAATTTCCTGAACGAGATGGGCACTTTCACGGTCTTTTCCGTCAGCACCTTTTATTGAGGTCACTTCAAATGACATTCCTATTTTTGAAGGGGAGAGTATTTCAAGGGTATCGCCCACATCAAAACGGTTTCTTTGTTCAACTGCATATCTGCCGTCGCCCTTATTTTCAAGTACAATGCCGATAAAAGAGCAGGTCTGATGATAAAGTCCGTCATTGTTGGGGTCTGCCTTCGCTTCTCCGAAATAAAAGCCCGATGCAAAGGGACGGTGCGAGGCACACTCAAGTTCGTTTTCACATTCTTCGAGTGTGGCTTTTTTGTCCATAAAATGACGGTAGGCATTTACGACGGTTGCAACATAATAAGGGGATTTCATTCTTCCTTCAATCTTAAATGATTTTACTCCTGCGTTTTCAAGGCGGTCAAGAAATTCTATGGCTTTCAGGTCAGTGGAACTGAGTACAGCCGTTGCTCCGTCTTCTTCAATTACGGGAAGGAACATATTCTGTCTTTTTTCTTCCATGAGATAATAATTCCATCGGCAGGGCTGGGAGCATTCGCCGCGGTTTCCCGAACGGTTTGAAAGAAAGGAGCTCAGAAGACAGCGTCCCGAATATGCCATACACATTGCACCGTGAACAAATACCTCAATTTCCATATCCTCGGGAATTCTGTTCTTAAGGTCTTCAATCTGCTCCATGGTCATTTCTCTTCCGAGAACTACGCGGGTTGCACCCATTTTATGATATACTTCAATGGTTTTGAAGTTTTGTGTATTTGCCTGAGTTGATATATGTACCGGGAGAGCAGGACATTTTTCCCTTATTTCACTTATAACTCCCAAATCTGATACGATAACTGCATCCACTCCGAGATTATAAAGAGTGTTTGCATATTCTCCGAGCATTTCTATCTCTTCATTTTCGGCAAAGCAGTTTACCGTTACATATATCTTTTTCCCTCTTTCGTGGGTATATTCTACTGCGAGTTTAAGTTCATCAAAGCTGAAGCCTGCCCCCGAGGCTCTCAGCTGTAAAAGAGGTCCTCCGCAGTAAACGGCATCTGCTCCGAAATATAAAGCGGTCTTAAGACTCTCAAAGGAGCCTGCAGGTGCTAAAAGTTCAACATTCATAATTCTATCATCCAATCAATAACAAAGTTCATATATTATCGCAGTGTACATTTTTGCTGTAAGCATAAGCTCATCAATAACTGCAAATTCATCGGCACCGTGGATTTTATAATCCGTGCCGTGGAATTCTATTCCGAAGGCAACGCCGCCTTCAATGTCATGCACATAAGTGCCGCCGCCGATGGAAAGGCATTCACCCTTGAGCCCCGTATATTCTTCATATACCTTAAGTGCAGTTTTTATTATGGGGGCATCCTCGGGAACAAAGTGAACGGGTATCATTTCAGGGTCATCCGTAAAGGAAAAGTCTTCATCGGAAAGTACCTTTTTTATGATGAGCTTTACGTTTTCTTCGGAAGAACCGAGAGGACAGCGAAGGTCAAGTGCACCGCTGAAAAGCCCGTTTTCAAAATGAAGTACACCGAAATTGAGAGTAAGTGCCCCTGATTTGTCATCACTCATTTTTACCCCGGCACTCTTGCCGTCTGTTTCGCCGTGAGGGAAAAGCTTTCCGAGAGCTTTGAAGGAAAGTGATGTGTCATTACTTGTAAGAGGAAGACGGTTTATAAGCGATATGAGAGCTGTCTGTGCATTATTTCCGCCTTCGGGATGTGCCGCATGGGAGGATACGCCCAGAGAGGATATTGTGAGAAGTCCGTCTGTTTGCGATATGTCAAATTTTACTCCCGTTTCTTCTGAGACATCTTTTATTATGCCTGAAATCTCTTCCGCATTTATTCCCGATATTACGGTACTTGCTTTACAGGGGACGATATTCTTTGTGCCTCCGCCTTCAAAAGAAATTACTGTTTTTTCTCCTTCATTTTTTGTTTCTTTTGTGAAATCGGGAGCAAATCTGCCTTTTTCAAGATTAATAAGGGGATAGTCGGCATCGGGAGAGAGGGTAAAGGGAAGCTTTTCTCTTTTGCTGAAATAATAGTCCATGTCCTCGCTGCCTGTTTCTTCGCCGCAGCCCATGACAAGACGGACACCTCTTTTCGGCTCTCCGAAAAGCTCTCTTGCCGCTTTCATTGCATATAAGCAGCAAAGCATTGCACCCTTGTCGTCGGTGGTGCCTCTTCCATAAGCTTTCCCGTCTTCAATTATCATGTTGTAAGGCTCATAAGTCCAGAAATCGCCCTCATGTACAACATCAAGGTGGGCAAGAAGCATCAGAACAGGGTCTTTACCGTAGGTTATTTCACCTGCGTAGTTATCAAAGTTTATTGTGTCAAAACCGTGGGATGCCGATATTTTTATTGCTTCCTCGAGAGCCTTTGCAGGTCCTTTTCCGAAGGGCATATCCTTTTGAGGCTCTTCACGGACACTTCTTATATCTACGAGTTTTTTAAGGTCGCAGAGAAAAGATTCTCTCTGAGATTCAATGTAGGAGCTTATTTTTTCTTTCATTTTTTTCACCTGTTATTTTATTAATTCAGCAAATTCCTCTTCGCTTATAACTCTTATTCCGAGTTCATTTGCTTTTCTCAGCTTACTGCCTGCCGCCTCGCCTGCAACAACTATGCTCGTTTTTTTTGAGACGGATGAGGAGGTTTTCCCTCCGTACCGTTCAATTATTGAGGATGCCTCGTCTCTTGTATACATGGACAAAGCACCTGTCAGAACGAAAGTCATGCCCTTGAAGCGTTCATCCGTTACTTCACTGAGATTTTTTGTGTTAAGAGAATATGAAATCAGCCTTTCAATGAGTGCTTTTGTCTCGGGCAGAGAGAAATATCTGACAAGAGACTCTGCCATAATATCTCCGAAGCCGTCTATTTCCAGTATTTCTTTCTTTTCGGCGGACATTATTTTTTCAAGGGTACCGAAATGAGAGGACAAAAGCTTTGCCGCTTTTTCGCCTATATGGTTGATTCCGAGAGCAAAAATAAGCTTCGGAAGATCATTCTGCTTTGATTTTTCAATGGCTGATAAGATATTCTGTGCCGATTTTGCACCAAGACCTTCAAGACCTGCAATATCCTCGGTCTTAAGACAGTAAATATCTGCGATATCCTTTATCATGCCTTTATTGTAAAACACTTCAAGAATTGCTTCTCCGAGACCCTCAATATCCATGGCATCTCTTGAACAGAAGTGTATCATGAGTCGCAGTACCTGTGCGGGACATTCGGGATTTGTGCAACGGTGTGCGGCTGTTCCCTCGTCACGGAATACTTCAGCCTTACAGGAGGGACAGCGGGAAGGGAAGACGAAAATCTCATTTCCGCAATGGTTTTTTACGCCCACCACTTCGGGGATTACATCTCCTGCTTTTCTGACGGTTACTGTGTCACCTATTGCAAGGGAAAACTCTTTTATTCTGTCTTCATTGTGAAGTGTTGCTCTTGAAACAGTGGAACCTGCAAGAAGTACGCTGTCAAAAATGGCGGTAGGTGTGAGCACTCCCGTTCTTCCGACACTTATTTCAATGTCTCTGAGAACGGTATCCTTTTCTTCGGGGGGATATTTGTACGCAACGGCCCAGCGGGGGAATTTTGCCGTACTGCCGAGGGTTTTTCTGTGTGAAAATTCATTTACTTTTATAACGGCTCCGTCAATGTCAAAAGAAAGAGAGTTTCTTTTTTCGCCGATGCTTATAAGCTCTTTTTTTGCTTCTTCTATATTTTTACAGGGTACATAAAAGGGAACTGTAACAAAACCCAGCTCTTTCAGGAAATCAAGGGAATTTTTGTGGTCGGAGAATTCCGTACCCTCATATTTCTGTACATTGAAAACAAAGATATCAAGTTTTCTTTCTGCAGTTATTACGGGGTTTTTCTGTCTGAGAGAACCAGCCGCAGCGTTTCGTGGGTTTTTGAAGGGTATTTCGCCTGCATCCTCCTGTTTCTTTACAATGGTATTGAAAACAGATTTTGACATATATACTTCACCTCTTACGGTGATTGTGACAGGCTTCTGCAGCTTCAGGGGGATGCTTCTGACGGTTCTGAGATTTTCTGTGATATCCTCACCCGTGTTTCCGTCTCCTCTTGTGGCACCTCTTACAAAAATACCGTTTTCGTATTCAAGATTTACCGAAAGACCGTCTATTTTCGGTTCTACTACAAATGAATAATCCGAAACACCGGCACCTACTCTTCTGTCAAAATCATCAATTTCTTCAAAGCTGAAAGCATCCTGAAGGCTTTCAAGCCTCACTTCAAAATTTACGGGCTCGAATGTGTTTTCCGCTTCTCCTCCGACTCTCTGTGTGGGAGAGTCACTTCTTATAAGAGCAGGAAATTTTTCTTCAAGTCCTTTGAGCTCTCTTTGAAGCATATCGTAATCGTAATCACTTACGGGGCTTTCATTTTCTATATAGTATTTATATGAATAAAAATTGAGCTTGTCGCACAACTCGTCTATTCTGATTTTTGCTTCTTGTACCGTCATATTATTTCTCCTTGAATTCTGCCCAAAGGCTCAGATGGTCGGAAACTATTTTTTCCGAAACTCCCTTGTCGGTAAGTTTCAGGTCGTGTGAATAAAAAATATAGTCTATTTTTCTGTCGGGATTATCTGACGGAAATGTATACTTTTCCGTATCAGAGCATAAAAACTTATCAAAAAGCGGTTTTAGTTCTTCAGCATCGGGAAGACAGTTGAAATCTCCCATTATTACACATTTTTTGTCAGGTGCCATGCCCAGAAGAGTTTTTACCGCATTTTCTCTTTCATCTTTGTTGAGCCCCATGTGAGTGACAAAAACCGTATATTCTTTGTCTTTTTCAGTCTGTGCTTTTATTATACTGCGTGATTCATACATTTCATGTCCCGTTTTCGGTACGGGATCGAGAATTTTTATGTTTTCGGCACTGAGTATGGGGGATTTACTGAGAACGGCGTTGCCGTAGGGACTAAAGCCGCCGACATTTATAGCTTTACCGAAATAATAATGATAACCCGTAAGCTCTGCCAGTTTTTTTGCCTGTTCTGTATAGCCTTTTAATATTCCTTTTCCTCTTACTTCATTTAGTCCGATGATATCCGCACCACAGGAGAGGATTTCCTGTGCGAAGGGCGTGAAATCTATTCTGCTTTCGGGATAAAAATTACAGTGTTGGAGGTTGAAGGTCATAATTTTCATAATAAGTCTCCGCTCTTGAAAAAATTATTTATATGATGTAAACTAAAGGATATGAAAGAATTTATTATTGCAAAAAATGATGCTGATCAGCGTTTTGACAAGTTTATCACAAAGACAGTTCCCCTCTTGCCTAAATCCCTTTTGTATAAATACCTGAGAACCAAAAGAATAAAGCTCAACGGTAAAAAAGCGGAAATCTCTACAAGGCTCAGAGAGGGCGACAAGGTCGAGATGTATATAAATGACGAGTTTTTTGCTCCCAAGGAAGAAAAATATTCATTTCTCGGTGCAGGAAAACAGCTTGATATCATTTACGAAGATGAAAATATATTACTTCTTGATAAGAAGGCAGGACTTCTCTCTCATCCCGATGAGGGAGAATATACCGACACACTTATTACAAGGGTACAAAGGTATCTTTATGAAAAAGGTGAATATGACCCGAAAAACGAGGCCTCCTTTGCCCCTGCTCTTGCAAACCGTATTGACCGCAATACGGGAGGTATCGTAATTGCTGCAAAAAATGCCGAAACCCTCAGAATATTAAACGAAAAGATAAAGCTCCGTGAGATAGAAAAAAGATATCTGTGTATAACCATAGGCCATCCTCCGAAAAAGAAGGGCATAGCAGAAGGATATCTTCTTAAGGATGAGAAGAAAAATACGGTAACGGTTCATCACAAGCCTCTTCCCGGAGGAAAGAGCATAAAAACGGGATATACCGTAATTGAATCAAGAGGAGATCTCTCTCTTGTGGAGGTAGAGCTTTTCACGGGAAGAACCCATCAGATAAGAGCACAGATGGCGTCAATGGGTTGTCCTCTTTTAGGTGACGGAAAATACGGAACCAACGCACTCAATAAAAAATACGGCGGTTATAAAAAACAGTGCCTTTATTCCTACAAAACAGGTTTTACCTGGAAAACCGATGCAGGGATACTCAATTATCTCAAAGACCGCTTCTTTGAAGCCGAAGATGTATGGTTCAGAACCGCATTTTTTGAAAACAAACTGTAAAACGTAATTTATCGAAACGATAAATTATGCATTTAACTCATGAAACAGTTTTTCGCAGCCTTTATATATGCACTCATAAGCTTCCTTGAATTTTCCTGTGTACCAGGGGTCGTCTACATCGCCTCCGCCGCAGTAATCGAGGAGCTTTTTTATTTTGTTATCTTTATCCTCTCCCAGCATTCTTTCTATGTTTCTCATGTTCATGCTGTCCATGCCGATGATGAGGTCATATTTATCGTAGTCTTCTTTTGTAAGCCTTACGGCTGTTTTTCCTGCAGGGTCAATGCCGTGTAAAAGAAGCTGCTCTCTTGCGGGAGGATAGACGGGATTTCCTTTTCCGTTATATATTTCATCGGTGCTTGTTGCGGCTGAGGCAATGAAATACCCGTTTTCTTTACCGGCTTTTTTTACCATATCCTTAAAGATGAATTCTGCCATGGGACTGCGGCAGATATTACCGTGACATACAAACAGTATTTTTGTCATATTCCTTTATCCTTTATCTGTTTATGATTTTGCTTACTATTATGTCGACACATTCTTCGGGTGTTTTGCCCGTACATTCCACTGTGATATCGGCATATTTTTCGTAAAGAGGACTTCTTTCGGTAAAAAGTCCTGAGATATCCGTATTCTTATCCATGGCGATACCTCTTGTTGTAATGTCTCCCAGCCGTTTTATTAACTCCGTAAGCTCCGTTTTAAGATATACGCAGATACCGTTTTCCCTAAGCTTTGACATTGCATTTTTTCCGTATACGGCACTGCCTCCCGTGGCAACTACCGTATTTGAGAAATTTTCGGAAGAAATTATTTCTTCTTCAAGCTTTATAAAATAAGCAGTGGAATTTTCATTTATAATATCGCAAAGAGCTTTTTTTGTTTTTCTTTGTATTATAAGGTCGGTGTCGGTGAAATCCATTAATAGGGATTTTGCAAGAAGAACTCCGACTGTGCTCTTGCCTGCTCCCGGCATACCGATAAGAATTATGTTTTTCATAAATATCACCAACATAAAATTATATCACACATCCGTTTTCCGGGCAATGCAAAAAAGTAAAAAAATGCTTTCAGATATTGTAAAAATTATAAAATAATATATAATAATGTAAAATCGGTATTACAAAAAAATGATTTAATGTGGTATAGTATGATAAGAGACGATACAAGGAGAATTGTTTATGAAATGTAATAAATGCGGCTGCATGTTGCAGCAGGGTGATGTGTTTTGTCCCCGTTGCGGGAACAGGATGGATGTTGCAGAGAAAAAGGCAGAGCCATCTTCTCCCGATATTTATGATATAGGCCATGTATGGCCCGAATGGAAGATAACGGGTGTTCTCGGAAAGGGTTCCTTCGGAACTGTATATGAAGCAGTAAGACGGGACAGCATAATTGAAAGCCGTGCGGCAATTAAGGTAGTAAGCATCCCCGTGGATTCTCAGGAAGCGGAAAATCTCCGTCTTGAAGGGTATACCATTGAGGATACACGTGCTTTTTTCAAAGGTGTTGCCGACAGTTTTGCAGAAGAGATAAGGATAATGGAATCCTTCAAGGGAATGCAGAACATTGTGAGTGTTGAGGATTATAAGCTTATTGAAAAAGCCGACGGTATGGGTTGGGATATATTTATAAGAATGGAGCTTCTTACCCCCTTCAATGTTTTTGCCTGTGATAAAAAATTTACTGAATCTGATGTAATTTCCATAGGTGTTGATATCTGTAATGCACTTGAAATATGCAACAAAAGAAAAATAATACACCGTGATGTAAAGCCTGAGAATATTTTTGTAAATGAATTCGGTTATTACAAACTCGGAGATTTCGGTATTGCAAGAAGTCTTGAAAGCAAAACAGGTTCCCTCTCTCAGAAGGGTACATATAATTATATGGCTCCCGAGGTATATTTCGGAAAGACCTATGACGAAAGAGCCGATATATATTCACTGGGTATAGTTTTATATAAGCTTCTCAATAATAATATGCTGCCTTTTCTTGATCCGGGAAAACAGCTTCTCAGTTACGGAGAGAGAAAGGAAGCGGCAGAACGCCGTTTCAGAGGAGAAAAGCTTCCCCCACCCTGTAATGCTTCGCCTGCCCTTGCAAGTGTTATTCTTAAAGCCTGTGATTACAATGTGTTCAACAGGTTTTCTTCTGCTTCTCAGATGAAAAATGCACTGATGGCTGTTTCAAAGGGGGAATACAGGGAGAATGCATTTGTGCCTTCAAACAGTGAAAATATGCACAGAGACGAAAACAGTACGGTAATGACCCGTCATCCCCCCGAACAGAGAAGAGGTGCGGATGTGAATTTTCCGAATCGGGGCGGTTTTTCACCTGATATGGTGCAAAAAAACTTCCGGAATGATATGCCGCCCGCAAGACCTCAGAAGGTTACAACCTTCAATCAGCCCGAAAAGAAAAAAAGCGGAAAAATTATTGCACTTATCGCAGCCGCTCTTGTACTTCTTCTTATAGTTACGGGAAGTATTGCAGGCGGAGTGGCTTTATATATGGGAACGAAGGATAAGAACGAAGAACCTTCCGGAGGTGTCAGCGAAACGGAATTCAGCGGTAATGAAGCTGAACTCAGCGGTGATGAAGCGGAGTTCGACGGACATAAGTATTTACTTATAAATGACCCCGCTGTTGATACTTATGAAAAGGCAAAGCAGTATTGCGAGGACAGAGGCGGATATCTTGCGGCTGTGACTTCAAAGGAAGAAAACGATTTTCTGTTTGACTATTTTTATGAAAACTGCGAATATCCCGCCGCTTTTATCGGAAGAGAGCTGAAGGAAAACAGTTGGGTAAACGGTGAAGAGGTTTCTTATAATAACATCAATGAGCAGTGCCGTGAAACACAGGCTTTTATGGTTCAACAGTTGGCTTTCGCCCGTCAGTTTAAGGACGGAACATGGATTGCCGGTGATTTTGAAAATTTCGGATATGTAAATGAAGCTGTGATTTCCTCAGCTTCAGCATCTTCAGTACTCAGTGAAGAAAATATTGTTCACAATGCAGGTAAAATTTTTGACGGAAAGCACGATACTGCATGGGTCGAAGGTGATGAGGGCTTTGGTATCGGTGAATCGGTGACAGTAAATTTTGATAAAGAATATACAATAAATGAAATTCAGATAGCTGTCGGCTATCAGCGTACAAGTGAGCTTTATGATAAAAATGCAAGACCGTGCGATTTGAAGCTTACCTTTTCCGACGGAAGAACTGAGATGATAGTATGTGAAGATAAAATGGGAACTCAGAGTATATGCTTTGATGCCGTAACAACCGACAGCGTAACAATAACCATAATCTCGGCATATAAAGGCTCAAAATTCGAGGATACAGCGATATGCGAAGCAGCATTTTTCTGTGCAAATCCTACCCCGTCGTTTATTTGTGAGTGGGAATAGATATATCATAATTTAACAGTCAAAAACAGCTGAATTATGATTTTTGAGCAACAAAAAAAAGAACCCCGTTTTTTGGGGTTCTTCCGGTATGAACGATAACAACGGATTTGCTTGAAGTGATATTCCGACTTCGTCGGAGTGATATTTTATTCGCCGTAAAACTTGCGAAGCAAATAAAACTATGTGAAG
>SVQH01000004.1 GCA_015065425.1 Oscillospiraceae bacterium
CATTAATGTTTTCATGCAATTCACTCCTTTCACCTTTAAGCAAGATTTTCTCCTGCTGTTATATACGTGCAAAAAAAATGAAAAAAGTAACACACAAAAATTAGAAATATTTTTTAATTTACAATTTATTAATATTTTTGCAAAATAAAAGCAAACTTCCTTGGAAGAAGTCTGCTTTTTTTGGGTTATTGTGCATTTACGGGGCTTCCTGTGGGGGCTATGGCTATGTAGGTAGAGCCTGTTTTCTGGGTGAGGGGGGTGCCGTCTGAGAGGGTGAAGGTGAAGGGATCAGTTTCATTCTGATGTACCCATTTTATAGGGATTATCTTACCGCCGCAGGCATAATAGCCGTCGCCGGAGCCGTAGAGGTCGGCAACATGGTAAACATCCTGATTCTCGGTAGGAGCAAGGATAACAATAACATTTTTAAAGGAAACGGGATTGCCGTCATTTTCATCCTTCATCTCTTTACCGTACTGAGAGAATATATATCTGTCAGAAGCTGTGTCATAATTCATTTCAGTTATCTTTTTGATACCGTTGAGAGTGAAAACTATCTCCACCGTATTGGCAGCAGTGCCGTCAACATTTACTTCATCCGAAAAATTCATTCCGTAATATTTATCTGTAAGAGAAAGAGCAAAGCCCCTGTCTGAAGCGGCGTTATAAAGATTTTCCCCTGTTGAGAAAAGTGTATGCTCAAGAGAATATCCTCCGTTAAGTCTTGCCTGGTCTCTATATCCTACGGGGACATCTGCAAGTATGTTGTCTATACCCGCCTGTCGCATATCCTCAAGCACTACACCGCTGGCATTGGCATGAATCATAACAGTGTTATAAGCCAGTGAAATATCAGTAAAATTATATCTTGTGGAACGGATTGAACCGATATCGGCAACATTTTTTATATCGGAATAAAGTGCAAGACCTCTTGTGCAGTAGTCATTGATAAAAATTTCAAAGAACACATCGGCACTGTTTACACCCTTAAAAGGAAGGGCAGGAGACACATTATTTATTGTTACGGAGAATACTCTTCCCGAATAGGGCTCGGAAAGGATAGTTCCGTTGAGAGGATTGCGGAAAGTCATATCAGAATTTGTGTTTCCGTTTTCAGTAGTAGTTTCCGTACCGCCCGAACAGGAGCACAGAAGAAGACATAAGGCGAGCAACAAGGGTAATAATTTTTTCATTTTTTCTTCCTCTTTCCGCCGTCAGATAACGGCTTTTTTTACTTTTCCTTCAATGGATGTTCCGAGGAACAGTCCGCCGTGTTCACCGAAATATGAAGTCTCACCCGTCACATAGAATTCGACTTCGCCTTTTTTTTCGGAGAAATTGAGCATATCCTCACTGAGAAGCTTTTCATAAAGTGAAGGCAGTGAGCTTGTACCCGACGGGATTATATTAATACCCGGCATCATCTCTTTTACAAGATCGTAAAAAAGAGGATAATGCGTACAGCCGAGTACAAGGGTATCTATTCCCTTTTCTTTAAGAGGAGTAAGATACTCCTCCAGTGCATCGGTCATTTCCGTATCACTTTTATGTATTTTTCCTGCTTCCACAAGGGGAACGAGCTTGGGTGCGGCAACTGAAAACACCAGACAGTCTGAAAGATAGCTTCTGACAGCCCTTTCATAAGCACCGCTTCCGACCGTGGTGGCAGTTGCAATAACACCGACTTTTTTATTCTTTGTGGCACCTGCCGCTTTTTCTGCGGCAGGGCTCACAACACCTATTATGGGAATATCATAACACTGAGTAAGCTTTCCTTTAGAAGTGGAATCTGCAGTATTACAGGCAATGGCTATTGCCTTTACACCTTTTTTCAGAAGAAACTCAGTATTTCTGAAAGCAAATTCCGTTATCTGTCCCGAGGTTTTGTCACCGTAAGGGACATTGAGGGAATCTCCGAGATAAACTATATTTTCACAGGGCATTTTTTCAAGGATGGCTTTTACAACGGTAAGACCGCCAAGCCCTGAATCAAACACCCCGATGGGTCTTGTATCAGAAGACAAAAATGTCACTCCTTAAAGTGAATTCACAAGAGTTTTGAAGTGCTCTCCTCTTTCTTCAAAACACGTGTACTGGTCATAAGAGCTTGTTGTTGGGGAGAGAAGCACCACATCACCCGCTTCGGCAATTTTTACAGCTTCGCTCATTGCCTCGGGAAGGTCATTTACAAGAATACCTTCACCGTCGGTAAGTTCTTTCCATATTCTCTCACCGCACTCACCGTAAGATATGACCTTTTTTACACCTGAAAGCAGACCTTTAAGAGGAGTAAGGTCAAGCCCCTTTTCGTGACCGCCTGCAAGAAGAATGACGGGGGAAGAAAAAGCCTTCAGTGCAATGACGGTTGCATCAACATTGGTGCCCTTTGAATCGTTGTAATAACAAATTCCGTCCTTTTCACGGACAAATTCAATTCTGTGTTCCACGCCCTTAAAAAGGGATACGGCTTTTCTTATGTTTTCGGGACTTACCGCACATTTAAGAGCACATCCCACACCTACAAGAACATTCTGCACATTGTGTCTTCCGACAACCTTTATATCGCTTAAGGGGAAAAGAATGTCATCTCTGAAATAAACATTTTCGCTGTCTGCAAAAAGGTCTGCCGTTTTATCAACAAGGCTGTAAGTGAGAACATCACAGTTTACGGGAACGGCTTGTGTATAAGTCTTTATCAGTTCGTCATCAAGATTATAAAGGAAGGTTTTACCTTTTTTCATATTTTCATAGACACGGAGCTTTGAACGGAAATAAGCATCCTCCGTACCCATAAAATCAAGATGATCGGCAGCAAGATTTATGATAACGGCAATTTCGGGACAAAAATCCACGATATCAACAAGCTGAAAATTTGAAATTTCAAGCACAATGTAAAAGCCGTCATTGTTAATAAGGTCATGCTCCAGCACCATTTCGCAGAGAGCGACACCGATATTGCCGCAGAGAAGTGTTTTATCGGGATGCTGAGCCTTTATTATTTCATAAGTAAGCGTTGCCGTTGTGGTTTTTCCGTTTGAACCCGTAATTGCGACATAATGCTGAGGGGCAGAAACCCTGAAAGCAAGTTCAATTTCGGTAATTACGGGAATTCCTCTTTCTCTGAGGCGTTTTACAAACCACAGATTACCGTTTATTCCGGGATTTTTAACGGCAAGATAAAAATCCTCTTCAAAAATTTCTTTATCCTGATTTACCACACGAACTCCCCATGAGAGAAGCTCGGGCAGTTCTTTAATGCTGTCAAGGTCCTTAGATTCGGAAACCGTGACATCGGCTCCGAGCTTTACAAGAAGCTTTACGGCGGCAAGTCCGCTTCTTGCAAGACCGAGCACCAGCACTTTTTTGCCATTATACTCTGACATATATCCTCCGAGTGAAAGTGAAATTTATGGTAAAAATGCAACAAGTGCTGCTGTGCAAACGCTGCCTGCCATTAATATTGCAAGAACTATTGCTATTATCTTTGTAGTATTCTTTTTCATTATTATTCTCCTATACCGAGTACTGCCATAATGTCCTTCTTGTATTTTTCCGTCTGTTCCTTGGCGGACATTTCATCCTTGCCCTGAACCATGGCATATATTTTTATTTTGGGTTCTGTACCTGAGGGACGGATTATTACCTTATCCTTATTTTCTGCTACAAGAATTATTACATTTGATGAAGGATAATCAAGAACTGATTTTTCGCCTGTCTTTACATCGGTTGCTGAGGACAGTTTATAGTCTTCAACTCTTACTATTTCCATGCCGCCGAGATTTGCGGGGGCTTCATTTCTCAGGGCATCCATCATGCCGAGCATTTTCTTCATACCGTCAGCACCTTCAAAGCCGAAATTGAAAAGTGCATTGTTCCAGAAGCCGAAACGCTCATAGAGAGAATTCATAACATCACAAAGTGTCTTACCCTGTTTTTTGTAATATGCAGCCATTTCGCATATAAGCATGGAGGCATTTACGGCATCCTTATCCTTTGTGTGCATTCCCGAAAGATAGCCGTAGCTCTCTTCAAAGCCGAGTTCAAAGCGGTTTTCTTCACCTTTTTCCTGAAGCTCCGTCATAAGTTCTCCGATATACTTAAAGCCCGTGAGAACATTTTTCATTTCTGCTCCGTAGCTTTCTGCAACAGCAGTTGACATATCGGAAGAAACGATAGATTTAATTATAATGGGATTTTCTGCAAGAGTGCCCTTTTCTTTTTTCTGAGAAAGGATGTAATCCACAAGAAGACAGCCCACGTCATTACCTGAGAGAAGCTTGTACTCACCGTCTGTAAGCACAGCAATACCGACTCGGTCGCAATCGGGGTCTGTTGCAAGAAGAAGGTCAGCCTTATTATTCTCAGCAAGTTTCAATGCCTCATTGAAAGCATCTCTGATTTCGGGATTGGGGAAAGAACAGGTGGGGAATCTGCCGTCGGGATTTTCCTGCGAGGGAACAACAGCGACATTTTTAATACCCATCATTGAAAGTATCTTTCTTACCGGCTTGTTGCCCGTACCGTTGAGAGGAGTATAGATTACGGAAAGGTCAGCATTCTCCGCAATTTCGGGATTGATGCTTCTTGAAAGCACCAGAGAGAAGTATTTATCAAGGAAACTGTCTTCGATATATTCAATTTTCCCCTCACTGACAGCGGTTTCAAAGTCCATGGTTTTTACATCTTCAAAGATATCGCAATTATTGATATATTCAAGAGTTCTTGCAGCAGCTTCATCAGTCATCTGATAGCCTCTCTCGTCATAACACTTAAATCCGTTATACTTTGAAGGATTGTGACTTGCAGTTATCACGATACCAGAGGAACAGCCAAGCTCTTTTACGGCATAAGCCACTATGGGGGTGGGGATGAGTTCTTTGAAAATATATACCTTAATTCCGTTGGCGGCAAGAACTGCAGCGGCAGCCTTTGCGAATTTATCGGAATTTATTCTTGAATCATAGCCTACTGCAACAGAAGGTGCAGAAAAAGCCTCATTGAGATAATTACCGAGTCCCTGTGTTGCCTGTGAAACGGTATAAACATTCATTCTGTTTGTACCTGCACCGATAACACCTCTGAGTCCGCCCGTACCGAAGGCAAGATTCTGCCAGAAACGGTCAAGTATCTCCTCATTATTACCGTCAATGGCTTTAAGTTCATCGAGAATCTCAGGCTCAGTTGCCTTTTCCATCCATAAAGAATAGAGCTTATTTATATCATTCATACTCTCTCCGCCTTTCAGAAATAATTGGTCAATATAATTATATACACAAATAATACAAAATACAAGAACATCATAAGAAAAAATCTTACGATTTATCCCCCCTGCACCGGTTCTTGGAGGAATCGGTATTTCTTAATATAAGCAAATTACTCACCATGCGAGTAATTTCCTATGTATTAAAAAATCATAATTCAGCAGGAAAAGACTGCTGAATTATGATAGTCAGGAGTTCGGATGCCGGATGTCGGAGCGGTTAGATAACAACCTGTAGTTTCATCGCTGCTTGCAAGAAAAGAAAATTTCTGAGTATAATTTTCCGTTTGCCGAGAAATGTTCAGATTTTGCCCTATTTGTTGTTTTCGCCGCCGGCAAGCCGTACATCAGTACTGCGATGCGGCGAAAACAAAGCACAATTCCGCTTACTGCGAGAAAAAATGCTCAATATTATATTTTACTTCAAAAGTTTCTGAACCTTTTAATTCTTTTTATGCGGCAAAGAGGGGGATTTTTGAGCATCTTCCCCCGGTAAGTTATGATTTAATTTTTATAAGGTCTCTGTAGCTTATCATCTGAACACCGTGCTCGTTGAGGTATTTTTCCGTTTCGGGGTCCTTAAGCAGCTGATATTCCCAAACTCTCTGCCACCAGTTGCCTGTAATACCTTTAAGTTCATCACTTTCAAGGGCGGGATGAACGAAGGTCTCGGTGATACCGTCGGGAATGTCACTCCAGATTTCAAGGATGCGTTTTCTGTAATTTTCATAGCTGTCCTTGGGCATAACTCCCCAGTCGGGAAACAGAAGATAATCAGGCATAAGAACATTATATTTCTTTGCCCATGCTTTTGAAAGCTTGGTACAGGCAGCATAGGCAAAATAAGGTACACCTCTCGGACATATACGCTTATCGTGTTCTGTAAACATTCTGTAAGCATAGCCGTATTCTCCGCAAACTCTGAGAGTCATTTTAAGAAGTGAAAACCTGCCTGTGAGATGTCCGTAGAGAGAGCCCATGTGATTGTCTACATGAGAGGGCTTCATTCCCCATTCGTGTGCAAGGTCTATCTGTGCTCTTGCCTCTTTTTCCAGTTCTTCAAGTTTTCCGTGTTTTCCCACATCTCTTGCACTGTGCCACATAAAACCGTCGGGGTCAACAAGACTTTTTCCGTCAGTAAGAGGCTTCCAGCGGTATTTTTGCCATTCCGCAGTCATGGTAAGATGTATGCCTATTGCATATTGGGGATTTTCAATGGAAAAATCCACCGCATCCTTTGCCGTGGGACAAGGCATCATAATAGTGGCAGATTTAAGCCTGCCTGAACGGAAAAGGTCAAAGACCGCCTCATTTGCACTGTTACACATACCGAAGTCATCGGCATTTACAAGTATATATTTTGCCATAAAATTTCCCTCCCGAGGTGTTTTTTTTATAATATCACAAACACTGCCGGATTGTAAAGCATTATCATGTCAACAAAAAGGAAAAGCCCGGCGATTGCCGGGCTTTTCCTTTTTGGGGAAGAGAAAATAAATAAAAGGAATAATCAAAATATCGGTGCAGTTTTCACTGCACCGATATAATACACTTAAGTTTTTGCAGATTAAGTGCAAGAATATGAATTTTTAACAAACTTTTTTAATAAAAAATACATTTTTCAACATATTTTTGTAACATTTCTGCAGTAAAAAGTTTAGTTTTCGTTTACCTGCTGCTTGAGATAAGCATTTATAAAGCCGTCAAGTTCTCCGTCCATAACAGCATTTATATTACCGTTTTCAAAGCCTGTTCTGTGGTCTTTTGCAAGGGTATAGGGCATAAAAACATAAGAGCGTATCTGCGAGCCCCAGCCTATTTCCTTCTGAACACCCTTGATGTCTTCAATTCTTTCAAGATGTTCTCTTTCTTTTATTTCGATAAGCTTTGATTTAAGCATTCTCATGCAGACTTCTCTGTTCTGATGCTGACTTCTTTCCACCTGACAGGAAACAACTATACCTGTGGGATTGTGTATAAGACGAACGGCAGATGAAGTCTTGTTAACCTTCTGTCCGCCTGCACCCGAAGCACGGTAAACTTCCATGGTGATGTCCTCTTCACGGATATCAACTTCAATGGTATCATCAATTTCGGGCATAACTTCAAGAGAAGCAAAGGAAGTATGTCTTCTTCCCGATGAATCGAAGGGGGAAACGCGGACAAGTCTGTGAACACCCATTTCACTCTTAAGATAGCCGTAAGCGTTTTCACCTTCAATAACAACAACTGCAGACTTAAGTCCTGCTTCGTCACCGTCAAGGAAGTCAACGGTAGTAAACTTGAAGCCGTGCTTTGTTGCCCACTGTCCGTACATTCTGAAAAGCATCTGACACCAGTCCTGAGCCTCTGTTCCGCCGGCACCTGCGTGGAAGGTAAGAATTGCATTGTTATTGTCATACTGACCTGAGAAAAGAGTTTCAAGGGTAAGCTTTTCGATACCCTCCTTAACTCTGCCGACACTTTCGGTACACTCGTCAAGCATACTTTCATCCTCTTCCTCGTCACTCATTTCAATGAGAGTAAGAGTATCTTCATAATCAGAGAGAAGGTCTTCATATTTTTTAACTTTATTTCTCAGTCCTGCCAAAGTCTGAAGCACCTTGTTTGAATTTGCAACATCATTCCAGAAGGCTTCGTCAGCGGTTTCCTTTTCAAGCTTTGCAATCTCTTCTTTAGTGGAGTCTATTCCGAGAGCTTCTTTAAGCTCCTTAAGGGGTGTTTCCTGTTCAAGCAGAGAAAGTCTTAATTCTTCATACTGAAGCATATATTTCACCTCAAATAAATATTTATACTGAATAAAAAACTAATATCAATGAAGCATAAGGGCACCTCAGAAACATTTATTTTTACACATACCAATTAATTATATAAAAATTATATATCTTTGTCAAATATTTTTAATCAAATTAATAAACAATATTATTGCGTTTAATATTGAATTTTTAAGTTTTTTTGTATAGAATATAATAGTATAATTATATTTGAACAAATCGGAGAGAAATGATATGCGATTTACCAATGTGCAATGTCAGTGCTGCAAAGAAAAATTTATTGAAACCGATGATGTTGTAGTATGCCCTTATTGCGGCACTCCCCATCACAGAGCCTGCTATAACGAAAACGGCAGATGCATAAACGAGGAAAAGCATTCGGAAGGCTTCGTATGGGAATTCCCGACAGAGCTGAAGCCGAAGTTTGAATTTCCCAAAAGAAAGGCGGAAATGCCTGAGGAAACACAGTATAAATTCAAAAACGGGGAATCAGCCGTCACCTGTCCTCACTGCAAAACTCTCAACTACGGCAATGATGCTCTGTGCATGAAATGTAAAAAGCCTCTGGGTGAGAAATCGGAAAAGGTTCCAAAACAATTTTTACCGAAAAACAAATCGGACAGACCTCTGTCACAAGAGGAGATAGAATACGAATATTTCCGCAGATACGGCGGACTTAAGCCTTACATCGTAATTGACGGTATGTCTGCAAAGGATATGAGCACATACATCGGGAAAAATCAATCGGGCAGATACATCAGAAAATATGCCAACATGGAGAGATATGACAGAAAATTCTCTGTTTCTCTTGCTGCGTTCTTCTTCGGGCCCGTATGGTTTTTCTACAGAAAGCTTTTTAAGGAAGGTCTTATAATTACACTTATAATATTTCTTCTTTCATTTGCAAGAATTGCTTTTCTGGCAAATGAGCCTTTTAAGGAATATATAGGTGAGGTAGCATCAATATCCAAAGAAATCGTTGAAAGCATGAACGAGCAAGGCATTCCTCTGACGGATGAAGCGGCACTTCAGGCGGAAATCGAAAAACACGATGAACAGTTTACGGCAGCTGCACAGAAATATAATTCAAGCGAAATATCATCTTTCAGTAATACACTTCTCGTCGTATCAAATGTCCTTGACCTGATACTGATGTGCAGTCCCTTTGTGATGTCCTTCCTTGCAGACCCGCTGTACAAGAAAAAAATGAAAAAGGATATAAGGACAATAACAAGACAGTATACCGAGCCTGAGCAATTCCACGCGGCACTTAAGAAAAAGGGCGGAATATCCGTTATAGGTGCACTTCTCGGAATTATACTGTGCCTTGCAATCCCCACGGTATCTATGCTTCCCATCATATCTTACATTCAGCCTATTATAGATATAATAATAAAGTAAAGGAGCCAAAATCATGAAAGTAACAAAAGCAATCATCCCCGCAGCAGGACTCGGCACAAGAGTGCTTCCCGCTTCAAAAGCAGTACCCAAGGAAATGCTCAACATCGTTGATAAACCTGCCATTCAGTACCTTGTGGAGGAATGTGCAATGGCAGGTATTACAGATATACTTATAATCACAAACAGAGGTAAGAATGTCATTGAAGACCATTTTGACTATTCTTTTGAGCTTGAAGAAAATCTTAAGAAAAACCCTTCAAAGAAAGCAATTTATGATGATGTACACGCAGTTGCAGACCTTGCAAACATTTATTATGTAAGACAGAAGGAAACAAAGGGTTTAGCTCACGCAATTCTTACGGCTGAGGCATTTGTAGGAAATGACCCCTTTGCAATTCTTTACGGCGATGATGTCATAATAAACAACGAAAAACCCGTTATAGGTCAGCTTATAGAGGCTTATGAAAAATACGGCAAGTGCGTTACGGGTATAAACGAATGCCCCACAGAGCAGGTTATGAAATACTGCACACTGGACGTAACTGACCTGGGCGACAGTATTTATCAGGTACATAAAATTATTGAAAAGCCTGCAAGAGAAGAAATTCTTACAAACTTCGCAATTCTCGGAAGAAATGTCATGACACCCGATGTATTTGACATTATAAGACAAACTCCTCCCAATGAAGCTTCAGGTGAAGTATACTTCTCGGAAGCCATTTCCACTATAGCAAACAGAGGTAACCTCTTAGGCGTTGACTTTACGGGAAGACGCTATGACATGGGCGACAAGCTCGGCATAGTACAGGCAAACTGCGAAATGGCACTCACCCACCCCGAAATCGGTGAAAAATTTAAGAACTACCTCAAAGAACTGGCAAAAACTCTATAATAATTTAACGGTGAAAGCTGTTAAATTCAGGCAAATTGCGGGGTGTTTTTTATTTCTTTACGCAAAAATGATATTATAGAAATTGACATAACAGGCTTTTCCTCCGAAGGAAGCGGTGTTGGTCATTATGACGGACAGGCCGTGTTTGTCTCGGGTGCAGCCCCGGGAGACAGGCTTCAGTGTATTATTATAAAAGCAAAAAAGAATTATGCCATAGGTAAAATTCAGCATATACTTAAAGCTTCAGAAGACAGGATAATCCCCGATTGTCCTGTTTTTCCCCGTTGCGGCGGCTGTCAGTACCGTCACATATCTTATGAGGCAGAGCTTGGAATAAAAACTCAGAAGGTCCGTGATGCCTTCAGACGGATAGGACATCTTGATATTATCCCCTCTGACACTGTAGGTGCAGAACAGCCCGACAGGTACCGCAATAAGGCACAGTATCCAACGGAAACTTCCGGCGGAAGGCTTCTTACGGGTTTTTACGCACCCTTTTCTCACAGGGTAATAGACTGTAAGAACTGTCTTTTACAGCCTGCAGAATTTTCGGATATACTGAAAATCATTTCAAGATGGAGCGAAAAATTTAAGATACCTTCATATAACGAGGCTACAGGCAAGGGGCTTCTCCGTCATATTTATATAAGAAAAGCCTTTATGACGGGCGAAATAATGGTTTGCCTTGTCATAAACGGAGATAAGATATTTAAAAAAGATGAGCTTATTTCAGCACTTATCAAGGCGAATTCCAACATAAAGACCGTTCTTCTGAACATCAACACGGACAACACCAACGTCATTATGGGAAAAACGGAAAAAGTGCTTTACGGTAAAGGATATATCGAAGATATATTATGCGGAAAGAGATTCCGCATCTCACCGCTCTCCTTTTATCAGGTAAACCACCGTCAGGCTGAAAGGCTTTATAAAAAAGCTTCAGAATTTGCCGTTGACAGCAATACAAAGACCCTTGTGGATATGTACTGCGGTGCAGGTACTATAGGACTTACCATGGCTGACAAGGTGGAAAAGCTCATCGGTGTTGAAATTGTCCCCGAGGCTGTGGAGGATGCGAAGATAAACGCAATGCTCAACAACACGGAAAACGCCCGCTTTATATGTGCAGATGCAAAAGAAGCGGCAAAGAAACTTAAGGATGAAGGCATAAAACCCGACACGGTAATACTTGACCCTCCGAGAAAAGGCTGTGACAGCGAGCTTCTCTCCACAGTATGCGAAATGGCTCCCGAAAAAATAGTATACGTCTCATGCGACCCGGCAACTCTGGCAAGAGACCTCACGATACTGGAAGAAAAAGGCTATAAAACCGAAAAAGCCGTCCCCTTCGATTTATTTCCGAGAACGGTTCATGTGGAATGTGTGACACTTTTGATTAAAAACAGGTGATAAAATTGAGTAAAGAACTACCCCGTACTTATGTGCCGTTCAAGGATTGGGCGGAGAAATCGAAACAGATTGAATATACTGAAGAGACTCCCCTTCTCAATTCTGACGGTACGCTCAATGCAAGGGGCTTTGCGAGAAAAAATGTTTTTACTTATGACAGAAATCTTGTCAGGAAGGGGCTTATTTCACGCAAAGAATGGGATTTTTACACCATTACCGACGGGAAGGTACAGCTTCTCATAAGCTTTGCTAACATCGGCATAGGCGGATATGTCGGAGCAAAGCTTACCGACCTGAAAAAAGGGGAAATAATCTGTGACGCCATTTCTTATTTCATCGGCTCGAACAGATATGTACCTCTTGCAAAGGGCGATGTTCCCGGAAGATTCAAGGATAAGATAGGAAAAGCAGAGTTTGATTTCTTTACGAAGAAAACCGAGAGAACTCTTTATTTCAGAAAGCCTCACAAGGGTGAGACAGTGGAATGCAGAATCAGCATGGACATACCCGAGGGAATGGAAAACATCACCACTGTTCTGCCCTTCAGAGAGGATAATACAAAATATTTTATGACCACAAAGCAGGCTTGCATGCCCACAGGCGGATATTTCCGTTTCGGAGACTTCACTTATAAGTTCAGCAAGGATACGGCATTTTGTGCCATGGACTGGGGCAGAGTCAACACCGTACATGAAATGGTATGGTACTGGGGCAGTGCTTCCACATATATTACGGACAATGACGGAACAAAACATCTTTTCGGATTTGAAATAACATGGGCAATAGGTGATGAAAGCAATGCCACGGAAACCTGTCTTTTCTATGATGGCAAGGTGCATAAATTCGGTGCCGTGGATGTGGAAAAATTCCCCAAAGGCAGATTTATGGAAGAGTGGAAGTTCATTTCCGAGGACGGTCGTTTCAACATGACAATGACACCCACCTTCGACAACCATTCCGATGTGGATTTCAAAGTGGGAAGAATGAACTGCCATCAGATATACGGAATTTATAACGGCGACGTAACACTTGATGACGGTAAGAAAATACAGATAAAAGACCTGTTCGGCTTCTGCGAATATGTAGAAAACCGCTGGTAAATATATACAAATAACACAGCACACGGAAAAATCGTACTCCGTGTGCTGCTTCTTTGTCATTAAAAAACAATAATTATGATTTATTTTTCCCGAATTCCTTCAGATATTTTTTAAGAAGATATGTGCAAAAATACGGGAATGTATAAATATTGTCAGAGAATCCGATATTTCCGCCTGTCAGCTTAATGCCGTTTTTTATGTAGGAATATTTTTCACTTTCAATAAGAGTTCTCAGTGATTTACTCCTTCCGTTTGTTGCTTTAACTTCAACAAGTATAAGCTCATCGGCAGTTCTCACAAAGAAATCTTCTTCAAGGGAAGAATCTTCACGCTTATAATAAAGTTTAACTCCGCTTTTTATAAGAGCTTCCGAAACAGTGTTTTCAAATAAAGCTCCTTTATATACTCCGAGATTCTTATTTCCGCGGAGACCATCCTGAGCTTCTTCATCAAGCATTGATACAAGAAGCCCTGTATCACCAAAATACAGCTTGTATTTTGCCACATCAATATTTCCTGAAAGAGGAAAGTTCGGGGTTAAAAAAAACTCCGAAAGTAAAAACTTCCGGAGAATTTTGATATAGATAATAAGCCGATTATCTCTTGGAGAACTGAGGTGCACGACGGGCTCCTTTGAGTCCGTATTTCTTTCTTTCCTTCATTCTGGGGTCTCTTGTTAAGAAACCTGCCTTCTTGAGAAGGGGACGAAGATTTTCGTCATGCTGAAGAAGAGCTCTGGAAAGACCGTGACGGATTGCACCTGCCTGGCCTGTAACACCGCCGCCCTGTACTTTACAGATAACGTCGAACTTTTCTGAAGTCTCTGTAAGAGCGAGAGGCTGACGAACAATAAGCTTAAGAGTTTCAAGACCGAAATAATTGTCGATATCTCTGTCATTGATTATGATTTTACCTGTGCCGGGATATACACGAACACGAGCAACTGATTTCTTTCTTCTACCTGTGCCGTAGAAATAAGGATTTCCTTCGTACATTTAATTCTGCCTCCCTTTCTTAAAATTCTCTTGCTACGGGCTTCTGAGCAGCGTGGGGATGCTCAGCACCTGCGTATACATGTAAACGGTTGAATGCGGCTCTGCCGATGGAGTTGGAAGCAAGCATACCCTTAACAGCCTTTTCTACTATAAAGCAGGGCTTTGACTTCATAAGAGTGCTGTACTTAACCTTCTTCATGTTGCCGATATAACCAGTGTGATGATAATACATCTTCTGATCAAGTTTCTTACCTGAAAGAACGATTTTGGAAGCGTTGATGATGATTACATTATCGCCGCAATCAACATGAGGAGTGAAAGTAACCTTATGTTTGCCGCGAAGAAGAACAGCAGCCTCTACAGCAAGCTTACCGAGAGTTTTGCCTTCTGCATCAAGAACGTACCAATCACGTGTAACATTCTGGGGATTAGCCATATAAGTTGACATAATTGTACCTCCTGCAAATATTTTTACATAATTTCAACAGTGGTAATATTACCACAAGAAAAAAGCAAAGTCAACACCTTTTTAAATAAATTTAATTTAGCAAGTCATTATCTCCCGTTTTCTCCGTTTTCCTTCGTTTTTCATGCCATTTGCTCAAAGATGATTTTTCAAAAAAAATCTCTTTTTTCCTTTATTCATCACGGGAGAGGTGCTTAAAAAATAAGCATTTTTTCGGTGTTACATCATTTCTGCAATTTCCCTTATACTTTCAGCCACTATATCAGCAATATCTGTATCAAAATCGAATTTGTGACCGCTTTTTACGAGGAAGTTTCTGCCGACACCTGCTTTTATTCCCGCTTCTATATCTGATTTCTTATCTCCTATGAGAATACTGTTTTCAAGGTCTATTATTATACCTTTTTCCCAAAAATCCCTTACGGCTTTTTGTATCATGCCGTCCGAGGGCTTTCTGTCGGGGGAATACTTTTTATATTCTTCCACCGTTCCGTCTTCATGGTACGGGCAGTAGTATATTGCATCGATGTGTGTGATATCTGAAAGCAGTCCCGTCATGTATTCATGAAGTTTTTTTACATCCTCTTCCGTATAAAGCCCCTTTGCAACTCCTGCCTGATTGGTTATCACTATAATGAGATATCCTTTTTCACGCAGTGTCTCTATTGCTTCGGGGGCAGAGTCGATAAACTCAAAATCCTCGCATTTATAAAGATGATGCTTTTCCTTGCATATTACTCCGTCCCGGTCAAGAAAAGCCGCTCTGAAACGGTTTTCACCGAAAAGAAGAGGTATTTCCGTATTGGCTCTGAAATATGCCTCGGGAACCCCCATATCAATGAAATATCCCTCATCCTTTACGGCATAAAGTCCGTCTTGCATTCTTTCAAGTATATCTTTTTCAAAAGAGAAACGCTCTTTAGAGATTTCCTCAAAAATGTCCCTTCCCACCACATAAACGCCGCCGTTTATATAGCCTTCCTTCTGCTCCTTCTTTTCACGGAAGCTGAATATTTTTCCGTTATCGCAAATGCCCAGTGTCGAGTGCCTTGTGCAGTCGGGCATTTTTTTTGCCGCAAGTACCGCACGGGCATTCTTTTCATTATATATATTATAGAGCTTATCAATATCGACATCGAAAAATGTATCTCCGTTTATAACCGTAACAGCGTTTTCGTAGCAAAAAGACAGAGCCTGTTTTATGGCTCCGCCCGTTCCGAGAGGTTCTTTTTCTTCGGAATAAGCTATTTCTATTCCCGAAAAAAAGTCACCGAAATACTCTTTTATCTGCTCGCTGTGATATGAAACGGCAAGAACAGCCTTAGTGTAAGAGTGCTTTCTGAGATATTCAAGCACATAAGCCAAAAAAGGACGGCAGCCTACGGGAGCCATCACTTTTTGTCTGTCATGTACTGTTTTTGCAAGTCTCGTACCAAGACCGCCTGCAAGTATAATTGCTTCTTTCATATTATATCGTCCTGTATGATGTCCTTCGTTCCGTCAGGATTTTCAACGGGTTTTGTGTAAAGTCCTACAAGATATGTGTCTTCAAGATATAAAAATGTGTGTCGCACATTTTCGTTTACCATAAACATATCACCGTCGGAAAACTCATATTCCTCGGTAATATCGGCATATTTTGCCGTGAATCTGATTTTACCTTTAATTATATAGAAAAGCTCTTTAGTATGCTCGTGATAGTGAAAATTTCCTCTAATCTTACCGGCTTTTGTAAAAACTGCATTTATCTGCGTAAAGCCGCCGTGTACTATCTGCGTAAGTGTTCCTCTGTCGTCAGAAAACGTAAAATCAGGGGACAGAATTTCAATGAGTGCCATATTATCACACATTTCCGTAAATATTATTTTTAATCATGGTATAGACCTTGATAAGCTCTTCTATGCCGTCATCAATGGTATATTTCGGTCTCCATCCCATACTCTCCAGTCTTTCATTGGAAACAAGATAATTTCTTTTGTCGGGGTCAGTTCCAACGGGGGCTTCAATATACATAAAAGAAGGGATGTGTTCTTTTATTTTTTCGCACAGCTGAATTTTCGATAAATTCGCATCGGAAAGACCGCAGTTATACTGTCTGCCCTTCATTTTTTCAAAATTTTCCATTGCAAATATAAATGCTCCCGCCGCATCTCTTACATGGAGGTAATTTCTCATAAAGGAGCCTTCAAAAACTATCAGAGAACGATCAAAAACTGCCCTGTATGTAAAGTCGTTTACAAGAAGGTCAGTTCTCATTCTCGGAGACGCACCGAAAAGCGTTGCAAAACGGAAGGTAAGGGAGTTCCCGCCTTCAAGAACAGCCTTTTCAGCAGCCATTTTTGTTTTTCCGTAAAGGGAAATGGGGTCAATGGGAGATTCCTCGGTGCAGTATTCCTGTCCCTGTCCGAGACCGTAGCCGCTGTTGGTGCAGGGGAAAATTATCTTCTGAGATGACTCTCTCAGCTTCAGTACTGTTTCAACCGCACCGAGATTGGTGGTTTTTGCAGCAACGGTGTCCTTATCGCAAAGGGGAAAGCCCACAAGAGCCGCCAAAGGAAAAATAAAATCCTTCTCTTCAATGTGCCGTGCCATAAGATTTTCATCTCTTGCATCGCCGTTTATTACGGTAAAATTCTTATCGGTACAACACCCCACAAGAGAAGCCTGTTTATATAAAAAATTATCAATAACCGTCACTTTATGACCCTGCTTCAACAGCTCGGGCACAAGAACCGACCCGATATAACCTGCCCCGCCTGTAATGAGAATATCCATAAAAACCTCCATCAAATCATAATTTATATGAAAATTTGCCTTGTGCATTTGCAGGGGAAACATGCCTCACGGCAAATGCACCGGTAAATTATGATTTTGAGTATAGTATTTTGCTTCCGTCGTGTTCAAAGCTGAAGGGGACGTGCATATAATTTTCAAGTGCCGTCCGCACTTTTCCCTGATTTTTTTCAGGGACATACAAAAGCAGGAAACCGCCGCCGCCTGCACCTAAGAGTTTTCCGCCAACGGCACCGTTTTTCTTTGCTGTTTCGTAAATTGAGTTTATTCTGTCCGTTGTAATGTTACTTGCAAGTGTTGTTTTCATCTGCCAGGAAACGTCAAGCAGCTCACCGAAGCTGCGAAGGTCACCGTCTCCCGTCAGTATTCTTTCACCTTCATAAACAAGCTCTTTCATTTTATTGAGAGTATCGGTGTTTACCGATATATTGTTTGTCTGTTCTTTTGCAATTTCTCCCGAAAAGCGGCTTTGTCCCGAGAAGAAAAGCATTAATTCCGAGTTGAGTTTTTTAAGTCTTTCCTCAGAAATTTCAACAGGGCTTACCGTAAAGCCGTTTTTGTCAAAATCTATACGGTTGAATCCTCCGTAAGACGCTGCTATCTGGTCCTGTATTCCGCCGTGCTCACGGCACAGTTCTCTTTCAAGATGTATAGCTTCCTGTGCCAGAAGCTTTTTGTCGGTATATCTTCCTCTCAGTGTGTGAATACTGTTGAGAAGTCCTACGGCAAAGGATGAACTTGAACCTATACCCGTTCTTGCAGGAAGGTCTGCATCATAGCTTATCTGAATGGCTGATTCGTGAAGATATCTGAGAGCTTCCCTTACAAGAGGATGAGATAACTCCTCAGGGGAGTCAAACCGTTCAATTTTTGAATAAGTAAACTGATTTTTATGCTCAAAAAACGGAGGAAAGTCTCTTACCGTAACAAAGCAATATTTATCAAAGGTGGCAGATAAAACACTGCCGCCGTATTTTTCGTAATATTGTGAAAAGTCCGTTCCTCCGCCGAAGAAGGACATTCTGAAGGGTGTTTTTGAAATTACCATATCTGTCCTCAGAAACTGAGATTTATATCTTCTGAAAATCCCTGTTTCTTCATAAGAGCGTTGCTCATAAATATTTTTTCCGCCCGTCTTTCACTGAAAATGCCGAGCTCCTCGGCGGTACACGGAACAACAAGTGAAGGGTCAGCTCCCGACTTTTCTGCAATTTTAAGCCCGATATCATATTTTGACACGGCTGTATCACCGCAGATGTTAAGTATATTTTCTTTTGTGTCGCTTAAGAGATATTTTACGGTTACTTCCGCAGCCTGAGGGTAGCTTATTGCAGAGCGTACCCAGTCTGTCAGCATATACATTTTTTCGCCGTTCAGAAGCTTTTCCCGTACCGTATCATAGAAATGCTTTTTCCTTGAAGTCAGAGAAGGGGCATACATATATGAATAACGGGCTATGCTGTAAGAGTATTTCCGTGTTATCTCCTCAGCAGATTTTTTATGCTCTCCGTATATATTTATCGGATGAAGTTCATCTGTTTCCGTAAAAATATAACCGTCTGTACTCTCACCGTACACGGTATCCGAAGAAGAATATATAAGCCTTTTTATGTCAAGGGACTCTGTTTCACGAAGAAAACTCTCATAACATACGGTGTTTATGTATTCCGCCCTTCCGGTGTCATTTTTAATAACATCGGGATTGTGAACCGACGAGAGAAAAATTATTCTTATATCACTGAAACGGGAAAGCATTTCAGACGCCTTTTTTATGCTGTCGGGGTCACTGAGTTCAAATTTACCGTGAAAAACTCTGCCGTCCGAAAAAGCGGCTTCTTCATGGTCAAGGCACAAAAGCGGAATATGGGGACAGGAGGACAAAATATAATCTGTAATATAAGTGCCGAAAAAACCGTCAGCACCGACAATACATATCATAATATCACCCTTTGCCCTGAAATGTTTATATATAACATATTATATAATAGTATCAAAAATAAGTCAAATGCTTTTCACGGGAAATCAAACAGCAGTTAAAATACAATTTATATTACAGCTTTAACATCATTCACGGTGAAAACGTAACACAGTTTTATATCCAAACGAAAAAAATAAAAGCACCTCAAAAGAAGTGCTTTTACTGGTGACCCGGACGAGAATCGAACTCGTGTTACCGCCGTGAAAGGGCGGTGTCTTGACCGCTTGACCACCGGGCCTTATTTGGTAGCGGGAGTAGGATTTGAACCAACGACACTTCGGGTATGAACCGAATGCTCTAGCCAACTGAGCTATCCCGCCATTTTACTTTCCCGCCGACTTATGTAAACTGGTCGGGCAACGAATGTTATTATAGACGATGAAAGTGCATTTGTCAACACTTTTTTTTCGTTTTTTTCAAGTTTTTTTAATTTTTTTTGTTTTTATCCGAAAAATATTTTTTTGTCATTTCCACATCTGAGGCAATCTGCTTTTTGAGTGCTTCTGCATCGGGAAATTTTTTTTCACTGCGAAGGAATTCATAAAGTTCAACAGAAATATTTTTCCCGTAAAGATTTCCGTTGTAATCAATTATATATGTTTCGCTTCTGACATTTTCTCCGTCAAAGGTGGGACGGGAACCTACGTTTGTGACACCTGAGTATTCATTTCCGTCAAAATATAACTTTGAAGCATACACACCGAAACAGGGAGTGACAAGTCCCTCGGGAAGATACTGATTTATTGTGGGAGCACCGAGAAGCCGTCCTCTTTTATCCCCTGAAAAAACGGGAGCACTGAAGATAAAAGGAAAACCGAGAAGGGTGTTTGCTTCGGAAATATTCCCTTCTTCAACGGCTCTTCTTATCCTTGTGGAGCTGACGGGAGCATCTCCGTACATCATGGCATCACAAACGTGCACCTCTATCCCGTATTTTTCGCAAAGTCTCAAAAGCTCTCCGCTGTCACCCATGCCGTCTTTTCCGAAACGGTAATTATAGCCTGAAATGACAGCACCCGCACCGATTTTTCCGAAAACTATATCCCTTATAAAATCTTCGGGGGACATATCCTTTATATCACTGAAGCTTTCATAAAATATCCGAAGTCCCATGGACATGAGTTTTTCGTCTCGTTTATCTCTTTGCAGCAAAAAGGGAACACTGTCCCCTGAAAGAATCTTCCGGGGGTGCTCATCGAACACCAGAACTGCGGGAATAAAACCCGCTTTTTCAAGTTGCAGAGCTTTATTAAGAACTGCCGTGTGTGCAGTATGAAGCCCGTCAAAATATCCCAGTGCCAGTGCATATTTTTTTTGAGAATTCTCAGTTTTCATTACCAATAACCCTTTTTGCCCAAAGTGTGGTCTTATCTTCTTTTATTTCACCGAGTCCCAGAAAAACATTTTCGGGGGAATATACTCTGTAAACAGACGGCATGATTTCCGTATGAAGCCTGTCTGCCGACAATTCACCGCCGTTTCTGAAACGGTTTGCCTGAGGGGAGGTCACCTTTACGGAAGGATAGCACATAAAAGGATAATCTATACCGAGTACAGCACTCTCTCCTTCTTTTTCAAGTTCCTCCTCTGTTTTTGCATCATTCAGGGTAAAGCCGTTGGAAAGTGTCCGTTGAAGCTCTGTCATGCATGCTCCCGTGCCAAGTGCCTCACCGATATCTGATATCAGAGAACGGATATATGTTCCCTTTGAACACAGCACATCAATCTGAAATTCGCCGTCATTTTCATACTCCGTAAGAAGGAGTTTTTTTATATTTACCGCTCTTTTCTCCCTTTCAACCTCAATGCCCTGCCTTGCAAGTTCATAAAGCCTTACTCCGTCCTTTGAAATGGCTGAGTACATGGGAGGAAGCTGCATTATTTCCCCTGAAAACGAACCGAGCACACCGAGAATGTCCTCTCTTGAAACTTTTACATCCTTCTTATGAAGAATTTTACCGGTAATATCAAGAGTATCGGTAGTTATACCGAACCTGAGCTTTGCACGGTATCCCTTGTCCGTAGCGGGAATAAAATCAATAAATCTTGTGGCTTTTCCGAGAGCCACGGGAAGCACTCCCGTTGCCATGGGGTCAAGTGTACCTGTGTGTCCCGTCTTTTTTTCGGAAAATATCCTTCTCAGACACGCCGCCGCCCTGAAGGAAGTTACCCCCTCGCCCTTATTGAGAATGACAAAACCGTTCATATCTCTTTCAGTGCCTCGCCTATAACCTTCACAACCTCATTTACCACCTGAGTGCTTCTGCCCGAAAGCTCGCACCCTGCGGCAAGTCTGTGACCGCCTCCTCCGAAAACCTCACATATTTCTGCGGCACTGAGAGGTTCATTGGTTCGGACGGAAATTTTATAGGAACCGTCTTTTTTTTCTTTTATAACTACCCCTGCAAGAACACCCTCAATTTGTCTCGGAAGGGCAGCTATTGCATGGGTATCAGCTTCTGAAGTGCCTGTTCTTCTGTACATATCCTGAGTAATTACCAGGACAGCACATTTTCCGTCATGATATGTTTTCAGTGAATTCATGGCAAGAGTTTCAAACTGAACATAGGCTCTTGATTTTGTTTCAAAAACCAGTCTGTTTATCTCTCCGTTGTTTACACCTTTTGAAACCAGTTCTGCGGCAACACCGAGAGTATGTGCAGTTGTATTGGGATAACGGAAGCACCCGGTATCGGTTGCAATACCGAGATATAAAGCCTCGGCACACTTAAGGGATATTTCCCGTCCCGCTTCAGTGAGCATGTCGAAAATGACTTCACAGGCGGCAGAAGCATCGGAATCAAGAAGAAGATACTGAGAGAACGGCTTATTTGCCGCATGGTGATCTATAGCAAGAAAAACCTTTTCACCATATTCTTCGAGTGTATCTTCCGTAAGAAGCTTTTTGTCTGCCACATCAACCGTAATTACGCAGTCGGGGGTAAACTGTGAAAATGCTTCTTCCGTCACGGGAAAAGAGAGTGAGGGTGTCACCGTATCAATTATACATCTGACATTTTTTCTCATGTTCTTCAGAGCATAATACATGGCAAACATGCTTCCCACCGCATCCCCGTCGGGGCTGCGGTGAGTGAGTATGAGAATATTATCTTTTTCTTCAAGAAGTCTGAATGCTTCTTTATGTGTTACATTCATTCTTCATCCTTCTTTCGGGTGGTATTAAGCTTTGCAAAAAGCTCTATTCCCTTTTCGATGGAATCATCGGGGATAAAACGAAGGTCGGGAGTTTTTCTGAGGGAAAGCCTCAGACCTATCTCCTTTCTCATATAGCCTTTTGCGTTGCCGTTGAGAGCTTTGCAGGCTTCCTTTGCTTCTTCAATTCCTCCGAGGGAGCTTATATATGCCTTTGCGAAAGAAAGGTCATGAGCCACTTCAACCCTTACAACTGTCAGCATTGAAGCAGTAACTCTGGGGTCCTTAAGCTCTCTTACGAGAGCTGTAATTTCCCTTTTTATATCTTCGGCAGTACGGTCGGAACGATATCCCATTTATGCTGCCTCCTTTCGATATCAGTCGCGGTATTCTTCAACAAGATAGGCTTCAAGAATGTCGCCTTCCTTAATGTCATTGTATTTGTCGAGACCGATACCGCATTCATAGCCTGACATGACTTCCTTTGCATCGTCCTTTTCTCTCTTAAGAGATGCAATGGAGTCCTCGGCAATAACGATACCGTCACGTACAACTCTTATCTTGCAGTTTCTTGATACCTTACCGTTGAGTATATAAGAACCTGCAATGGTACCTGCAGATGAAAGCTTGAATACGCGTCTTACTTCTGCACGGCCCAGCTCTACATCCCTGAACTTGGGTGCGAGCATACCCTTGATAGCAGCCTGAACATCTTCAATGCAGTCATAGATTATGGAATACATACGCATTTCGACATGGTCTCTTTCTGCATGGGCTGTGGCTGTGGGATCGGGACGGACATGAAAGCCGACGATAATAGCATTTGAAGCATTTGCAAGCATAACGTCGGATTCAACGATAGCACCTACGCCGCCGTGAATGACCTTAACTCTTACTTCATCGTTTGAAAGCTTTTCAAGATTCTGCTTAAGTGCTTCCACTGAACCCTGAACGTCAGCCTTTACGATGATGTTGAGGTCCTTGAGTTCGCCTGCTTCAAGAGTTGAGAAAAGGGTATCAAGAGTAACCTTCTTATATGCATTGAACTGTTCGTCCTTAAGCTTCTGCTTTCTCTGTTCAACAAGCTCCCTTGCAAGCTTTTCATCGGAAACTGCGTCGAACATATCACCGGCATTGGGAACCTCGGCAAGACCCATAACTTCTACGGGAACTGAGGGACCTGCTTCCTTTACTCTTCTGCCCTTATAGTCGGTCATAACACGGATTCTGCCGACGGCTGTACCTGCAACAACAATATCGCCGTTATTGAGAGTACCGTTCTGAACAAGAAGTGTGGCAATGGGACCTTTACCCTTGTCAAGTCTTGCTTCAATTACAACACCCTTTGCGGCACGGTTGGGGTTAGCCTTAAGCTCTTTCATTTCCGCAACAAGAAGTATTGACTCAAGAAGCTTATCTATATTCATGTGAGTTTTTGCACTTACGGGAACGCAGATGGTCTCACCGCCCCATTCTTCGGGAACAAGACCGTATTCCGTCAGCTGCTGAAGCACCTTGTCAGGCTGTGCGGCAGGCTTATCCATCTTGTTAATGGCAACTATGATACCTACGTCTGCAGCCTTTGCGTGGTTTATGGCTTCAATGGTCTGGGGCATGATACCGTCATCTGCGGCAACAACAAGAACTGCAATATCCGTAGCCTTTGCACCTCTTGCTCTCATTTCAGTGAAAGCGGCATGGCCGGGAGTATCAAGGAAGGTAATGTCATTACCGTCAAGATTTACTCTGTAAGCACCGATATGCTGAGTAATACCGCCCGACTCTGTGGAGGTAACGGATGTATTTCTTATAGCGTCAAGAATTGAAGTCTTACCGTGGTCAACGTGACCCATGACAACGACAACGGGGCTTCTGGGTTCAAGAAGGCTGTCATCGTCTTCGGATGCATCAATGATTCTGTCTTCGATGGTAACAACAACTTCTTTTTCAACCTTTGCACCGAGTTCCGTTGCAACAATTTCAGCGGTATCATAGTCAATAGTCTCGTTAATTCCTGCCATTATGCCGTAAGCAAAGAGCTTTTTGATGACTTCTGATGCTGTGAGTTTAAGCTGGGAAGCAAGTTCGCCTACGGTGATTTCTTCACCGATGGTAACAACTATTGTACGCTTTGAACGCTCCTCGGCAATTCTCTTGAGTCTCTCCTGCTCTGTCTCTTTTCTGTGAGCACGGGTACCCTGCTTTTTGTTGTACTGCTGAGACTTCTGCTTTATCTTCTGCTTGCGTGTATCCGTATCTCTCTCGTTAACGGAATTTGAAGACAGACGGTCATACTTTTCGTTGTATTTATCAAGGTCAACCTCTTCTGCACGGGTATTGACAGTCTTTCTGTCTCCCTTTGTTCTTGACTGAACGAAGGTGTTGTCCTTATCCTTGTTTTCCTTCTTCTTGAAAGGACCGTTATTCTGTGCGGGAGCATTTTTCTTGTCCGCTCTGTTGTCCTTTGCCCCCTGCTCTTTTGCAGGCTTTCCGCCGTCCTTCTTTGCGGACTGAGGCCTTTTATCCTCTGCTTTTGCAGCAGCCTTCTTTTCAGTTTTTTCTGCCTTTTCTTCTTTTATCTCTTTTACTTCTTCGGTCTTTTCCTCTGTCTGAGGCTTTTCCTCAGGCTTCTTTGCGGCAAAATAGCTGTCGAAATTTTCAACTGCGTACTGTGTGGTAAATCTGTCGAATACTATATCGAGTTCATCTGAAGTAAGGGATGTCTGTGACTTTTTGGGTGTTTCGTCATACTGCTTGAGAAGATCGATAACAGCATTGCTTTTCATATCAAAATCTTTTGCAAGTTCATGTACTTTATATTTTACTACCATCTGATGAGCCCTCCTCTTAAAGTGATTTTTCTATTGCTTTTGTGAAGCCTTCGTCTTCTGTGGAGAAAATACAGCTCTTTTTACCGAGTGCATATCCCGCCTCTTCCATACTTTCTTCGAGAACCAGGAGTTTTCCTTCAAATCCTGCGGCTTCAAGTTCTCTTTTATGTCTCGGGGATGCGTCCGAAGTGAGGATAACCGTCTGTGCTCTGCCCTGCCTTACGCTGAGCATCACGGCATCGTGACCGATGAGAAGCTTTCCTGCTCTTCTTGCAAGTCCCATTGTGCTGAGTGTTTTATTCACCGTCCATCTCCCCTTCAAGTCTTACATAAACTTCCTCGGGAATGGAACATTCAAATGCTCTTTCAAGTCTTTTTGCCTTTATTGCGGCTGAGAGACATTTTTTACTGCGGCAGACATAAGCACCTCTGCCCGATTTTTTGCCCGTAAGGTCCATGCTTATTTCACCTTCGGGACTTTTTACGACACGCACAAGCTCTTTTTTCGGCTTCATTTCATTACAGCCCGTACACTTACGCATGGGTATCTTTTTTTGCTGCATTTATTTCAACTCCTTAAAGCTGAATCATGGGCTGATATGCACCGTAAAGGGGCTTTATATCTATCTTCCAGCCTGTAAGTCTTGCGGCAAGACGGGCATTCTGACCCTTGTTACCGATTGCAAGAGAAAGCTGTGCCTCGGGTACTGTTACTCTGCAGCTTCTTGCAGCTTCGTCAACAATTTCTACACTTACTATTTCAGCGGGAGCGAGAGCAGCACCCACATAAGCTACGGGGTCTTCGCTGTATTTTACAATATCTATCTTCTCACCGCCGAGCATCTCGATTACTTTATTTACACGCGAACCCTTGGGGCCTATGCAGGAACCTATGGCATCAACGTTTTCATCCTTGCTGTAAACGGCAATTTTTGTTCTGGAGCCTGCTTCTCTTGAAACGGACTTGATTTCAACGCTTCCGTCATAGATTTCGGGAACTTCCTGTTCAAAGAGTCTCTTTACAAGCCCTGTGTGAACACGGGAAACCATAATCTTGGGACCCTTTTCAGTATCTCTTACATCAACGATGTAAATTTTTATGAGATCGCCCACATTGAGTTTTTCACCGGGAAGCTGTTCTTTTTTAGGAAGAAGAGTTTCACTCTTTGCTATCGAAACTGTGGCATCACCTGTCACGGGGTCAACATTTACGACCTTTGCGGTAACTATCTCTCTGTTTTTACTCTGGAATTCTTTAAGTACCTGCTCGTGTTCAATTTCTCTTACACCCTGACGGACAGTGTGTTTTACTGTCTGTGCGGCAATTCTGCCGAGACTTTCCAGCTTAAGGGGAACTACGACATCATCCTCGAAAACCGCACCGGGCTTGAACTGCTGTGCATCCTCAATGGAAATTTCCGTTGCGGGGTCAAAAACCTCCTCAACTGCCATTTTGTGCATAAAAATCTTAAGCTCGTAAGTATTGGGATCTATTTCGCAGAAAACTCCGTCTTTTACTCCGAATTCTTTTCTTGCGGCAACTGCTACTGCATTACATATCTTTTCACAGAGAAGCTCCTCGGAAATTCCCTTTTCCTTCTGGAAAAGTGCAATGGCTTCTCTGAACTCCTTGTTTGTATTATCCTTTGCCTTAGCCATTTTTTTACGATCATCCTTTCATTATATAATATAGGTTATTTACAATTAAAAATTACTGTCGAAATCGTCAAGCTTTATGCTTGAAGTGTCCTTCTTGTCAAAAGTGCGTTCCGTAGAATCGGGAAAACGCAGAGTAACATTTCCGTCGGTGTAACCTGCAAGCACACATTTATGAAGCTTTACCCCGTCAACGGCACTTCTGAACTTAACGATAACATCGGAACCGAGATATCTTTCAAAATGGAAATCCCTGACAAGCTCCCTTTCAATTCCGGGAGAGGACACCTGAAGATTGTAGCTCTGCTCAATGGGGTCTGCTTCGTCAAGAGGTGCATCAAGTGCATCGTTCATTGCGACACAGTCATCTATTGATATTCCCTCTTCCTTGTCAATTATGACACGGAGATACCAGTTTGCACCCTCTTTGACAAATTTCACATCCCAGAGCATGAGTCCCAGTCCGTCTGCAAGAGGTGCGGCAATATCCCACACGGCATTGACAACATTCCCGCCTTTGCGTTTTTCAGCCATTATTATCCTCCTTTTCAACAGCAAAAAATCAAGTAAAAACCGAGCGGAGTGTTCTCCGCCCGGTCCTTTGCAAAATTTAACAGTGATATGATAGCACAAGATTTTATAAAAATCAAGTGTTTTTTATATTTTAACATGAAATTTCTGCTTATTTCCCATAGTTACTTCTACCGTCTTACTTCAGCGGAACTTACTATGGGAACTAATGCATATAAAGCATTGATATTTTATCTTTTTTGTGGTAAGATAATAAGCAAGATAATAAGCAAGATACTATTAAGGATGATACATTATGTCAGATTATACACCGCCATACAAAATCACGGATAAAACATTGAATCTTGTCGCTTCGATATCCGAAAAGATAGGAAGGATTACTCATCACAGCAATCTTGATTCAAAGCCGCATTTAAGGAAAAACAATAAAATTAAATCTGTTCATTCTTCACTTGCCATTGAAGCAAATTCTCTTTCACTCGATGAAGTAAAGGATGTCATAAACGGAAAGACTGTACTCGGCACGGAAAAAGAAATTCAGGAAGTTAAAAACGCTTATGCAGCTTATGAAGAAATACCGCACATTGATATTTACTGCCGGACTGAACTCAAAAGGCTGCACGGCATTATGACAAAATATACCGTTGATACAAACGGTGAGTTTCGTCTCGGAGAGGAAGGTGTTTTCAGCGGCGACAAATGCATTTTTATGGCTCCGCCTGCAAAATTTGTACCGATACAGATGGCAGAGCTGTTCAGCTGGATAAACAAAAGCAAGGATACTGTTCACCCGTTGATTCTTGCTGCAGTTTTTCATTATGAATTTGTTTTTATTCATCCTTTTACTGACGGCAACGGCAGAATGGCTCGTCTGTGGCATACTGCAATCCTTGCAAAATGGAATCCCATTTTTGAGTTTATTCCTATTGAAAGTCAGATTGAAAAGTTTCAGAAAGATTATTACGACGCCATTGCAAAATGTCACATTGAGGGTAGCAGTACGGCTTTTATAGAGTTCATGTTACAACAAATAGACACAATTCTTGATAAAATTTCATTTTCAATTACCGATTTTTCAAATAACATTACGGGGCAAGTAACAAAGCTTCTCTCTGTTATGGAATATGATACCCCTTATACAGCCAATGAAATTCTTACCTTACTGAATCTTAAGTCAAAAGAAACATTAAGAAAAAACTATCTCTCTCCTGCAATCAGCAATAATCTTGTAATAATGACAATTCCCGATAAGCCGAACAGTAAGAATCAGAGATATATAAAAGTATAATAGTGTTGTACGCTTATGCTGATTAAATAACTTCTTAAAAAATTAAGGGAGCAGGCTTGTTTTGTTCCCTTGAAAGATTGATAATGAATTCTGCCGTATTCACATACGGGGTTGATTCCGAAAAGCTTTGAAAAGAAAAGAACTATCTTCCGGATAAAGCCCACTAAGACTGTTTTTACGGCAGAGGTGTAAGCATACACCGACACCAAGATGCCCCTCACTCCCGTAAATTTACTGTTAATAAAATCACATAAAATCACATAAAATCATTAAAAATATTGTAAAAAAGGTATTGACAATTCATTTTTTTCTGTGTATAATAAATTCCGTTGCAAATGGCCCGGTAGTTCAGTTGGTTAGAACGCTAGCCTGTCACGCTAGAGGTCGACGGTTCGAGCCCGTTCCGGGTCGCCATTTTGAAGTAAGAAGTAAGAGTCAGTTTTTCAGCTCTTACTTTTTGTATATAACCGAATATTTGCTGCTATGGCTCAGATGGTAGAGCGCATCCTTGGTAAGGATGAGGTCACCGGTTCAATTCCGGTTAGCAGCTCCAAAAATACCTCAGACTTTCCGTCTGAGGTATTTTTGTGTTTGTATCCGAATGACATAATATCGTTTGACCTTCATACCAATATCGTTTATAAGGTAAGACACAAACGATATATGAAAAAAGTTAAAATATGAGTTATTAAGAACAATTTTTTATATACCTTATTAATTCGTCAATATTATTAGTTTCAGCATCTAAATATGGCATTATCATTGCTTCAGTGCTTAATGATTTATCGTTATTTTTATAGTTATACAAAATAATTTTTTTATCCGGATTGCTACGTTTCAAAGCAATTGCATAACCAATTTCGCTGGAAACACTTTTTCCAAAAGGAGCAACAATAACTATGACATTACACTTTTCGATTTCGTCATAACAAGTTTCTGCTACGTATAACATTTCTTCTAAAGTAATTGCATCAACATTTATGCTTTTAGGCAAGAAAACACTAATGTTTTCTTTTTGGAGCATTTCAAATATTTTTCTATTAATGTTTTTATGCTCTATATATTTTGAAGCAATATATATTCTCATTGTTTTTTTCCTCGCTTTGAAAAAATATATATACATAAGAAAAAAATTGAAAAAATCAGTGACGCAGATATATTCCCAATAGAACCAACTACATCTGCCCAAGTTTTATCTACAACATTTTCTTTAAGTATAGGAGTTATCATTAAAAAGCAAATCATGCTAGGAAGAAATGGGGATATGTATTTATTTATTGTTTCGCGAAACTTTTCTTTTTTCTCATTGAAGTTGTTCTTTTTTGTGTTTTCTTCTTCTTTAAAATCGTTTTTTACATCTTCATATATTTTTGAGTCCTCTGCATCTTTTTCCCCTGCATATTTCGCATCAGTCCTATCGCTATATTTTTCACTTGCAGTAGTTGTAAGTTTAAAAAAAACAATTTGACAGATTGGCACAGACAAATCTAATTGAACTGGGTGTGGACTCAAATTAATAATTTGAAGAGGTACAGTTTGACAATGACCCGGATGAATAAATTCTTGACAACAATGAACCATTATGCCTAGTCTTGCAATACTAGACCTACCAGTTATGATCGCCGCAAAATTCTCTGAGAGACTTACAGTTTCTAATGATGTTGTTAAAATAATTTCTCCTGGTTGGATAATTAGCTTTTCATTTTCCTTTAGTTCAAATGGTTCTGTATAACTACGACTTCTAACTGACTCATAAGATAATACCGTGTTTTCTGATTTAAACCTTCGACAAAGATGACGAAAATGCAAATCAATTGAGCCTACATGAAGTTGATTGTTTAAATCAAACTGAATAGTTTCCGCATCTTCTGTAAAAATGTCTATTCCGTTTTTAAAGCTTTCTCTAATACCATTGTCGGATAACATTCCTGCAGTCGAATAGTTTTTCATCAAAATTTCTTCCAAAATAACCACATCCTTAGCTTTAAATTAATTATTATAAAAAATGATTATTTGAAAGAATTTCAATATAGTTGTTGTATATATTTAGTATAACACTAAAAATCAGATTTTTCAAATATAATCATTTTTATAATTTTGATATGTGTTAAAGCAATAAATTTCATATATTCCCAATACTTAAGATATTATTTTTTTAATAATATTCTAAGGGGTTATATCTTCATAAATAATTGCTCTAAACTCCTCTCGTTATTAATAGTTTATCAAATCCACAAAAAGTAACACTATTTTTTAGAAAAAAATCAAATTTTGTAAAAAAAACACAATCTAACATACTTTTCTTTGTGCAAACTGACTACGAAAACTCTGATTATTAATTTTACAGTAACGATAGAGTAATATTGTGAGTAGGCTTATAAATTGACAAAAAAACACATATAATACTAAGAAATCATACAAACTTAATACAGTCCATTTTTATCTTTCCGAAAACTCCAAATATTTATAAATCGTTGGTGCCTCTTTGATACACACTCTTGTGAGTTATGATATATTAGGATTTTGTTTTTCAAAGTTCTTGCCGAAAATGGAGATTTGTTTCATAATTGCTCAATAAATATTGTTGGGGTGGCTTGTGATTCAGGAGGGACTTCGGGAGAAACGGGAAGTTTGCCGAAAAAAAATCCTTCTTATCTTCCCTTTTGCGAGGCAAAGGCAGAGTGCAGATTTTCACTTAATGATGTGAAGGCGGCGGCATGGTTCCCGAAGAGGAAATGAAAAAATATATTGAATAGCAATTCACAATAAACAACAAACAATCAGGATATAATCTGTGTGAGAGTCCCCTGATTTTTTTGCCTATAATTCTTGACAAAGAAACATAATACACATATAATTAACTTGAAAGTAAATTAAGTGGAAGTTAATTATAAAAAAGGAGAGATGATAATGCAAGAGGTGTTTATCGGCAGAGAAAAAGAACTGGCTGAACTTAATGACTTGTACAATCAGGATAAATTTCAGTTATTTGTTCTTTACGGACGCAGACGAGTAGGCAAAACCACTCTGTTGAATGAGTTTTGCAAAAACAAGCCTTCCATTTTTTATTCTGCAGAGCAAAGCAACAATAAACTAAATTTAGAAAAGTTTTCAAATCTGGTTTTTGCTTATTACAATGAAACCACTCTTGAATCGTTTTCCTCATGGGAAAATGCATTGACATATATTGATGAACGACAGAAGGACAAACGGTTGATTATAGTAATTGATGAATTTCCCTATCTTGTCAGAAAAAACAGAGCATTACTTTCAGAAATGCAACATCTTATTGATCACAAACTGAAAAACGGCAATCTGTTTATTGTTCTGTGCGGCAGTTATATGGGATTCATGGAAAAAGAAGTACTCGGTTCAAAAAGCCCTCTGTTCGGAAGACGTACAGGGCAACTTCACATGAAGCCTTTCTCTTACAAAACAAGCATGCGATTCCTTGACGGATTTTCTAATGAAGACAAATTGAAGCTATACGGTGCTTTCGGCGGCACACCTTTATATCTGAAGCAAATTGCTTCAGATATAAATTTTGAAGAAAATATAAAATATGCTTTTCTACGCATAACAGCATATCTGTATGAAGAACCACTGCTTCTTCTGCGGCAGGAAGTGCATGAGCCGGGAGTATACAGTGCTATTATTGAAGCCATTGCAAGCGGTTACACCAAATCCAACGAAATTTCCACGAAACTCGGTGAGGACAGTGCAAAGTGCCTTAAATATATTCAAACTTTATGTGAATTAGGTATTTTATATAAAGAAACGCCCTTTGGAGAAAAGGAGTCATCAAGAAAAACAATTTATGGTATCAATGACTTTATGTTCCGCTTCTGGTACCGATATGTGTTTACAAACAGAACCCTTATTGAGACAGGGGCACAGGAAGCTGTCTGGGAGAAACGCATCGTCACTGATTACAGCAACTATATGGGACTTGTTTTTGAAAAGGTATGTACAGATTTTCTGATTTCACAAAATGCAAAGGGAAATCTACCTTTTCTGTTTACTTCTTTCGGCAGATGGTGGGGTAATGATCCTTCAACACATACTCAGGAAGAAATCGATATTATTGCCACCGACTCTCACGATTATCTGATTTGTGAATGCAAATGGAGAAACGAGAAAATCGATATATCTGTGCTTAAAAAACTTAAAGTAAAAGCAGATATTTTTAACAAAAACAGGGATAAAACATGGTATGTCCTATTTTCAAAATCCGGATTTACGAAAGCTGTACACAAGGAAGCCTCAACAGATAAAAATATTATTCTTGTTGATTTAAGTACTCTCTTGAATTAAAAAGATTCTGCTTACAGCATCTTAAAATCATTTGCATAGTGAGCTGCACGGTATTAAAATATTACAACCATCCTCCATAGGGAGCAATATACAGGGTGAAATCTATTAATCTTTTTTATTATAAGAAACGGGACATATTGGGCGTCGTCACAATACATTGTGGTAAATAATCATATACCTTTTCATACGTGAAACCAAGTGTATCTACAGGAAATTTGTCTGTAATTTTCATATTGTAATGCGGGATGCCATGGGTATCATCCTACACATGATTGCTTCGCAACGGCGAAAACAACGCTGAATTATGTTTTATTGACTTTACTCATATTCTCTAATATAATGTTTATATTCAATAATTTGAGGAGATTGATTTTTATGGCAGAATTTTGCAAGCTGTGTTCGGCAAAGCTCGGTTTTTTCGGAATTTACTGTGTGCAGATAAAAGGCAGAGATATTAATCTTTGCGAAAAATGCAATAATGATTTCAAGCTTGTGCGTGACAGTGTTACTGATGAGGAAAGCTTCAATAAAAACCTTGCGGCATTTAGGGCAAAGCATAATAACAGCAAAGAATTTCAATTTTTTGACAGTTATTTCAAGGGCGTTTACGAATCAGATAAAGCCGTCAAAATAAGAGCAAACAACAAAAAGCTGCCTCTCACGGAAGATCAGCTCATAGGACCGTTTACGGACAGAGAATATATATACACCATTGCGGGCACAAAAGACAAACATATTGTTATTTTTAATGACAGAGTTGTGATAACATCCAATCCGTCATTTCTGAAAACACTGGTGTATGATGTCATTGACAGCGAAAAGGTCATATATTTTTCAGACTGCATAGGACTTCAGTACAGAATAAACGGCATTATCGGCTATTTTCAGTTTGAAACCGCAGCAACTCAGGGGTATTCTTTTTCCCGTACATACATTGATGAAAACACATTCAGTTTCATCCCCGGAAATTATTCTATCGAAAAAATCAAGGAAATAGTTGATTTTATTCAGAAGAAAATAGGTGAGACAAAAGCTGCAAAACATAATATTGCACCGCCCCCCGTTTTTTCCGTTGCAGATGAGCTTCTGAAACTGAAACAGCTTCTTGATATGGGTGTATTGACACAGGAAGAATTTGATACACAGAAAAAGAAGCTTCTGGGATGATTAAAAAATGTGATAATAAATTTTACAAAGAGCAGATATTTTGAAAGCACACAAAAAAGAGGTAATGCGGATTTTTCGTTAATCCGTGTTACCTCTTAAAAATATCACTGCCGTATAACAGACTTTATTATTTTGTAAATGAGAAAATAGAAGCTATTTTATGAAGCACTGTGAGGAATTGGTCTATTATTTTATAGAACACATATTCAAAGGTACTGAGAGCTCCGTCGCATTCGGGAATCTTTGAGCCTTCTGTGAGGGCGAAATCGTACATACGGAGTGCTTCGTACTCATAAGTTGTAAGGTCGTTTTCATCAAGAGTGATAAGACCTACACCTCTGTTGATGTCGTTACCGTAGGAATTACAGCCGACAGTGGGGACGGTTGTGATGTCAATGCCTTCATAATTTGTTATAAAGTCATTTACGTGGTCGTGGCCGTAGAAGGTTGCCATAACGTCACCTGTTTCAAGCCATGCATCCATCTGACCGCCGTTGATGTGAGAAGGACAGGGAGGCTCGAAGATAAAGCCTTCGTATGCACCAAAATTCGGAACGGGAAGATAATTATTGTCATTGTAATAAAAATCGGGAATACTGAAGGGAACCTTAATCATGCCAACAGCATCATAAACCTCGGGAACGATGATGTGCTGGAAGCTGATTGCGGGAACTACCTCACCGCCGTTTAATACCTTGAGAGCTGCTGCGGTGTCCTTATACCAGTTGATCTGATCTTCCCTTACATAGTCATATCCGCCTGCTTCTGCTGTGGATGTGCCTGAATCAACAAACCAGAGGTTGAAAGCAATGTCGAGTCCCTTTGAGGATAAAATGGGAAGATTGTGGTTACCGCATCCGTAAAGAGAAGGAACTGCATCATAAGCAAGGCATCCGGGATATTTCTGATATTCTCTGAGAAGAACTTCATTTGTAACGCCCTGCTCCTGGTCGTGGTTACCGAAAACAAGCGTAAAGGGGATTTCTCTTTCAACGCAGGGAGTAACGATAGCTTCAATAGCCTTTGCCTGATTTTCATATCCGTTTGCAACCGTATTGTCTCCGAGGAAAACAACAAGGTCGGGATTATGTGCATCAAGAGCCTCTCTCATAAGCTGAGCTGTTGTCTCCTCAAGAGTTTCGTCATCCTGAGAATCGGCAAACATCATGATTTTGAATTTACCGTCTTCGTTGAATTTCAGCATTGAGTCTCCGCTGAGGGTATTTTCTTCTGCTGCGGCACAAAGAACAAATGCACTTGAAAGCATAAGCACTGCTAACATCACAGCAAAAGCCTTTTTGAAAAATTTCATAACTTAACCACCTTTTTCTGAAAAATTTAACCATATTATATCAGACTGTTTCATTTTTTTCAAGAAGATATATTGATCGCAACATAAAATATTGGGAGATAAAATACTTTGCTGTCTGTTGGAGATATACCGGGAATATGCTGACAGAAGCAATCTTAGGCTATTTGTTCCGTTATGAGGTTACGGGATGCATTGGACATCGTCCCGTACAGAACAATAAGCTAAACTCTCATATAAATCATGGTTTGTAAACAGTTTTTAAATAAATTGTAAATTACCGACAAATTGTCGGAGTTTGTCGGTGATACAATAATTCGCCGTCAGAATGTGTGTTGACACCTTCGGGCGATTCGGGGTAGAATGGACGTGCTTTCAAAAAACTTTGGATAACAATTTTCGGAGGAGATACCAATGGCTAAATTACCCATATTCACTATGGATGAGATATTACCTGATTACGGGAACATGAATCTTTATGAGTTCCTTCTCGCTTGTATTGCACCTCATAAGGAAGACTACCCCATGTTCCAGTTCAAACTCACAGACCATAACAGAAGTGAATTCTTTGAGGATGTTGAAGCAATGGCAGTTTACTTCAAGGAAGAGCTCGGCATGAAACCGGGAGATGCTTATTCTCTTTTCATTCCCAACTCCATTGAAGAGGTTGTTTGCCTTTACGCTCTCAATAAAATAGGCTGTATTGCAAACCTTATTCATCCCCTGTTCCCGCCCGAAGCTATGAAGGCTTCTGTTGAATATACAAAGTCAAAGGGTGTGCTTCTTTATGAGATGTTCCTTCATCAGCACGCAGCAACTCTTAAGACTATAGAAAATCTTGACATCATTATCACAAGCCCCGTTTTATATGCTGCTCCCGTGGCAAAGAAATATTATATCCGTCCAGATGAAAAGTTTATGGCTATCGCAGCTGCTCACGGACTTAATGTAAAATTCTTCGGTGATATTCTTAAGAAATATCAGGGACAGAAAACTGAAGGTCTTTACAGAAGCGGTGACCTTGTAGCTGTTTACATGAACGGCGGCGGTACAACAGGTGTCAGCAGATACATAATGCTCTCCTCCACAGCTCTTAACGCAGTTACAAAGAATTCTCTCGGTGCTGCAACTCCCAGCGACAAAAAGCCCGGATATTACTGCAAGATTCTGGCTCTCCCCTTCTTCCATGCTTACGGACTTTGCGGCGGACTTCTCACCACAATGGTATCAGGCTGGAAATCCGTTCCCATGGCTCGTTTTGAAGCAGATGAATACATCACCATTCTCAAAGCAAACAAGTGCTATGAGGTAATCGGTGTTCCCAATATGTTCAGAAAGCTTCTTGACCATCCCGATTTTGAAGGCGAACACCTTTCACACCTTCGTTATGCTTTTGCAGGCGGAGACTATGTTCCGATAGATTTCCTGAAGCGTTTCAATGATATCATGGCAAAATGGGGAGCAGAAGCTACTCTTATGCCGGGTTACGGACTTACAGAATGCGGTGCAGTTGACTGTATCAATATGCCTTGGCTTACAAAGCCCGGTACAGTCGGCAAGTACCTTAAGACCATCCGTGCAGCCATATTTGACGAAGAACAGAACGAGCTTCCTCTCGGTACCGTTGGCGAAATCGGATTTACAGGCAACACCCTCATGAAGGGTTATCTCATGCCCGACGGCAGACTCGGTGAAGGACTTTACACCGATAAGAACGGCAAGCAGTGGGTACTTACAGGCGACCTCGGCAAAATGGACGAGGATGGCTATATCACCTTCGTAGCAAGAAAGAAGAGAGTTATTATTATTTCAGGCTACAACGTATTCCCGGCAGACATTGAAAACCTTCTTGAACCCCTCCCCTTCCTCACAGAATGCTGTGCAGTTCAGGGTTATGACGAGGAAAAGAAGCCCATTGTCCGCCTTTACATAGTTCTCTCCCCCGAAGCTGACGAAGCAAAGCTCGACGAATACAAGAAGACCATCACAGAAATGTGCTCAACTCTTGACCAATTCTCGGTTCCCAGAGACATCAGAGTAATTGATGCACTTCCCAGAACAAGACTTGAAAAGGTCGACTTCTTAAAGCTTACGGAACAGAGAACAGAAGATTCCAAGACCTGATAAGAATAATCACAAAGCTGTAACAGATACCTGTTGCAGCTTTTTTTCACTCGAAACAGTGGAATCATAATTTATACTTTAATTTGTAGGGTACGACGTCCACGGCGAAACGGAACGATTAAATATGATTTTGCGGCGATTATTTTTTATCAGATATGATTTAGTCATTTACGATTGACTAATTTATGATTAACTAATTTGTACTTGACTAAGTCATAGTGGTATGGATATATTCTCAGTAAAATATAGGTAAAAATTTGCTCAGAACTTTGATTTTATAAATTTAACTATTGCAAAATATGCTGTTATTTAATATAATATAGTATTGAAAAATTAACAATGTTTATGTGGGGTGCATTTTTATGCTTAAAGTTGTAAAATTCGGCGGTTCTTCTCTTGCTGATGCAAATCAGTTCCGTAAGGTTGCCGAAATCATCAAGAGCGATGACAACAGACGTTATGTTGTTGCTTCTGCTCCCGGAAAGAGAGATACACACGATGTCAAGGTCACAGACCTTCTTCTTCAGTGCTTCAGACTTGTAAGAGACAAGAAGAGCATCGACGAAACATTTGACAGAATTACAGAGAGATATAACGGCATTATAAGAGATCTCGGCATTGATTTCTCCCTTGAAGAAGACCTTAAGGGTATCAAAGTCGCAATTCTTCACCATGCAAGTCAGGATTACATTGCAAGTCGCGGCGAATATCTCAACTCAAAAATACTTGCAAATTTCTTAGGCTTCCCCTTCATTGATGCAGAGGAAGGAATTTTCTTTGATGAAAAGGGTGTTCTTGACCTTGAAAAAACCGACAAGGAGCTTGGAAGACTTCTCTCATATCATGAGTATGCAGTCGTGCCCGGTTTCTACGGTGCAACACCCAGCGGTATGATAAAGACCTTCTCAAGAGGCGGTTCCGATATCACAGGTTCAATAGTTGCCCGTGCCGCAAACGCAGACATATATGAAAACTGGACGGACGTTTCGGGTATGCTTATGGCTGACCCCAGATGTATTGAAAATCCCAAGCCTATTCCCGAAATTACATACAGAGAGCTCAGAGAGCTTTCATACATGGGTGCTACCGTTTTACATGACGAGGCAATTTTCCCCGTAAGAAACGCAAGAATACCCATAAACATCAGAAACACAAACTGCCCCGAGGCTCCCGGTACAATGATAGTGCATAAGGCTTCCAGCAACAATGTTGCAACGGTCATCACGGGTATTGCAGGCAAAAAGGGCATTACAGCCATTCATGTTGAAAAGGACATGATGAATTCAGAGCTCGGATTCGGAAGAAAGGTTCTTGAGGTTCTTGAAAATCACGGTGTTTCATTTGAGCACCTTCCTTCAGGTATTGACACCATGAGCGTTCTTGTTTCAAACGATTCTCTCGGTTCACACAAGGGCTCAATTACTGCTGATATCGTAAAGAAGGTAAATCCCGACTCCATTACCCTTGTTGAAGGACTTTGCCTTGTCGCAGTTGTAGGACGAGGTATGGTAAATACCGAGGGCACAGCCGCAAGAATTTTCACTGCCCTTGCAAATGCAAAGGTCAACATAAGAATGATTGACCAGGGTTCAAGTGAAATAAATATTATCATAGCCGTTGACGACAAGGACTATCAGAAGACCCTTCAGGCTATATATGACGAATTTGTAAAATAAGGTATAAATATGAGCGTAGAAGTCAGAATAAAGAAATTGAACGAAAAGGCAACCGTACCCACATACGGTTCTCCTTTCAGTGCAGGTGCTGACCTTTATGCATCTGAAGAAGCTCCCGTGAAAATAGAACCCGGAAAGACCGTTCTTATACACACGGGGCTTTCTTTTGAAATCCCTGAAGGCTATGCAGGGCTTATATATGCACGAAGCGGACTTGCAACGAAAAAGGGACTGGCACCTGCCAACAAGGTAGGCGTTATAGATTCCGATTACAGAGGAGAGGTTATGGTATCTCTTTACAATCAGTCGGGAGAAACACAAACGGTAGAGCCCGGGGAAAGACTCGCCCAGATGGTAATAACACCGTTTCTCAAAGCAGATTTTATATGCTCAGAGGAGCTGTCAGATACCGTAAGAGGTTCGGGCGGTTTCGGTTCAACAGGAACAAAGTAATTCACTCAACGATTTCACCTCCGTTTTTTCCACGGGGGTGAATAATGCTTTTGCAACTGTAAACATTTAATTGGCGGACGGAAGCATCACGTTTTTTCTGCCTGTGCTGTTTTACAATTATTCATAATTATACAAATGAAATCAGGCGATGAAGATGGAAAATCAACTTATTTCCGATAAAAAGAACACTACGGTAAAAACACTCAGTTTTCTGTGTCCTCTTATATATTTTGCAAGTTACATGACAAGAAAAAATTATTCCATTGTCATGGCAGACATTATACTTACGGAAAACATCAGCAATGCCGATGCTTCACTGGCGGCAACGCTGTCACTTATATCCTACGGTGCGGGACAGATAATAAGCGGTATTTTAGGCGACAAATTCAAGCCGCAGCACATTATACTTACGGGGCTTTCACTTACTACTCTTATGAATTTATTTATGCCCCTTGCAGACGATTTTACCCTGAGAAGCATTATATGGTTTATAAACGGCTTCGCTCAGTCTATGCTCTGGCCTCCCCTTGTAAGAATTATGGCGGCAACCATGGACCACAGCACATACAACAAGGTATGCACCAATGTAAACATTGCGGGAATTTCGGGCACCATTATACTTTATCTCACTTCATCTGCAATATGGATTAAATATTTCAACTGGAAATATGTTTTCTTCTCTTCTGCCGTTGTCAGCGGAATAATTGCCGTAATATGGGTTATTGGCTTCAGAAAAGCCACAGCGGGACAAAAACTATTTGAAAAAGAAGACAAAGGTAAAAGTGCGGATAAAAAAGAAAGCACTCTCAGCGTAAAAAAGCTTCTTATGTCCGGTTTTATATTCATTGCAGTTGCAATAATCGCACAGGGTGCACTTCGTGACGGTATCACTGACTGGGTTCCCACTTTTATAATAAACACCTTCTCACTTGAAAGCTCAAGTGCCATACTGAAAAGCGTGCTCATTCCCGTATTCGGGGTTATAAGCATAAAGCTTGTCGGTGTCATTAACGGAAAATTCGTAAAAGACGAGGTAAAAGCCGGTACTGTAACCTTCGGCATCGGTTTTATCGGCTGTCTGCTGCTTCTTTTAATATACAGGGAAAATCAGTATGTCACCCTTTTCCTTGCCGCCGTCATTACGGGTTTTATGCACGGAGTAAACTATTTCCTTATATGCATTGTTCCTGCAAGATTTGAAAAATATAACGCCGTTTCCACCATGTCGGGTATAATAAATTCCCTTACTTATGTGGGCTCTGCGGCGGCTACTTACGGATTTGGTGCAATAAGTGACAATTTCGGCTGGAACACCGTTCTTATTTCATGGGTAATTGTAGCGGCTGTCGGAACGGTGTGCTGTTTTATTGCAGTAAAGCCATGGAAGAAGTTTGTAAACTGATGAAAGAAAATTTTGTACTGCATCCCAATCTTCCCGACGGAAAAGTAACACTTGCAGCCGTGGGAGACTATCCCGATATTGTCCGTGCCCTTCACGAAGAAAATATAAGAACGTTTTCCTTCAGAAATCCCCTTCTCCCCGAAGAGGTCTCATCACATCAGGACATGCTTTTATGTCATGTAGGAGACAGTCACATTTTCTGTGACCCTTCTCAGGATAAAAGCATACTCCGAAAAGAGGGCTTTTCCGTGTATACGGGTGAAAATATCGGAAGCACATATCCCCATGATGTAAAGCTCAATGCGGCTGTGGGGAACAGAATATATATTTACAATCCTGCAACAATAGACGGATATCTCAATGACGAGCTGCTTCTTTCGGGATATCTCGGTTTTCAGACAAAGCAGGGCTACACAAAATGCTCCGTCTGTTTCGTAACGGAAACAGCTGTTATCACAGAGGATGCTTCAATAGCAGCTGCTCTTAAAAACACTGACTTCGATGTGCTTATGATATCGAAGGGAGACATATATCTTTCCGAAAAACACTACGGCTTTTTCGGCGGAAGTACGGGAAAAATTAACAAAGATATACTTGCAGTGACGGGAGAACTGAAATATCACAGAGACGGTGAAAAAATCCGTGATTTCTGTGAGAAACACGGAGTAACAATAAAAGAACTGCAAAAGGGCAGAATAACAGACATCGGCTCAATATTGCCGCTGAAACAAAAATCATGAATCCGGAGGGTTATATGTTTACTTTAGGTTTTGATATAGGTGGTACAAAGTGTGCCGTGGTGCTTGGAAAGGGTGAAATGCCCGAAAATCATGAAAAGCTTATTATTGATAAGCTTTCTTTTCCCACGGATGTAAAAAGAGGGTGGAAGGCTGTCATCGGGGAAATGCTTGATACAGCAGATGAAATTCTTTCCCGAAACGGCATTTCCGACCCGAAAAATCAGCTTACGGGGATAGGTATAAGCTGCGGCGGCCCTCTTGACAGCAAAAAGGGCACAATAAATTGTCCTCCCAATCTTCCCGATTGGGACAATGTTCCTATATGTGAAATATTCCGTGAGCATTTCGGAATAAGACCAAATCTTCAGAATGATGCAAATGCCTGTGCTGTGGCTGAGTGGAAATTCGGCTCAGGCAAGAGCACAAGCAATATGATTTTCCTTACCTTCGGTACGGGTATGGGAGCAGGACTTATTCTTGACGGAAAGCTGTATTCGGGCACAAACGACATGGCGGGTGAGGTAGGTCATATAAGACTTGCTGAAGACGGTCCCGAAGGATACGGAAAAAAAGGCTCTTTTGAGGGCTTCTGCTCCGGCGGAGGTATTGCAAGACTTTCTGAAATTATGCTCTCTCAGGCAAAAGAAAAGGGAGAGGACAGCGTTCTTTTCAGAGAAGAAGAAATTTCCGCAAAAACTGTTGCCCTTGCTGCAAAAAGCGGGGACATACTTGCAAAAAAAATATACGAAACCTGTGCAAAAAAGCTCGGTATGGGACTTAGTATTCTCATTGACATATTAAACCCCGAAGCCATAGTTATCGGAAGCATATACTCCCGTGACAGGGAATTATTTGATGATATAATAAATGAAGTAATAAAAAATGAGACTCTTTCCTATTCGTCAGAGGTCTGCAGAATACTGCCCGCAACACTGGGAAATTCCATCGGAGACTATGCGGCACTGGGACTTGCATTTTAAGGAGAAATGAAATATTATGAATACTGTCGGAATGATTTTTGAAAAGCTTTATAAGGACTACCCCACACTTATTCCTCTTAAAAAAGAAATAGAAGCTGCATTTACTCTTATGAAAAAATGTGCTGAAGAAGAAGCATTCGTTTATGTCTGCGGAAACGGCGGTTCTGCCGCCGACAGCGAACACATAACGGGTGAACTTATGAAGGGCTTTATATTAAAAAGACCCCTTTCCGAAGAGGAAAAGGCTCAATTTAATAATATTGAAGGAGGAAAGGAAATTGCAGACAAGCTTCAGAAAGGTATAAGATGCATTTCCCTTGTAAGCCAGACGGGTGTAATATCTGCCTTTGCAAACGATATTGACCCTTCACTTGTATACGCTCAGCAGGTTTATGCTTATGCAAAAAGTCAGCACGATGTGCTCATAGCACTGTCTACCTCGGGCAACTCTCTTAACATCGTAAACGCAGTAAAAGCCGCAAAAGCCGCAGACATAAAGACTGTTTCAATAACGGGCGAAAAGGACAGCAAGCTTTCAGCAATCTCCGATGTTACAATAAAGCTCCCCTCAACCGTGACTTACGAGGTGCAGGAGCTGACCCTCCCCGTATACCATGCCCTGTGTGCGGCAGTTGAAAAAGCAATGTTTATCTTATAATATCATTGCTCTGCCCCCGGCGAAATGATCACCGGAATATGTTTTATTATTTACATCTTAAATTTCAATAAAGACCAAAAAAATGAGAGGCAGCACGGTTTGAGCCGCATTGCCTCTTTTTTCTGTCCTTAGCAACCCCATGCCTTCGGGATGAGTGCTTTTGATTTAATATTCAACGGGGAATGCAAAGATGAGACCTACGGAATATCTTAAGATAAGACGGGCGTCTTCTGCACCTACGTCGTTTGAGCCGTCAACATCGGCAATTACTCTTAATTCCTTGGTGGCTACATCAAGTCCTACTGCCATTCTCAGAGCTGCACGGGCATCGGCTGCGGAAACATCTCCGTCAGAGTCAATATCACCGTATTTGTTACCGCTGTTGGTATTTTCGGGGGAGAGGTAGGGTGTGAGCTTCTTGGTATATTCCGAATATGACATATACTGAGTATAGGAAGCATCTTCCCAGACGGTTTTCTGAGTAAAGCTGAAGAGAAGCCATACTATAAAATCGGCAACATCTTCCTTTGTGAGGTCTCCGTGAGGAAGGTTTCTTATAAACCATGTGTTTTCGGGAAGATAGCAATATGAAGCATCTATATTCTTATCGGGAGCGATATGCGTATGTTCAAATATGCAATGGTTATACTTTCCGCCTTCGCTTTCATTATCTGCGGTAACTGCACCTGCAGATGCATATTTTACGGATTCAATTCCGTCAGACATATCAGCAATGCTTATGGTAACAGGAAGAATCTGTAAATTATAGTTTGCAACAACACAAACATTAATTCCGTTCATCTGTGCCGTCTTTAAGGTTTCATCGGTGTTTTCAAGTACATCACGGTAGGAATTAATCTTTGAATTAAGAACATTACCTATAACATCATCACCATACAGGAAATCCATTGCCGCATCAAAATCCTTTTCGGGAACGAGAGCCCAGAGACCGGGAATATTTCTGAGATATTCTCTTAAGAAATCGTCATAAATGGGATCATCGGCAACAAGTGCGAAGGTGTTGTACATTTTACCGAGTTCCTTATGACCGTCTTCACCCTTTACGATGGTAGCAACGAGTGCAACGAAAAAATTTCCTATAAGAGAGGTTATCTCACCTTCACCTAAAAGATTTTCAAAAATTCCGCTTATAAAGCCCGAAGTATCTTCTGAAATGTAATCTATGAAGGCTTCGCCTCTGTCGGCACCGTTTATTGTTCCTATAGCACCTATAAGTGAACCGTCATCCTGAACGGTTCTTGCAATTCTGCCCTTCATGAAGTCACCTATAATGGCGTTACCGAGAATGGGACAGTTATAGAACACTGAGGACTGAACATTTTTCTTTGCATGGTCTTCATATTCATAAAGATATGAATTTGCAATAACTCCGCCGTATCCCACGCTTAAAATAGAAACCTTATCGGAATCTGTATAATTCTCAACATGCTCAATGAAATCCTTAAGCTCGTCTGCAGTCGCTGTAGGCGAAAGTCTCCAGTCATAAGAGAAGAAGAAGATTTCATTCTTATTGATATAACCCTGAGAAGCCATAACAAGAGCATTGATATTTTCGGAAATTTCTTCCTCAGCCCATGCGGAAACAGGAGTATCATATTTCCACGGACCTATCGTCGAATCTCTTGATGAACCGTCGGGAGCACAGAGAATGGGATTCATTATACCTTTTACGGCGTTTGCAACCATGGGAGTTGCTGTAGCAACATCGGTAAACGAAGAGAAAACAACACCTGTAACAACAGATGCTATATCTCCCGTAAAATCAGATGAATTCATATCAAATGCCACGGTGGCATTGATTTTGTTGGGATTATAATAAAGAGGGTTGTCTGACATGTCACCTATGTAAATTACGGGTGCATAGTCAAGTTTTGCGGCAAGAGCACCTGCAGGTACAGAAAATACCGTAACGATGCTCAGGAGTATACATAATACTCTTTTAACTGTTTTGTTTTTCATTGGGGAACCTCCCTTTGTATTTAAAAAAGACGCTTCGTAGATTGATTATACATTAAAACTCAGTGTAATTCAAGTATATTTTGATATTTCCTTTATTTCACAAATAGTTTTATCTTGGTGTTAACAATTCAGAAAAAGTTTAATAAAAGTTTCTCAAGTAAAACTTGTGTTTTTTGGTAAAAAGTATATTTTATTTTTATAAAAAAGCAGTTGCTATAAAATATTTTATAGTGTATAATTACTGCAAGTGGGCTTTTGCCCGGAAAACATGTTTTTTTACGGAGGTAATTCAGATGAAAAAACGCATCCTCTCATGTTTATTGGCGGCACTGCTTGTAATCAGTGCGGTTCCGCTTACATTTGCTGCAGATTATACGCTGGGTGATGTTGACGAAGACGGAACAATATCATCAGCCGACGCACGACTTGCCCTCAGGGCATCAGTTAAACTCGAAGATCTTTCAGACCTTGCAAAAAAGGCTGCAGACGTAGATTTTGACGATTCAATATCATCAGCCGATGCGAGACTTATACTCAGAGCATCCGTAGGTCTTGAAGAGCTGAAAGATCCGCATACCCATGCTTATACAAAAGCAACTGTTACAAAGCAAGCTTCCTGTACCGAAGACGGTGAAAAGAAGCTTACCTGTGAATGCGGTGAATTTGTCACCGAAAAAATTCCTGCAACGGGTCATAAGGAAATTCTTGACACTGCTACCGTAAAGGCAGCTACATGTACCGAAGCGGGTTATACGGGCGACAAAAAGTGCAGTGTATGCGGCACAAAGCTCAGCAGCGGTACTGCTGTTCCTGCAGCAGGTCACAAAGAGGTTCTCGATGAGACTACCGTAAAAGCTGCTACCTGTGTGGAAGAAGGTTATACAGGTGATACTGTATGCGATATTTGCGGCATACTACTTAAGAAGGGTGAAGTCATCCCTTCAGAAGGCATTGACCACATCATGCAAGAAGTTACCGTAGCAGCTACCTGCACACAGGAAGGCTATAAGGTAACAAAGTGCAAAAACTGCGATTATTACATAGAAGATTCTTATGTGGTTACACAGGAAGCAACAGACCATACCTGGGGTGCCCCCGTTGTTACAGACCCCACCTGTACTGAACAGGGCTATTCCCTTTCTACATGCACAGTATGTAAGGCTGACAAAAAAGAAAATTACACTCCGGCAAAGGGACATAAAGTCACATGGACCACAACAAAGGAAGCCACCTGTGAAAAGGAAGGCGAAAAAGAAGGCAAATGCTCCGAATGTGATTATGAAACTACCGAGGTAATTGCTCTTACTCCACACACACTTGCAACAAATGAGGTTATAGGTAGCAAAGCAGACGGCACAATGTGTAAGGAAGTCACTTCCTGTACGGTCTGCGGACTTATAGTTGCAGAAAATGAGACTCATGCCGCTCATACTGTAAGACCTGCAGGTGTTGATGAAGCAACCTGTACAAGTCCTCAGATAAACCACATGGCATGCGAACACTGTAGTTATTCCTATGATGTTGTCACATCAGCCGGCCTCGGTCACTCAATCAATCCGAAATCCTTTAAGAAAGCCACATGTACCGAAGACGGTGAAATTGTTTACTCGGGTCACTGTAACAAGTGCGGTGAGACATTTGATGATACAATAGTTACTCTTCCCGCAACAGGACATGAGCTTTCAGGTGTTCAGACCTGTACTACTGATGTTATATGTACCACCTGCGGAGAAATTGTGGCAGAAAGACTCGGTCACAATTATACGGTAAGAGCCACTGCTTACAATACTGATGTGGAAGGTTTCTTCTGCACACGTTGCCAGAGTGTTGCAACCGACAAGATAGGTGCTTTCAACAATGTTGTAAACAAAATCAAGGCTCCCTTCTTCTACGGCTCTTATTCCGATTCATATTATGTATCATATATTGATAAGACAAGCATCAAGACATCATACTCCCGTTTTGACTTCGGTATTTATACCTCTGCAATAAGAAGCCTGTATGAAGATGAAATGGCAAATACACCTGATGAATATTCGGTAATAAGACAAAGCCATATACTCTCAACAATTCCGCTTTCATTAAGAAACAGCAACGGTGAATATGTTGTTTCACTTCTTGAAAACAGTGATATTGACAGTATCAACATCGAAAAGCTTACAGGCATGAAGGCATCAGAAGTACTTGCAAACATCAATCCCTCTTATACAAATGCAGACCAGGCAGCAAAATTTAATACCTACAAGAGTAAAGTAGTCAATGACGAAGTCATCAAAGTTACCGTTGACGTAAAGAATGAAAAGTATTCTCAGGTCAAGAATCTCGCAGATACCGAAAAGACGGCTCTTGAAAAGATTTATGACCTTGACATAAGAGACGATGCAAAAGAATTCAAAAATGAAAACGGTGAACTTGTCATGACAGAGACAGAAAGCGGCAGCGGTTATGAAATTTCAATGACAATGAAGCTTCTTGAGATATACTCAGATGCTACTGTCACCTATTACTTCCTCGCTGACACTTACGAGCCCATCATGGCTGTTTATGATGCCGACATCACAATGGATCAGACCATTGACATGTCCTTCAGAATCGCTCTTTTCTCACTGAACGGCGAACTTGACCCTGTAATCTCAACTCACTACACAAGAACATATTTCTTCCCCAATTTCTTTGCATAATTACCCCGGAAAGGAAATTTTCATGAAAAAACGTTCAATATTAAGCATAATCCTTGTATCACTCATCTGTGTGACTTATATCGTACCCTCGTCAGCGGCATTTATACTCGGCGATGTGGACAGCGACGGCTCAGTTACTTCCTCTGATGCAAGACTTACTCTCAGAGCATCCGTTGACCTTGAAAAATTTACGGAAGAAGAGACATTCACGGCAGATGCAGATGAAGACGGAAATATTTCTTCTGCAGATGCAAGACTTATACTCAGAGCGTCTGTTGGTCTTGAAAAGCTGGTGCATACTCACAATTATACTGAAGCTGAGACAATAAGAAATGCTACTTGTACTCAGAAAGGTGAAAAGAAGCTTACCTGCAGATGCGGTGAAATCACCACTGAAGAAATCCCCTTAAAAATGCACACCTTCAGAAAGTTCACCGTAGAAACTGCGGCTTCAGCAGCAGAGTACGGCAGCGGTTATTCGGAATGCAGTGTATGTGAACTGAGAAAAGCTGTAAAGCTTTGCACCCACTCCCCCACAAGCCTTGCTCTGGAAGGTATAACCGAATGTAACGTAAAAGGCTGTGACGGTCAGTTCCCTGCATTCAACGACATTGTAAACGCTCTTAAGGCTCCCGGCTCAATCAATTATTTCTACGGTTTTACAAAAACCGTGACCGTAACACCAAAGCCTGAATGCAAGCCTTCAAGTATCCTGCATTTAGCACTTGCTGAACTTATGGAAGGTCTTCTCACTGACTCCATTGCACCCGGCACCGTTACGGAATATTCCGATTTCACAAACCGCCGTCATATAAACAATGCAACCTTTTTTGTGACAGGCACTCCCTACATCAGTTCTCTTAGTGACAGTGAAGTTAAGAGTGTCAGTGTACAGAAAATGAACGGTGTCGATTTTGTCAAAAATCTTCCCAATTCCTTCAAATCCACAGCTTCAGGAGCTTCTTACGACCTTACAAAGATTAAAAACTCCGTAATCGGCGACGTTTATAAGGTAACGGTCACACTCAACAAAGAAACAATGACCGATACAAATATGCCGACAGGCACTACACCCATAGAAAAGATACTCAGTGCGACTTACAATGAGGGACTTAAGAAGAATTTACAGTCTGTAAGCTCCTCCTTCGATGAAATTCCCGAAATGGCAAACATGATGAAGATGGAAATGTCCATAGAGACAGCGGGAACAGTTTCATATTATTTCACAACAAATGATTTTTCACCCGTTGCCGCAAGATATGACATCGACATGAACACAGACAGTAAGATGAGCACATATTTCAACAATCTTCTCATTCCCACAAAAGAAGCCACAACAACACTTACAATAGAATCTGACACGAAGCAGGAGAATTTCTTCTTCTTCAACAATTTCTTTACAGTTAAATAATCCACCACAAATAACGGCTTAAGTTTACCGCAAAAGCAAACTTAAGCCGTTTTTTATTATATAGGAAATTACTCGCATCGTGAGTAATTTGCTTATGTCAAGAAACACCGATTCCCCCAAGACCCGGGGCAGGGGGTTAATAAAGCATAAGATTTTTTCTTATATAGAATATTTGATATAAAGCTGCGTATCCTTATTTTTTTATTAAAGACTTGATTTTATAACGAAAACTGCATATATAAGAATATAAGAAATTCAGAAATTCAGAAAATAATCACACAAAAGGAGTGAAAACAATGTTAGCAGAATTGAGAGGCCGTTCACAGATTACTATTCCGTCAGAAATAATAAAGAATCTCGGCATATCCGAAGGAGACAAATTTGAGGTCATCGAAAAAGACGGAGGGATATTCCTTTGCCCTGTTGTTGTCTATCCAAAGGAAAAGCTTGCTAAAATAGCCAAGCTTATAAAGGACAATGAGAAAGATATTGCAGATCAGAAAGCATTTGAGAGTGCAGAAGAAATGTTTCTGAGCATGGGGATAAATATTAATGACATATAAACTTAAATATACAAAAGATTTTGAGAAAAACCTTAAAGCACTGAAGCAAATCTGATGAATAAATTAAAACTACTTATTCAGAACCCATTTTATCCGTCACTCAGAACTAAAAAGGTCCGGAGGCTTGACAAAGTTTTTGAAATGAGTGTCAACATGGATATTCGTATACTCTGGACTTATGAAAGCGATGTCATTATACTTCTTCTTGATGCGGGACATCATAAAAAAATATTGGGTGCGTAACTCCGAAAGGGGACTGCAAAAAACCAATCCGTAAAAATGCAGAATAATGCTACCATAAAAAGTAGTTTTATGCCCGTTTTTCTCGTAATATTATTGTTTTGATTTTGTAGTGAATTTTTAATTTCATCTGTAGAGGATGTCGTCCTGCAATAAGAATGTTTCACCACGGTGAAACACACCGGTAAATTATGATTTGCTTTAAAAAAGACACGGTTTTGTGCCGTGTCTTTTTGGTTTTTATTCACTTCTCAGTGCTTCTACGGGGTCTTTCTTTGCTGCGAAGGAGGCGGGGATAAGACCTGCTATGAAGGTGAGGGTCATGCTTATTGCAACGAGAATGATGGCTGCCAATACGGGAAGCTGGGCTTCTGCACCTGTGTGGGTGAAATAGTCAATAAGATAGTTTATCGGTATTTCAAGAATAAGTGTGGTGGTAATACCAATTACACCTGCTCCCGTACCTATGGTTATTGTCTCAGCATTGAACACCTTGGAAATATCGCCCTTTGAAGCACCTATAGCTCTGAGGATACCGATTTCCTTGGTTCTTTCAAGAACTGATATATATGTGATAATACCTATCATAATTGAGGAAACAACAAGGGATATGGCAACGAAGGCAACAAGAACGACAGTTACGATATTAAGAACGCTGGTAATGATGCTCATCATCATACCGATAAGGTCTGTAAGTGTTACGGTATAACCGAGGTGTCCCTGTGCTATCATCTGTTCGTTATAATAGTCAACCATCTTGTTTATCTCTGCCTTTGCATCGAAGGATTTGGGATAGAGATAAATTGAAGAGGGTTCTTCTGCCACAGAATAACCTATGGCGTCAAAGGTCTTATCAAGTGAGCATTCTGCGTTTATTGTATCAATATAAGCCTGCTTGAAGGCAAGCACCTGTTCGTCTGTGAGGAAGCCTTCCATAAGCTTTTTCTGAAGCTCGCTCATATCACTGAAATCCATGAGATCGGTAATATCCATGTTGAGAATGTCAACCTCAGACATATCCATACCTTCCATGAAGCTCATGAAGGGAGTAAGATCAAGATACTGGAAGTTAATTGCAGTAAGGTCAATATCTGCAAGAGAGAAATCGTTTACGGTAAGATCAGAAAATTCAAGTCCCGTGAGAACGTCTGTATCGGGGTGAGAGAGCTGTTCTTTGACTATTTCTGAGGCAAGTGTCTCACTGAGAGCATAATCCATAAGTTCTGTCTTATATCCGATGCTTCCCGTACCTGTGGACATGACATTGTTGGGGTCGGGTCTTAAGATACCTACTATCTTGATGTCAACACCCTTATCAATAAGCTGCTTTACATAGTAAATATTGCTTCTCTGGTCTGTCCAGAGACCTGTTTCAGCGTTCTTTACAAAATATTCATGATTGAGAACCAGTTTGAAATTCATATTGAGAATGTCATCGTAAGAATAGCTGTCAACTATTGCAGAGCCGTCAACCTTTTCATCACCTGAAGCCATCATGGACATCATATCTTCCATGAATGTAGCCTGATTTTTGATACCGAGAGCATACATAAGCAACTCATTGATTTCGTTGTTTTTATCAACAATGAGAACTACTTCATTGTAGTTTTCGGGAAGCCTTCCGTGAATAACATCATACTGTCCGGAAATAAGCTCATTGTCACCTATAAGCTCTACCCATGAGTTTGTAATTGATGATGAGAACATATTGGTCATGGATGAGGTCATATTCTGCATTGAAGCTGAACCGCCTGCACCACCCATGAGAGTGTCGAGCATTCCGTTGGGATTTACCTGAATAATACCGTCAGAGGTCTCGGCTCTGTAGATGTTAAGAGGAGTTTCGTACTTATACTGAATGTCATTGCACAGCTCGTCAAACTTTTCACGGTTATCTTCAATGTACTGTCTGAAGCTCTTGAGGTTGTTTTCCGTGGACTGGGAAATGAAGGTATTTACCATTTCCGTAAATGTGCTGTTGACATAGATATTATCAAGGTCGTGGTCAGTTTCGGTAATACTTGCTCCGAGGTCTGTGAGGGCTCCCATGACATTGTTCATGTCAATGGCCTCTTTTTCAACTGACACGGGCATTGCAAGAAGAAGGTCATTCTGCATTTTTGCAATGTAGTTTTCAATACCCGTGGAAAGTGCAAGAACAAGGGCAATGCCTATGATACCGATACTTCCCGCAAAGGCGGTAAGGAAGGTTCTTCCCTTTTTGGTAACAAGGTTTCTGAGAGAAAGAGAGAATGCCGTTGTGGTGGACATTGAGGGCTTTTTACCCTTTTTCTCCTCTTCCTTTCTCTTTACGGTCTCGTTCTTTCTGTCTTCATCAGTAGGCTCAAAGGGGTCTGTATCATCAATTACGGCACCGTCAAGACAGCTTATGATTCTTGTGGAATACTCTTTTGCAAGGTCGGGGTTGTGAGTAACCATGATAATAAGCTTATCCTTTGAAATCTCCTTAAGAAGATCCATAATCTGAACGCTGGTCTCCGTATCAAGAGCACCGGTGGGTTCGTCAGCAAGGAGTATATCGGGATTATTGATAAGAGCACGGGCAATGGCAACTCGCTGCATCTGTCCGCCCGACATCTGACTGGGCTTTTTATTAATCTGTTCTTTAAGACCGACTTTTGTAAGTGCTTCAATGGCTCTTTCTCTTCTTTCCTTCTTGGAAACACCTGATAGAGTGAGTGCGAGTTCAACGTTTGCAAGAACCGTCTGATGGGGAATAAGGTTATAACTCTGGAAAACGAAGCCGACAGAGTGGTTACGGTAGGTATCCCAGTCACCGTCCGTAAAATCCTTGGTGGATTTACCGTTGATGATAAGGTCGCCCGAAGTATATCTGTCAAGACCGCCTATAAGGTTGAGCATTGTAGTCTTACCGCAGCCCGAAGGGCCGAGAATGGCAACAAATTCGTTTTCTCTGAAATTTATATTTATACCCTTAAGGGCTCTTACGGTGGTATCGCCTGCTACATAATCTTTTACTATATTTTTCAATACAAGCATTAAGCTTTTCCTCCCTTGGAATTATTCTCTTTCTCAGCCTGCTTCAGAATCTTTTCATACTGTTTTCTGGCTTTCAGTTCGTTTTTCTGTGCCGTTTTTTCAGCCTGAAGCCTGCGGCGTTCAAGTTTTTCTTCCTGTTTCTTGTCAGGCAATTTTGCAGCTGCAATTCTGTCTGCCCTTGCATCATTTCTCTGCTGTTTTCTTTCTTCCTTTGCCTGCTTTGAGGGGCTGAGAGGATCAAGATAGGGATTGGGGCGATCGGGCTTTCCGTTATATTCGGTGTATTTATAATGCTGAGAAGCATTCTCTGAAGCTGCGGTTTTTTCAGGGGCTTTTACACTGATCACCTGTATCTCCGGCTCTGAAGAAGGTGTTTTTCCCTGTGAGAGGGGTGTAACATAAACTCCCTGAGAAGCATTTACGGCAACGACTTTTTTATCAGCCTTTTGTGCCTTTTTCTCCTCTTTCATTTTCTTGGGAGTGTTTTCCATGGACTGAACTGCAACACCGCCTGCTTTTACGAGCTTCTTGCTCTCCTCTTTACGGCGTTTCATCTCTTTTTTCTTGCTCTTCTTAAGCTTGTAATTATCAAGCTTACCTGTTACGGAAAGAATGTAGTATATAAGTGCTCCGAGGGCAATGACGCCTGCAACGATAAGAAGCTTTGCAGTAGTGCTCAGTTCAAACTTTTCTTCATATATAATAGTGGGAATTTCGGCATTTTCATCGGGAAGCTCTCTTGTGGGGCTGTCACTGAAGAAAAGGTCACACAGCCATTCGAGTACTTCGTCATCAGTCATGCCTTCAAACTTTTTGCTGATGTCACCTGCATACATGGCGAACATATCATTTCCGCCCTCATCTCCCGAGCCTCCCATGAAGCCTGAGAGAAGGTCACCGTTTTCGGGAGAGGTCATGACCTGTGCCACAACTCTTAAAAGTGTAACAAGAACAGCAGAGGTATCAGCCTCGATATAGGTGTACGAAGACGGTGCACCGCCCGATACTCTCTTACTTGAAAGTGTAACCGCACTGCCGTAAGTGCCGATAGCCGAGAGATTAATTTCGGGAAGTGTAATACCCATATCCATGGATGAAGTCATTTCCTTTATAAGAGAATTCATATCCGTTTCGGGCATACCTTCTGAAATTCCGGAAAGCATATCACCAAGTCCTGCTTCGCTCAGCATATAATTTACGGGATAAAGAAGATTTGTGAGGGCTTCTTCCATGAGAGAATTCTCAAAGAAATATATTATATTGGGAAGTATGGTACATATAGTCTTTACGGGAGAAGCACAAATTTCATCAAGAAGCACCGTTACGGGAGCTAAGATATCCGTAAGCACCTTGATTGTACCTGCACCCTTTTTATACTCTGAATATGGCACGATGTTTTCACTCTTACAGCCGAGAGCTTCAAGAATGGGAATGACAGCAGTGTTATATCCGTCAGAGCCGGGCACTGTCAAAGCATTCATAAAGGTGACATTTTCACCTGCAAGTACACATGACAGAAGAGGAATGAAGGGAGAAAGTGCCTTTGCAAGTGCCGCACTGAAGCGTTCGCTGTCGCCGTCGCTGAATCCCCATGAAATGTAAGCGGGATTTATATTTTTCCATGAACCGTATCTGCTGAGAGTATTTGCAGCATAAGGGTAAGAAGAAGATATGACGGATGCGACACCGTAGGGGGAAACACTTATTCCGAGCATTCCGAAAAGTCCTGACATTTCTTCACTGCCGAGCATGGAATAAATTCCCACAACAATCTGCGAGAGAGTCGAATTGGAATATATGGTCTTTCTTAAGGAATCCTCAACATTTCCTTCGGGGTCCTGTTCTCTGATAAAGTCCGTAATGAGAGGGTCAACCTTGTCGAGTATCTTCTGATAATCTTCATATCCCAGTGTAGGGGTATAAGTCACACTGCCGGGAGTAAATGCAGGATAGTTCCACTGATAATTATTTTCTGGGGCACTTGTGATACTGAAAAGTGTAACGATGGATTTTATAAGCTCGTCATTGCTTTTTTCAAGAAGGGGCTTTAACATATCGCTGCCTTCTGCAGAGCCCATAAGAGAGCCGAGATTTCCCGAATTTGCTTTCAGCATATCTGCGGCAAAGTTCATAAGTGTTATAAACGCTGCACCCTTATCTACTGTAAGAGTACCCGAGTTTTCCGTAACACAGGCGGCAAAAGCGGCAAAGTCTATTTCGGGAAGGGTCATATCGCCGCCGAAAAGACCGCTCATATCAGCCTCACCTAAAAGCTCGTTTATATTAAAGCTGTCTTCAAGGTTTGCAACATTACTTATAAGCTCCGAAAGTCCCGGGATGGTAAAAATACCTGCGATTTTAAGTGAAAGGGGTTCAAGCAGTGCCGTAAGTGAAGAGGAAAGCTTTCCCGATTCAATATAATATGCAATTTTAGGAAGGGTCTCACACATACCGATAACAGGGTCATCAAGAAGCTTGTCGAGAGCGGAGAACACCATATTGATAATATTTTTTATTATGTTACCCTTGTTTTTTGCGGCAGAAGCGGCAAATTCCGATGAACTCATTATCTCAGGACAATCAAAAGCCTCAAGCAGAGGAACTATTGCAATACCGTAACCGTCATCACCGTTTATCGAAATGAGGTCATTTATCTTAAGAGTACCCGAACAAAGTATTACATTGAGAAGGTCTTCAAAGGGAGAGAGCATATCGGACAGAGCATTTCTGAAACCGCCCTGAGTGGTAATATCCCATTCAAAATCCTTTGAAGCGGTAACTGCCTCACTTATATTACTGCACTTTTTAAGCTTTTTGGAGACAGAAGGATAGTCTTTCAGAGCCTCCGCAAGAGCTGCGGGGGAAACATCTGCCCCAATAACTGAAAGAGTGTCTGCATTTTCACCCAGTGCCGAATAAATTCCCGCAAACAGAGAGTTTACGGTATCATCGGCATAAAGGGTTCTGTAAACGGTAGCTTTAATACCGCCCGTACCTGAAGAAACAGACATAAGTCCCTTTACCAGGGCGTTAAGCTTCGGTATAACTGAGAGCACCTGAGCTTCGGTAACTCCTGCGGGATAATTCACCGCCGAGGAGGTCACACCCAATACAGGTGTAAGTATCAGTATCAAAGAGAGAATAAGTGACAATGCTTTAACTGAGCGTTTCAGATTTATCTCCTGCCTTTCGGGAAAATTCATAAATTATGCGGTAAGGGCATGAAGCCCGCTGTTTTCATCTTCAAAATATTTCATGTCTGCATTGTTTTTGAAAATACATATAGCAGACTCTATTACAATATTTCTCAGCTGTTCAATGGGGTAAGGCTTTGAGTGAAGAATGGCATCGGAGCACACACTTCCCACCATATCCACAACAATGTATACGGTCTTGTGTGCCGTATCGGGGGAATATCCGAAATTCCCCATGGATTCTATCACCAAAGAATATATACGCTTTATATCCTCGTCATATATCTCGGGAAGATTTTTAATACATGAGGAAAGATTTTTATTCATCACAGGAAGTATTTCCCTGTTTTCAATAAGAAAATCAACAAAGCAGTTAAGAAACTGTCTTACTGCCTCATAAAAATCGGCTTCCTCCATGTCCGTCTGAAGATTCATCCTTTTCAGAACTGCCTTCATGGACTCTGTACTTTTATATAATATTATCTGCTCAAGCAGGTCACTTTTATCTTTGAAGTAAAGATAAAAAGTACCTCTTGCAATACCTGCCGCTTTTACAATGTCATCAATAGCCGTTGCACTTACGGAATAATCTCTGAAAAGCGAAAAAGCGGTATCGAGTATCTTCATTTTTTTCTCAAGTCTTTTTGTAGTCGAAGCCATACTTTTCCTCCTTTTCAACGAATGACCATAAGTTACGACCGTAAAGTTTAAATAAACTTAAAAAAACTGACACCTTGTCATTTTTTTGGCTTATATAGGATACCAAAAAAGTGACAAAGTGTCAATCGGATTTATAATTAATTTATCATAGTTTACAAATAATTAACAATTAAAAGATTTATATTATAATTATTAAAGAATAATTCCGACACATAAATATCATTTGTCGGTATGTATCTGAAACTGCATATAAGGAATTGATATGCCTTCCTTGTCGAAAGCCTTTTTGACATTTTTTATAAGGTCGAAATAAACGGTATAATAATCCGCTGTTTTGCACCAGACCCTTACGGTATATTCAAGAGCACTGTCTTTATGCGAGGAAAGTCTTGCAAAGGGGGCAGGGTCACTGAACACCAGCTCATGCTCACAAGCAACTTTAAGAAGAGTTCTTTCCACCTTGTCTATATCATTGTCATAAGAAGCAGTAAAAGTCAGGTCTACCCTTCTCTTTTCAAGGGCAGTGACATTTGTAAGAGTTGCATTTGATATTACGGAATTGGGTACGGTAACTCTTTTATTGTCAACGGTGATTATTCTTGTGTGGAACACACCGAGATTCTCAACCGTTCCTTCGACACCGGAAGCTATGATATAATCGCCTTCCGAAAAGGGCTTGAACACAAGAAGAATGAAGCCGCCTGCAATGTTTGAAAGAGACCCCTGAAGGGCAAGACCTATTGCAAGACCGCAGGAGCTTATAACAGCCACCATTGAGGTCATGGGAACACCTATAACGGCAAGAACAGTAATTCCTACGAGTATTTTCAGAATAATTCCCACAAGGCTCTGAAGGAAGCTCTTTGTGGAATGCTCCAGTTTGTTCATTGCCTTTGCAGAAAAGAGCTTTTTGGTAAGAAAGCCCGCAAGTTTAAATCCTACAATGAGTATCACAATGGCAATAATGATTTTTCCGCCGTAGGTCACGGCGAATTCAAGAACAAGGTCAATGAGTTTGCGTAAATATTCATTTGTTTCCGCCGCATTTGCGGGAAGGTCTGCAAGCTGAGAAAAGCTCTCTTCAAATTCCCCGAGAATGGCTGATACTGTAGTTTCTTCCATGACAAAAATCCTCTGTTTTCGTAAATTCAGCGTATTGTAACATAAATCTGCAGAAATTTCAAGTCCTGCTGTCCCTTTTCACAAGCATTATAAGAGCGGGAATATTTGTTATTACCATGAGAGTGTTCATGAAATCCGTAATCCCCCATGCAAGTGAAGGGGTCATGACAGCACCGAAAAAAACAAAAGCAAGGGAGGATATGATATATATTTTTTCACTGTTTTCACCGAAAAGATATGTACAAGAGCTTTTGCCGTAAAGGTTCCAGCCGAGAACGGAAGCGAAGGCGAAAAAAAGTACGGACAGGGCAATAAATACGGCGGCACCCCGTTTTCCGAGAAGCACGGCAAAAGAAAGTGTTGCGGCATCCGAACCCGTAAGTGAAGAAAAATCTCCCGACACGGGCACAAAAAGAGCTATTATCACACAAAGTGCCGTAAGCGACAGCATGACAAAGGTATCCGTAAACACACCTGCAATGCCCAGTGTACCCTGATAATGGGGAGAAGGTGCCGCTGAAAGGGCATGAGCTGCTGGGGATGAACCCATACCTGCCTCGTTTGTAAAAAGTCCCCTTTTTACTCCCTGACTCAGGGTGGTTTTAAGAGTAAGCCCCAATATACAGCCCGTGAGAGCATCTGCAGAAAAGGCACTTCTGAAAATCAGAGAAAAGGCGGCAGGTATTTTTTCAATATTGAGTATCAGCACAAGAACACAGGCACCCACATACAAAAAAGCCATGAGAGGTACTGTTTTTTCCGAAATTTTTGTAACTGCCTTTGTGCCCGAGAAAATTATTATTCCCGAAATAATGGTAATTACCATCCCCGTGACAATTACAGGGATATTCAATGCTTCTCGCAGACTTACGGCAATGGAATTTGACTGCACCGCGACACCCGTAAAGCCCAGCCCCACGGTGGCAAAAAGTGAAAAAAGAGAGGCAATAATCCGACCCTTTCTGCCCGTAAAAGCCTCATTTATGTAATACGCCGCACCGCCTCTTATCTCACCGTCTTTTATTTCCCTTGATTTAATTGCAAAATATGCTTCGTAGTAAGCTGTAGCCATGCCGAAAAAAGCACTGACCCACATCCAGAAAACGGCACCGGGTCCGCCCGTGATTACAGCCGCACCCGCACCTACAATATTACCTGTACCGAGCTGTGCGGCAAGTGAGGTGGCAAGAGCTGCAAAAGGGCTTACTCCTTCATTTTTTTCGTCCTCCCGAAGCCCCGAAAAAGTGTTTTTTATACCTTCCCCGAGACATCTTATCTGCACAAAACGGCTTTTGAAGGTGAAATATATACCTGCACCCAGCAGAAGAAAAATCAGCACATTGTCCGAAAACACAGTATTGATTCTGTTTATAAAGTCAACAAAAAGCATAAATATCCCCCCAATAAATTATATTGGGAGGAAAATATAAACATACGTATAAATTATGATTTACTTATTTTTCTACAACAATGCTTGTGGGGTAGAGCATTGTGTCGGCTCCGCTTTCGTTGAAAATGCCTTCCATAAGAACGGTTTTTTCTGCTTCTAATGCCTTTTCGGCTGCTGCAAAATGTACTGACCAGCTTCCCTCTCCCTGAAGGTCTGAAAGGGTGTTTTCGCTTGTTGTCTTTCCGATAACTCTTATGGAATTATGCACGAAGGATTCTGCCTTCTGGAACATATTTATCATCTGAACTCTTATAAGTGTGGGGCTCATGGTTGTAAAATCTATATCGTAATCTGTCTTTTCAAAGGGAGTAACGCTTACGATTTCAACATTTTCAAGCCAGTACTTGTCCAGTGCGTTGTCGCTGTGCTTCATTGTACCCTTGATTTCAATGTAAGAGCCTCTTTCGGGCACGTCTGCACCCTCGGGCATAACGAATTCCCACTGATAGCAGCAATCCTTCTTTTCATCGCCGTAGCCCCATACATAGTAACGGTCATGACCTGCATAGGCATCGCGGAGAATGGCAAAAGTACCTTTTTTGGTAAACTCTTTGTTTTCGTACTTTTCCGTATTCTTATCATAGAAAAGCTCATGATAAGCGGCATCTTCATCGGCACTGAATTCCTCTGTCATGCCTGTAGAGAGGCTATCTGCAGTTGTGACGGGAGCTACACCGTGTGAATGACCGTGAGAAGAGGCAACAGTAGTCTCCCCCGAATGGTCATGGTCATGGTTATGGTCTTCACCCTGAGAGCATGAAGCCAAAGAAAATACTAAAGAAAGAGAGAGAATAAGTACAGATATTTTTTTCATATTTTTATCCTTTCCTGCCAATTACGGCAAATAAAATAAATACAAGGAGATCGAGCACCACAATGGTAGCACCTATGGGGGTGGAAGCAACAAGAGAAATTATGCTTCCCGTAAAAGAGCATACGACGGAGATTATCGCCGAGCAGATTACCACCTGTCTGAAGCTTCTGAAAACTCTCATGGCTGAGAGTGCAGGGAAAACTATCAATGCAGATATAAGAAGTGAGCCTACAAGGTTCATGGCAAGTACAATTACCACGGCTGTCACCACGGCAATGAGAAGATTGTAGAATTTTGCCTTCGTGCCTGTAGCAAGTGCGAAGGTCTCATCAAAGGTAACTGCAAATATCCTGTTGTAAAAGAGTACAAATATCAGAATTACCGCTAAAGAAACGCCGACGCATATAATCACATCTGTTTTTGAAAGTGTAAGATGGGACAATGAGCCGAAAAGTCCTGTGCACACATCTCCGCTGACATTTCCCGAGACGGAAAACACATTCATTATGAGATAGCCTATACCCAGTGCCGCAACGGAAATGACCGCAAGGGATGCATCGCCTTTAAGCTTTGCATTTCTTCCCGTTGCAAGAAGAATTACGGCAGCAATTACCGTAACGGGCATGACAATGAACATTTCATTGCTTATTCCCGTGACGGCAGCTACAGCCATGGCACCAAAGGCAACATGAGAAAGTCCGTCACCTATGAAAGAAAAGCGTTTAAGCACAAGAGGAACACCGAGAAGTGCCGCACAAAGAGAAATGAGAACGCCTGCAATGAGTGCGTACCGTACAAAGTCCTGCTGTAAATACAAGCTGAGATTATCTATGACCGTCAAAGGCTCTCACCTCCCGGAAATGAGGTAAAATACTTTCCCGTATCGGACTGCATATACTCTTGCTTGGTTCCGAAAAACAGGGGGGTATGTCCTAAATGAAGGATGTGAGAGGCATATTTCACGGCGGCTGAAATATCATGGGACACCATTATGACCGTTATTTTATCTTCTTTATTGAGCTTTGCAATAAGCTCGTACATCTCTTCCTTTGCTTTCGGGTCAAGTCCCCCCACGGGTTCATCAAGAAGAAGCATTTTTCCCGTTGCACAAAGTGCCCTTGCAAGAAGAACTCTCTGCTGCTGACCGCCCGAAAGCTCTCTGTAACAGCGTTTTTCAAGATGGCTTATACCCATTTTTTCCATCTGCTTTTTTGCGTGGACTTTGAGTTCCTTTGAATAAAAGGGACGAAAACCGTTTTTGCCCGAAAGTCCCGAAAATACTATCTCTCTGACACTTGCGGGAAAATCTCTTTGTATTACCGTCTGCTGGGGAAGATAGCCTATTTCATCTGAACGAAGCCCCTCACCGGTGGAAATTTTACCCTTCATAGGCTCTAAAAGACCTAAAAGTGCTTTTATGAGAGTGCTTTTTCCCGCACCGTTTTCTCCGACTATACACAAATAGTCCCCCGATGATACACTGAAGTTGAGGTTTTCCGTAACGGCTATACCCTCATAACCGAGTGTAACATCTTCACATATAAGCTGTGCCATTGATTTTTCCTTTCTTAACCGAGTGCTTCTCCGAGCACAATAAGATTGTCTTTCATAATCTTTACATAAGATGCGTTTTCAGGGTCCTTTACAGACTGAACTGAATTTATCACAAGTATTTCCTGATTTTTTTCCGCCGAGTTCTCCTTTACGGTAATGGCGAGCTCATCCGTGCCCGTCTCTGTAATGAGAATTACGGGCAGAGACAGCGTGTCAACTGCCGAAATGAGGTCAATCACCGTGGCTGCACTGACCTCGGACTCTGCACTGCAGCCTGTATAAGCGGCAGCATAAGAGAGAGAATAATCTTCGGTAAGATATAAAAAGGGGAAACGGTCTGCAAAAAGAAGGGTGTCCCTTTTTCTTTCCGAAATGACCTTTTCGTATTCCCTGTCAAGTTCTGTCAGTTCTTCTTTATATACACGTGCGTTTTCTTCATAAAGAGCCTTATTTTCAACGTCAAGAGAAATTATAAGTCGGGTTATGATGTCGCAGAGTTTTATTGCCTTTTTCGGAGACAGCCAAATATGCTCGTCATGGGAATGTCCGTGATGCTCCTCTTCAGAGTGTGAATGTTCATGGGAAATGCAGTAAAGCTCCGTCTCTCCCAGTTCTTTCATAAGAGAGCACTTCACCGTAGCCGCGTTTTCCGAGGCATTGAGAATATCCTCCACCCACACATCACTGTCACCGCCGGTATAAATTACGGCATCGCAAAAACCGAGGGTTATGACATCTGAAGCTACGGGCTGATATGAATGGGGGTCGGTGGGCTTATCAAGAAGCAGAACGGGATTTATACTGTCGCTTCCCTTTATTATGTTTCTGAGCATGTCATACTGAGGAAAAACAGTACAGACTATATTTATTTTTCCGTCAGTGAAGCTATCTTCCCCGCCGCACGAACAAAGCATCAATACCGCCGCAACCATGCACAGAACAACTGCCGTTGTGCGTTTTATCATAGATCTTCTCCTTTTAATTTGCAGTCCTTACAGCAGCCGAAAAGCGTAGTGCTGTCAGGTGCAACGGAAAAATCGTTTTCTCCTAAAATTTCATTTATAAGCTGCTCGGAGAGTGTGTGTCTCATGTGAAGAAGCTTTCCGCATTCGGTACACTTAAGATGCAGGTGGTGATGACATTCCTCACTGCCTGCAAGCTGATATAAAAACTGCCTTGAATTTCCCTTTACAAATCTTTTGACAGTACCCTTGTCAACAAGCTGCCCCATAAGACGGTACACCGTGCTCTTTCCCGGTGCATCAATGCATTCTTTTTCAAGAAGCTCTGCCAAATTTTCAATACTGAAGGGGGTATCGGGATGTTTTTTAAGAAAATCAAGAAGCATTTCCTTCTGATGAGTATTATAAGTAGCCAAATTACACACTCCAAATTGAGAATTACTCTCAATTTATTATACATAAATACTTCCCCTTGTCAATACAAACATTGAAATATAATTAAATTTATGATAAAATGAGAAACCGATAAGCAATAAATTATGATTTTCACGGAGGCAGATATGGATAAAAAACAAATTGAAATACTTGCACCTGTCGGTGGTAATGAACAGCTTATATCTGCCGTCAGAAGCGGTGCTGATGCCGTATATTTCGGTGCGACCTCCTTCAATGCAAGAAGACATGCAAAAAACTTCACAGATGAAGAATTTTTTTCTGCGGTAAAATATTGCCATGAAAGAGGAGTAAATGCCTACATCACCCTTAACACCATTTTTAAGGACACTGAAAAGGAAGAGTTCGTAAACACACTGAGGCTTATTGCCCGAAGCGGTGCCGATGCGGTAATATTACAGGACATGGGAGCAGTAAAAACCGTAAAAGAATGTTGCCCCTCCCTTCCCATGCACGCATCCACCCAGATGGCAGTTCATAATGTATCGGGGGCACGGCTTCTTGAAAATCTCGGTTTTTCAAGAATAGTCCTTGCAAGAGAGCTGAGTTTTTCCGAAATAAGAGACATTACAAAAGCCGTCAACGCAGAAATTGAAGTATTCGTACACGGAGCACACTGCATGAGTGCATCGGGAATGTGCTACATGAGCAGTGTGCTGGGAGCGAGAAGCGGAAACAGGGGTCTTTGTGCACAGCCCTGCAGACTTAATTTCAGGACGGGTAAAAGAGAATATGCACTCTCACTTAAGGATATGTGCCTTGCCGATGACATAAACAGACTCCTTGAAGCAGGTGTCACATCTCTTAAAATTGAGGGGAGGATGAAACGCCCCGAATATGTATCCTCTGCAGTGAGTGCATACAAAAACGCAGCAAAGGGCGAAAAATATGACATAAGCACACTTCAGAGTGTTTTTTCACGAAGCGGCTTTACTAAGGGATATTTTGAAGGCAAAAGAGACCTTTCCATGTTCGGCTACAGAACAAAAGAGGATGTACTCTCTGCAAACACGGTGCTGTCGGGAATTGCAAACACATACAGGAATGAAAATCCCCTTGTGCCTGTTTCAATGGAATTTACCGTTAAAGAAAATGAAAATACCCTTCTGACACTTTCTGACGGAGAAAACAGCGTGACAGTCGTCGGAAATATTCCCGAAAAGGCAGAGAAGGTGTCACTTAATGAAGAAGGGGCAGTAAAAAGTCTCGGGAAGCTGGGTTCTACCTTCTATTATGCCAAAAACATACACTGTAACATAGATGACGGTCTTATGCTTCGTGCATCGGACATAAATTTCATGAGAAGAGAGGCTTGTGAAAAGCTGACGGAAATAAGAGGAAATACCCCTGCACACCAATTTTTTGAGCCGAAAGCCTTTGTACGTCCGAGTGCTTTACATGAAAAAAGCGAAATATACGCCATGTTCAGGAAAAGAGAGCTTATTCCCGAAAATTTAAGCTGTGACAGGCTTATTTTACCTGTTGATGAAATTGACGATAATATAATAAATAAATATAAAAACATCTTATGTGTCAGCCTTCCCGCCCTTATTTACCCTGCAAATGAGGAAAAAATAGGAAAAGCATTGAAAGAGCTTCACAAAAAAGGCGTGGCTTATGCTTACTGCGATAACATCGGGGCAGTGGCACTTGCAAAAGATGAAAATATGAAAATAATCGGAGGAACACTTCTCAACGTTCTCAATTCCGATGCACTTCAGATGTACAGAAATCTCGGTGCAGAACAGATTACACTTTCCTCTGAAATTTCCTTCAAAGAAGCAAGAAACATAACCTCCACCGTAAAAACGGGCATACTTGTCTACGGATATATGCCCCTCATGCATTTTCGCTGCTGTCCCCTTCAGAATGAAAACGGTTGCAAAGACTGTAACGGCAAAGGGGTACTTACCGACAGAATGGGCGAAAAATTCAGAGTTTTATGCGAAAAACGGCAGTACAGCGTGCTTTATAATTCAGTCCCCTTATATATAGGAGACAAAAATATCCCCCCTGTGTCCTTCGTACTTCTGAAATTCACGGAAGAAACATCGGGGGAAGCAGAAAAAATAATTTCCCTTTTTAAAAATAAAAAACCCCTGCCCGGTAAAAAAACGGCAGGACTGTATGAAAGGGAAATAATATAACAGACCGAGGAAGAAAGACGAGAACGAAGTCGAAGGTCGACGATAAAGCCGGTAAATAGGCGTTGTGTTCGTAAGGACACAATGCCGGTTTTATTCGCCTTGTGGCGAGTTTTATTGCCACGCAGTGTTATAGTGCTTCGCACAGTGTTATTTGGCTATGCCAAGTTTTGCGGCGAATAAGAAAAAATCTTATGATTTATCAACCCCCTGCCCCGGGTCTTGGGGGAAGCGGTGTTTCTTGATATAAGCAAATTACTCACGATGCGAGTAATTTCCTATATAATAAAAAAACATTCCGATTACATTCCCCGTTTGACGGGAAATGCTCAGATTTTGCGAAAATGTGCCGCTTTTTCGTAAAAAAGCAGATGCAATTTCGTCAAATTGGACATTTACCGGCAATTTACGGCCATCTTCCCCCCGTAAAGGTCATTTTTTTGCCGCTTACAGGGTCAGTAAAGGTGATTTCATGGGAATACAGAGCAATATACGGCACATTATCCGATGCCCCGTATTTTCCGTCACCGAAAACAGGGTGTTTCCTTGAGGCAAACTGCACTCTTATCTGATGAGTTCTTCCCGTACGGAGATGTATTTTTACAAGGGACAGGTCTCCTCTTTTTTCAATGACTTCATAGCTGAGGGAGGCTTTTCTGACTCCCTTTCTCTCTTTTTTTACAACAAAGGACTTGTTCTTTTTCGAGTCCTTGAAAAGAAAATCTTCCATATCTCCCTTTTCGGGCTCGGGTGTACCGTGAACCAGAGCAAGGTATGTTTTTTTGAAGGTATTTTCCGTAATCTGCCTTGTGATATCCGCTGCGGTCTCTTTTGTTTTTGCATAGACCATCACTCCCGATGTCGCTGTATCGAGACGGTGTACGGGATAAATTTCTCCGCCCGTGTGTTCTTTAAGGTCTGTGACAAGGCTGTTTTTTCCTTCTCCCTGAGATGTCTTGCCTGCAGGCTTTATGCAGACGATAAATCTCTCATTTTCATGCAAAATGTCCATAATTTTCCTCAAAATAAATTAAAAATAAATTATTTATTGCATTGTATAACATACTTTCCCGTGAAATATGATAGAATTGTGACATTTATGTTAATCTTCAATTTTTGATTGAAAATTACTTGAAATGCTGTTTACATAATGTTATTATTAGTATGCAAGATATTATAGCCATTATGGTTATAATGCCATTTTATGAAAGGAGCACATTGAATTATGGATTTTGAAATCACCACAAACGAAGTTTCAACTGATGATCTTACCCTTCAGCCCAACAAGGCAGAAAATGCAATAGCTTTCCTTGATTTTTGGTCTCAGTGGTTTGCTGCTATTATTGAAATCATTAAAAATTTCTTTAATACAATAATGGAAGCTTTCGGTTCAGCAGAATAATTATTTTATAATTATACCAAAATAAAAAAGAAAAGAGGTGCACAAAATGAACGATACAGTAGCAGCTATTCAGGAGTTTACAGAATTCATCGTTAATTTCATCAAGATGATCATGGATTTCTTCAAGAGCCTCGGCGGCGGTGCTGAAGAAGATGCAGAATAATTTCTGATTTATTAAAGGGCCCCTTAAGGGGCAGAAGAATTAGCTTATGCTAAAAAACCGACGGAGTTCCCGTCGGTTTTTTCTTTATGTAAAATTTTAACATTTTGTAAACATGGCTTTAATTAATCAATAAAATGTTGTGTTACCGTACAAAAAATATTAAAAAAACAAAAAATTTTAATCAAAGTGTTGAAATATATATCGGCTTATGATAATATAAAGATGCGTTTATATAACGAAATCTTGTATAAAGAGGTGAAAACATAATGACATGGGATAACGATTACGCTTACATCCAGGTATTCATCGATTTCCTTAAGCAGATTATTGAAATAATCAAGAGTCTCTTCGGCGGACTTGGTGGTTCAAGCGATGACGGTGCTGCTGATGACGAAGCTGCTGCTGAATAAGTTTTTTAATTAACACAGATCTGTATTAAAGAAAAGCGTTCGGGAAGTCGGATGCTTTTCTTTTTTTAACATAATAAATCATAATATTTTCTCTTTTTTTGCGTCTTTATAAGTGAGGAGGGATCGTATGGATGATAATATTATAATTGAAATGTTTTTTAACCGCGACGAAAAGGCAATAGCTGAAACTCAAAAAAAATTCGGGGAGTATATACATAGTATTGCTTTTAACATAGCGGGAACTGCAGAGGATGCTTGCGAATGTGAAAATGACACATATCTGAAGCTCTGGAATTCCATACCTCCCGAAAAGCCCGTAAATTTCAAGGCGTATCTCGGAAGGATAGTCAGAAACAGTGCCCTGAGCCTTTACAGAAAAAACAACGCGGTAAAAAGAGACAGCGGTGTTTATGTACTTCTTTCCGAACTGGAGGAATGTCTTCCGTCAAAGACCACAACCGAGGATGAAGCAGATGCAAACTATGTTTCGCCTCTCATTTCATCATGGCTTCGCACTTTAAGTCAGGACGACCGTGTGCTTTTTGTACGCAGATACTGGTACGGCGACAAGGTAAAGGACATTTCCGACATAACGGGCATACCTTCAAAAAAGATATCCTCAAAGCTTTTTGCACTGAGAAAACAGCTTAAAGATGAATTATCTCAGAAAGGAGTAAATGTATGAAAAGTGAAGATATTTTCAACTCTGTAACAAAAATTGACGACGACATAATTGAAGAAGCAGCAAATTTTTCTTTTACAAAAAGAAAAAATAAGCTTATACCCGTTATAATATCTGCGGCGGCAGTGTTTGCGGTGATAATTGCACTGGGAGCTCTTGCTGTAAATACGGACTTTATAAAGCTTTTCTCTCCCGCACCGCAGACGGAAACCACCGCAGGAGAAGAAGGAACCACAGCGGGAGAAAATGAATTTACGACAAGCGAAGCCTCGGTTTCTTCTGTTGACCCTTCAACAGAAGAAGCCACGGGAGAAAACAGCGAAAATACGGAATCTTCCTCTCCTTCCGAGGAAATTACCACGGAAAGACCTGACGAAAACACCGAGCCTCCTTATATCAATCCCCATATTCCCGAGCATAAAACAGAAATAAAGCCCATGTCTCTTGTAAAAGCGGATTATCCCGAAATGGCAAAATATCCCTCATCGGGATTCTTTCTCGGCGGAATGTGGAACGATAAGGCTTATGAGGCATGGCAGGACGACATAAGAAAAATGAATTCAAAAGAAGTCAACACCTCTGCACTGAATACTTTTACAAAGGCACTTCTTCCCGAGCTTCTCACCGGGCAGAATGACAGAAATAAGGCAGTTTCTCCCCTTAATCTGTATATGGCACTGGCTATTGTTGCCGAGACATGCGACGGAAATTCGAGAAAACAGATTTTATCCCTTCTCGGTGAAAACTCCATAGAAAGCCTCAGAGAAAATGCCTCGGCACTGTGGCAGAAAAACTACCGTGATGACGGCAGCATGAAAAGTATTCTTGCATCTTCCTTATGGCTTAATAACACGGTTGAATTCAAAAAGAACACCATAAACAGTATTGCAGAAAATTATTTTGCATCCGTATATTACGGCACTACGGGCAGTGAAAGCTTCAACAGAATGATGAATTCATGGATAAAGGAACAGACCGACGGACTTTTTGAGCCTGACCTTGAGCTCGATGCCGAAACAGTTGCTGCCATTGTTTCCACCCTTCTTTTCAATACCAAATGGAATGACGAATTTTCAGAGGAATACACAACGAAGGACACATTCCATTCCCCTTCGGGTGATAAAACCGTGTCCTTTATGAATGCCTCCCGTTATATGACATATTACTGGGGTGAAAACTTCTGTGCAATAAAATTAGGACTTGACATCGGCGGCAAAATGTGGTTCATTCTCCCCGATGAGGGCGTTGATGCAGACAGGATTTTCTCAGACAAAGAGGTACTGGAGCTTATAACCCTTGACAACATAACGGTTGATGTAAACTATAAAAACTCAAAATATCTGAAAGTTAATATGTCAATTCCGAAATTTGACATAGCAAGTGAAAATGATGTGACAGATAACCTGAAAAAGCTCGGCATAACGGATGTAATGAATTCAAAGACAGCAGACTTCTCTCCCCTTGCAAAAAATCCCGAAGGAATATGTTTAGACAAAATAATCCACGGAGTCAGAGTAAAAATTGACGAAGAAGGCGTAGCCGCAGCGGCATACACGGCTATGATGTTAAACGGCTCAAGTGCACCTCCGGACGATGAAGTTGATTTCGTTCTCTCAAGACCCTTCGCCTTCGTAATAACCATGACAGAGTCCGCACCGCTGTTTGCAGGAGTTGTAAACACAATACAATAAATCAAAGTACAATGGGGTGTTCGCCACAGCGGACACCCCGAATCTGTAGGCAAATTCACTTATAAATTATGATTTACTTATGCTGTACTTTATGGTATTATAAGCTTTGGAGGTGTTTTTATGGTTCGCAACAAAGTAAGACGCAGTACACTTAAATACTATGCAAAAATGGCATCGGAGGCTTATATCAACGACCCTGTTTACTGTTTTGCCTGTAAAAACGAAAAAATCAGGAAAAGATTTATTTATCATTTTCTCCTTTTAAGGCTTAATTCTTCCAAAAAGAAGGATATCATTTATTTTGACAAGGAAGACAGGGGCTTATGCATTTTCAGGGAGGCTCATTACGATTATACTATGTTTCAGTTTCTCAAATGTCCCAACTGGGTCTTTCTTGTGCTGTATTTCCCCCTTACGATAAAGACACTTATGGCATATTCGCACCTTGACAACAAGGATGTTTTTGATGACAAGACTTACATTGTCTCTCCGGTTTTCGTATCTCCTGACCATCAGGGCAAGGGAATTGCCACTTCCCTTCTGAAAAAAGGCATGGATGAGCTTCTTTCACAGGGGTATAAAATAGGACTTGAAACTCAGAATCCCGACAATGTGGGCTTTTATGAAAAGCTCGGCTTCAAGACGGTTAAAAGTGAGTACTACAAGCTTGAGAAAATACATAATTACTATATGCTGTGCGAGGGGAAGTAAGTCATGCCGAAATTTGAAACAAGCTATTATATTCCGAGACTGCGTAAAATGATAAACTGTAAAACAGTCTCTGTCAGGAATTCCTTTGACCCTGCCGAGTTTATGAAGCTGCGTGAGGTCATGAGAGAGCTTTTTCCCGTAATTCACGAAAAAGCTGAGATAAAATATTTCTCCGAGGACTGCTGGGTTTATAAAATTGAGGGAAAGGACAAAAATAGAAACTTTATGCTTATGTCTCATCACGATGTGGTGGGCGAAAACGGCGAGTGGAAATATCCTGCCTTCGGATGTGAGGAACATGAGGGTAAAATATGGGGCAGAGGCACCGTGGACACGAAAACTCCCCTGTTCTGTGAATTTACGGCTGTGGAAGAACTGCTGACAGAAGGGTTTATCCCCTCATGCAATCTCTATATAGTATCATCTCACAACGAAGAATTTTTCGGTGACGGTATACATGAGGCACACAAGTATTTCAAAGAGCAGGGCATAAAATTTGACCTTATTCTTGATGAAGGCGGTGCCATAATCGAGCCTCCCGTAGACGGAGTGAAAGCCTCAAAATGTGCAATGGTGGCTGTTCACGAAAAGGGAAGATATTATTTCACCTGCGAAGCAAATACTGACAGCATATATCAGGACATCACAAAGGCGAGAAAGAAAAATCCCGTAGAAAAAATGACTGCTTTCATAAATGAGGTCAACACTTCTGATATTTTTATTGTAAGGCTTAACAAACAGGTACGTGATATGTTCACTTACATTGCACCCCACATAAATTTCCCCCTCAATAAAATTTTCTCAAACCTTTCTCTTACAGGGGGACTTATCAAGAAAATAATGCCCTCTCTCAATCCACAGGCAAGGGGACTTATCGGGACTACCTGCACATTTACAAAAATTGAAGGCAGCAGTATGGATAAAAAATGTACCGCGACGGCATATTTTCAGCCCGTATCCTCAGAGGACTTCAAAAAGGACCTTGAAGCATTCACATCCCTTGCAAAAAAATACGGTATCAGCGTAACTCAGAGAGAAAACTGCGAATTTTACGAACCTGCAGACATTTCTTCCGACGGATTTTTGTACACAAAAAAATGTATAGAAGAAATCTTCCCCGAAAATCCCGTCGTTCCCTTCATCCTTCCTGCAGGTACGGATGCGAGAGTTTTCAGGGATATATGCCCCGCAAATCTCCGCTTTGCCCCCATAAAGATGTCCGACAAGCAACTGGGACTCGTCCACTGCCCCAACGAAAACCTCGACATTCCCAATATCCTTTGGGCAATAAGATTCTATAAGCATTTTGTAAAAAACTATAGCTGACGAATAATTCAAGTGCTCCGAAAAAGTTTTCCTGTAAATCAGGAGAAGATTTCGGAGCACTTGCATTTTTTCTGAGATGCTGTATAATATCCATTGAGAAGTAGCATCATAAACCTATAAAGTTTTCAACGGATGCTTTTATGGAAATCAGACGTGACAGATATCTTAAAGAATTAATATCATATATGTGGGACGGACAGGAGATTCCTTCCCGAAAATTATTGTCCGCCACGACATCCGAAAACGCCGGTACGATGACAGAGGTATTCTTAATATCGGTATCATTGATTTTCTTCCGGACGAAAGCATTGTATAAACAACCGATAAACCATATTTTTTATTTGATAAAAGGCTTAAGTTTGCGATGCAAGCTTAAGCCTTTTTTGTTAACTATATGTATTTATTATGCTTTGACAAAAAGGTTTCTGAAGAAATTCTTTATTGTATCGATAAATGAACGGAGCATTTTTACAAAGTTTGTGAAATTGGGCTGATTTTTGAAAATTTCCGTTGCTGTGAGATTTTCCACCTTGTCAAATCGCATATCGGGGATATTGTTCTGCATGAACTGGGGATATTCTTCGTAGGTGTCCACATAAAACTGTTCTTCGCTTGTGAGAATCAGCTCATAGAACCGGTCGTGTCCCTCGTGTGTTGTGCAGTGGAGCATATCCTTGATAAACCATGTCTGCTCGGGAAGTGCCGTAGCGGATGCATCAATGCAGAAATCGGGAGAAATGTGATTATGGCCGTCATTTACAGCCTGTGTATATCCCTCGGGAAGAGTGCTTCTTATGTCTGCTGTCACAGCACCTACGGATGCATATTTTGTATCAACAGTACCGTCAGATGTGTTCTTATGGGCAGTTACAAGAGGAGTTCTCTGAATGTCATAGCCTGCAACTATGTAAATCTTTACATCCTTGTTGGCTTCGTTCAGAATTTCTTCTGCATTAACCTGTACATTATAATGATACGCATCAAGCTTTTCTATAAGACCTGCCTGAGTTTCCTCATTTACCATGACGGTCTTTGCTTCTTCATAATATTCATGGGGGACAAAGCTCCATATACCGGGAAGAGTACCGAAAATGGGAATGAGTGCTTCATCGTAAACTCTGTCAAGAAGATTTTCAACAATTACATCAGCCATGGATAAAAGGAGTGACCACACACCTACATCGTCAAGTGCTGTTGCAAGACCGTATAAAAAGCCCTGTAAGAAGTCCTGTTCAAGTGAGGGAATGGCATCGAGAGCATAGTTGAGAAGAGCATCCTTGTTTATCTCAAATCTACGGCAGAAAAGCTCACCTGCAACGGCTGTACCCTGAATGGGGCAGTTCTGGAAAATTACGGTTTCAATGTCTTCCGTACCGTAGCGTTCAAGATATGCCATTGTTACAACTCCGCCCATGCTGGAGGCTTTGAGCTGTACCTTGTCGTGACCCGTAAGCTCTTTTATAGTCTGAATATCCTTATAAAGTCTGTCGGCATGAGTGTAGGGGTCAAGTCTGAAATCATAGCCGAAATAATATGAATATTCAATACCGTGATTGGCATCGGTGGGATATTCCTCGGGAGCATATACATTTTCCTTTGAATTTCCGTCACCGTCAAGTGCAAGTGCACCGAAAGCGGAATTTACAAAACCAATGAGAGCATCACCGAATTTGTCAAAATTTCCTGCCACAAGTGCGGGTATTACGGGAAGGATAACGGACACCGCCTCAGTTACAAGGGGCATTGTCTCGGGGCGGAAAAGAGCCTTCTCATTTTCTGCACCGGGATTTTCATAAACAGTAGCACTGCCGAGAGCCGCAACATAAATTACAGGATTAAATCCGCAGTCACATTTTTCTTCGGCAGCAAAAGCAGGCACAAAAAGTGTTGCCGTTAATATAATTGATAATATAATTGATAATGTTTTTTTCATGAATTTTTCTCCCTTGATATTTTCCGGGGCATCCCCTACAAATTAATATTTATTGTTTTGCCGCTGTTTATTTGGGTAAACAGCGGCAATTTTAATTATTATGCGAAATTGAAGAGGTCACGGAAGAACTGCATAATCTTGTCAAACAATGCTTTGATTCTTGCAAACAGACCTGCTAAGGCACCGACAGTAGTGGTTGTATCGGGAATTTCTACCTCGTTGGGGTCTTTGAGAAGCTTTCCGAGATTTGCAACAAACAGATCCATATCCGATGCGGAATCGATAAGGTCGGTTATTGTCATATTGTTTGCCTGTAATCTGATTGCAAGGGTGTCTGCTATGGGTACAAGCGTTGTTATAAGCATGTATACAGCATAAAGCACTATGTCAAGAACTTCATAATCTTCAATCAGTCCTATAAGACCGTTTATAACCATATACAGTGTTTCTTCATCGTAGGCATCAAGCTTTCCTTCACCTGCAAGGTTGGCGACTATTTCACTGAGTGCTTTGTGGTTTTCTTCCATGAAGAGAACATCAAATACGATTCTCAGAAGTGCTGTGAGAAGTTCACCGCCACCTGCGGGGCTGAGATGAACTATCTGTCTTTGTTCCTTGGAAAGGAAGGGCTCGAGAGTACCGACGCAGATTGTGTAAAGGTCAATATAGGGAAGATGAAGTGATACGCCTTCAATGGTAAGAACATCGCCCACAAGTGTACCGAGAAGGTCACTTATAAGAGAGTTTACATCAATGTCAAGAGGAAGTGAAAGGTTAAGTGAAAGTCCTCCGATGTCAAGGTTTGCAAGAAGTCCTCCTAAAAGGTCATAGCCGTTGAGAATGGGCTTTAAGATGTCAAGAAGAACATAAGCAAAGTGAATAAGGTTGTTTACAAAGTCACTGAGACCGCCGACTGAAATAAAGAACAGAAGGTTGGGAAGAAGGTTGAGAAGTGTATCAACGGGATTTGCATAAACCTTATCAAGAAGTCCCAGTAAAGGAGAGAACAGATGATAGATAACATTTGCATCTCCGCATTCGGGATCAAGTGAAGCTCTGTAATATTCATCATAAGTAAGAATATCGGGACAAGCAAGTGCTTCAAGAAGTCCTATGAATGCATACTGATATCCTGCATAGGAGGGAAGATTTATAAGACCGAGAATGCTCAGGTCATAATCCATAAACAGGAATTTGAGAATGAATGCTGCAGGAGAAAGAAGAGCAGAAACTGTTCTGAGGAAAGCATCCGCACGGGATATTCCGTTTGCTTCTGCCAGTGTGAGCCCTGTTTCTTCATCAACCGTAAGTCCCCAGTCAAGCTCCACATCTCTGATTATGGGAATGTATTCACCTGTAATAGGATCATACGAAGCACCGCCGTCAAAGAGACCCTGCCAGGAGCCTACAAGCTTGATGGCTCTTGTTGCTTCTGTTTCAAAGCCCATCATTTTGTCAACTGCACGTGCCACTGTTATGGGAGTGAAGTTTACATCAAGAACTGCTGCAAGAATTCCTTCAATGTCAATACCGACACTTTCGTTAAGTCCGCTGAGAAGCTGATAAATGGTGTTGAAAAGTGTATTTATAAGGTCATTATTGAATACATTTTCATTGAGAAGGTTCTCAAGGAAGGGTCCGAGACCGTCTTCCATACCTTCAAGACCGAGCATTATAAGAACATCTTCTGCAAGGGGTGAAAGGGAGGAAACGAAATCACGGGCAATTTCCTTTGTCCAGTATTTTGAATACTTGACCTCGGCACCGTAGGAAAGAGTGGGATTTATTGCCTGATTGAGAAGAACTGCTTCATGGTAATCAATGGGGGTTACAGGATATGTATAAGCCTTATCTTCATACAGATTTCCCTCTTCATTGGAATAGAAAAGTTCAAGAAGAGCACATATTGCTTCGTCGGGATGAAGCATTACGTTGTCAAGGATATCACTGAGGGTAAGACCCATAAAGAGCTCACCTGATGTATCAAGACCGAAGCACTCGATAAGTGTGGGAAGGTCTTCCTTGTTGAGGTCATATCTGTAACCGAGAGCAGAAATAACATAACGCAGCAGGAACTTAAACACAAGACCGGGATGCTCAACATCAACGGTGTTTGTAGTCGGATTAATAGTACCGCAGGAAATAAGCTTTGCTTCGGGAACAGAGGGGATATAATAAGGCTTCTTAATATAAGTTATGTTATTGTGAAGGAAGGGATGATCCTTATCCTCTGTAAGTGAGAACTGAGTGTTTGAAGCATCAGCCCAGTACTGCATGTGAGCGTTGGGATAAAGTCCCGGATTCAGAGCGTATTCCGTTGAATCGGGAAGAACTATGTTTCCGAATGCATCTGAATAACAGGCAATGTTTTCGGAATATATTTCATCCGTATCGTATGAAAACTCAATAACTTCATTAAGAAGGGCATTAAGTGAGGTAAGCATTCCAAGTGTACCGTCACCGATAAGCTCACCGATAGAGCCGTTTATGTTGATAGCCTGACCAAAATATACTATTTTAAGATGTACGTGATGAAGAATACTGTAAAGGCTGTGAGTCTGAAGCTGTGAATAGCCGGAGTGCGCATCCTTCTGGTCACCTGTCGTAAGATGTCCCGTATTTGCCCAGTCGTCGGAGTAATCAAGGCTTCCGCCCTGACGGGAGAGGAAGTGAACCAGATTGGGCACCAGCTTCATTATCGTTTCAATGGGCTTCTTTGCCACGTGGTTGAATACCCATTCGATGATGGGATTAACAGCAAGCTTGAGACAGTCTTTGAAGTTATTTTCCATAGCAGCGTGGTACTCTGCCGAGGAAAGGAATTCGTGCTCCTCAAGTCCCAAGACTCTGTAAAGGGGTATAAAGAGCTTTGTATAAAGTCCCTGTGAAGCAAGCCATACGTTATCAAGAATCCAGATAACCTTAAGGTCGTAGTTTTTACCGAAGCGCTCGTCGGGGTCATCCCACTCATATTCCGCATCACCGCAAAGCATGGTAACAAGAAGTCTCGTAAATCCGCCGAGAGCGGCACACAGTGCATCAATAAACACTTCTGCTTTCTGTTCTGCGGGAGCATCGTCAACACCCCATACAAGAGCAGCACAGTTGACATTTTCCCAGTTATCGCCACCGTTTCTGAGAATCGTAGCGGCAGTTCTGTATTTATCACCGTGGTCGTTTATAAGAAGGTCGCCGAGGGTATTGGGATAGATAGCAAGGTTGTTGTTTTTGAGAATGCTTCCTACAAGGTCAACCGCAACGCCGCCGATAACATCAATGGTACCGAGGTTATCAACGATAAGACCAACGATAAGAGGATAAAGAAGTTCAACCAGCATATTTATAATAGAATCTGAGAAAACAAGCTGCTGAAGCACCTTTCCTATAAGGTCTTCAAGAGTTGAATAGTCAATTTCACCCTCAATACCGAGAAGGTTACCCACATCAAGGAACATAGAAACGACTGTTGCAACACGATTTGAAATCTTGACATCGTCTGTGTCTCCTTCACGGGGAGAAACAAGAGCATCGAGGTCGTGGATAATATCGTCAAGCTTCTTTTCATCAGCCACATACTGAGCCGTACCTCTTACGGTTCTTGTGGGATTACTTCTTGAAGTTTTGAAAAGATATGCAAGTGTAACCATGTTACCGAGACGCTTGCCGAAAACAGCCTTGAGCGTATCGTTGCTGTAATTATTTGCAAGGTCAGCCGCATATCCGAGAATTACGGGAGTGTCGGGATGATTGTTAACGGTATTATCGTCCCATGTAACAAACTGAGAGTCCCATTTTGTGTTTGTGCTTTCATCATAAGCCTTTGAAACATAGGAGTCAAACTTTGAAGCTGCCTGTAAAAGATAAGGAACGGTTGTGTTGTCATAGCTTACCTTTATCATGAAAGCAGAAGCCTGACCTTCTCTGAGAAGTCCGGGGAAACCGTTTTCGGGCTTTGTAAGGTCAGCACTTGCTGAGTCAGTCCAGCCGAATTCGTGTGCATAGTTCTGAAATACCGTATCAAGAGAGGGAGGAGCAAAAGAGAAATATGCCTTGGACTTACTTTCATTGTACTCCTTCTGATAAGATATCTCATAAACAGCGGTTCTGATAGTAAGGGTAGGATTACCGATAGATTCGATTCCGTCACAATCTTCAAGAATGTTGTCAACGGAAGTCTCAACGATGAAGGAGAATCTGTGGTACCAGTTACCTGTATTTATCTTAAGAACGTTACCTACGAAATACTTAAGAACGGCATCGATATTGTAATATTCCCAGTCGTTCATTTCCATAAAGTAAATGCCGAACTCGGTAAGAGTTGCCTGGCTTACTTCGGCACCGACAGCCTGAATATCACGTACAGCATTTTTATAAGCCTTAACTTCTTCAGCCGTAGGATAATAACGGTTACCGTAGAAATCCTCATAAATTATTTCGCCTGAGCCTGATGTGGAAGCAAAGTAAGGCTTTATTTTGTCTGAAATGTAGCTTATAAGAGAGGAAGCATCATAACAGCCTGTGCCGTACTTATAGCTCATGAGAGACTCGGCAAGGAAATAGAAACGGTTGGAAGCCTTAAGGATGTCACCTGCGGCATTGTCCTTTGCAACAACTCTGTGGTCGTAAGCAAAGCCTCTTGCCTCCTGATCAAAGCCACCTGTTTCATTGTCAAGTGTAGTATTTGTAACTGTGTAGTTGGTAAGCTCACGGACATGCTCATTCTGAAGAGCCTCTGCAAGCGAACGGTATTGAGCGGTGTAGTCAATTTCAGCGGCAGCACCGGTAAAGCCCAGTGACATGACGGTGAAAAGCATGACTGCAGCAAGAAATACACTGAGTACTTTCTTAAATCGCATCAACAACAACTCCTTATAAAAAATTTATGCAGTGTTTCACAGCATATCTATACGGAGTTATTATAATACTTTTTAGTTTTATTTTCAATAAGAAATTACTGTTTTATTAAAATAAACCTGTAGAAATATTATTTTTATTATTAGTTGTTTTTTACAAAAAAAGTTAACCCAATGTTAATATATTACAATCTGTCCTACTGCCTCCAATCTACGCCCTATCACGCTACTCTACTTTTATTTCGCTCTCTTCTACTCTACACACTATCTTTTTCTTTTCCGGTTCTCTCAGCATCATTTCTGCCACGGGAGTTTCTATTTCACAGGTGAGAAGCCGTCTGAGGTTTCTTGCACCGTAGGTTTTGTCATAGCCTTTTTTTGCAAGAAAAGCACAGACTTCATCACGTATTTCAAGCTCGATTCCTTTCTCCGAGAGCCGTTTTACAATCTCCTGAAGCTTGTTTCCGGTAATTTTTTCCATGTCCTCATCTGTGAGTCTTGAAAAAATGACAGTTTCATCAATTCTTCCCTGAAATTCGGGCGGAAAAATGCGTTTCAGCTCTTTTTCCACCGTGGTTTTTATTACTTCATCCTCCTTTTTCTCACTGTCGTCATAAAAGCCTACGGACAGCATTCCTTCACTTATGGAGGAGCCTCCTGCGTTTGCCGTCATTATTATAACGGCATTTCTGCAGTCTGCTTTTTTGCCGTCAGAGCCTGTGAGAATACCGTCCTCGAGCATGGGAAGAAGAAAGCTGAATACATCGGGATGAGCCTTTTCTATTTCATCGAAAAGTATTACGCAATAAGGCATTCTCCGCAGGGCATTTATAAGCTGCCCTCCCTCATCGAAGCCCTGATATCCGGGCGGTGAGCCTATGAGACGGGAGACGGAATGCTTTTCCGAAAACTCAGACATATCAAGCCTTATGAGGGCTTCACGGCTTGAAAAAAGCTCCTTTGCAAGCTCCTTTGCAAGAGCTGTTTTACCCACTCCCGTAGGACCCGAAAACAGAAAGGTGCACACGGGTCTTCCCCTGTCGGAAACACCTGTTCTGCCCCTTCTTACAGCCTGAGAAACACTTTTTACGGCATGGGTCTGACCGATTATGACACGGTTCAGTCTCTCTTCAAGAAGGAGAAGTCTTTCACGGTCATTTTCGCAGAGCCGTCCCACGGGAATACCCGTCCACAGAGAGACACATTCCGCAATGTGAGAGGGCTTTACCTCGGGCAGCTCCCTGTTATTTTCCATGTCATCACATCGAAGCTCTGCAATTTCGGCGGCTGTTTTTTTCTCCTCTTCACGAAGGCGTGCCGCCTCTTCCAGCTGACCTGAATTTACAGCCTGAGTTTTTCTCAGAGATATCTCGCCGAGCTTTTTTTCAAGTGCCGAATTCTCCGTAAAGAGAGTATTTTCACTTATATTCACCCCTGCGGCGGCTTCGTCAAGCAAATCTATTGCCTTATCGGGCAGAAATCTGTCATGAATATATCTTAAAGACATATCAACGGCAGAAAACAAAGTCTCATCAGGTATTCTGACCTGATGGAAATTTTCATAAGCTTCCCTGATGCTTTTAAGGATGGAAACAGTCTCATCCCTTGTTGGCTCATCCACGGGAACTGTCTGAAAACGGCGTTCAAGGGCTGCATCCTTTTCGATATTTTTCCTGTATTCTTCGGCGGTAGTGGCACCTATAAGCTTTATTTCTCCTCTTGAAAGGACGGGTTTAAGTATATTTGCGGCATCAACGGCACCCTCGGCAGAGCCTGCCCCCATGAGATTGTGGATTTCATCAATAAACAGTATCACATTACCGTCCGACACAGCTTCATTTACGGCATTTTTTATACGCTCTTCAAAGTCTCCCCTGTATTTCGCACCGGCAACCATAGAGGTGAGGTCAAGGGAAAAAATTTCGGCATTTTTAAGCCTTTCGGGGACTTTTCCCTGAGCCGTTCTTATGGCAAGTCCCTCTGCAACGGCTGTTTTTCCCACACCGGGCTCCCCGATAAGACAGGGGTTATTTTTGGTTTTGCGGCAGAGTATTTTTATTACTCTGTCAATTTCCTTGTCTCTACCCGTGACGGGGTCAAGTTTACCGCAGGCAGCGGCAGCACTCAGGTTTCTGCCGTATTTTTCAAGGGTCGGAAATCTTGAAGAAGAACGGGAAAAGCGTTTTGATGCATCGCTCTTTTCCTGAAAATTGCCGGCAGAATCAGATTTATAAAGCCGGGAAACGGATACCCCCATTTTCACAAGAGCACGGTTTGCAAAGCACTGCTTTTCACGCAGTATTGCCATGAGAAGATGCTCGGTGCCCGTAAGGACATTCCCCGAATTTCCCGCAAGAAAGACGGCATCGGATATGATTTTTTTTGCCCTCGGAGTAAAATCCTTTTCGGACAGCACCGTGGGAACTCCTATTCCGATATTGAGCCTTATTACATCATAAAAAGCAGCATAGTTTATCTTCTGAGCACTGAGAAGCACCGAAGCCACGCAGGTGGGGTCTTTGAGAAGCCCTGCAAGAATATGCTCACTCCCCACATAAGTATGTCCCATATCCTCAGCACAGTTGACAGCATTGTTAAGTGCCCCGTTAGCTTTTTCGGAAAAGCCTGAAAATAAATACATAAAACATCACCGGTGAATTATAGATTGGAAATCAGAAAAGCAGGCACATTATTCGTGCCTGCTTTTAAGTTTATGCTTTTATTATGTTTTTTATTCGCCGAATATCTGTTTTACTGTCACGGCTCTTATTTCGTCTCTGCCTGAAGAGGTGAGTTTTCCGCCTGCGAGGACATTTATTGTGGCAGGCTGCATACTTACGAAAAGACGGCTGATAAGGTCGGGGTCACAGTCGAGAACTCCGTAGAGAGAACCGAGACGTACCCAGGAGAGCAGCTCCATCATTTCATCACAGGACAGAAGCACTGCATTTTTCAGAAGTCCCGCACTGCGGTTTATTCTGTCTTTCACAGTGATATCCTTTACAAATTCCTCCGCTGCAGCTCTTTCCTTGGTTGCCAGCTGAAGGCTCAGTGATTTGAGGTTTTCAATGGCAGTCTCCTCCGTAAGTCCCATAGTGATGTAATTGCTGATTCTGAAAATATCGCCCTTTGACGAAGCACCGTCACCGTAGGAACCTCTTATTCTGAACCCGAGCTTTCCTGCAGTGAGGGAAAATTTTGCCATTTCGCCCGTTCTTGAAAGAGCGGGAAGATGCATCATCACGGAGGGAACCATACCCGTCCCCAGATCTTTCGGGTTCTGATTGAGAAAACCGAGCTTTTCATCAAAAGCATATTTCAGCTGAGAAGCAATAATTTCATCGGTTTCTGCAGCAAGGCGGTAAGCCTCCATGGGGGAAGCACCGTCAGCAAAGCCCTGTATTCTTATATGGTCTCTGTCACCGAGCATTATGCTTATTCTTTCATCCTCTGAGAGAACGAGCACCTTTCCTGCGGTGTTTGACGCAAAGCCCGGGGAAATGAGATGTCTCTCAGCAAGGGACACGGCTTCATAAGGGTAAATACTGCTCATATCAACAGCTCTGAAGCCGAAGGAAGACGAGGAAAGTGCATTTACTATACTGAGATTTATCTTTTGCTTCTGCAAAGTATTAAGCCTTACGGGAAAGGGCACACCTGAAATGTTTCTTGCAAGACGGACTCTTGAGGACAGAATGACATCGGTATATACAGAATTATTTCCTTTTTGTGTATCTGACATAATTTCAATCCTCCATAAGAGAAAGTGCCTTTATCTCATCACGGATAACAGCAGCCAATTCAAAATTCTCCTGCATTATGGCTTCATCAAGTTTTTCACGAAGGGCATTTATTACCTGTTCTTTTCTCATTTCTTCTCTGTGAGTCAACGGAGCTTTGCCTTCAAATACTGCCCTGCCGTGTATTTTTCCTATAAGAGGACGGAGCTTTTTTGAGAACACACCGTAACATTCGGGACAGCCGGGCATTCCCGTTCTTGCAATATCTTCAAAAGAAAAACCGCAGGTCTCACAGCGGAGAGTCTTTTCGCTGATTTTAATGACATCGGCAGAAAAGGACGGAAAATCACCGAAAGGAAAAAATCCCGCAACAACATCCCCGACGCCGAGAGCCGAGGCACACTGACGGCAAAGATGAATCTCAACCGCCTCACCGCCCATTATTCTTTTAAGATGTGCAGAAGCATCATTTCTCTTACAATTCTGACAAAGCATAATATCACCGATAACATTATAAATAAAGTAAAGCAAATAGTCAAGCAAATCATAGCTTAACGGGGAAAACGTTTTTCACGGTTAATTGTGATTTTTACTCTTGCCTTTTTTATTTTCTTGTGATATAGTGTACTGTGGTAAAGATTTGAGTTTTGATTTTTCAAAATAAGGAGTATGAAAATGAAAATTAAGTTTACGGAAACCATTCTCAGAGATGCTAACCAGTCCCTTATCGCTACAAGAATGCCTTTCAGCGAGTTTGAACCCATTCTTGAAACCCTTGATAAAGCAGGATATTATTCACTTGAATGCTGGGGCGGTGCAACATTTGACTCGTGTCTTCGTTATCTCAATGAAGACCCCTGGGAGAGACTCAGAAAAATAAGAAAAGCCTGTCCCAACACAAAGCTTCAGATGCTCCTCAGAGGACAGAATCTTTTAGGTTACAAGCATTATCCCGATGATGTTGTAAGAATGTTCGTTAAGAAAAGCGTTGAAAACGGCATTAATGTTATAAGAATATTTGATGCACTCAACGACCTTCGCAACATTGAAGTTGCAGTTGACGAGGCACTTAAGAACGGTGCTGAGGTTCAGGGCACAATCTGCTACACATTAAGCCCCATTCACGACCTTGAAAGCTATGTTAAGACTGCAAAGGACCTCAAGGCAATGGGCGTACAGTCCATCTGCATCAAGGATATGGCAGGTATCATGAGCCCCAAGGAGGCTTACGACACCGTAAAAGCCATTAAGGAAGCAGTAGCTCTTCCCGTTGTTCTTCACACACATTCAACAACAGGTCTCGGCTTTATGACACTTCTCAAGGCTGTAGAAGCCGGCTGTGATGTCATTGATACGGCAATTTCCAGCTTCTCGGGCGGTACTGCTCAGCCTGCTACGGAAACGATGGAATATGTTCTTCGTCAGTACGGATATGAGACGGGACTTGACACAGCCGCTCTCAAGAAGATTAACGACTTCTTCAAGCCCTACAGAGCAGCATGTCTTAAAGAAGGACTTCTCAATCCCGTTGTTATGGCAACAGATACGGATGCACTCGGTTATCAGATACCCGGCGGTATGCTTTCAAACCTTGTGGCACAGCTTACAGCTCAGGGCAAGCTGGACAAGCTTCAGGAGGTTCTCGAAGAGACTCCCAGAGTAAGAAAGGATATGGGTTATCCTCCCCTTGTTACTCCCATGAGCCAGATGGTAGGCGTTCAGGCTACGTCAAACGTACTGAACGGAAGATATAAGAATATTTCAAAAGAAGTAAAGAACTATGTAAAGGGTGAATACGGCAGAGCCCCCGGAGAAATAAGCGACGAGTTGAAGAAGCTTGTTCTCGGTGATGAAAAGCCCATGGAATGCCGTTTTGCAGACACACTTGAACCTGCATTTGAACAGACAAAGAAGGAACTGGGAGAAACAGCTACCTGTGACGAGGATGTACTTTCCTACATCGCTTTCCCCCAGATTGCAGAAAAGTTCTTCGCTGCAAGAGACGAACTCAAAAAGCGTACATTCTCTTATAACATCACTTTATGTGAGGAGGATAAATAATGACACCCGAAATCACCACAGCACTTGAAGAAATTACAACTGCCGTTGCTGAAGAAGCAACCGCCATGGCAGGTGTATGGGGTTCAATGGGAGGAACAACCGAAATGTCCTTCCTTGACACTCTTTCAATTTCAGTTATCGGTTTTGCCATAGTTTTTGCTGTTCTCGGCTTCCTTGCAATTTTCGTTTTCCTTATGGGCAGAGTTTTTGATATGCTCGCAAAGAAAAAAGAAGCAAAGGCGGAGATTGCAGAGACTTCTGTACCTGCAGCAGCAAAAATACAGACAGGCTTTCCCCTTCCCGACAATCAGGGAACAGGCTCAGTTACGCTTATAAACGTAACAGAAGAAGAAGCCGCAGTTATCATGGCTGTTACCAGCAAAAAAAGCGGAATTCCCCTCAACCGTCTCAAATTCAATTCCATTAAACTTCTGGAGGATTAAGATATGAAATATATAGTTACTCTCAACGGTAAAAATTACGAAGTAGATGTTACAAAGACTGATGCAGTCATTACTTCCGTCTCTCCCGTGGCTTCTGCTGCTCCCGTAGCTCCTGCAGCACCTGCTGCTCCTGCCGCACCCGTCGCTCCCGCGGCACCCGCAGCACCCACGGCTGACGGTACAAAGGTCACTTCTCCCATGCCCGGAAACATCCTTGCAGTAAATGTAAGTGCAGGACAGGCTGTCAAGGAAGGCGACGTTATGTTTATCCTCGAAGCAATGAAGATGGAAAATGAAATAGTAGCTCCCGCTTCAGGCACAGTAAAGCAGGTCCTTGTATCCAAGGGTGCAGTTGTTGAAACAGACGCTGTTCTCGCTGTATTATAAGGAGGAAGCCCAATGGAACTTATAACAGGAGTTCTCGGGGGCTTATGGGAAATGTCGGGCTTTGCCGCACTTGAATGGCAGAACCTCGTAATGCTCTGTGTTGCAGGAATTTTCCTTGTGCTTGCAATATGGAAGAAGTTCGAGCCTCTGCTTCTCGTTCCCATAGCCTTCGGTATGATACTTGCAAATCTTCCCGGTGCCAACATGATGCTTGACACCACAGGCGGACTTCTCGGCGATATGTCGGGAGCTGCCGCAGTTGAAGGTGCACACTGGTTTGACTCAGGTGTTCTGAGAATTCTCTATGTCGGTGTCAAGTCCAGCGTATTCCCCTGTCTCATCTTTATGGGAGTAGGAGCTATGACAGACTTCGGTCCTCTGCTTTCAAATCCCGTGTCACTTATACTCGGTGCGGCAGCACAGCTCGGTATTTACTTCGCTTTCGTTGTTGCAATCCTTTTAGGCTTCGAGCCTACGGAAGCCGCATCCATTGCCATCATCGGCGGTGCAGACGGCCCCACAGCCATTTTTACGGCTTCAAAACTCGCCGCACATTTATTGGCTCCCATAGCCCTTGCGGCATATTCGTACATGGCACTTATCCCCATTATTCAGCCTCCCATCATGAAGCTTCTCACCACAAAAAAGGAAAGAGAAGTCAAGATGACACAGCTGAGAAAAGTGTCAAAGCTTGAAAAGATAATCTTCCCCGTAGTCGTTCTTATTGTAGTAGCATTCATCCTTCCTTCAGCAGCACCTCTTTTAGGTATGCTTATGCTGGGTAATCTCTTCAAGGAGTGCGGTGTTACTGACAGACTTTCAGACACGGCACAGAACGCACTTATGAACTCTGTTACAATTCTTCTCGGTGTATGCGTAGGTGCAACAGCAAACGGTGTTGATTTCCTTAAAACACAGACACTTTTCATCGTCCTTCTCGGACTTGTGGCATTTACCTTCTCAACGGTCGGCGGTCTTCTTATCGGTAAAATCCTTTACATAGTAACAAAGGGTAAGATAAATCCCCTCATTGGTGCCGCAGGCGTATCCGCAGTTCCCATGGCAGCAAGAGTTGCCCAGAACGAAGGAAGAAAGTATAATCCCACAAACTTCCTTCTCATGCACGCAATGGGCCCCAATGTTGCAGGTGTTATAGGCTCAGCAGTTGCCGCAGGCTTCATGCTCATAATGTTCGGCAACGGCTGATAAAACAAGAATAAAACAAAAAAATCACCCGTCAGAGAGAGACAAAAATTCTCTTTGACGGGATTTTTTTATAGAAAAGATTTTATATCCCGCCGAACGGGAAGTAAACTTCTCTCGGCGATGGACTATCCGAAAACGTTCCGCCGTAGGCATACGGCGAAGCCGTTTTATTGTCAATGACATAAATCATATTTTGTGTAAAAAGTTACCTTGTGCATTTGCAGGGGATAATACCCTTGGAAGGACATCATCCCCTAAAGATTACTATTTTGCCACGGCAGAACAGAAATGTAAATTATGAGCAGCTTTCCCACTGTGAGGATAAGATTCTGCCCATTAGTACGCCCATGACGGATGCCATCATAAGCCCTCTTGTCCACCCCGATGAATCTCCCAGACAATGAAGCCCTTTTACGTTTGTTTCAAGATTTTCATCCATTTTTATCCTGTTGGAGTAGAACTTCAGTTCGGGGGAATAAAGAAGAGTTTCATAAGAAGCAAATCCGGGCACCACATGATCCATTGCCTGAATGAAATTAATTATATTTGTCATCGCTCTGTAGGGCATGGCAGCAGTTATGTCCCCTGCCACGGCATCGGGAAGGGAAGGCTTTAAGTTCGCCTGCATAAGCTCCTTTGGCCATGTGCGTTTGCCGTCAAGAATATCGCCGAAACGCTGGACGAGTATGTGTCCGTTTGCAAGCATATTCGTAAGCTCGCCCACCTTCTGAGCATATTCTATGGGCTGATTGAAGGGAGTGCTGAAGTTATGGGAACACAGAATTGCAAGATTGGTGTTGTCGGATTTCAGCTCCTTATATGAATGACCGTTTACAACCGCAAGGTCATTGTCATAATTTTCCTGACTTACAAAACCTCCCGGGTTCTGACAGAAGGTACGCACCTTATTTTTGAAAGGACGGGGATAGCCTATAAGCTTAGATTCATATAAAGCCTTATTTACAGTCTCCATGACCTCATTTCTTACTTCTACCCTGACACCGATATCAACGGTGCCCGGCTGATGGGCAATATTGAACTCGGCACAGAGCTTTTCAAGCCAGTCTGCACCTCTTCTGCCCGTTGCAATTATGGTCTTTTCTGCGTGTATCTCCTGAGCGTTTCCCTTTGCAGAGGTAATGACACCGCCGCAAACACCGTTTTCCTTGTCAAGAATAAGGCTTTCGCACTCGGTATCAAAAAGAATTTCGACACCGTTTTCAAGAAGGTGCTGTTCAATGGCATAATAAAGCTCCTGTGCCTTTTCGGTGCCGAGATGTCTTATGGGACAATCCACAAGCTTAAGTCCCGCCTGAATGGCTCTTTTTCTTATCTCTTTTACTTCGTCTGATGCATTTATACCCTCAACATGGGAATCTGCACCGAATTCGAGATATATGCCGTCTGTATAATTTATGAGCTCCTGAGCCTTCATTTCACCTATAAGCGAGGGAAGGTCTCCGCCGACCTCATAGCTCAGAGAAAGCTTTCCGTCGGAAAAAGCACCTGCACCCGAAAAGCCCGTTGTAATGTGACAGTTGGGTTTACATCCCAAGCACTGCTTTGTCTTTGTCTTGGGACAGTGCCGTTTTTCAATGGCCTTTCCTTTTTCTACTATAACAATTTTTTTCTTACTGCTGCATCTTAAAAGCTCCAGTGCAGTAAAAATGCCTGAAGGGCCTGCACCTACTATAACTACATCACAGTTCATCCGTACACCTCAGTTTTGTTTTCTGACTATCGTATATTCGTCTCCGGGACGGTAATAAGGACAGCTTCTGAAGGAATATGTCATAAACTGCTCAGCCTCATCCATATCAAGGTCAACCGAGCATCTGTAACAGTCATATTCCTCATCGTATTCATAATTCATGCACATATCACAGTTTGACTTTACTGACATAACATCACCGCCCCTTGCTTACAGTTACAAAATAATTATATCATATTCGTTTTTTTCTTTCAAGGTCTGAAAATTCCTCGCGGTGTTCTCGCTGCAAAACACCTTTTACACACAAAAGTTACGTAACATAAAAGCGATGTCACGGCGGTGTAAATGCAAGTAAAAAGCCATATATATCAACACCTCACGATTACATTTACAAAACATCCCGTCGCACAGCAACCGACAATCGGCGGTGTAAATGTAATATAAGCATATTTTCTCGCTCTGTCCTCGCTTTATCACATACAATTATATATAGAATGAATAGAATGAAAGAACATACAGAACGGAGAGAATGAGAAAAAAGCTTTCGCACACACGCAAAATAAATTGTTGGGAAGAAAAACTAAATTTTTTCAAAAGCCGTGGTTTTATGGGCGAAAAATATACACATTTCTGATACTATACCAACAGAAAGCTACGGAGGTGCGTACTTATGAAAGGATTCGTTAAAATTTCAAGAAATATCATAAATTCGGTTTATTACACAAATCCGAAGCTCCTGAAGGCATGGCTTACAATTATCGTGCATACAAGATTTTCCGAAACCGAGGAAAACGGCATTGAGATAAAGGCAGGACAAGCTCTTTTTACAAAATACGAGTTGATATCGCTTTTGGATACGGATGCACGGGGAGTCAGAACCATTCTTGACAGATTCAGACGTGACGGGAACATAGAAATAGATTATGTGGACAAGCAGCACACTCTCATCACCGTTATCAATCAGGAGCCTAAAAAACCTGCAAGAAAAAAGAAAGATGTTGCAAAAACGGAGATAAATGAGAATGAATATACCGATGCAGCTTTCACTTATGACAAAAATGAGGAAAAAGCTGCAACAGATACGGAAAATACGGAAAAAGAAAAACACACTCCCCCGAAAACGGAAGAGTGCGAAAAAAGCACTGTTATTCAAGAGCCCGATATCCTACAGCCGGGTAAAAATATTTTATATCTCGGAGAGTTTCACAATGTCAGAATGACAGCCGATGAATATGAAAAGCTGAAAAAGAATGTCTGCGATTACAGAAGTTATATCAGTAAACTGTCTTCATATCTTATAAACTTCCCCGAAAAAAAATACCGCAGTCACTACGGAGCTATAATCTCGTGGGCAAGTGAGGATAACATAAAGCACAACAAAAATAAGAGGGATCGGGAAGAAAACGGAAATAATTCCACCGATAAGGACTTGCCGGAGAAAACTGACAAACGCATTTCAAATGCTTCTTATGATATTGAAGCCGCTGAAAGTGCCGCAAAAAGAAGGGTACCGCCCGTCATAAAAAAGGACAAGCTTACCGGAAGGTGGATACCTGCAACAGTCCGCAACTCAGAATAAATCTCTTATGCGTCTGAACATCTTTCTTATTTCTATGTTCTGAGGACATTTTTCCTCACATTTACCGCAATCGATGCATTCTCTTACTCTGTCATCAATGTCAGGCATGGCTTCCTTTACGGTTCTTCTGTCGCCCGTTGCAAGGAGATTGAAGGCGGCAAAAATTTCGGGGATGGCGATACCCTTGGGACAGTCTTTACAGTAAAGACATTTTGTGCAGTTGATATAGTCCTTTCTGTCATAAGCCTTCTTAGCCTCAGACAAGGAATCAAGCTCTTTTTCACTGAGACAGTTTACTCCGTACTTATCGCAGAGTGAGGCATTACATTCAAGCTGTTGAATGTTATTCATGCCGCTTAAAAGAAGGGATACCTCGGGAATGCTCCATACATAGGAAAGTGCAGCTTCCACAGGTGTTTTGTTTTCGGGAAGGTTTTCAGCTATGCACTCATCGGGAGATGCAAGAAAACCTCCTCTTAAAGGCTCCATTATGACTATGCCGAGTCCTTTTTCTGCGGCATATAAAAGACCCTGCATACCTGCCTGATAGTCCGTATCAAGATAATTGAACTGTATCTGTGCAAATTCACAGCAAGGGAAGGAATCTATTATCTCCTTAAATATGTGAAGGTCATCATGGAAGGAAAAGCCTATGTGGTGTATCTTACCTTCTGCTTTTGCCTTCTCCATTTTTTCAATAAGTCCGAAATCCCGTACCTTTTTCCAGTGGTCACGGTTGAGAGCGTGGAAAAGATAAAAATCTATGTAATCTGTATCCAGTCTCTGAAGCTGAATATCAAGAATTCTGTCAAAGTCCTCGGGACATTTTACATCACCCATGGGAAGCTTTGTAGCCACATAGGTCTTTTCTCTGTAGCCGTCCTTCAGAGCCTTACCCACAAGTCCTTCGCTCTCTCCGTCATGATAAAAGAAAGCGGTATCCACATAGTTTATGCCCATGTCAATGGCTTTACGGATAAGTGCTATTGCCTTATCTTCGTCAATATGCTTTTTACCGTCCGCTTCAAAAGTGGGCATACGCATGGCACCAAAACCCAGTGCCGATACCTTGCATCCTGTTTTACCGAAATCTCTGTACTGCATCTTATTCTCTCCCGTAATTTTATATTAAATCAAAATTAATATGCGAATTTGCCTCGACAGGTATGTTTGTATTCGCATTTAATCGGTAAATTATGATTTTGCCTCATTGATTTTCATAAAGATTCTCGAATATTATACACTGACAAAAAGAAAAAAGCAACCTGCTATTTGCAGATTGCTATAAGTGTCGGCGACGACCTATTTTCCCGGGCGGCTGCCCGCCAAGTATTTTCGGCACGATTGAGCTTAACTACCGTGTTCGGGATGGGAACGGGTGGAACCTCAATGTTATAGACACCGACTGAATGAAAGTTTTACCTCTCAAGCAAGGGGTATTATAACACCTGAAAAACACTTTGTCAATAGGGAAAATAAAAATATTTAAATTATTTTTCGTTATTTTTCGGATTTACAGGGGTAATAATTTTTTAACGTTAAAAAATATTATTACTGTCTTCGATTTCTCCCAATGCCAGCTCAGCCAATTCTTGCAGCTTATCTTTCAATATCCTTTTATCGGGCAGACACAAAGTATAATCTGAAACCAATGTTGGAGATATACTGCGGCTCAAAGCATATTCAACAACAGCATCATCCTTACTTGCACATAGAATCAACCCGACACTTGGGTTTTCATTTTGCTTTTTCACATCTCTGTCTAATGCTTCAAGATAGAAATTAATTTGTCCGATATGCTCCGGTTTAAACTTGCCGATTTTTAATTCAACGGGAACAAGGCAAGACAATGCACGATTATAAAACAGCAGATCAATAAAGAAATCCTGTCCGCCAACTTGCACACGGTATTCTTCGCCGATAAAAGTAAAGTCTTTTCCGAATTCCAGAATAAATTTCTTTAAGTTTTCAATTATTGCTTTTCTGAAATTTCGTTCCGGAGTACTGTTCGGGCAAATCAAGGAATTCCAATACATAAGTATCAAGAATACTGTTACGAACATTCTGTGGTACTAATTCGGGTGGTTGTTTTCCGGATGATAACATATACCGCTCGTAATAAGCACTGTCGAGTTGTCTTTCAAGTTCACGAGATGAATAATGCTCTTTGGCTGCCAATGCCACATAAAAATCCCGTTCTTCCCTGGACCCGGATTTCGACATAATCAAAAGATGGTTTGTCCAACTGATTTGTGTCAGCAGTGCTGACACAAATTCGTCATCCCGGTATGTTTCATAGAATTGTTTCATCCTGTATAATCCGCGACGATTGAAACCTTTTATTGTCGGAGCAGTATTGGCAATATATTTTGCAACCTCATCAATTATCTTATCTCCAAAAGAAGATTCCATGCAAAGCTCTGAAAGATACTCACCTACTTCCCAATACATCCGGATAAGTTCTGCATTGACCGCCTTCAATGCTCGTCCTCTGGCATTTTCTATTATTGAAATAACTGCAGCAAAATCCTTGATATTTGAAATCAGTTCTTTTGACATAAATTCACACTCTTCAAGTTTATATGTACCCCATTTATTAACGATGAACAGATACTTAAAAGTAATTTCTACCTGTTTCCGGCTGTTATTTACACGGATATTATTGCGATGAAGCTAACTTTGGAAATTTACTGTTATTTTTCAAAAATTATTCTGAAGGTCTTTACCTCGAAGGGTTTTATCGTGAAATTAAATGCACTGTCTTCGTGTGACATGGGGGAATTTTCCTCTTCCATCATGTTACATTCGTAAAGTGCGGATATTTTTACGGGCAGGGTCATTTTTACATCTCCCGAATGGGCTGAGGTTTCGTACACTCTTATAATTATGCCGTTTTCGTCCTGAGCTTCCTTGACGGCATCAATCATAACCTTTTCGTCTGAAAGAGTGATGAAGGAGAACTCTCCTACGGCAGAACTTCCCTTTTCGCAGAAAACGGCTTTAAGAGGTATGTTTTCTCTGAAGGCTTCCTTTACCGTGTCGGCACTGTCCCAGCGGTTTTCATGGGCATATATGCCGTAACGGAAGGTGGATATGCCCTTATCAGCCGTGGCATCGGGCAGTATGGGAGCTCTCATGAGAGTAATTCTCATAATATCCCTGTCAATGTCATAGCCGTACTTGCAGTCGTTTATTATGCTTACACCCATGTCGCTCTGGGAGAGGTCAGCCCATTTGTGTGCACAGACCTCGAACATGGCTTTTTCGTAGGAATTATTAGCATAAGTGGGTCTTTCAAGTGCTCCGTGAGCAATTTCACAGGTGGCAAAACGTGAACGGATATCAAGGGGGAATTCGGCTTTCAGCACCTTTTCTCTCTCATGCCAGTCTACGGTTGTGTCAAAAATGAGAGTTTCGGACTCTGCTTCAAGTGTAATGTCCTGAGTTATGACGGACTTGTTGAAGGTGTGTACCGTTCTTATGACAGCCTTTACGGGGGTATGTTCAACAAGTCGGACACTGTCAGCCTTGTTGAGATACCACATTTTCATTTTGTAATCATTTTCAAGATTCCATGCACTTTCATGTATAGGCTTGTCGTGGGACACGGAGAGAAGATTTGCAGTGCCCTTAAGAATATTCTTCCCGAGCTTTTTGTTTACAAGGGATATGAGATTGCCGTTTTCGTCAAAATCGGCTCTGATATATTTGTTTTCAAGATATGCTTTGTCGGCAATGAGAGAATTTTCTCCCCTGTCCTCTTTTTCACTGAGAAGGAAAACCTTATATCCCATGGGCGGTACATCTTCTGCGATAAATTCCGGTGTATCTCCCGAAATATAAGAGGGGAGAACCTTGCCGTTTATATCTGTTACACTTCCAAATTTTACAGAACTCTGTAATTTTACCGCTGAAGTCAGTGTGTAAGGCAGGAAATTCCATACCACGGCACAGTTTTCGCCCACTGCGGCTTTTTCACTGAGAAGGATAAGAGCTTCGTTTATTATCTCATCCGTACCCTCGTTCATAATTTTATATTCTTCTCTTGTATTTACGAAAACCTCTTCAATGGAAGTGCCGGGGAGAATATCGTGGAACTGATTGGTAAGAAGAAGTTTCCAGAGCCTTTCAAGCTTTTCTTTATTGCAGATACCTGAGAGAAGTGAGAGCATTTCCGCATTTCTGAGCTTAAACTCTCCTTTTCGGTTGTTCTTTTTGACAAATGCCTGACTTGTAAAAGTACCTCTGTGGTTTTCATAGTACATCTCACCGTCCCATACGGGAAGGGAGTCTGCATCCTTTTCAACAACATCAAAAAAGTCCTTTGCCTGACCCATTTTCACCTCGGGAAGTCCGGGGATTTTCTGAAAACGGCGGACCTTCTCCACCATGTCGAAGGTACAGCCGCCTCCGCCGTCACCGTAACCGAACATACCCATGGATGCATCCACAAGGTCGTTCTGACGGTTGGTCTTTCTTGTATTTTTTATATAACCGGCATCTGCATCGCCCTCATAGTGCACCTTCTGCATATAGGAAATGACTTCATCTCCCGAATGAGAACGCCATCTGAACACACTTAAGGGAAACTCGTTGGTATCGTTATACTGCAGCTTTGAAGTGAGAAAATACTTCATACCCGATTTTTTTATAACCTGAGGAAGGGCAGCAGTAAAGCCGAAGCAGTCGGGAAGCCAGTAAATATCAGAGGATATGCCGAATTCCTTCATAAAGAATTCCCTGCCGTACAAAAGCTGTCTTATAAGGCTTTCGCCCGATGCTATATTCGTATCGGCTTCTACCCAGGTGTTGCCCGTTATCTCCCACTGACCGTTTTTTACGAAGGTCTTTACATCTTCATAGACCTCGGGATAGCAGTCCTTAAGATAAGAATAAACGGCAGCCTGACTTTGAGTGAACTTAAAGTCGGGATATTCTTTCATAAGAGAGACGTTGTTTGAAAATGTTCTTCCGCATTTACGGTGTATTTCCTTTACAGTCCAAAGCCACGCAACATCAAGATGAGAGTGACCGCAGATAATAACTTCCCCGGGAGTGGCATATTTTATTCTACCGAGTTCCTCCCAAAGACATCTTTTTGCCTCGGGTATACTCTTATAGAAAGTTTCTTTTCCGAAATCGAAATCGAGCTTATGCATGGCATTGTCAACAGCGTTGTAAATTCTTTTCTTTACATACTCGTCCTCTGTCACCTCATATACATTCCATGCACAGTTAATGTCATAGTATATATCCTCTGCTGCTTCATTTATAACACGGAAGGAAGCTTCATTGAGAGTGTATGTGATGGGCTTTTTCTCGGGGAAAGCGTGGTTAAAATAGCCGCCCGAATCCACTGCATTTTCAATCTGAATGAAAAGCTTCTCCCCTTCCTTCAGTTTGTCATGAAAGAGGATATCCGTTCTGTGTACCCAGCCTGATGCCTCACGGGAGCTTACCGCACCCATTATTTTTCCGTTTATACGGACTATCGCTTCACCGCCGAAGTCTATAGTGAGATACACCTTCCTTCCTGCAAGAACAGAAGGTACGGTGAACTCGTTTTCAAAATATCTTGTGGTATCAAGAGTGGCACTCCATCTGTCGGAAAGACACATTTTACATTCAGGTGCATCGTCCCTTTCAATTACACCGGGAGACACATGCACACCCGTGTAAGAATTCCATTCGGGAATACTTACACTGTCTTCGGTAACATAACCGTCAAGCTGTTTTATAAGATTTTTAAGGACACGGGGATTAAAAGTATGATGTTTCATTATATCACCTCAATAATTCAGTCCCATTCAGTACCTGTTACGGTATCGAGGTCTATGCCTGTGGTGTCGTGGGTCTTTTTTATAAGAAGGAACAGTGCCGCAATAAAGCCCGGCACAAGAAGACAGAAGCATACGGGAGCCTGAAGAAGATTTCCGTTTTCGGGTGAGCTTGTAAGTACCATATTGAGAAGCATGGAAAGACCGTAGCCCACTGCAGTTACAATATACTGAGCAGAGGAAGCCGAGGAACGCAGATTCGTGGGAGCAGACTCGCCTACCATCATGATTATTATGTCATTGGTGGAATAATAGCTGCCTATAGCTGCACCGCAGAAAAATCCCGTAAGATAAGGCAGCCAGCCGAAGAAGGAGCCCATAGAAAACAGCACGAAGAATATGAGACAGTTGGCAGCCGTGGTCACTGCGGCGGCTTTTCTGCCCTTTTTGTCGGCAATAAAGCCCATGACAAGCTGAGCCAGAGCAAGACCTACGGGGAACATGAATATTGCTTCTGTGACAGCACCCGTACTGACATAATTTACGGCATCGTCGAAATTCAGGAATATACCTGTTGCCCATTCCTTCTGTGCATAGCCGAAGGTCATTATAGCCTGATAGTTTATACTGGCGGCAAAGCCTATGTTTGCGAAGGCGGATACAATATAAAGCCATCTGAGCTGTTTGTGCCTCATGGCAAATTTAAGTGCAGTGATAAGACCGCCCTGCTTGTTGCTTTCCTTTTCTTCCTTTTCCATAAGGGCAAGTTCTTCGGGAGTCTTTCTGAGATAGCTGAGTCTTGATTCAATGAAGGCATCCGTTTCTCTTGCAAGAAGCAGTGCAACAAAGCAGACTATAAGACCTGCAATGGCAGGAACGAGGAATATTTTTCTCCACTCGGATGCATCATTCATAAGAAGTCTTCTGAGAAGGGGAATGAGCATTACAGAGAGGTTTGCAAAAAACTTTATGGATGAATACATTATGGCACGGCTTTTTGACGGTGCTGATTCCATAATGTAAACAACGTGCATATCGTGGGGAATGAAAAACATTATAAAGCACACACCTATAACATAGAGCACAACATTTCCCGACAGGAAAATTATGAACATACCGATACTCATGCCAATGGTGTTTACAATGAGGAAGAGCTTTCTGCCCCATTTGTCTGCGAAGGGACGGTAAAAAAGTCCAAGAGCCGTAAAAGGCATGGCTATGCCTTCAACAAGATTTTTTATAAATGTACTGTTGCCCGATGAGAAAAAGTCATTTGCAATTTCCGTCTGCATAAGAAGTCTTATCTGAGATGCAATTTCATCCACGGAATAAATAAGTGCAATGATAAAGACAAGATATACTATATAAAAATTCTTTTTGGGTCTTGCCTTTTCCTTTTCCCATTTTGCAATTTCCTTAAGTCTTTTCTCCTGCTGTTTTTTCAGCTTTTCGGGAGAAACTGTTTTTTCTTTCATATAAACGCCCCCAATATATTATTTATTACAGTTTAGCATAGAAAAATATATGTGTAAAGAAAAAATAAATACAGATACAACAAGCTTGTTGCATTTTCAGATAATGTTTAATATAGTATAAGTGAATTTATTCTTTCAGCAGTGAAAAAAGGAAAACAATAAAACCGCTTTTATGTTATTTCAATATCCAAAAAAACAGTCAATATTTATGAGTTTGATGAAAAAGCTTTTGTGGATTGTTCAGTTTTAACTTTTGAAAAGCCTGATGAGGCATGGCTTGATTTCGTTTCTGATAATCGTGCGGGAATTTATAACGGAAAAAAGTATGACATTATTTACGGTCCGGTTGCTGATGACGACGTTTATGCTACCTTTGCACTTTACTCTGCAGGAGTTCTTACAAAGACTCAGACACTGGAAGTACTGAGAATAAAAAAACTTTATAACCAGCTTGTGTTTTCCACAGAAAAAGCTTTAAGATACATTAAATTTACGGGAACGCTTGATAAGGAGCAATTTTAATGGAACAGAAAAAATTTGAAGCCCTACTCAGAATAATAATCCCGAATATAATTCATTTAATTGCCGAAAACCATAAAACAGACGAAATCTCTGCAACTGCGGATTTTTATAATTCAAGGGTTTATTCTCTTTTGGAAGATGAAAGCACAAAAATTTGGCATTTAAGTCCCCTGACCATTTTCAATATGTACAATGATGAAATAACAACAGACAGAATAAATTTCCCCGAGGAGGCATAAAAAATGAGTGAAGCAGGCAGATTTCTTGTATACTGCATTGAAACCTATAAAACAGCAAAAAATTTATCAGGCAGGCAAGTAATGGAATTATTTACGGAATATAAGATATCCGAATACATTTTTGCTTGCTTTGAATCATTACACACAACGGGAGACAGATATATTGTAAATGACATTGATATGTTTATTGAAGCAAGAAAAGCATAATTTATCGATCTTTGATCTGTCAGGGTTCAGTTGTAAAAAATTTTACGGTTTATCTCCCTTCTGCCCCGGGTATTGGGGAAATCGGCGTTTCTTGATATAAGCAAATTGCCACACTGCAAGCAACTTCCTATATATTAAAACTGCAGTAAATTATATTAAACCAAAAACCGTGCTGACTTTTCGGGTCGGCACGGTTTTGCTTTAACGCTTTACTGTTTATCTTTTTCTTCCTTGTCATCTTCTTTTGCTTTTTCTTTTCTGATTACAAGGGTTTTTTCAATTCTGTGTTCTTTTACTTCGGTTATTTTTATTTCGAGAGTGTCCGTTTCAGTGGTAAGTGTCTCGCCGTCTTCGGGAACTATTCCGAGGATGGTGAACACGTAACCTCCGAAGGTGTCCACTTCTTCACAGTCGAGAGAAATTTCCATTTCTTCCTCAACCTCATTTATTGCGGCAGTACCGCTTATCTTCCATGTATTTTCGTCGATCTTCATTATTTCGGGTTCTTCTCCCGGGGACTGTATGGTGTCCTCGTCAAAGTCTCCTACGATACTTTCAAGTATGTCCGTTATGGTAACTATACCCGTCATTCCGCCGTATTCGTCAAGCACCACCGCAAAATAATTTCTCTTCTGCTTCATATTTTTGAAAAGCACGTCGGCTTTTACGGTTTCGGGAACGAAAAAGGCAGGTCTTACGCAGTTTTTCATTATGTTATCAAGGCTCTTGTTCCTGAGTCTGAAATAATCCTTGGCATTGAGAACACCCACAATGTTGTCAACGGTATCCTTACATACGGGGAAGAAGGTATGACGGCTTTCATGTATGGTATCCTCCCACTTATCAACGGTATCGTCCATCCACAAAAGGTCAATATCCGTTCTGTGCGTAGCAATTTCATCAGCAGACAAATCATCAAATTCAAATACATTCTGAATAAGCTCTTTTTCGTCTTCGTCTATGGTGCCCTTTTCACTGCCCGCATCCACCATCATTCTTATTTCTTCCTCGGACACGGACTCCTCATGCTCGTTGGGGTCAATTCCGAAAAGTCTGAGCATGGCATTGGTGGAAAGAGTGAGAAACCATACTATAGGGGCAAAAAGCTTTGAAATTAAGCTTATGAGCCCCGAAATGCCGAGAGCAAGACTCTCTGCCTTTTTCATGGCAACCCTCTTGGGAACAAGCTCACCGAAAACAAGGGTAAAATATGAAAGAATGAGAGTAATTACAACAACCGTTACGGAGTCGAGCACTCCCCTTGCGGTTTCGGGGACACCCATTTTTATGAAAAGCTCTACCAGCGGCTCTGAGAAGTTATCGGCAGCAAAAGCCGAACCCAGAAAGCCCGAAAGTGTAATTGCAACCTGAATGGTAGCAAGAAACTTTGCAGGTGTGCTTGTAAGTCTTGCAAGACGCACCGCTTTTTTGTTACCCTTAGCTGCCATGGCTGCAAGCTTTGCATCATTTACAGAAATTATGGCAATTTCAGCCGCCGCAAATACGGCATTAAGAGCGATAAGAATGACCTGTAAAATAATTGAGGTCCAGATATTCATTTGTTATTAGCCTCCATAAACACAAAAAAGCACAACCCTCGTAAAAATACGGGAGTTATGCCTTAATATTTTCAATAAAATCAATTACGGTATTAGCAGGGTTCCCTGTGCCGTCGTCAGAACTATCCACCTTTGCAGATATCCTCTCTGAAAAATTTTTAATTATTTTATCATACGTCTGTATTTTTGTCAATATGTTTGAATGAAACCTGCCATTCAAAAAATCGTATATGTTCCATTATTATATGTAATTTATAAATATATTGCAATTTATCTTGACTTAATTAATCAATTAAAATATAATGTGCGTGAAAAACAGGGTGTTTTTCAAGAAAACAGAATTGAGGTGACCGAAAAAATGAAAATTCTGACAAACAAGCCTTTTCCCGAAAAGTTTCAGGATAAGTATGATGAAATTTTCAGAGACGAAAAACCCGTATTTATGATTGCGGGTGACATGACCTTTGAAAAAACTTACGGGGACAGTGCCTTGTGCTTCACAAAAACCGCTATTTATGCCTTTGACGAGTGTTTTGATGGGGGTTATATAAAAATAGCTTATGACACTCTCGAAAAAGCAAAAGTAAAAAGAATGTACGGCAATGCCACCTTTGACCTTTATCCGAAAAACGGAAAGAGAATTGTTGCCATGCGTCTTTCCTTCGCAGCGGCGAACATAGCCGATGCAGGTGCCGATTTTATCAACGGCATCATCAAGGACGGATATTCCGACGAGCTTTATTATGCCGTGGAAAACACTTTTCTCAAACAGCGTTCCTTCTGTCCCAAGTGCGGAAGACGGCTTTCATCTCCCGATGCTGACTGCATCAACTGCAAAGGCAAGGGAAAAATGTTCGGAAAATTCCTGCAGTATGCCATGCCTTACAAAAAAGGACTTGTGGTATGTATGCTGCTGTCGGTTTTTACAACTGCCATGTCACTTGTACCGCCTTACATAACAGGTTATATGGTGGATGATGTTCTCCCGTCGGGCGAGCTTTCCATGCTCTATAAAATGATTCTGACCCTTTTGGGTGTATATATTCTTCAATACACCGTATCTGCTTTCAGAACATATCTTCTGAGAGTTACGGGAGACCGGATAGTTATCGGCATCAAAAAGGATATTTATGCCAAGGCTCAGTATCTTCCCATGAGCTTTTACGACAAGACCTCCACAGGCTCCGTTATAAACCGTGTCACCTCGGACGCCGCCGCAATACAGAACTTTGTGCTGAAGATTTCTCAGGAAGCAGTGGTACAGTTCTTCACCCTCGTGGGAATTCTTGTCATTATGATAGCACTCAACTGGAAGCTTACTCTTTTCTCCCTTGTGCCCATTCCCTTTGTGGCACTTATAGGAAGACGCTTCGGTAAGAAGATAGGTCCCCGATATATGAGACTGTGGAGAAGAGGCTCCGCAATTTCAACTCTTCTTGCTGATACCATACCCGGTATCAGGATAGTAAAGGCATTTACCAACGAAAAAAGTGCCGTGGATAAGTTTGATTCCTATTGTGACGAATGGATGAGAGAATCAAAACAGGTTGCAAAAATTGCAAGTATATTCCCCTCTTTCATGACCTTCCTTGTCACCTGCGGTTCACTTATAATATGGTTTTCGGGCGGTACTTTCGTAATTCAGGGGGATGAGACCTTCTCAATAGGTCTTCTTGTTTCCTTCATATCTTATGCAAGCATGTTCTACAATCCCATAAACTTCTTTGCTAATTTCAATGATACATATCAGAACACCCTTGCTTCTGCAGAAAAGATACTCGACATTCTTGATGCAGAGCCTGAGCACAATTTCGGCAAGGGCAAGGTTCCCGCAAAAATTGACGGTAAAATCGAATTCAGAAACGTCAACTTCTCCTTTGACCGTTCAAAGAAGGTTTTAAGCAACATTAATCTCGTAATTGAGCCGGGCGACGTTGTAGGTATCGTCGGCACTACAGGCTCGGGTAAATCCACACTTATAAACCTTATAATGCGTTATTATGACGAATATGAAGGCGAAATACTCATTGACGGACAGAACCTCAAGGACATTGACATGGAATACTACAGAAATCAGATAGGCTTCGTTCAGCAGGAGCCTCTGATGTTCAAGGATACGGTATTCAACAACATAGCTTACGGTGCAGGTAACGTTCATGTAGAGCAGGTACTCCGTGCCGCAGACATTGCAAATGCACACGGCTTCATTTCCCGTATGCCCGATGCTTACGACACGCTTTTAGGTGAAAGAGGTATAGGTCTTTCAGGCGGTGAAAAGCAGAGAATATCCATTGCCCGTGCAGTCATGAAAAATCCCTCAATACTCATTTTTGACGAAGCTACCGCTGCCGTTGACTCAGAAACAGAGCATCTCATTCAGGAAGCCATTGAAAGGCTTATAAGAGGCAGAACCACACTTATGATAGCACACCGTCTGTCGACTCTCAGAAACGCAAACAAGATCGTCGTTGTTGACAAGGGTGAAATTATAGAATTCGGCACTCCGGATGAACTTATGGCATTGAAGGGTAAATATTACAAGCTCATTCAGATTCAGTCCATGGGCGAACAGCTTAAGGCTCAGAAAGAAGCCGAAAATTTTGAATAAGGAGGGGAAAACATGATAAATTATATAGACGGGCCTGAAGTCAGAATAACGGAAAATGACGGAATATTCGTTGATGTGGAGTTTTTCCACACAAAAGAAAAGATAGAAGGGCTTGAGCTTCACAGGCTTTTCCCCCGCTCGGGTTCAAACAAATATATTGTTCTTCTCAACGAAGAGGGCGAACAGACAGCCATTATAAGAAATATTGAAAATCTTGACCCCGATTCAAAAGCCGTTGTAGAGAAGGTACTCGAAGAATATTACATGATTCCGAGGATCACTAAATTCATTTCCATGACGGAAAAATTCAAGATATGGATGTGGACAGCCGAGACCGACAAGGGTGTTATCACCTTTGAAATAAGAAATCACATTGCATCCATAAAGCCCCTTTATGACGGCAGAGTTCTCATAAAGGATGCCAACGACAACCGTTACGAAATACCCGATTACAGACTTCTTGACAAGGAAAGTCAGAAGATGCTCATACCGAAACTTTGATAAAGGAGACAAAAACATGAAACTTGTTATTGCCATTGTAAATAATGATGACAGTGCAGTGGTTGCATCTGCACTCACCAAAGAGAATTTCATAGTCACAAAGCTTTCCACCACAGGCGGTTTTCTCATGGTGGGAAACACCACCTTCCTTATAGGTACCGAGGACAAGGACGTACCGAGACTTAAGGAGATAATCAATAAGTATTCAAGCACAAGAACTCACCGTTCAAACACCACGGAATCCTTCGGCAGAGGTCTTTCCGAGGGAGCACTCGCTCAGGATGTAACAGTCGGCGGTGCAACGGTTTTCGTACTGAGTGTAGATTCAATGGATAAATACTAAGAAAAAGTATAACGCTGACATTAGTCAGCATATCACTTGCAGGTAAGAGAAAGGGGCTGTTGCAAATCCGAAAAACGGAGTTGCAACAGCCCCTTCGGCTGCTTTTTCTTATCAGTCGAGTTCAGCAAGCTTCTGCTTGAACTCTTCAACTCTTTCTGCTGTGTTGGTGATTCCCATGGAATCTGCTATTGTTTCAATGAAGGGCATAGCCTGTTCAAGTGTGAAGGGTCTGCCGATTTCGAGCATGGGATGATCCTTTGCTTCGGGAACCATTTCAAAGAGGAATTCCGCAGTCTTGGGATTGTCAAGAAGCTCGCCTATTGTTGTTTCTTCAAATGAATATTTTGCCATGATAATTACTCCTTTATTAATTAATTTACATTTTTTCAAGTTTCATAAAGTCAACTTTTTCAAGGGGAGTATGGGGAAGCTCGTCCATGAAGATAATTTCTCTGGGTACTGAGAACTGATTGAGGTTCTTTGCACACGCATCGGTGATTATCTTTTTATATTCTTCCTCATCGCCCTTTGTTTTAAGTGAAACATAAAGTCTTACAAGGGGTCTGCCGTCTTCTGTTGTTCCTCTTACGGCACAGGATTCCTTGATAAAGGGAAGCGTATCCATAAGATTTTCAATATCAACGGGATATACATTATAGCCTGAAATGATGATAACTCTCTTCTTTCTTCCGTAGAAATAGAAGAAGCCGTCTTCATCCATATAACCGAGGTCGCCTGAAAGCACCCACGCAGTGCCTTCTTCATCATAATAAAGACCTGCATCCTTGGGACCGTCTTCGGTGAGATAACCTTCCATAAGTGTTGAGCCTGAAATACAGATTTCACCCACTTCGCCTACGGGAACTTCCTTGTGATCGTCGTCCCATATCTCCATACGAAGTCCCTCAAGGGGCTTACCTATTGAACCGTCTTTATATACCCAGTTTGTGTTAACGCAGCATACGGAACCGACTTCCGTAAGACCGTAACCCTGACGAAGACGGGCAGAAGTGCCGTTTTTCTCAAGCATTCCGTTGAAAGCTTCAAGGAAGGCAGGAGAAAGGTCGTCGCCGCCTACGAACATCATACGTGTGTCCTTAAGATGGGGTCCGTCAAAGCCGGGAGTGTTATAAAGCTTTTTGAACATATTGGGAATACCGCCGATACCGACGACTTTATTCTTTTTATAAAGCTTCAGTACAAGCTTTGCGTCGAACTGCATAAGAGGGATGATTCTTCCGGCATTGCAAAGTGCCATGTGACCTGCAACGACAAGACCGAAGGCATGGAAGAAGGGAAGAATGATAATCTCTGCTTCTTCACCGGGGTCTTCTATGTGGTCGATATATCCCAGCTTATGTACATTTTCATTGATAGCTTTGTTAGTAAGTTTTATGGTCTTGCTCTTACCTGTGGTACCGCCGCCGTTTAAGTATACAGCGATATCATCACAGTTATTTACACAGCCTTCAACAGTTCTTCCTTCATATTTTCTGACAACCTCTTCATAAAGAGTGGCATTTTTATATCCGAGAATCTTTTCAAGAAGTGCCTCACCCATGGCGGCTGCTTTTTTCTTTGCGGGAGCAGCATAGTCCGAACAACGGCACAGAAGAACGGGAAGACCGAGACTGTTGACAGCATCAACATTGTGCTGCTTGAGTCCTAAAAGACCAAGCACCATGATACCCTTTGAGCCTGATTCCTTAACTGTTTCAATAAGTGCTTCATCGGGAAGCAGAGGATGAATGAAATTTACAATTACACCGAGCTTGTTAAGTGCGTAAAACGCAGTAAAGCTTTCAATATCCGAGGGAACAAAAATTGAGTAAACATCCCCTCTTTTAAGACCGAGGTCTTTTTTGAAATAACAGGCAAGTGCTTCGGTATCGCATATAAATTTTGAACGCATTACCATCTGATCCATGTGTTGTGCCTGTTTGTAATCACCGTACTTTTCCGTTGCAGCAAGATAGAATTCATAACAATTATAGTTTTTGGATTCTATCATATTTGAAAAAGGCTCTGTATTCATAACTAAAATCCCCTTTATTTATCAGTCTGATATTTTGTGACCGTTCTTAAGCTCAATAGTTCTCTTCATAAACGGAATTCTGAGAACACCTGTAAATTTATCACCGTCAAAAGTAACCTCTGCCTCAAGCTCTTTGCCGGGAAGCATGGTTATCTCGCCCTTACCTTTGAGAGTGTTACCGTTTTCAACGATATCATAAGTTCTGATTTTTACATCCTTCAGCTTATCGGGAAGCTGAAAATCAATGTCATATTCTCCGTCCTTGTCGGAAATAACAACAGTGATATCTCCTTTGAATATCATCATATTGACTGATGTTACCCATGTGCCTAAACCTATCATAAGAAAACCTCCGAAAAATTAATTAACAAATAAATTATATCACGGTCAGTATTAATATTTATGAATAAATTATTAACTTTATAGGGAAATTTAGTTATTTTATTTAAATTTTTATGTGCTAAAACAACATATTTGATGAACTTCGTTGTTTTCAGTTTTTCTTACAAGCAATTTTTTCAAGAGCCATGAAGTCAACCTTCTCAAGGGGAGTATGGGGAAGCTCATCCATAAACTCGATTTCTCTGGGAACGGAGAACTTGGAAAGGTTCTTTTCACAGGCTTCCGTAATCTGTCTTCTGTAGTCCTCTTCGTCGCCCTTTGCCTTAAGTGAAACAAAGAGTTTTACAATAGGCTTGCCCTCTGCCGAAATACCTCTTACGGCACAGGATTCCTTGATAAAGGAAAGAGTGTCCATAAGATTTTCAATGTCAACGGGATATACGTTATAGCCTGAAATGATGATAACTCTCTTCTTTCTTCCTGAGAAGAAGAAGAAACCGTCCTCATCTCTGTAGCCGAGGTCACCCGAGCATACCCAGGGTGTACCCTCTTCGTCATAATAAAGACCTGCATCCTTGGGGCCGTCAGCCGTAAGATAACCTTCCATGATGGTGGGACCTGCAATTACAATTTCGCCCACGGTTCCGTCGGGAACTTCCTTGTGGTCATCGTCCCATATCTGCATTCTTACACCTGCAAGGGGAAGACCTATGGAGTTGTCTTTATTTGTCCAGTTTGTATTTGCACAGCAGACGGAGCCTACCTCAGTAAGTCCGTAGCCCTGACGAAGACGTGCGGATGTACCGTTCTTTTCAAGCATATCGTTGAATTCCTGCAAAAATGCGGGGGACAAATCGTCACCGCCTGCAAACATCATACGGGTATTTGAAAGGTGGGGACCGTCAAAACCGGGAGTATGATAGAGCTTTTTGAACATGGCGGGAATTCCGACGATGCCCGAAATACGGTTTTTCTTGTAAAGCTTTACAACAAGCTTTCCGTCAAACTGCATCATGGGGATAATTCTTGCGGCATTGCACATAGTCATGTGCATTGCAACAACAAGACCGAAGGCATGGAAGAAAGGAAGAATTATGATTTCACCCTCTTCACCGGGGTCAATAATGTGGTCTATGTAACCGAGAGCGTGAACATTTTCGTTTATAGCCTTACTTGTAAGCTTAATAGTCTTACTTTTGCCTGTGGTTCCGCCGCCGTTCAGGAATACGGCAATGTCATCACCGTTATTCTTTTCGCCTTCAACGGTTCTGCCCATATATTTTTTGATTACATCCTCATAAAGAGTTGCATCTCTGTATTTGAGTATCTTTTCAAGAAGTGCCTCACCGAGACCTGCGGCTGCTTTCTTAACGGGGGAAGCATAATCCGAGCAGCGGCACAGCAGAATGGGAAGTCCCGTTTTGTTTACAGCTTCAACATTGTGCTGCTTAAGTCCTATAAGACCCAATACCATAATACCCTTTGAGCCTGATTCTTTTATGGTTTCAAAAAGTACTTCATCGGGAAGAAGGGGATGAACGAAGTTTACGATTACACCGATTTTATTGAGTGCATAGAAAGCAACGATGCTTTCAACATTTGTGGGGGTAAAAATGGTGTATGCATCTCCCCTTTTGAGTTTGAGTTCCTTCTTGAAATAAACGGCAAGAGCCTCTATTTCTGCAATAAGTTCAGAACGCTTACCTCTTTTGTCCATGTGCTGATAGGCATCATAATCGCCGTAAATCTCGGTTGCCTTAAGGAAAAACTCATAGCAGTTAAGATTGTCAGCCTTAATCATCATGTTTTTTGCCTGATCATCACGGAATCTGTTTTCAGTCATAATTTCAAATCCTTTGTTTTTATTTAGCCGTTTTATGAGCATTGTAAACATTTTACTAAATAAATGTTTGAAAATCAATAGAAAATGTATATGTTTTACTAAAATTTCTCTTATGACGAATATGCAACACAGGACACTGCAGGTGTCAATTCGCCGACACGGTGTCTGATTCAACTTTTCAAAAGCATTGACTTTTCGGTAAGATAAGTTATAATAGTAAATAAATATAAACTATTTCTCTTTATATATACGGAGTGTTACAGATGAAAAAAATCAGAGTATTTACCGCTTTTATATGTGTTGCTGCAGTTTTAACGCTCAGCTCATGTTTTTCCCTGAATATCCCCGACCCCGGAAAAATTCAGAACCCGGATGAGGCGACAACCACAATAGTAATGAACGGCGAGACCGATTATTCATACACATATCAGGAAACCACGGCACCTTACGAAGACATACCAACTGTTATACCTGAAATAACAACGGCACCCGCAGTCCAGGAAATCCCCTCTGCAGTAATTCCGGAAGAGCCTGTAACCGAACCCGAAATGCCCTCGGAAAATACTGCACCTGACTATTCTTCTTATACCAAAAAGCAGATATTAGACATGTATGAGGAAGCACTTAATAAGACGAGAAACTATACGGGTTCACTCTCTGCCGTTGTGACGGAAGCCTTCAATGCGGACATTAAGGATGCTCACCCCGGCGGTCAGCTCACGGAATTACTTGCAAGTAACATTGTAAAATTAGTGGGAAGCGAAGGTTCACAGACACTTAATTTTTCAAACGGAAAAGCCACGAATAAAGACGGTGAGTCCGTTCCCGTACTTCTTCCGCAGAGAACATCCTTCTCTCTGCCCGAAGAGGGGGTAAAAAATGCTGTAATAACAAACGAAAACGGCAAGACAAGAATCAGAATAACCCTTGTCCCCGAAACCGTAGCCATGGGCGAAATACCGAAATACAATTCAGGTGCGGTAGGCTATCTTGACACCTCTGACATGAATTTCGTCATAATAACAATAAGCCGTGTAGACATAAGCTACACAGGCTCGGTAATTGATGCCGTAATAAACAGTGACGGATATATTGAAAGCGTAAATTATACCATTAACATGAGCACCTACGCAGAGCTGTCAGGCATGGGCATAACCGGCTACGGCACCCTCGAAGGAGCACAGACAGAAAACTGGAAGCTAAATTATTAAATTAAGAGAACAATATCACAACCGCTTTCTTTTAGTTAAAACTACAGGATGCGGTTGTATTTTTTTACCGTTATACTGAAAACTAAGAATTTTTAACATTTTTGCTGCAAAAACTTTTGCAATTTACTTTTTTTTGCATTTGAATGCAAAAACTTGACTAAATTATGATTTTTGTGCTATGCTGTTAACAAATAAGGAGGTGCAGAGCTTTGATAGATACTCACAAACTGAAAAAAAGAGATGTTTATCTCAACAAACTTATTGCATTCAGAGATACCGAGCCTGTGAAGGTAATTACGGGTATACGCCGATGCGGAAAATCCAGTCTTATGAAGCTGATGGCAGAGCATCTCAAAGAAACAGGTATTGAAGATAATCAGATTATAGAAATGAATTTTGAATCTTACGAATTCAAGAAAATGTCAGCAGATGATTTTTATAATTATGTAAAAGATAAAATAATCCCGGGGAAAAGAATGTATTTCTTTTTTGATGAGCTGCAGCGGATAAAAAACTGGGAAGATACGGTAAATTCCTTCCGTGTTGACTTTAACTGTGATATTTATATTACGGGCTCAAATGCTTATCTTTTGTCTTCCGAATATGCAACTTACCTTTCAGGCAGATGCATTGAAATCAAAATGCTTCCCCTGTCATTCAGCGAGTTTATTTATTTTCACGGCTTTCTTATCCGTGAATCCAATAATCTTCTCGGCGGTAAAAAACTTCAGGTATATGATAAAAACGGAGACAGCTATGAGCTTTACGAGGTTTTTGAAGCATATATGCGTTTCGGCGGTATGCCGGGCATTGCAGATGTGGGTCTAAACCAGGAAAAAGCATTGGTACTTCTTGACGGCATATATTCAACCGTTGTTGTCCGTGACATACTTGAGAGAGAGCAACGAAGAGGACAAAAGCATATAAGCGACCCTGTACTGCTTCAAAAAATCATTCTCTTTCTTGCAGATAATATCGGAAGTAATATTTCCGTTTCATCCATAGGAAATACCCTTGTCAATGAAGACTTATTGGATAAGGGCAACAGAAAAGGCAGACCAAGTGCACATACGGTACAGTCTTATGTGAATGCCTTACTTGAATCATATTTCTTCTATGATATCAAACGATTTGATATAAAAGGCAAGGAATATCTGAGGACATTGGGAAAGTTTTATATTACGGATATCGGTCTTCGCAATTATCTTTTAGGCTTCCGTGACCGAGACAGCGGTCATGCACTTGAAAATGTTGTTTATTTTGAACTGCTGCACCGCGGCTATGATGTTGCAATAGGAAAAGCAGATAATTTTGAGATAGATTTTATTGCACAGAAAGCTGATAAAAGGATATATATTCAGGTTACTCAGTCCATGATGAGCGAGGATGTAAGAAAAAGAGAGCTTACCCCCTTAATGAAGATAAACGACAATTATGAAAAAATAGTTCTTTCACTCCAACCGGGACTTGATTCATCCTATGACGGTATCAAATCATACGACTTGATAAACTGGCTCATAGAAGCAGAATAAGAAAAAAACACAACCGTCTTCCCAGTTTTTTATTTCGGGAAATCGGTTGTGATTTTTATTATTTCTGTCTTTTTGCTTACTGAATATCAATAATTTATTAGTTTCCGTCTTATTTTCGAGTACACATTCTCACACATCCATTTTTCCGTGGAATATTCTTCTATATCTTTTATATCAATCCACATAAGCCCCGTGTTTTCATCGGGGTTTATTTTTAACGGCTCGTTTTCGGAGGCTTCGAGAAGGTATGTTGCATTGTAATGAAGGTGTGAGGGGACATATTTTCCCTTTTTTATGTGCCCCTTCACGGGGAGAAGCTCCACTGAGAGAATGTCGCGGGAGACGGTGAAGTTTTCAATTCCCGTCTCCTCTTTTGCTTCCTTAAGGGCTACTGCCCGAAGGTCTTTTTCTCCGTCTGCATGACCGCCCACCCAGCTCCATGAGTCGTATAGCTTATGATAACAGAACAAAACCCGTGTTTTTTCGGGATTTACTATCCATGCAGATGCGGTAACATGCCCCTCTTCCCTCTCCCGTGAAAAACAGGAGGGGTCCTTTTTTATTAGGGACATTAAAAGCTCGGTATCCTTCGCCTCTTTTTCATCTGAAGGACAAAACCTTTTAAGCTGTGAGAGTATTTCCATATTACTTTTTCTTTATCTTATTAAGCTTTGCATTGAGTGACAGCAGCTCTTCCTTTGTAAACAGGCTCTTTGCCATCATGCACACACGCTTTATGGAAAAGCCCTTTACCATACCGATAGTATTTTTGTTTATCATCTTCGGGCTTATCTTCATGCCCGATGCATCGAAGCCTGCCACCTCCTTATTGCCGCCGTCCTTGGACTTCATCTTCTTAAGAAGTCCCTTTGCAACGCCTAAAAGAACTATTTTACCCTTCATAGTCTTCCAGATATCGCCTATGGGGTCGTTTATGGAGAGATATCCTGCAGGGGTGTCTATTTCAAACCAGTTTATTACTGCACCCTCTTCTTTGAGGATGTAATCCTCATTGGGCGTGTCAACCTTGACTATTTTTGCTTCGTCGGTGATATCTCCGGCTTTTGCCTGAAGGACTGTTTCCCCCTTGTTTTCAACTTCAAAATAAAAGAAGGGATATTTACCTTTTTTCTGTTTGCCCACAGATTTTCCGTTGACAAAAAGCTCCACCTCGTCACAGTTTGAATATACCGTTACCTTAGTCTTGTCTTCCACACGGTCAACATATCTCTTTGAGCAGATATGCACCATCTTTTCGGGATTAAGCCATGCTTTATATGCGTAGAAGGAGTCCTTCTTATATTTTCTGTCGAAGGTCACAAGACCCTTGTGGTTCATGCCGTCCTCACCGCCCTCGCTTCTGGCGTCTGCGGCAAAGTCGAACATATTCCACACATGGGTAGCCCAGAGATACGGTCTGTCGGCGATCTGCTTTATGAGTTCTTCATGGTAATATGACTGATATTCCTCGGTATAGTCCCCCTGTGTGGGATTCGACGTGTGCCAATTAAGGGCTTCACAGCCGTATTCGCTTATACCTATTGCCTTTTTGGGGTATTTCTTATGGAAGTCGTCAAACCAGGGACCGTTCATATCCGTGGTTCCGCCGTACCAGCCGAAATAATGATTATATGAAAGTACGTCTGAAATATGAACATACTCACTGTCAATTTCCGCCATGGTAACAGCGGCAATTACCGTGGGTCTCGTCTTATCCATCTTATGACACAAATCATTGAGAGCATGGTGGTTTTTAAGAAGGCTTTCATCGGCTGAGCCGCCCATGGAAATTTCATTTGAAAGTCCCCAGACGAAAATTGCAGGATGATTGTAATTCTGTGTGACAAGCTCCGTCATCTGAGATACGGTGTTGTCAAAGCCGTTAGCCTGATGCTTCGATATGTAGGGAATTTCTGCCCAGAGCACAAGTCCCTTTTCGTCACACAAATCATAAAACACCTGAGAGTGCTGATAATGTGCAAGTCTTACGGTGTTTGCTCCCACTTCAAGAATAAGGTCAATATCCTCTCTGTGGTGCTCGGGGAGAAGTGCGTTACCTATACCGGGTCTGTCCTGATGACGGGATACACCTCTTAAGGGATAGCTTCTGCCGTTGAGGAAAAAGCCCTTTTCGGGGTCTATATTGAATGTACGGCAACCGAAACGGGTGCTTACCCTGTCCTTTTCTTCACCGTCAACCACAAGCACTGCTTCAGCCGTATAAAGATAGGGGTCTTTTATACCGTCCCAGAGATGAACAGTGTCGAATTCAAATTCCGCTTCGGGATTTTTGCCCTTTTCCGTTTTTTCTGCAATTTTTTTACCCTCTGCATCAAAAATTGAAAATCTTACTTCACCCTCGCAGAAGGCTTCAACTTCGATTTCCCACTTGTCCCCGTCCTTTTCGGGAGTTACTTTTATACCGGGAGTACCGTAATAATCAAGATCAAAATGCTCACGGCTTACGGAAATTATATTTACATCCCTGTAAATACCGCCGTAAAACGTAAAGTCAGCCATCTGAGGATAAACAAAATCGTTGGGAGAGTTGTCTGCCGTTACAACAAGAAGATTTTCTTCTTTTATGTCGGAAGAGTCAATTTTTACTCTGAAGCAGGAATATCCGCCGTGATGAGTAGTAAGCTTCTTACCGTTGAAGAAAACCTCTGCAGTGGAGTTTACAGCCTGAAACTCGATGTAGGCTATGTCATTTACGGCAAGCTCTTCCTTCCTAAGTGTCTTTGCAAAATATCCTTTTGTGCGAAGATAGTTATTACCGCCGTCCTGACCGTCCTCACCGTTCCATGTAAAGGGAAGGTCAAGCACCTTCCAGTCCTTCGGAAAAGAATCGGGGATATTCTTTGCATCAAGTGAAAAAGCCCAGTTTTTGTTGATATTGGTAACAGTTCTCATTTATTTTTCCTCCGTAATTGGTACTTTTCAGAATTTTCCTGATTATATAATACATTAAAAACAGAGATAATGCAAGTAATTCATGATTTATCAGACTTTTCCGTGATATACATATTGTTACCCTCGGGCAGCATAGTTTTATTGCATAAAAATATTGATATTTATTTGTATAATTTCAATAAAACATAGAATTAAATAAAAATGGATTTTTTTTCTTGAAACGGGATTTCAGGGGGGATATAATCTTTTCGGATAAAATTAAGAAAAGAGGGTTTTATATGAAGACTTTTCAGCCGAAGCTTTTTTCTTGTCTCAGCTCTTACAGCAAGGCACAGCTTGTAAAGGACATCACAGCGGGACTTATCGTTGCAATAATTGCACTGCCCTTGTCCATAGCTCTTGCACTCGCATCTGGAGTCACACCCGAGCAGGGACTTTACACAGCCATAGTTGCAGGCTTCGTTATTTCTTTTCTCGGCGGCTCAAATGTACAGATAGCAGGGCCTACGGCGGCTTTTGCCACTATTGTTGCCGGTATAGTTGCAGAAAACGGTTTTTCCGGGCTTGTTCTTGCCACACTTATTGCAGGTATTTTCCTCATACTCATGGGTGTGTTCAAATTGGGAAGTCTCATAAAATTCATTCCCTATACCATAACAACAGGCTTTACAACGGGTATTGCAATTACTCTCGTTGTCGGTCAGATAAAGGATTTTCTCGGACTTACTTTTGTAAATTCTCCCATTGAAACAGTGGAAAAGGTAAAGGAAGTGATAAGCTGTATCGGTTCTTTCAATTCCCGGGCACTGATAATAGGGCTCATTTCTCTTGCCGTGCTTATCATATTCCCTAAATTTATTAAAAAAATACCTCCGTCAATATTTGCCATAGTCATTTCTGCGGCACTTGTAAAGATATTTGACATGAATGTAAACACCATAGGTTCTCTTTACACCATTTCATCTGCACTGCCCGTTCCTTCACTTCCCTCTTTTTCGATTGAAACGGTAAAAGCCATAATTCCCGATGCATTCACCATAGCCGTTCTTGCTGCAGTTGAATCCCTTCTCTCCTGTGTGGTTGCAGACGGCATGACAGGAAGCCGTCACAACTCCAACACGGAGCTTATCGCTCAGGGAGCAGGTAACATTGCTTCGGCACTTTTCGGAGGAATCCCCGCAACAGGTGCCATTGCAAGAACCGCCGCCAACATTAAAAACGGAGGCAGAACCCCCGTCGCAGGTATGGTACACGCAGTAGTGCTTCTTCTTGTGCTTCTGGTTCTCATGCCCTACGCTTCACTCATTCCCATGCCCACCATTGCGGCAATACTTTTCGTTGTGGCATATAACATGAGTGAATGGAGAGAATTCGTCTCCATAGTAAAACACGCACCCAAGAGCGACACTCTTGTGCTTATTGTGACATTTGTACTTACGGTGGTATTTGACCTGGTCGTTGCAATAATCGTCGGAATAATCCTCGCAACGGTACTTTTCATGAAGAGGATGAGCGACGTTACCGATGCCTACGGCTGGAAGGAATTCCCCGAAAACGATGACAAAGAACATATCAAGCACAGAAAAGTTCCCGAGGGAGCAATGGTATTTGAGATAACAGGCCCCATATTCTTCGGAGTTTCCGCAAAAATTGCCGATGTTATAAAAAGTGCAAAGAAAGATGTGCTTATCTTAAGAATGAGAAGCGTCCCCGCCATTGATGCCACAGGTATACACAGCTTTGAAAGCATAATAAAACTCTGCAAAAAACAGAACAAAACCCTCATTCTTTCCCATGTAAACGAGCAACCAATGAAAACACTCAAAAAATCAGGAATGTATAAGGAAATCGGTGAAGAAAACATCTGCAGAAACATAGACAGTGCACTTAAAAGAGCAGAAAAGATATTAGAAGAAAACAAATCATAATTAAATGGGGTGTTCGCCACACAGCGAACACCCTATAATTTTTATTGATATTTTGTTTTATTTACATGAAAACTTTTTGTACATGGAATTTATACCGCGGTTTATGGTACGCATCATGTCGGTGAAGATGTTTTCTATAACACCGGGGGCGGTGTCTTCTATTACACGGGCATTTACGAGAGCGACTCTGAGAGTTTCCACATCACGGTTCCATTCGTCTGTTACGACTATTGTTTCGTCAAGCTTTGTTTCAATTACGGCTATTGCATTTTCCACTGCAAGGATGTGCTTACGGTTCATATTTGTCTTGTCAGCCTTTTCCCATGCAATAAGATATTCATTTACCGTATTTGTAAGTCTGCCTTCGTTGAACTGGGGATATTTTTCGGGATTTGAATATACATTTTCCATATTGTTGTCGGTCATGATATCAAATGCCATTTCAAGCACAACATCATTGAAGGGAAGCTTTTCATGTGCCTGATTTTTTACATACCACGTTGTGCAGGGAAGAAGTCCTGCTGTGGCATCAACGGTGTTGTCGGGGGAAATGTGATTGTGTGAGGGGTCGTTACAATATGTTCCGTCAGGGGTATAGCCTTCGGAAAATTCCGTTCCTATATCTGCAAATACGGCACCCATGGAAGCGGATGTTGCATGAACGATACCGTCGCCGTTGGTCTTGTTCCAGTCACGGCACAGAGGGAACATACCTGTACCGTAGCAGCATATATCATATACCTTACAGCCCGTAGCTTTAAGTGCGGCGATGTTTTCGGGGAATTCTTCCCTTGCCTTCATAAAGGCGTCAACCTGCTCTCTTACGGCTGTATATTCATCCGTTTCAAGCCATTTTGCCCTTGCTTCTTCATAATAATCAGTGGGACAAAGTGCCCAGAGAAGTGTTGTGGAACGTACACCTGCCTCGACTACACCTTCCGCAAGAGAAGCCAGGGCATCCTTAAGAAGCCATGAGGGAAGTATACGAAGAACTATGTTGAGAAGATATGAAAGGTAAGAATCACCGAGAAGTGTTACAAGGAGCTGTTCATACAGCACATCATCGTCATAAATAACACTTAAATTACCTGTGAGAATGTCGCCTATAATATCAGAGCCGTCAATGGCGGGAACGACAAATTCCACCTTTTTCATAAGGGAATAATCTTCGGGATATGTGTCGAGATAGTTTACGCCGATAGTACCGCCGAGACTTATAAAGCAGAGGCTTACCTGTGTTGCACCGGTCCCGGGAAGTACCACGTCATGAATGTAATGATGAAGCTTTTCAGTTTCATACTTTACATCACCGAAGGAGTCATAGCCGAAATAATATACGCTTTCTCCGCCGACAATATCAAGAAGTCCTTCAAGGGGAAGAAGCTTATAGTGATACTGAAGAAGTTCATCACTCATTTCACCCATGGGATATTCATAGCAGGGGACTTCCACATCAGCTTCGTAATTGCCCTCACTGTCCTTATGGATGTAAGGAAGACCTTCATAAGCACCTCTTTTCATGGCATCGGTAAGACCCATGTCTTTTTTGAGAAAAGCCGAGAGAAGAAGAGGACCTAAGGCTTCTTTTACAAGTCCCATGACATTGAGCTCAAGCGGCCAGCCTGTGATGTATGTTCCGTCATCCTGAAGCTGCCTGTCTCCGTTTTCATCGAGCACATAAGTGTCATTCTGGCTCATGCCGTGTACGATTATAACGGGGGTATCCCTGTCATAGTCAGGTGTGTAAGTGTTCTCTGTGGCAAAAACGGACAGTGAAAAAACACTGAGAAGAATTGCCGCAGCCAAAACGATGCTGATGAATTTTTTCATAAT